>NZ_JAEBEJ010000005.1:0-706222 GCF_046548895.1 Amycolatopsis sp. cmx-4-54
TACTCACCCGTTCGCCACTAATCCACCCGAAGGCTTCATCGTTCGACTTGCATGTGTTAAGCACGCCGCCAGCGTTCGTCCTGAGCCAGGATCAAACTCTCCAACAATGTCAAATTTGATCGAGGCAAATACTTGCTCTCAAAGGAACCCCAAAACGAGGTTCAAAAACAATAAGCTCTACTGGCTTAGTTCACTAGCACACTGTTGAGTTCTCAAGCAACACACCCCAGATCGCACCGCACGCGGCCTTATCCGAAGCAGTCATTTCTTGGCTTTTGTCCGGAGCACACTCTGACACCTGCTCGAAACTGCCGTTTCAGCGGGGGTAGAGTTACCTCTCCGGTTCGGGACCACCCACTCTACCACCATCCGGTGGGAGCTTGGTTCGTGTTCCCGGCGGCCGCTCGGTTTCCCTGGCGACGAAGAGAACATTACACGGCCCGAAACCGGCGTTTACAGGGGGGTCCCTTTCTTCGCGCCGAGGCTCTGACCTGCATCGATCGGGCTCTCCCCCGGAACAGGCTCGCCATGGGTGGCGACCACCGTCAGCACGACGAGGGCGGCGGCGAGCCCGGCGGTGATGTGGATGGGCGCGGGCGTGAACGACGCGGCGAGCACGAGCACCGCGGTCACCGGGAAGCCGATCGCGATCGGGCGGCATTCGTTGGTGGGCCCGATGTGCATGAGCCAGACGCTCAGCAGGTAGATCGCGACGGGCACGGTCGTCGCCATGGCGGCGGGCAGGGCAGCGACGTGCCCGGTATGGGTGTCGTAGTCGACGGCGACTTCGAGGCCGGCCCCGAGCGCGGCCGCCGAGGCGAAGATCAGGTAGTGCCCATAACCCCAGCTCGCGACGGTGAACAGGTTGTTCGCCTTCTCGAGCCGGACGTGCCCCGGTTGGTCGAAGTACAGCCACCACAGGGAGAAGACCAGCACGAGACCCGCGGCGGCAAGCGAGATCAGACTGCCGGCGTGCTCGCCTTTGTCCAGCCCTTCCTTGATCGCGGTGGTCGCGCCGAGGATGGATTCACCCAGCACGATGATCGTGAAGAGGCCGTAGCGCTCGGCGATGTGGTGCGGGTGCCAGCCCGTCCAGCGCTTGCGTTCGGCGATCACCGGGACCGCGAGCTCGGCCACCAGGAGCAGGAAGAACGACGGCAGCGCCAGCGACTCCGGCAGGCCGAGGCGGACGATCCAGAGGATCTGGACGATCGTGATGCCGATGGCATACCGCAACGCGGCCGGGCGGCACTGCGGATCGGTTCGTGCGGCGCGCAGCCATTGCACGACCATCGCCAGCCGCATCAGGACGTAGCCGATCACCATGATCGTGAAGTCGCCCTCGAACGCCGACGAGACATCGGCGGCGACGGTCAGCCCGCCCGCGATCTGGACCAGCGTCACCAGCCGGTACGGGACGTCGTCGGTGTCGAACGACGACGCGAACCAGCTGAAGTTCAGCCAGCCCCACCAGATCGCGAAGAACACCATCCCGAAGCTGAGCACCCCGTGCCCGATGTGGTTCTCGGCGATCGCGTGGTGCAGACCGGCGGCGGCCTGCGCGACGGCGACCACGAAACACAGATCGAACAACAGCTCCAGCGGAGTCGCGACCCGATGCCCTTCACCGGAATCGCGCATCTTCATCGGCCGGTACCAGACCCGCAGCCGACTCCGCCGGACAGAACTCTCCGCCATCAGTGCTCCTCGCCATGTCGATCTGCGGAGATCTTCGCAGCCGAAAGCGGTTCACACACTCGGAGAACGCGCGGCGGGTGGGTCCGGGCCGGGTGCACCTCCCCAGGCGACCCCCGCACGAACCCACCCGCGCGAATGCCTCACCGGTACTCGGCTCGCCAGTGGTGTTGAGCCGGCCGCCGCCGAACGGTCCCCCGCGGACGCCGACGGCTGTCCACCGGTTCGTGACCGCGGGTGTCCATTCCTGAGAACTCCGGACTCGCCACGATCGCTCCCGCCGATCGATCCATCCCCGATCGATCGACAGAAATACCACTGTCGGTAGCCAAAGCACAGCGGTGAAGGCTCCGTTAGGTGTACCCGGTTGCTCTGAGTAGCACCAGGGGATGACAGCTTCAGTCACTCGGATGGAGCATCCGATCTTGCCGAACGTAGTCATCGGCCCGTGCGGAAGACTCAGCCGCGTCAACTGTCGGCGGCAGCCCGCTCGGCTTCCTCCCGCTCGGTGAGCAAACGCCGCTTCCGGCGGGCACGAAGTTCGATCACCGCGAGTAGAAGCGCCGAACTCGTCAGGACGGCGGCGCACAGCATCGCCGCGGTCAGCGCCCACGGGTAGCCGCCGTTCGCGCCGAGTACCGCGTGGAAGACCGAGGCCAGCACGACCGTGCCGATCGCGGTGCCGATCCGCTGTCCGGTCTGCAACGCTCCCCCGGCCACACCGGCCATCGACGTCGGGACGCATTCCAGGGTCAACGTGGTGTTGGGCGAGATGACCATTCCGCCACCGACACCCGCGACGAGCAACGGCAGCGCGAACCACCACCCCGCCGCGGCGCCGGGATCCTGACCGGCGAGCACGGCGACCGTGACCATCCCGGCGATCACCATCACCAGCCCGGTGACGGTGAGCTTGCGGCCCCATTTCGGCACCAGCCGTCCCGCGATCGCCGCCGACACGGCCGAGCCGAGGGCGAAGGAGGTGACGGCGAGCCCGGATTGCAGTGGCGTGTAGCCGAGGCCTTGCTGGAAGAAGATGGCGAAGACCAGCCACATCCCGGTGAACCCGCTGAAGTACAGCGCGCCGACGGCCGCGCCCGTCGCGTACCCCGGGGTTCCGGTGAACAGGCGGGTGTCCAGCAGCGGCGGACGGCCGCGCCGCACCATCGAACGTTCCCAGCGCACGAAGGCGAAACCGAAGACCACCGCGACGAGGAACAGCCACCACAGGCTGCTGAGCCCGCCCTGTTCGGATTCGATCAGCGGAAGCAGGACACCGAGCACGGCGACACCCAGCAGCATGATGCCGACGAAGTCGATCTCACCTCGCAGGCTTCTCGCCGGTGTCTCCGGTTTCGGCAGCCATCTCAGGGCCAGCGCGAACGCGAGGATCCCGATGGGCACGTTCACGTAGAAGACCCAGCGCCAGCCTTCCGGGTCACCGAAGACGGCCAGGATCACGCCGCCGAGCACCGGCCCGACCGCGGTCGAAATCCCCACGGTGGCGCCGAACATGCCGAACGCGCGGCCTCGTTCCGCACCGCGGAACAGGTCCTGGATCATCCCGCTGTTCTGCGGCGTCATCATGCCCGAGGCGAATCCCTGCAGGAGCCGCGCGATGATCAGCGTCGTCTCGTTCGGTGCCGCGCCGGCGAACGCGCTGGTCAGCACGAACGCGGCGAGCGCGAACAGGAACATGCGACGGCGGCCGAGCGCGTCACCGAGCCTGCCACCGGTCACCAGCACCAACCCGAAAGCCAGCGCGTAACCCGAAACCACCCATTGGATCCCGCCGCTCGACGCGCCGAGGTCCTTCTGGATCGAGGGCAGCGCCGTGTTGACGATGCTGACGTCGAGCAGCCCCATGAACCCGGCGGCGAGGGAGACGGCGAGCGCCTTCCAGCGCCGGGGGTCCGGTTCGTAGGCGCTCATCAGGTGCTGGCGGCGATCCCGGGGATGCCCTTGAGCTCACCGATCAGCATCGACGTCACCTTGACCGGATAGTCGTAGAGCGCGAAGACCGTCTGGTTCTTGCCGACCAGCTTGAGGTGCACCGGCGTCTCGCCCTTGTGCGCCAGCAGGGTCTGCTTCAGTTCGCTGACCACCGACTGGTCGATCTTCTCCGCCGCGGCCAGCAGGACCAGCGGCAGATCGTCGTCGCCGTTGCCGACCTCGGACAGGTCGAGCGGCACCAGCCCGCCGCCGAAGATGGACATCTTGTCCTCGCGCCAGTTCACCCGGCCCTTGACCAGCACCGCGTTGTCCTCGATGAGGTCGGCGGAGAACATCGCGTAGGACTTCGGGAAGTACAGCACCTCGAGCGAGGCGTCCATGTCCTCGATGGTGCAGATCGCCCAGGGCTCGCCCTTCTTGTTGACCCGGCGTTCCAGCGAGGTGATCAGCCCGGAGACGACCAGCTCGCCTTCCTTCGGCGGGTCGGCGAGGATCGCGGCGATCGGCCGCGGCGCGTGTTTGCGAAGGATGCGCTCGGCGCCGTCCAGCGGATGCGCCGAGACGTACAGACCGAGCATCTCCCGTTCGTAGGCAAGGAGTTGCTTACGCGGGTACTCCTCTTCGCCGAACTTCAGATGCGCGAGCGGCGACGAGGACACCGCGTCCCCGGCGTCGTCGTCCCCGCCGAAGCCGAAGAGGTCGAACTGGCCCATCGCCTCCTGGCGCTTGAGCGGGACCACGGCCTCCACCGCGTCCTCGTGCACCTGGATCATCGAGAGCCGTGTGTTGCCGAGCGAGTCGAACCCGCCCGCCTTGATCAGCGATTCGATGACCCGCTTGTTGCAGGCCACCAGCTCGGACTTGTCGAGGAAATCGGTGAAGGAGGAGTACTTCCCCTTCTCCTCGCGGGTCTTGATGATCGACTCGACGACGTTCGCGCCGACGTTGCGGACGGCACCCATGCCGAAGCGGATGTCCTCCCCGACGGCCGCGAACCTCAGCGCCGACTCGTTGACGTCCGGCGGGAGCACCTTGATCCCGAGGCGGCGGCATTCCGAGAGGTAGACCGCGGACTTGTCCTTGTTGTCACCGACCGAGGTGAGCAGCGCGGCCATGTACTCCGGCGTGAAGTTCGCCTTGAGGTACGCGGTCCAGTACGAGATCAGGCCGTACGCGGCCGCGTGACTCTTGTTGAACGCGTAGCCGGCGAACGGGAGGATCGTGTCCCAGAGCGCCTTGATCGCTTCGGACGAGAAACCGCCGGGGAGAAGTTCGCTCGCCTTCATCCCCTCTTCGAAGCCGACGAACTCCTTCTCGAGGACTTCCTGCTTCTTCTTGCCCATCGCGCGGCGGAGGACGTCCGCGCGGCCCATCGAATACCCGGCCACTTTCTGGCCGATGTGCATGATCTGCTCCTGATAGACGATCAGGCCGTAGGTGTCGGCCAGGATCTCCTTCAGGGGCTCTTCGAGCTCGGGGTGGATCGGCTTGACCTTTTGCCGCGCGTTCTTGCGGTCGGCGTAGTCGTTGTGCGCGTTCATGCCCATCGGGCCGGGGCGGTACAGCGCACCCACCGCCACGATGTCGTCGAACACCGTCGGCTGCATCCGGCGCAGCAGGTCACGCATCGGCCCGCCGTCCAGCTGGAACACGCCGAGCGTGTCACCGCGGGAGAGCAGCTTGTACGTCTCCGGATCTTCGACGCCGAGAGTGTCAAGGTCGATGTCGATCCCGCGGTTGGTCTTGATGTTGTCGATCGCGTCACCGATGACCGTGAGGTTCCGCAGGCCGAGGAAGTCCATCTTCAGCAGGCCGATGGCCTCGCACGACGGGTAGTCCCAGCCGGTGATGATCGAACCGTCGTCGCGCTGCCACAGCGGGATGGCGTCGGTCAGCGGGTCACAGGACATGATGACCGCGCAGGCGTGGACGCCGGCGTTGCGGATCAGGCCTTCGAGACCACGCGCGGTCTCGAAGATCGTCTTGCACTCCTCGTCGGTCTCGACGAGCGCGCGGACTTCGGCCGCTTCGCCGTAGCGCTCGTGCTTCGAGTCGACGATGCCCGAGAGCGGGATGTCCTTCGCCATGATCGGCGGCGGGAGGGCCTTCGAAATCCGGTCCGCGATCGCGTACCCCGGCTGGCCGAAGTGGACGCGCGCGGAGTCCTTGATGGCCGCCTTGGTCTTGATGGTGCCGAAGGTGATGACCTGCGCGACCTTGTCGACGCCGTACTTGTCGGTGGCGTAGCGGATCATCTCGCCGCGGCGGCGGTCGTCGAAGTCGATGTCGATATCGGGCATCGAGACGCGCTCGGGGTTCAGGAACCGTTCGAACAGCAGCTTCTGCGGGATCGGGTCCAGGTTGGTGATACCGAGGACGTACGCGACCAGCGAGCCGGCGGCGGAACCACGGCCGGGGCCGACGCGGATGCCGACCTTACGGGCGTAGTTGATGAGGTCGGCCACGATGAGGAAGTAGGCGGGGAAGCCCTTCCCGATGATGACGTCGAGCTCGATCTCGATGCGCTCGTTGTAGTACTCGTCCGGGACGCCGTCCGGGTAGCGCCACTTGAGACCGCGCGCGACCTCTTCCCGCAGCCAGCTGCCCTGGTCGTAGCCCTCGGGGACCTCGAAGAAGGGCAGCCGGTCCTTGTGCGTGTACACGTCCTTGTAGGACTCGACGCGCTCGGCGATCAGCAGCGTCGAGTCGGCGGCGCCGGGGACCTCCTTGTCCCAGTACTCCCGCATGTCGGCGGCCGACTTCAGGTAGTAGCCGTCGCCGTCGAACTTGAACCGGTTCGGGTCGTTCAGCGTCTTGCCCGCCTGCACGCACAGCAGCGCGGAGTGGGTGTCGGCCTGATCCTTGGTGACGTAGTGCGAGTCGTTGGTGGCCAGCGGCTTGAGGTCGAGCAGCTTGCCGACCTCGAGCAGGCCTTCACGGACCGAGCGTTCGATCGGCAGCCCGTGGTCCATCAGCTCGAGGAAGAAGTTCTCGGCGCCGAAGATGTCCTTGTAGTCCGAAGCGGCCTGGATCGCTTCGGTGCGCTGCCCCAGCCGAAGCCGCGTCTGCACCTCGCCCGAGGGGCAGCCGGTGGTCGCGATGATGCCGTGGTGGTTCTCCGCGATCAGCTCGCGGTCCATCCGGGGCTTGCGGTAGTAGCCCTGCATGCTCGCGAGCGAGGAGAGCTTGAACAGGTTGCGCAGACCGGTGGAGTTCTCGGCGAGCATCGTCATGTGGGTGTAGGCACCACCACCGGAGACGTCACCGCCCTCACCGAACTCGTCGGCGCCACGCTGGTTCGACTGACCCCAGAAGACCGGCTTCTTGTGGAACCGGCTCTCCGGCGCGACGTAGGCCTCGATGCCGATGATCGGCTTGAGGTCGTGTTTGACCGCCTGCTGGTAGAACTCGTCCGCGCCGTACATGTTGCCGTGATCGGTCATCCCGACCGCGGGCATGCCCAGGCGCGCCGCCTCCTTGAACAAAGGGGCGATCTTCGCCGCACCGTCGAGCATCGAGTACTCGGTGTGCACATGCAGGTGGACGAAGGAATCGTTCGACACCAGCGAAAACCTCCCCTAGGCAGACGGATCCCTGGCTGCTTGACGCGGGCCGGTCCTCCCACCTTATGCGCCGAGGTTCGACGGCGCCCGGGCGGGATGGCACCCCGGCGAGGGTCAGTCTCCACCTCCGTCCGGCCGCCGCCAAGCACCGACGCGGCGCGGTTCGGGATGACCTCGGTTACCCCCGAACGGGGCGCCGGATCAGCTCAGCCGGGCCAGCCGCTCGTCGACCACCTCCTTGTCGAACCACTCCGGATCGAACCCATGACCGCCGAGCTCTTCGAGCAGTGCCTCGTTGTCTTCACCGTCCGGATCGCGCAGGGCTTCCAGCAACATCTCGTAGCTCCGCTCGTCCTCGCATTCCGCCGGAGGCGCGGCGCGTTCGCCGTCGAGGCAGCTCGGTGCCCGGGGAATGGCGACCAGCCGCTCGACGCGTATCCAGTGCTTCCAGTACTCGACCTCGTAGACGAGCCTGTGGCCGGGCGATGTGATGACCTGGCCGAGTGTCACTTCGTCGTCCAGACGGTCGCCCTCACCACTCTGGGCGTCGACGCTGAAGCCGCCGTACGCGGTTTCGAACCGGTGATGCCGCCGCTCGTCGTGGTCGAACGCGGCCGCGAGGATCCGGTGCAGTCCGGCGAGGGTGACGTCGGAACGGACTTCGAGCCGTCGCCAGATGGCATCGTCCGGTGCGGACAGGGCGACCGCCAACCGGAATCCGGTGACCGGCGCGGGCGGGGGCAGAACGAGAGGCAGCGGATCGGCCGACGGTATGCGAGGCAGCGGTTCGTAGTCGGGAAGACCGAGCCACCGGCGCAACTGAGCCGCACGCTCGGGCAGATCGGGCCTCGGATCGGTCCCCAGCTCCAGGAGCTCGGGAACCCTCTCCCGGATCCAGGCGTCGCCGTCCGCCTTGGCGATCAAAGCCGTTTCGACCTGGCTCCGGAACTCCTCGGGGGTCAGCGGGGCCTCGGTCACCTCGAAGCCGTTGCGCAGGACCGCCAGTGCGTCCTCGGGTTCGGGGTGGAGCTCGATCACGTCGACTCCGCGTTCGTTGACCACCACCTCGACACCCACCGAGCGCTTGCCCGCGGTGAGCGTGGCGGCCAGGACGATCAGGTCCTGATCCACCTGGCCCTGGACGACACAGCCCGAAAGCTCGATCGGCCCGTGGAGCAGCTTCGGCCAGCGCTCCACCCTCGCCACGTCCAGAGGCGGACGTGGGCGATTGGAGTTTCGGTTCTTCGGTCGTTTGGCGGGCTTGCGGCCGCGGCTGACGGGGGACACGGGATCAGTATCACCAGCGGCACCGACAGTTTCGGCGGCGTGCGCGGCCATGATCGGAAAATGGTTGCCGACCTGAGCGTGGATGGGCAGACTGGCCAGCCGCCAAGATCACCTGACCGCCCGGAGAGCTGATGATCGACCTGCAGGCCATGAACGAACACGTGATCGCGGAGTTCCGCGCGAACGGCCGTCACGGCGATGGCCTCCCGACCCTGCTGCTCACCACCACCGGCGCCCGCACCGGACGGCGGCACGTGACGCCGATGCTGTTCCTGGCCGACGACGACCGCTATGTCGTCTTCGCCGCCAACGGGGGTGCTTCCGCGCATCCGGACTGGTACCGCAACTTGGTCGCGGAGCCGTCTGTCGACGTCGAGGCGGACGGAGAGGCCTTCACCGCTCACGCGATCGAGGTCACCGGAGCGGCTCGGGACCGTCTGTTCGCGAAGCAGGCGAAGGCGTTCCCGCGGTTGGCCGAGCACCAGGCGAAGACCAGCAGGCCGTTCCCGGTGATCGCGCTCCACCGCGTCTGAAGCGTCGCGGCGGCCTTGGTCGCATGCCAGTACGTGAAGGCCCCCTTCCCTCAGCTCAGCCGAGGGAAGGGCCTTCACGCGCAATCGCTGTGACTGCTGGTGCGTGAGGGGCGCACGTGGCGATCGTGGAGTCCGTGAAGGACTCCTTGAGGGACTCTGGGTCCCTCAAGGAGTCCTTCACGGCACAGCGCCCGAAGTGCGCCCCGACCTTGTGACACTGGCCACTCGCGGTCGGGAATCCGGTGTCCTCATGGGACTCCATGCCTGCGAAGGTGCCCTGTACGGGTTCCTCTTACCCCGCCCAAGCGCACCTCGCAGGCTGAATCGAGGCGCTCGGCTGAACGCTTGACAAAGCGTTGGGCCGACCGCACGATCTCGACTCATGAACCTGTCTGACAGCCAGACAGCCGGACACGGTGGTCCACGACGCGTCAGCGCGATGGAGGCCGTCCTGGCCCACCTCCGCGGCGCCATCGAACGCGGCGAGTATCCCGTCGGCGAGAAACTGCCGTCGGAATCAGCGCTCGGCAAGGAGTTCGAGGTCAGCCGTTCGGTCGTCCGCGAAGCGTTGCGGGGACTGCAGGCACTCGGGCTCACCGTGTCCAAAACGGGCAAAGGGACCTTCGTGACCGCCACCGGGCCGGTCGAGAACCCCACCTTCGGGACCTACTCGGCCCGTGACCTGTTCGAGGTCCGGCGGCACGTCGAGATCCCCGTCGCCGGTTACGCGGCCTTGCGCCGCAGCACCGACGATCTGGACCTCCTCGGTCACCTCGTCGAGCGGATGGACGTCGAAACCGACAACACCGCGTGGGTGGCGCTGGACTCCCTGTTCCACATCACCATCGCCCAGGCCTCGGGCAATCCGGTGTTCGGCAAGGTCATCGAAGAGATCCGGGACGCACTGGCCCGCCAGTCGTCCTTTCTCAACCAATTGGGGGACCGTCGGACCCGCTCGAACACCGAGCACCGTGAGATCGTCACCGCCATCGCCGCCGGCTCCGAAGCCGACGCCGTCGCGGCGATGACCTCCCATCTCGAACACGTCGAGGACGCGCTCACCACCATCGTGCGGCCGGGCCACACGACGCAGCAGAACAAGGACGACTGACATCGTGACCGAACAGACCCTCAGCGCGGACGACAGCAAATCCGCGCCGGTACCCGCCGACGCCGGTGACGCCGGCTACGACAAGGCGCTGAAACCCCGCCACGTCAACATGATCGCGATCGGTGGCGCCATCGGCACCGGCCTGTTCCTCGGCGCGGGCGGCAGACTCGCGCAGGCGGGCCCCGCACTCGCGATCGTGTACGCGGTCTGCGGCCTTTTCGCGTTCTTCGTGGTGCGCTCGCTCGGCGAACTCATCCTTTACCGCCCCTCCTCCGGCGCCTTCGTCTCCTACGCCCGGGAATTCATGGGTGAGAAAGGCGCTTTCGTCGCGGGCTGGATGCACTTCCTGAACTGGTCGACGACCGGTATCGCGGATATCACCGCGATCGCGCTGTACGCGCATTTCTGGTCGTTCTTCACCCCGATCCCGCAGTGGGTGCTGGCGCTCATCGCGCTGGCGGTGGTGCTGGCGCTGAACATGGTTTCGGTGAAACTGTTCGGCGAGATGGAGTTCTGGTTCGCCATCATCAAGGTCGCCGCACTGGTGACCTTCATGGGGATCGGGATCTTCCTGCTGGTCACGCAGCAGCCGATCGACGGCACCACGCCGGGCTTCTCGCTGATCTCCGACAACGGCGGGATCTTCCCCGCGGGCCTGCTGCCGATGGTGCTGATCGTCCAGGGTGTCGTGTTCGCCTACGCCTCGGTCGAACTGGTCGGCGTCGCCGCCGGTGAGACGGAGAACCCGCGCAAGATCATGCCGAAGGCGATCAACTCGATCATGTGGCGGATCGGGATCTTCTACGTCGGCTCGGTCGTCCTGCTGGCGATGCTGATGCCGTGGGACTCCTACTCGAAGAACGAGAGCCCGTTCGTCACCGTGCTCTCGCATATCGGGGTGCCGCAGGCGGGCAACGTCATGAACCTGGTGGTGCTGACGGCGGCCCTGTCCAGCCTCAACTCGGGTCTCTACTCCACCGGCCGCATCCTGCGGTCGATGTCGCTGGCCGGCTCCGCGCCGAAGTTCACCGGTGTGATGAACAAGAACCACGTGCCCTACGGCGGGATCCTGCTCACCTCCGCGGTCTGCGTGGTCGGTGTCGGCTTGAACGCCGTCGTGCCGAGCCAGGCCTTCGAGATCGTGCTGAACTTCGCCGCCATCGGCATCCTCGGCACCTGGGCGATCATCGTGCTGTCCCATTTGCTGTTCGTCCGCAAGGCCAAGCGCGGCGAGGTCGAGCGTCCGTCGTACCGCCTGCCGTTCTCGCCCTACACCGAGATCGCGACGCTGATCTTCCTCGTCGCCGTCGTGGTGCTGATGGGCTTCGACGAGGTCGGCCGGATCACCCTGTACTGCCTTCCGGTCATCGGGCTCGCGCTGGTGGCGGGCTGGTTCGGGGTCCGCAAGCGGATCAACATGGACGTCTTCGAGAAGACGAAGCTGTGATCCCGGAGATCCGCGTCCTCGCGCACGAACCGCTGGTGCACCTCCTCCGCGACGGAATGGTCGAGGGGGTGCACCACGGTTCGGCCGTGGTACTCGCTCCCGACGGCCGCGTGCTGTTCTCCGCGGGCGACATCGAAGCGGCCTTCTATCCACGTTCGGCGGCGAAACCCTTGCAGGCCACGGCGATGGCGCGGCTCGGGGTCGACCTGAGTCCCGCCGGGTTCGCCGTCGCGGCGGCCAGCCACTCGGGTGAGGAGATCCACCTGGCCGAGGTGCGCAGGACGCTCGACGGCGCCGGGCTCACCACGGAAGACCTGCGGACGCCGGAGGACCTGCCGTTCGACCCGGTCGAGCGCGACGCGTGGGTCGCTTCGGGGCGGACGGCTTCGCGGGTGGCGCACAACTGTTCCGGCAAGCACGCCGCCATGCTCGCGACCTGCCGCCTGCACGGCTGGTCCACAAAGGACTACCTGGATGCGGGCCATCCGCTGCAGCGCGCGATCGCGGAGTGCGTCGAAGATCTGACCGGGCAGCGGATCCCGAAGGTGGCCGTCGACGGTTGCGGCGCTCCCCTGTTCGCGGTCTCGCTCCGCGGGCTCGCCCGCGCGGTCGGCAAAATCGCCGTGTCGGCACCAGGAACACCGGAAGGCCTTGTCGCCGAAGGGATCCGGAAGCATCCGGAACTGGTCGCCGGCACGCGTCGCGACGTCACCGCGCTCATGCGCGCGGTGCCCGGCCTGATCGCCAAGGACGGTTTCGAGGCCGTCCAGGTCGCCGCTCTGCCGGACGGGACGGCGATCGCCATCAAGATCGCCGACGGTGGCGACCGCGCGCGGCGACCGGTGCTCGCCGCCACGCTCGCGTTGTGCGGTGTCGATCCGAACGTGCTGGAACCCACCCCCGGCCTGCGCGTGACCGGCGCGCTGGCCGAACTCGACCTCGCCGCCTGAGGAGCCTTCGATGCACCGCGTGGAACACGATCTGCTGGGGGACAAGGAAGTCCCGGCCGACGCCTATTGGGGTGTGCACACCGCGCGCGCCAGGGAGAACTTCCCCATCACCGGCACCGCGATCTCCACGTACCCGCATCTGATCGAGGCACTCGCCTCGGTCAAGGAGGCCGCGGCCAGCGCCAACGCCGATCTGGGGTTGCTGGAGCCGGACGTCGCCGACGCGATCCGCCGGGCGTGCCGCGAGATCCGCGAAGGCGCGCTGCACGACCAGTTCGTCGTCGACGTCATCCAGGGCGGCGCGGGCACCTCGACGAACATGAACGCCAACGAGGTGATCGCGAACCGCGCGCTCGAACTGCTCGGGCACGAGAAGGGTGATTACGCCCGCGTGCACCCGAACGAGCACGTGAACCTCGGGCAGTCGACCAACGACGCGTACCCGACCGCGGTCAACGTCGCGACGATCATCGCCGTCCGCGAGCTGGCCGAGGCGATGGTGGTGCTGGAGCAGGCTTTCGCGGCCAAGGCCGTCGAATTCCGCGACCTGCTGAAGATGGGCCGCACACAGTTGCAGGACGCCGTCCCGATGACACTGGGGCAGGAATTCGGCACCTACGCGGTCATGCTCGGCGAAGACCGGCTTCGGCTCACCGAGGCGGTGGCGCTGCTGCACGAGATCAACCTCGGCGCCACCGCGATCGGTACCGGCCTCAACGCCGCGCCCGGGTACGCCGAAGCCGCCGTCGCGCGTCTGCGCGAGATCACCGGCCTGCCCGTCGTTTCCGCGGCGGACCTTATCGAAGCGACACAGGACTGCGGCGCGTTCGTGCACCTTTCCGGTGTGCTCAAGCGGATCGCGGTGAAACTCTCCAAGAGCTGCAACGATCTGCGGCTGCTTTCGTCCGGGCCGCGGGCAGGGCTCAACGAGATCAACCTGCCACCGGTGCAGGCCGGGTCGTCGATCATGCCCGGCAAGATCAACCCGGTGATCCCCGAGGTGGTCAACCAGGTCGCGTTCGAGGTCATCGGCAACGACGTCGCCGTCACGATGGCGGCCGAGGCAGGCCAGTTGCAGCTCAACGCGTTCGAGCCGCTGATCCTGCACTCGCTCTCGGAGAGCATCACGCATCTGCGGTCGGCGTGCCTCGTGCTGGCGGAGCGGTGCGTCTCCGGAATCACCGCGAACGCGGACGTGATGCGCGGCTACGTCGAGAATTCGATCGGGCTGGTGACCGCGCTGAACCCGAGGATCGGGTACGCGGCCGCGACCGAGATCGCCAAGGAGGCGCTCCGGACCGGGCGCGGGGTGGCGGAACTCGTGGTCGAGAAGGGTCTGCTGCCCGCGGAGGAGCTGGCGAAGCTGCTGAAGCCGGAGACGCTCGCCCGGCTTACCTGAGACCCGCGGGGCGGTACCGGGCGGTCCGCCTCGCGCCATGAAAGCGTCCTTCATTGCGGATTTCGCAATGAAGGACGCTTTCACTGCAGGCGGGTGCGGAGCCACGCGAGTACGGTCGTAAGCGGAAGGTGATCCTCCGCACGAAAGGCGGCCAGCGTGCTCGACCGACTTCTCGACCGGTACCTCGGGCTTCCGCCCGCCGAAGGCCCCGCCCCGTCGGTGACCAAAGGGATCCCCGTCCCGATGCCCGACGGTGTCCGGCTGCTGGCGGATCGCTACGCCACCCCGGGCGACGAGCCGCGGCCGGTGGTGTTGGTCCGCACGCCGTACGGCCGCAAGGGCGTGATGGGCAAGGTCTTCGGCGAGACGTTCGCCCGGCAGGGGTTGCAGGTGGTCATCCAGAGCACACGCGGGACCTTCGGTTCCGGCGGCGAGTTCCGGCCGTTCCACCTGGAGAAAGAGGACGGCCTCGCCACCGTCGCGTGGTTGCGCGAGCAGCCATGGTGTAACGGCCGGGTCGCGATGGCGGGGGCGAGCTACCTCGGCCACACGCAGTGGGCCGTCGCGCCGTACCTCGACGAGCCGCTCGAAGCGTTGTGTCTCGGCATCACCGCTTCGGAGTTCGTGTCGACCTTCTATCCCGGCGGGATCCTCGCGGTCGACAACATGGTTTCGTGGTCGGCGCTGATCGGCCGACAGGAGGGCCGGTTCGCCGGTCTGCCGAATCCCTGGCAGACGAAGAAGACCCGGCGGGCCATGGCGCATCTGCCGGTTTCCAGCGCCGATATCGCGGCCATCGGCAAGCAGGTGCGGTTCCTGCAGGACGTCTCCGAGCACGCCGAACCCGGCGACGACTTCTGGGCACCGTCGGATCACAGCGCCGAGGTCGCCTCGCTGACGACCCCGGTGTCCATGGTGACCGGCTGGTACGACCTGTTCGTCTCCGCCCAGCTGCGCGACTTCAAGGAACTCGCCGCGGCCGGACGCGCACCGCGGATCACCATCGGCCCGTGGGCGCACGGTGAACCCGCCAGTCTCAAGACTTTGATCACCGACCAGATCGGCTTCCTCTCCGCCCACCTCCTCGGCGACCGAGCGCCGCTGAGGCAGTCACCCGTGCGCCTGTATCTCCAGGGCTCCGGGCGGTGGCTCGACTTCGAAAGCTGGCCGCCGGAGTCCGACGCCACCCCGTACTTCCTGCGCCCCGGCAGGCTTTCCGCCGATGAGCCGGTGGAGTCGAAACCGGGCAGGTTCACCTTCGACCCGGCCGATCCGACGCCGTCCGTCGGCGGCCCCCTGCTGTCGGGCGTGCAGAAACAACAGGACAACAGGGTCGTCGAGGCGCGGCCGGACGTACTGCTCTTCACCGGTGACATGCTGAAGCGGGATCTCGACGTCATCGGCGAGATCTCCGCGCTGGTGCACGTCCGGACCGATCTCGGGCACGGCGACGTTTTCGTCCGGCTGTGCGATGTGGACCGCCGCGGTGTCTCGCGCAACGTCACCGACGGAATCCTCCGCCTGCGGCCCGGCCAGCCGGAGTCCGATGTGGACGGTGTGGTCGCCGCCGAGATCCTGCTCGACCCGACGGCGTACCGGTTCCGGCGCGGGCACCGCCTGCGGGTGCAGGTCGCGGGAGGCGCGTTCCCGCGCTTCGCCCGCAACCACGGCACCGGTGAGGCGGTGTACAGCGCGGTGGACGGGAAACCCGCGCGGTTCGAGATCTTCCACGACCCCGCGCACCCGTCCCGGATCACACTGCCGGTGTTCGGCGGTGAGTGATGGGGATACTCGAGGGGGGTAAGGGCGGAGGTGGTGTGTTGCGAAAGCCACTTTCGCAACGTTGAAGGTTGCGAAAGTGGCTTTCGCAACACCACCCGTCGCGGGAGCGCTGAGCCGAAGGGACCTTCCCCGCGTGCGATGCGGCGAAAGCCCACTCACCCCAGCCATTCACGAGGCATGGATCGGGGCCCCTCCAGGTGAGTCAGGCCTGGAAGGGCCCCGACCGGAAGCGGGGAGCCCGGAGGGCGGTACCCGGCGGAGCCCGAATCACCGTCGGTCCCGGTACCTCCCGGCGTCCCCAAGGGGTGGCGGTGGGTGCGGAGGCCCGGCGACCCACCGCCACCTGAGGGGACCGCGGCCGCCGCGCGCGGCCCCGGCCCGTTCGCGATCCCGGGTCACCCGGCGGGAACGCGAGCCCAGGGCATCCTCTCCGGCGCGGGAACGGCCTCGGTCGGCGTCTCGGACAGGAAGTCCCGCTCGAACGGGGCCAGGATGTCCTCCCCGATCGGCGTTTCCGCCAACGAAGAAGCCACGGGAGCGGGGAACACCGGCTCGGGCACCGGCAGCCGCCGGTCGAGTTCGGCGGTCCAGTGGATCATCGCCTTCGGCCGGTCCCAGCCCGCCGCGCCGATCAGCCTGCCGTCGCGGACGAAACCGGTGACCCCGTCGGAGAGTTCGATCGTGTCCTTGCCCAGTGACGGCATCCCGACGGTCTGCAGCCGCGCGTCGTACAGGGACGACCAGGCGCGGGGGAGCGGCGTGTACGGCCGTGCGTTGTCGCGGCCCAGCATCAGGCTTTCCGCCGCGGCGCGCCCGGATTCGACGCCGTTCATCCAGTGCTCGACCCGTCGCGGGGTCTCGTCTATCCGCAGGTTCGGCCATTTCGCGACGTCACCGGCGACCACGACGTCCTCCGCCCCGACGGCGAAGAGGGTCGATTCGCACAGCACGCCGTCGTCGATGGTCAGCTCCGAGCCGCGCAGCCAGTCCACGGCCGGCACGCTGCCGATCGAGAGCACCACGCAGCTGGCCACCAGGAACTGGTTGTTGGTCAGGTGCAGCCCGACCGTCTCCTTGGTGCTGATCCAGTTCCGCACCTCGGTGTTCATCGCCAGCTTGGCGCGATGGTGCTGGTGTTCCTTGGTGAGCGCAGACGCGATCCGCTCCCCGAAGCGGTGCAACGGCGCTTTCGCGTGGCCGATGAGCGTCACATCCCGGCCCATGTACCGCATCGACGCGGCGAACTCGTTCCCAATCAGGCCGCTGCCGATCACCACGACGGATTTGTTGCTGTTCCCCAGGGCCCGCCGGACGGCCAGTGAATCCTCCACGGTGCGCAGCACACGGACCCGGGGGTCGTGACGCGGTGATCCGGGAAGGTGGCGGGGGTGGACGCCGGTCGCGATGATCAACCCGTCGTACCAAAGGGATTCGCCGCCGGGCAGGTGGACGGTGCGCTCCTTGCTGTCGAGCCAGGTCGCGCGGGTGCCCAGCCGCCAGTGGACGTCCAGGTCGACGTACGGCTCCAGGCTCGCGGCCACCGGTTTCACCCCGCCGGTGATGAGCTCCTTCGACACCATCGGCCGGTGGTACGGCTTCCGCGGCTCGTCGCCGACCAGCACGATCTCGCCGTCGAAACCGAGTTCCCGCAACCGTTCCGCGGAGCGGAGGCCGGCGACGCCAGCGCCGACGATGACGATCCGATCTCCGTCACTCATCGTCGTACGCTCCTTCTCCCTTGACTCTGATGGCTTGTTTCGGGCAGAGCCGGGCGGCGGAAATGGCCTGGTCCAGCCCGTCCCGGTCGACCATCCGGCGGATGCGGAGCTTGCCGTCCGGTCCGATCTTGAACGTGGACGGCGCCTCCATCTCGCAAAAGCCGAAGATCTCGCACCGCTCGTTGTCAACGCTGACGCGGGTGCCGCGCCGGATGCTTCCGAAGATCATTGTTCATTCTCCAAGTCGTCAGACCAGCTCTTCGACCAGGCCCAGCCGTTCCAGGTAGCGGGTCGGCGTGAACCGCAGCGCGGTCAGCAGTACCGCGGGGACCAGCAGCGTGATCCCGCCGAACCACAGCAGACCCAGATGCCCGTTGGCCATGGCACCGAAGAACGCGTGCAGCGCGGTGATCGCGACCGCCGGATAGCCGAGCCGGTGGATCCACAGAAAGCGCCGGTAGGAGCTGAACCGGCTGATCCCGCCGGTCAACGCGACCGCGATCATCACCTCGAGCCCGATGACGCCGAGCTCGTGCCGCGCCAGGGTGCCCGGCAGGAGCGGGATCGTGACCTGCGCGAGGGTGAAACCGTCGGGCAGGAACACGAACGACATCGCGTGCACGACGCCGAACGACAACGTCAGGATGCCGAGCACCATATGCGAGCTGCGCAGTGCCTTCCGCCCGGTCAGCGACTTGATCCAGCCGGTCGCGGTGAACACGCCCCAGCACAGGGTGAGGCACATGAAGCCGTACGAGATCCGGGCTGAGGTCTGCGCCATGCCCTTGATGCCGGCGTCGGTGTCCGATTTCTGGGTCAGCACGATCACCACCTCGGACCACTGGTCATACATTGATCTCTCCTGGGGCACTGGGAACCGGATCCGGTTCGGCGGCGGCCGCGCGGTCGCGGGTCCGCGTGTTCTTGCTGCGCAGGGCCCGCACGGCCGCGAACAGTCCGCCGCCGAGCACCACCGCGAGCAGCAGGCCGAGCGCGAGGTCGCCGAAGCCGACGTCCATCGCGGCGTTGGCCGAATTCGACTGCGGCACCGGGGCTTCCGGCATCAGGGACTGGTCGACGACGCCGGTGCTCTCCAGCAGGGTCATATGCCGCAGCACCGCCTGGTTGGCCGTGGTGGCGTAGTCGCGGACGACGTCGTTGCGGGTACCGGCCCTGACCTGCGCGATGACGGGGAACAGGATCCCGTGCGCGTACCGGAGCCGGTTCGCGAAGACGCGGTCGAACTCGCTGTCGTCGCGGGCGGCCTTCATCTCGCCGAGCCACGCGGACTGCTGGTCGGAGGGCTCGGACGGCAGGGCGATGCCGAACCGGTCGGCGATGGCGTGCGTCGCGGTGTCGAGCCTGCCGTGGTCGATCATCAACGTCCGGCCGACTTCGCGGGTCCGCTGGCTCTTCCCGCGTTCCTGCGCCCACATCCCGGCGGGCATTTCCCACAGTCCGGCCAGTTTGACGTTGACGATCAGGTTCTTGTCCGCCGCGGAGAGCTCCTGGGCATGCGCTTCGCCGACCGGGCCGAGCAGGCTCACCACGGCCGCGATCAGCAGGACGAGCAGTGGGCGGACGGGTCTGGGGAGGTCAGATGCCGAGGTCATCGGCCTGCCAGGTGTCCGCGGTGAGCAGCACTTTCGTGCCGTCCGGTTTGGCGGGGAACCACGCGCCGTCGACGCCTTGCCCGCCGGTGTTGCCGGGCATCGCGTCGTCGGCGTTGCGGTAGAGCGGCCAGCCGGCGAGCGTGAGCTGCTCGGTGCCGTCGTCCCTGGTCACGGTGCCGACGAGGGCACGATCGATGCCGGTGACCACGAGCTCACCGCCCGCCTTGGCGGGAATCCAGGTTCGCGCGCAGGTTTCGGTGCAATTCGACTTCGGCGGATCCACCGTGTCCCCGTCGTAGCGGTAAAGCGTGAAACCTCCTGTGTCGGTGACGATCGGCCCGAGGTCGAACAGGATCGCCGCCGTGACACCGGGGGAGGGTTCGGCCGAGGGGTCGGGCATTCCGGGGATTTGCGCCGCTCCGGCGGCGGGAGCCGCGCCCGGAGAGCCGGCCGGTCCCGCGGTACCGGTGGTACAGGCCGCGGTCAGCGCGACCGCGGCCAACGTGAGGGTAAGAGGTATGACCGAGCGTGACACGGGGTTCACGGAAATCCTCCTGTCGGGGCCAGAGGAGAACGCCATCACCGCGGGGAGATGGTGCGCAGGCAGGTTTAGGTCCACTATGGACAGTCATGATCCACAGTGGATTCGGCGGTGCGGGGGACAGCGCCGGGTCGGGGTCTTCGGTAGGGGATACGGTCACGAGCGGGAAACGGTTCAAAAAACTTTCCCGTGCTCGGCGAACCGGGCCGGAACGGTTTTGGTACTGGACTTATCGCCCCTGAGCCCACAAAGATGTGCCGCGTGGGACGCCACTCTCGGATACTGCAGCCAATAGTCGATCATGAACCCGCGTCGAACGGGCATGACGACCTCATCAGGGCGTTGTACCAGGAGTTCGGATCCAGCCTGATGGCGTTCGTGCTGAAGCTGACCGGCCACGATCGCCAGTGGGCCGAAGACGTGGTCCAGGAGACGCTCATCAAAGCGTGGCGCAACGCCGGCAAACTCGACCGGCAGCCGGAAATGCTGCGCGCCTGGCTGTTCACCGTGGCCAGGCGCATCGTCATCGACGGCTGGCGGAGCCGGAGCGCCCGCCCTCAAGAGGTGGAGGAACTGGAGTCGGATTCGATCGGAGTGCCGGACGAATCGGAGAAGACGCTCGCGGCCATGATCGTTTACGAGGCCCTGCGCAATCTTTCCCCGGAACAACGTGAGGCCGTTCAGCAGACCTATCTTCGTGACCGCACCGTGAACGAGGTCGCGGCGACGCTCGGGGTCCCGCCGGGTACGGTGAAATCGCGGATCCACCACGCCGTGCGCGCGTTGCGCAGGGCGTTGCAGGAGCGGGGGTGAGCGAGGTGTCCGGAGCGGTCCACACGGACATCGCCGCCTACGTGCTCGGCGTCCTCGGCGAAGAGGACCACGCCAGGTTCGAAGCACATCTGCTGGAGTGCCCCGAGTGTCAGGTCGAACTGGTGGAGATGTACCACCTGCCCGACATTCTCGACATGGTCAAGAAGAGCTGGCCGGACCCGCCCGTGAAGGGGCCGGGACCGCGAGTGCTGCGGATGCTGCTCGCGGACGCGGCCAAGGCGGGCCGTCGCCGCAAGGTCGTCCGGCTCGCGACGGCGGCCGCCGTGCTCGTGCTCGTCGTCGGCGGGCCGCTCGCCGTCCTCTCGCTCACCGACCGTGAGCCGGTCATAACGCAAGCCGCGCCCATGGTCGTCACCTCGGTGGTGCCGCCTCCGTCGTCGTCGCGGGAACGCGAGACGGGCCCGGACGGCGGCGCCGCCCCGTTCGGCTGGTCCGAGGCGGGCAACGCGGTCGCCGCCGAGGTCACGGTGCAGGAGAAGGAGTGGGGCAGCGCGGTCGAACTCGAACTGCGCGGTCTCGTCGGCCCGATGACCTGCCAGCTTTTCGCCTACTCCCACGGCGGAGAGGCCTACGTCGTCAACAACTGGAGCGTGCCCGGCAAGGGGTACGGCGTGCCCGGTTCCCCGGCACCGCTCGTCATCACCGGTTCGACGGCCTTGCAGAAGGCCGACATCGAACGCTTTGAGGTGCTCAAGCGGGACGGCACCGTGCTGGCCACCGTGCGCCGGTAGTCATATAACGAAAAGATAACGGCCGGATCGCGTTTTGAACCGATCCTCGGCTGGAGCCGTATTCCCCAGTAGCCGGATCTGAATCGGCGGGCGAACAAAAGGGTTCGCCGCGAATGCGGTAATCGGCGTATTCGACAAATGCGTGGCTCATGCCCGGGTGCGAGTGGTCGGCGTGCCCGGAAAAGAATGAGGTGAGCAGCTAATGGCACGAAATCAAGGGCGCCATCGGATCGCCCGCAGGACCAAGATCGCGACCGCGTTGCTGGGGTTGTCGATCGCGGTCGGTGGGCTGGTGGTGTCCACCACGACCGGCGACCCCGAACGCGCCGCCGCGGACGAGGCTGACAGGTCGCAGTTCGTGGACATCACCCGGGTCCGGCCGAACGTCGACAAGCCGGAGCCGGGCCGGAACGCCTCCACCGGCTCGTTCACCGTCGACTGCGGCCGGAACGAGAACGGGCATTTCAATCCCGACAACTTCATCGCGCAGCCGGGTGTGCGCAACGGCGCCCAGCATCTGCACGATTACGTCGGAAACCTTTCCACGGACGCGGATTCGGACAACGACAGCCTGCTGGGCGCCGGCACCACTTGTCGCAACGGCGACGAGTCGACGTACTTCTGGCCGGTGGTGCGGATCGACACCGCGGAGGAAGCCCAGGAGCAGCGGCAGGCTGACCGAAACCGGCAGCGGAACGACCAGAACCAGAACGAGAACCAGCAGGACGAGGCGCAGCTGCAAGAACCGGACGCGGACAACGAACTCGCCGGCAACGAGGGGGAGATCCAGCGCCCCGCGGTCGTCGACATCACCTTCAAGGGTAACGCCAGGGAAAAGGTGGAGGAGATGCCGAAGTTCCTCCGGATCCTTTACGGTGACGCGAAAGTCAGCACGAACGGTCCCGCCAACGCGCGGGAGAGCTGGACCTGCACCGGCTTCGAGAACAGGCTCATCAAGCAGTACCCGATCTGCCCCGAGGGCAGTGACGTCAAGCGGGTGCACACGTTCCCGAGCTGTCTCGACGGCGACAACATCGACAGCGAGAACCATCGGGACCACATCAAGTACCCGGACGAGAACGGCGCATGCGCGAACGGCCTGACCGCCGTCCCGGAGCTCACCATCTCGCTGACCTACGCGATCCCCCGGGAAGTCCAGGTCAACGGCCAGTACAAAGTGGACTCCTTCCCGGAGGAGGAGCACAACCCGTTCTCCGACCATGACGATTTCGCGAACGTGATGTCCGACCGGATCATGGATCGCCTCGTCGACTGCGTCAACGAAGGCCGCGAGTGCCGCGAATGACGCCCTGAAGCGGAAGCAGGAACCTGCGAAGAGAAAGGAAGATACCCCGGCCCGGCGGGTCCCCCCTACACCTCACCCATCCGCCGGGCCGGCCCTACCCGGAAACCGATCGACACAACTGAAGAACGCTCCGCAAGCATTCACCCCGTCCTGTCGGCGGCTTCCCTCGGGACGCTCGCCGGCGGGACGCTTTCGGTAGTTTGGTGGCATGGGCGAGCAGAAGGAGCGCATGCTGCGCGGCGAGTTGTACCGGGACAACGACCCTGAACTGGTCGCCGATCGCAGGCGCGCGCAGGCACTCGTCGACCGGTTCAACGGCACGGGCGCCGAGGAGACCGGTGAGCGGGACACGATTCTGCGCGAGCTGCTGGGAAAGCTCGGCGAGGGCTCCTGGATCATGCCGCGGTTCCAGTGCGACTACGGCTATCTGATCGAGATCGGCGCCAACAGCTTCCTCAACTACGACGCCATCCTGCTCGACTGCGCGCCGATCAAGATCGGCTCGGACTGCTCGATCGGCCCGCGCTGCCAGCTGCTGACCGCCCTGCATCCCATGGAGGACCACGAACTGCGGCGGCAACGCTGGGAGTCGGCCGCCCCGATCACCATCGGGGACAACGTCTGGTTCGGCGGTGGGGTCATCGTGTGCGCCGGAGTGACCATCGGGGACGACGTGGTGGTGGGCGCGGGCAGTGTCGTCACGCGTGACCTGCCGTCGAAGGTGTTCGCGGCGGGCAACCCGGCCCGCGTCATCCGGGAGCTCTAGCGGTCCACCGGTGTGATCTTGGTGCGGCGGCTGTGCTCGAACACCATGGAGGTGCGCACGTCGGCCACCTCGGGGCGTTCGGTCAGCTTGTCGATCACGAAGGCGTAGAGGCTGTCGTTGTCGGGCACCGCCACATGCAGGATGAAATCCTCGGTCCCGGTGGTCACGTAGAGCCCGACGAGGTCGGGCAGCGCGTTGACCCAGTTCCGGAAGCCCTCGATGTTGCGCCGTGAGGGCGGGCGCACGCGCACCGCGATGAGCGCCTGCACGCCGCGGCCGATCGACGGCAGGTCCACGTCCAGCAGCGCGCCGCGGATCACGCCGCGTTCCCGCAGCCCGCGGGTGCGGTCCAGCGCGGTGGTCGGCGAAACGCCCACCGCGGCGGCCACTTCGCGGTTGGTCTTCCGTGCGTCCGACTGCAATTGCGCCAGGATCGCCTTATCAAGTTCGTCCAGTCGCGCCATCTCGGCCCTCTCGCCGTATTAAGTACGAACACGGTGGACTCTACTCGTATGTCCTCTTAGCTTGACCTTGTTCATCCGTTGATGTGAGTAGGAGATCAGCTGAATGTCCGAGTACGGTACGGCCATCGGATTCGCCCCCGAGGAGATCGACTTCACCGCGTCCACCCGTTCGGCCCGGTTGAAATGGGTCATCGTGGTCAACAGCGACCTGCCGCCCGGCCGGGCGGTGAACGCGGCGGTCTGCACCGCCGTCGCCACGGCGAAGTCCGTGACCGGGCTCCTGGGAGACGAAGCGGTCGACGCGGACGGCGAGCACTACACGGGTTTGCCCTGGGTCGGTTGCTCGATCCTGTCGGCCGACGCCGCGAAGCTCCGGACCATCCGTGCCAAGGCGGCGGCCTCGCCGGGCTGTCACGTCGCCGACATGCCCGCCGTCGCCCAGCAGATCCGGGTCTACACCGATTTCCTCGCGACGATGAAGGAGATCCCGGCCGAGGAGATGGACTTCTGCGCGATCGGCATCGTCGGCCCGCGCAACCGGATCGACAAGCTGGTCGGGAAACTGCCGCTGATGCCGTGACCGGGTGGCCCCCGGTACAGGTGGTCGTGAGCGGCGATTCGGGTTAGGGCCAATGGTGTCTTGAGTACCCACCGCGGGTGCACGACGACACGCGTGATTGGACGGACGACACGCGTGATTGGACGGACGACACGCGTGATCAGGCGGACGACTCGCGGCGGAACCCCGGCCGTAGTCGTGTCGTCCGTCCAGTCACGCGTGTCGTCCGCCGGATCACGCGTGTCGTCCGATCGGTCACGAGACCCGACCCACCCGGGTCTTACACCGCCTCAAGAACCCACAGCTGTCCCGCGGCCAGCGAAGCCAGAATCAGGCCTCGAGGAGGTCCCGCAGCGCTTCGGTGAACTGGGCGGGATTGCGCTGCGGCGCCAGATGCGCGCCCGGCATCTCCGTGAACGGCAACCCCAGTTCGAGCGCGAGGATCTTCGCGGGCTGGTAGTGGTAGTGCCCTCGGCTGCCGACACCCGCGACGGGGACGATCTCGGTCCTGCTCCGCCGCAGTGCCCGCAGATCGGGAAGGTAGTCGAGGATTTCGGCCAGCTCGCGGCCGAACAGCCGTTTCCAGTCTTCCTCGTTCGGCAGCCGGATCGCGCGCAGCTCGGGCAGCGCGGCGCCGGCGATCCCGTCGGTGAACCGTTTGAACGCCCCCATCAGGTCACCCGCCTGCGCGAGCCGGACCTGCGCGCTGGCCTCGTCGAGCCAGCCGAGCGCGTCCGGCAGCAGCTGGATGGCCGGCGGTTCGTGCGCGACCAGCACCGTCGCCGCGTCCGGGTAACGGGCCACGAGGTCGAGGCCGATCATGGCGCCCGCGCTGGTGCCGAACACGCTCGCGGGGGCGCCCCCGACGTGCTGGAGCACCGCGTGGGCGTCGTCGGCCTGCTTCGGCACGCTGACCGGTCCGGTGCTGGTGTCCGTGCTGCGGAAGTGACCGCGCCGGTCGTAGGTGACGACGGTGTAGTCGTCCGCGAGCAGTTTCGTCATCGCCCGGAAGGTGTCCGCCGAGCCCAGCCCGCCCGCGATCAGGAGCAGAAGCGGCCCTTCGCCGGTGGTGCGGACGTACAGCTCGCCGTCCTCGACCGGACAACGACTCTCCGAGATCATGGCCGAAGTCAAGCACAGCGTGCCCGGACCCTCACTCCGAGGCCAGCCGCCGGAGGATGCCGGTCGCGTCGGCGACGATCGTCTCGATCAGGTCGCCGACCGCGGGCAGGTCGTCGAGCAGGCCGACGACCTGCCCGGATGCCAGCACCCCGGCGCTCCGGTCGCCCTCGACGAGCCCGGCACGCAACAGCATCGGTGTGTTGGCGGCCATCAGGACCTGCGACCACGTCCGGTCGCCACCGCGTTTCATCCGCAGCCCTTCGGTCACCAGCGAGCGCCACGACAGACCGGTCAGCTCGCGGAACTTCGCGGCGTTGCGGGCGGCGCGGGCGAGGCCGCTCACCGGACCGGCGGACTCCAGCGCGTCGACCAGTTCCGTCCGGAGCACGCGATGCGGCATCCCGTCCACCTTCCGGGTGACGACGGTGCCGTTGAGGTCACGGGCGAGGTACGCCTGCTTGATCTCCTCCGGGACGGTGCTTTCCCTCGTCAGGAGGAACCGGGTGCCCATGGCGACACCGGCCGCCCCGTAGGCGAGCGCGGCCGCCAGCCCCCGGCCGTCGAAGAAGCCGCCGGCCGCGACCACCGGGATGTCGACCGCGTCGAGCACCGAAGGCAGCAACAGGGTCGTCGCGACCCCGCCGGTGTGCCCGCCGCCCTCGCCGCCCTGCACGATGACCGCGTCGGCACCCCAGCCCGCGACCTTCTCCGCATGCCTGGCCGCGCCGACCGAAGGCACGACGAGGACGCCGTTGTCCTTGAGCCGCGCGATCATGTCCTTCTTCGGCGCGAGCGCGAAGGACGCGACGCGGACCTCTTCGGTGATGAGCAGCTCGACCCGGCGCGCGGCGTCTTCGGCGTCCGCGCGGAGGTTGACGCCGAACGGCTGAGACGTGCGGCTCTTGACCTCCTTGATGGCCGCCGCCAGTTCGTCGTAGGTCATCGTGGCGGACGCGAGGATGCCGAGACCGCCCGCCTCGGCCGTCGCGGACACCAGCCGCGGCCCGGCGACCCAGCCCATCCCGGTCTGCACGATCGGATGCCGGATCCCGGCCAGTTCGGTCAGCGCGGTCTTCACGACGGGACTTCCTTGTCCCGCAGGGACTTCGGATCCAGGCTGGTGCGGATCAGGAGCAGTTCGGACTCGGTCGGCAGCCGGGATTCGGTGACCCCGTCGGTGATCAGCGGGAACGACGTCGCCTCGACGACCTCGTCCACGGAAACCCCCGGATGCACGGAAAGCAGCCTCGGCGCGTGGTCTTCACCGCCGAAGTCCAGGACGCCGAGGTTGGTGACGACGCGGTGGACGTCGTGATGCCGAAGTCCCGCCTCGCGTGCCCTGGCGTAGCCGACACCGGACACGACGTCGACCTGATCGACGAAGACCCGCTTGCCGTGCCGCGGAACCCAGTAACTCGTGCGGTGGTTGGCCGTGTTGCCCGGCCCGCCCCGCACGCCGAGAAGTTGTTTCTTGGGCCGGGAATGGTCGCCGATCGCCGAGATGTTCTGGTTCCCCTCGCCGTCGATCTGGTTGGCGCCCATCACCACATGCCGTTTTCCGCGCGGCACCACGGTGTCGAGGACCTTGCGGAACGGTTGCCAGCCTTCGATGACGGCGTCCGGCGTCATCAGATACGCCTCACCGTCGGACAGCAGGATGTCCGGCTCGAACGTCAGCCTGGCGAGCCGGGCGCCCAGCGACGGGATGAAGCCCATGGGGCTCACCACGATTTCGCCGTCACCCCGGAACAATTCGGCGCAGGCCACGACAGCCACCTCGGCACGGCTGATGTCACTCATGCGGACTCCCCGAATTCGGCGACGGCCTTCTGGTAGTGCGCTTCGTCGCCGGACAGGAACCTGTCGACGAACTTCGGCCACGCGTCGAGATCCTTGGCCGCTTCGGCGTAGTGACGCTGGAAGAGCTCATCGCGCCCGTAGTCCGGAACGGCGGTGGTGAAATGCGCGCCGTTCGGTGTTTCGGCCACCCCGGTGACGAGCATCCGGCTCAGCAGCAGGCTCTGCACCGGCCCCGCGTCGGTGAGCTCCGCCGTCTCCACGATCTTTTCCGCGGACACGTAACACTTTTCGGCGGCGAGGGCGAACAGTTCGTCGAAGTACGGGTCGGGTCCGAGGTACTGCGCGTTGCCCCGGGCGTCGGCGCGGTTGAGATGGACGAAGGCCGCGTCGAGTTCGAGCGCGGGCACGGCCAGCAGTTCTTCGGCGTCGTCGTACGGCGAGCGGACGGTGCGCAAAGACGGGTTCAGGTCCCTGACGCCGGAGCCGAGGCCCGCCCGCGTCGGAAGGAACGGAAGCCGTTGCGCGGCAGCGGAAAGGCCGGTCCCGAAAACACCTTCGTCGTACTCCGTGACGGTGATCGAGCCGGCTTCCCGTGCCCGGGAGAACCACGGGTCGTAGGGGATCGAGTCCAGGGTGACGAAGCCGAAGACGAGATGCTTGATCTTGCCCGCCGACGCCAGCAGTCCGACGTCCGGGCCGCCGTAGGAGACCACGGTGAGATCCTTGACCGGCGACCGCAGGATCGCGCGCACCAGCGCCATGGGCTTACGTCGTGAGCCCCAGCCACCGATCCCGATCGTCATGCCGTCCCGCAGTTCGGCGGCGATCTCGTCCGGCGTCATCCGCTTGTCGGCCATCACTTCCCCTTACCGTCCAAGAACTCCTGGCGCGCGCCGTCCGAGACGCCCGCGAGGTTGAGTTCGAAGGTGAATCCCTGCTCGAAGCGGTAGCTGCGGTGCACGGGCTGGACGTCGATGCCGTTGATGGCCTGTTTCGCGGCGCGGATCACACGGGTGTCCTTCGCCGCGATCTGCCGCGCGACACCGAGCGCGGTCTCGTCGAGTTCCTCCCGCGAAACCACGGCGTAGACCGAACCGTGGTGGTGCAACTGATCCGCCGTGATCGTCGAAGCCGTGTAATACAGGGCCCGCATCAGATGCTGGGGGACCAGCCGCGAGAGATGGGTCGCCGCGCCGAGCGCGCCGCGATCGACCTCCGGAAGCCCGAAGGTCGCGTCCTCGCTGGCGATCACCACGTCCGCGTTGCCGATCAGGCCGACCCCGCCGCCGAGACAGAAGCCTTGCACCGCGGCGATCACCGGGACGGCGCAGTCGTACACGGCGGAAAACGCCGCCGCGCAACCCTCGTTGGCGCCGATCAGCGCGCCATACCCCGGGTCGCGCTGGATCTCCTTGATGTCGACCCCGGCGTTGAACCCGCGGCCCTCCGCGCGCAGCACCACCACGTGGGTCGCCGGATCGCGTCCGGCGTCGGTGACGGCGGACGCGAGGGCGAACCAACCCTTCACGCTCAGCGCGTTCACCGGGGGCGCGTCGACCGTGACCACGGCGATGCCGGGCTCCGGTGAGTGGGTGGAAACGGTCATCTTGCACCCTCCGCAGCTACCAAACCTAGCACTTGCTTGGTACGTTAGCAGGACGTCCGGCCCGGGTACAGCGACGTGAAGGAGGCCCGGCATGGCACTCGAACTCCGGCTCGACGGCGCCGTGGTGCTGGTGACCGGCGGGGTACGCGGCGTCGGCGCCGGTGTCACCAGGACTTTCCTGCGCGCCGGCGCCGAAGTCGTCACCTGCGCGCGCACCGAACCCGAGCGGCCCGTCTGCGCCGGGGACAGGCCGTCGACGTTCATCTCCTGCGACGTCCGCGACCCGAAAGAGGTCGACGCGCTCGTCGAAGAGGTCGTCCGGCGGCACGGCAGGCTCGACGTCGTGGTCAACAACGCGGGCGGCGCGCCGTACGCCGAGGCGGCGAACGCGTCGCCGCGATTCCACGAGAAGATCGTCGCGCTGAACCTGCTGGCGCCGTTGACCGTCGCCCGCGCGGCGAACGCGATCATGCAGCGGCAGGAAAGCGGCGGCGTCATCGTGAACATCAGCAGTGTCAGCGCGACGAGACCGTCGCCGGGGACGGCGTCCTACGGCGCGGCGAAAGCGGGACTCGACAATTTGACCGCGTCACTCGCCGTCGAATGGGCGCCGAAGGTGCGCGTCAACGCGCTCGACGTCGGCATGGTGCGGACGGAGCACTCGCATCTGCACTACGGCGACGAGGCGGGTATCGAGGCGGTGGGTACGACCGTCCCGTTAGGACGGTTGGCCGACCCGGACGAGATCGGTTCCTGCGCGGTGTTCCTGGCGTCTTCGCTGGCTTCCTACGTCAGCGGCGCGTGCCTGACCGTGCACGGCGGGGGAGAGGTACCCGCCTTCCTCGCCGCTTCCAATTCCCTGGTGAAAGAACGAAAGGAGCCGGTGTGAGCGGGATCGCCGACGGCCGGATCGTGGTGGTGACCGGAGCCGGTCGGGGCATCGGACGGGCGCACGCGCTCGCGTTCGCCACCGAGGGCGCGCGGGTGGTGGTGAACGACCTCGGCGCCGGGATCGACGGAAGCGGAGGATCGGCCGGGCCCGCGCAGGACGTCGTCGACGAGATCGAGGCGCTCGGCGGCAAGGCGGTGGCGAACACCGACGACATCGCGTCGTGGGACGGCGCCGCGGCGCTGGTGCGGACGGCCGTCGAGAGCTTCGGCGGGCTGGACGTCCTGGTCAACAACGCGGGTTTCCTGCGCGATCGGATGCTGGTCAACCTCGGCGAGGACGAGTGGGACGCGGTCATCCGCGTCCACCTGAAGGGGCATTTCGCGCCGACGCGGCACGCCGCCGAATACTGGCGAGCCGAGGCGAAGGCGGGCCGGAAGCGGGCCGCGCGGGTGATCAACACCAGTTCGGGAGCGGGTCTGCTCGGCAGCGTCGGGCAGGGGAACTACGCGGCCGCGAAGTCCGGGATCCTGGGACTCACGCTGGTCGCCGCCACCGAATTCGCGCGCTACGGCGTCACCGTGAACGCGATCGCCCCAGCCGCCCGCACCCGCATGACCGAAGTGGCTTTCGCCAACGACATGGCCGCGCCGGAGGGCGGTTTCGACGCCATGGCACCGGAAAACGTGTCGCCGCTGGTGGTGTGGCTCGGCAGCGAGGAATCGTCCGAGGTCACCGGCCGGGTGTTCGAGGTCGACGGCGGACGCGTCTCGATCGCGCAGGGTTGGCGGCACGGCACGGTGCGGGACAAGGGTTCCCGATGGTCACCCGCCGAACTCGGGCCCGTCGTGGCGGAGCTGCTGGCGGACGCTCCCGAGCCTGAACCCGTTTACGGCGCTTAGGTCTTTCGGGCCAGGAAGGGGTCCTTCCTGTACGGGGCAAGGGGTGAAGGTCGAGTTTCCTCGGCTGAGCCGAGGGAAGGGGGCCTTCACGCGCCTGCGCCCAACACCCCCGCAATCAGCAGGTCCCTGAGACACCCCTGCTGCCGGGGTGGGAGGGTTGCGAAAGCCACTTTCGCAACGTTGAAGGTTGCGAAAGTGGCTTTCGCAACACCACCCGCGCGGCCGCCGTGACTGCAGGTGCCCGGGTGGCGGACAGTCTCAGACCCGGTAGCTCACGAGGCGCCCCGAGCGAGATCCCGGACCTCGGGAAGCCGCCGGAACCCACCCGATTCGTAGGTCGCGACGGCGGCGACGTTGGAACTCGACGTGTTCACACCCGCGCTCGACGAGCCGAGCTCACGGAGCGCCGCCGCCGCGGCGGCGGTGATCGCCCTGCCATGACCGTGCCCGCCATGCTCCCGGTGCACGCCCATCGGTTCCAGCACACCGGGTTTGCCCGGACCCGCCGACCACACGGCCACCGCCGCGACGGCGTCGTCCCGCTCGTCGTAGCCGACCAGGCACCGGGCCTCGGCGTAGGGCGTGCCGGTCGCCATCGTGTGCCACTTCTCGGGGGTGAACTTCGAGCCGTCGAACGCTCCGCGCATCACGTCGGCCCATACGTGGCACTCCTCCGGCCCGATGGTTTCGATCCGCAGATCCGGGGCCTTCACCGGTTCGGTGAGATCGAGGCTCAGCGGTGTCCACGGTTCGCCGGCGCGCCAACCGTGCCCGGGCAGCAGATCCTGGAGCAGCGCGTCCATCGGCGCCTCGACGGCCACTTCCCCGGGCGGCAGCACACCGCGTTCCGGCGCGGCGATGTCTCCGGTCATTCGTCGCGCCAGGTCTTCGTCCCGGCGGACGTCGGGCGCGGTCGTGAGCCGCAGGAGGTCGGCTCCGTCCAGGAGCCCGACGGCGAGGATCCGCCCGTCCCGGCGCCAGATCCGGACCGCCGCGGCCGTGGCCTCGGCCCCCGAACGCCAGAACCAGCCGAGGTCACCAGGATGTATCTGCCAAGCCACGCCTTCGGATTGCCACTCCCGCAGCGCGTCCACGGCCTCGGGCAACCCGTCGGGTCCCGGCTTCTCCAAAGTGATCGCCATGCCGCGATCACACACCACACCGCGATCGGCCGCATCCGGTTTTCGGCGAGGCAAGATGGAGGCGTGAAGTCACTTCAGCGCCGTCTCTGGGAAGCGGTCGAGCCACTGCACGCCGTCGTCTACTTCGCCCCGGAAACGGCGGCCGCGGCCAAGGCGGTGGGACTGCCGAGCTGGTGGATGGGCTACTTCGCCGGCCGGGTCGCACCGCTCGGGCCACTGCCGGAACCGCCCGCGACCGCGATGCTCTTCGGATTCGCCCCGAGGATGGTCGCGCGATCCCTGCCCGACGCGTGGAAATACGCCGAACCCGCGGCCGTGCTCCGGAGCCGGATGGCCGCCGTCGAGGAAGCCCTGAACCGGATCCTGCCCGCCGACGCGCCGCTCGCGGAACTCGCCGATCTCCTGGAACAGGCCGTCGCCGGCGCCGACTACGCGGCCAGGACGCTCGCCGCCGCCTGGTCCTCGGTCACCAGGCCCGCCACGCCCGCCGGCCGGGTGTGGCTCGCGGCGACGGTGTTGCGCGAGCATCGCGGGGACGGTCACGTGCTCTCCGCCGTCGCCGCCGGACTGCGCGGGCTCGACACGACAATGACCCACATCGGCAGCGGAGCGGTGACCCGCGAGGTCATCCAGGTCAACCGCGGCTGGTCCGACGACGAGTGGGACGAGAGCGTCGCGCGGTTGTCCGAACGGGGCATCCTCGACGGCGCCCTGACCCTCACCGCCCCGGGAATCGCGCTGCGCCAACGGATCGAGGACGAAACCGACCGGCTCGCCGCCGGCCCGCTCGAAGCACTCGGCGAGGACGGGGCCGCCGAGGCCGTGCGGATCGCCGTCCCGCTGAGCCGCCGGATCTTCGACGCCGGGGCGATCCCGCTGCCGAATCCGATGGGGGCGCCGCGGCCCTGAGGTCTCGAAACTGTCGGACCCCGGTGGGACGCTGTCCGCATGGCGACGTGGCAGCAGTTCAGTGAAGAGGCACCCGCGCTGGCGGAGAAGATCAAAGAGCGGTTCACCGCGGCGAAGTCGCATGTGCTGGCGACGATCCGGCGGGACGGCTCGCCCAGGGTCAGTGGCAGTGAGGTCGATTTCCGTGAACGGGACCTGCTGATCGGTTCGCTGATCGGCGCGATAAAGGCGAAGGATCTACAGCGCGACGGCAGGTTCGCGATCCACGCCGCCTCGGCGATCGACGAGGGCGGCGCGGACGCGAAGCTGTCGGGAAAGGCCGTCGAGATCACCGATCCGGCGGAGGTCGCCCGCCTGCAGGGCGACGATGGGGAGGCGCACGTCTTCCGGCTCGACCTCACCGAGGCGGTGCTGACCTGGGTCGAGGGCAACACCATCTATTTCGACTTCTGGGAGGAGGGCCAGGGGAGCAAACGGCTCGCGAGGCCGGACAACGGTCCGGTGGTCGAGGTCGCCGTGGGCTAGGCGCTGTCCGGCAAGTCTTGTTCGCGATCTTCGCGTCCAGGCGGTCCTGACTGCATGGGCGGACGCGGCCGAGTACGACCCGGTACGAGGCCGATCCGCCCGCACCGCCAGGAACCACCTGGATCACGAAGCCCATCGAACAGGCTTGGACACAGCCTAGGCGCAAAGGCAGGTGGCGTGTGGCGGTCGCGCGTTCGCGGTCCTCACCCTGAGCGAAACCTCGCGGCCTGGGTGCCTAGATCCGTTCGATGATCGTGCCGGTGGAAAGCGCGCCGCCGGCGCACATCGTCACCAGCGCGGTGCTCGCGTCCCGGCGTTCCAGTTCGTGCAACGCCGTGGTCAGCAGGCGGGCGCCGGTGCTGCCGACGGGATGCCCGAGCGCGATCGCGCCACCGTTCACGTTGACCTTGCCCTCGTCGGGCCGGTGCACCCGCTGCCACGACAACACCACCGAAGCGAACGCCTCGTTGACTTCGAAGAGGTCGAGGTCGCCGATCGCCATCCCCGCCTTGGCCAGGACGCGTTCGGTCGCCTGCACGGGGCCGTCGAGGTGGTAGTACGGCTCCGCGCCGACCAGTGCCTGGGAGACGATCCGCGCTCGTGGCCTGAGGCCCAGTGCCTTGGCGCGGCCCGAGTCCATCAGGAGGAGTGCGGCCGCGCCGTCGGAGATCTGCGACGAGGTCCCGGCCGTGTGCACGCCGCCTTCGAGGACGGGCTTGAGCTTGGCGAGCCCTTCGACGGTCGTCTCGCGGAGTCCTTGGTCGCGGGTCACCAGCCGTGTCTCGCCGGTCGGCGCGCCGTCCTCGCCGAGCACGGGGGCCTTCACCGTGACGACCTCGCGGTCGAAGTGGCCCGCGGCCCACGCGGCGGCGGCCTTGGCCTGGGACTCGGTGCCGAACCGGTCGACGTCCTGCCGGGTGATCCCGCGGCGTTCCGCGATCCGCTCAGCAGCGCCGTACTGGTTGGGCATGTCGATCGACCACGACTCCGGACGGGGCGTGCCGATGCCCTCGCCGCGGTTCGCGCCCAGCGGGACCCGGCTCATCGCCTCGACTCCGCAGGAGACGCCGGCGTCGATCGCACCGGCCGCGATGAGCCCGGCGATCAGGTGTGTCGCCTGCTGCGCCGAGCCGCACTGGGCGTCGATGGTGGTGGCACCCGTGGTCTCGGGGAGCCCGGCGTGCAGCCACGCGGTGCGCGTGACGTTGCCCGCCTGTTCGCCTGCCTGGGTCACGGCGCCGCCGATCGCCTGCTCGACCAGCGCGGGGTCCAGTCCCGCGCGTTCGAGCAGGGCGCGCTGTGCCGCGCCGAGGATCTCGGCGGCATGCAGCCCCGCCAGGTGGCCCCTGCGCTTGCCGACAGGGGTGCGGACCGCCTCGACGATCACCGGACTACCCACGTTCGCCTCCTGGGAACACTGTTCACTACCAAAAAAGTAGAACACGTTCTTGGTTTGAGCAAGTCGCCGCAGGGTTGACCCGATTTTGATCACTGGTCGCAGTTCTTGCTTCTTTCCGGGGTCGCATGCTCCGCGATGACCCAGTTAACGGGTTTCACTAGAAACCCTTCACTTGGTAAACGCCGTATGCTTCAATCGGGTCTAGAACGTGTTTCATTGGCGAACCGCGTAGGAGGTAGCCCGTGGCCGCTCCCCTGATCCCCGCCGGTTTCGATTTCACCGATCCGGATCTTTACGCCACCAGACTGCCTCTGGAGGAGTTCGCCGAACTCCGCCGCACGGCACCGGTCTGGTGGAACCCTCAGCCGCACAACACCGCGGGTTTCCGCGATGACGGCTACTGGGTGGTCAGCCGGCTCGAAGACGTCAAGGCGGTGTCGAGGGACAGCGAGCTGTTCTCCTCCCGGGAGAAGACCGCGATCATCCGGTTCGACGAGAACATGACCGACGACAGTCTCGAAGCCAACCGTCTGGTCCTGCTCAACATGGACGCCCCGCAGCACACGAAGCTACGGCGGATCGTGTCGAAGGGCTTCACGCCGAGGTCGATCTCGAAGCTCGAGGACACCCTGCGCGATCGCGCGGAGCGGATCGTCAGCGAGGCCAAGAAAAAGGGCTCCGGCGACTTCGTCGTCGACGTCGCGTGCGAACTTCCCTTGCAGGCCATCGCCGAACTGCTCGGTATCCCCCAGGAGGACCGGCTCAAGGTCTTCGACTGGTCGAACCAGATGATCGCCTACGACGATCCCGAGTACGAGGTCGAACCGCTCGCCGCCTCCGCGGAGATCGTCGGCTACGCCTGGAACATGGCCGAAGAGCGGCGTAAATGCCCGATGGACGACATCGTCACGAAGCTGGTGCAGGCCGACGTCGACGGTGAGTCACTGGCGTCGGACGAGTTCGGTTTCTTCGTCATCCTGCTCGCCGTCGCGGGCAACGAGACCACGCGCAACGCGATCACCCACGGGATGAAGGCCTTCCTCGATCACCCCGATCAGTGGGAGCTCTACAAGAAGGAGCGGCCGAAGACCGCCCCGGACGAGATCGTCCGCTGGGCCACCCCGGTGGTCGCCTTCCAGCGCACCGCGACCCGGGACACCGAACTCGGCGGGCAGCACATCCGCAAGGGTGACCGGGTCGGGATGTTCTACAGCTCCGCGAACTTCGACCCGGACCACTTCGACGAGCCGGAGAAGTTCGACATCCTCCGCGAGGACAACCCGCACGTCGGCTTCGGCGGCACGGGTTCGCACTACTGCATCGGCGCCAATCTCGCGCGGCTGGAGATCGATCTGATCTTCAACGCCATCGCCGATGTCATGCCGGACATCGCGGAAGTGTCCCCGCCGGACCGGCTCCGGTCGAGCTGGCTCAACGGGATCAAGCACTACCAGGTCCGCTACGCCTGAACCGGTGCCGTGGGGCACCATGGGTCCCCACGTTCAGGTCGACGTCGAAATGTCCTTCCGGGTCACGAAACCCGGCCCCGCCGCGTTCGTGGTCGCGCTCGCGGGCGGGGCCACCCAGGAGGAGTTCGCCTATCCCGCGCCGCCGCGCCAGGTGGCGTTCGAAACGGGACCCGGGCCCAGCTCGTCGACCTGCCGTCCGGGGAGCACGTCGTGCGGTACCGGGCCGAACGCGCGCTCGACCCGGCCGACGCCGAGCCGGTCGGCCAAGACGATCTGATCCGCTACACCAGGCCCAGCCGGTACTGCCCCTCGGACCGGATGGGCGGGCTCGCGCTGTCCCGCTTCGGCGGGCTGCCCGACGCGCGCGCCCAGGTGGAGGCGATCCGGGGCAGGGGTTTGCCGCGACTACGCGCATGTCTGCATCTCGCTGTGCCGCGTGCTCGACATCCCCGCCCGGTTCGCCGCGGTCTACGCGCCCGGACTGTCCCCAATGGACTTCCACGCCGTGTTCGAGGCCGCGATCGGCGGCCGCTGGTACGTGTTCGACGCCACCGGTCTCGCGCCGAGGCAGAGCCTGTGCCGGATCGCGACCGGACGGGACGCCGCCGACACCGCGTTCCTCTCCACCCTCGGCTGTGAGCTGGACTTTCTCGGCAACACCGTGCTGGCGACCGCGGGCCCGTCACTGCCGGAGGACGACGGCTCGGAGCTGATCGCGCTCGCTTGATCGCGTGTTGACCACGAGCCGTGACCTCGCTGAGTGTCTGTTGGTGAACCCGCGTCCGCGATCGACGTCGGCAGGGCACAGCCGGGTGGTCACGCCACATGATGGGTGAACGGGTGCCCTGCCACCGCGATCGCGGGGCCTTCGGCCGGGGCGGGTTCACGCGTTTGGCCGCTTTTGAGGTGAGCCTTCAGCTCCGTCAACAGGCTCTGGGGTAGACATTGGCGTGTGAGGGAGAAGCAAGCACCGACGAAGTGGCAGCGGCTGCGTGCCCGCTACCGCTGGCTGGACCACGTGGCGCGGGCCGTGAACCGCTACATCGAGTACGGCGGTTACCACTACGTCGCGTCGATCACCTATTTCAGCCTGTTCTCGCTGGTGCCCATCCTCATGGTCGCGGTCTCGGTGGCGGGCTTCGTGCTGGCCAGCCAGCCGCAGCTGATCGAGTCGATGCTGAGCGCGATCACCGGCACCTTGCCCGGCGGCCTCGGTGACAAGGCGGGGGAACTGCTCACCGGGTTCGTCGAGCAGCGCACCAGTGTCGGGATCATCGGTCTGATCATCGGGTTGTACTCCGGCTGGAACTGGATGAACGCGCTCCGCGACGCGCTCACCGCGCTCTGGGGCCAGAACCGGTCGGATCTCCCCCTGCTGCGCACGATCGCCGCGGACCTGCTCGCGCTGCTCGGCCTCGCGAGCGCGCTCCTGGTGTCCTTCGCCATCACCATTTCCGGGTCCGCGCTCGGCCGGTACCTGCTGGGGCTGGCCGGGGTCGACGACACCGCCTGGGGCCACAACGTGCTATCGGCGATCTCGATTCCCTTGGCGCTGCTGGCCAACTGGCTCGTGTTCCTCTGGGTGCTCACCCGACTGCCGCGGAAGCCGGTCGGGGTCCGCAGCGCGATGCGGGGCGCGGTCGCGCTGGCGCTGGGCTTCGAACTTCTGAAGCTGGCCGGGGGGATCTACCTGCGGCTGATCGGCGACTCGCCGACCGGGGTCGCGTTCGGCTCCATCATCGGCCTGATCTTCTTCATCTCGCTGGTGGCCCGGATGCTGGTGTTCGTGACAGCCTGGACGGCGACCGCGCGCGACGCCCCGCCGGACCCGGTCCGGCCGCCGCCGCCCGTGGTGGTCCGGCCGGTGGTGGCGGCACCGGACCGGCACGGGCTGAAGCCGGTGCTGGTGGGCGCGGTGACCGGGGTGGTCGCGACGCTGGCCGCGCAACGCCTCCGGCCGCGCCGGCGACCCTGACCGAAGGGAGAATCTCGGATGTCCGGTGCTCGAGTACCGTCGTTCGCGCTCTCCGAACTCGTGGGTTCACGGGTGGACGAGGCACGTTCGAAGTGCGAGGCCGACGGCTTCCAGGTCGAGATCCTCGATCTGGACCGGCCGGGAGCCGTGATACTGAACCTCCGGGCGGATCGAATCCGGTTACGGGTCAGGCGCGGGACGGTCGAGGAAGCCAAGATCGGCTGAAGGATCAGCTCGGTTTGGCCGATCCCACCACCCACATCGAGAAGAACTGCGAACCGCCGCCGTACGCGTGCCCGAGCGCGATCCGCGCGCCGTCGACCTGGTAGTCCCCGGCCCGGCCCATCACCTGTTTGGCGGCTTCGGAGAACCGGAGCATCCCGGACGCGCCGATCGGGTTCGACGACAGCACGCCGCCCGACGGGTTGACGGGCAAGCGGCCGCCGATCGCGGTCTCACCCGCCTCGGTGAGCTTCCAGCCCTGGCCTTCCTCGGTGAAGCCCAGGTTCTCCAGCCACATCGGCTCGAACCACGAGAACGGCACGTAGATTTCGGCGGCGTCCACTTCGGACAGTGGGTCGGTGATCCCCGCGTCCCGCCACAGCGCGGCCGCGGCGTCCCGTCCGGCCTGAGGGTTCACCTGGTCGCGCCCGGCGAACGTGGTCGGTTCGGTGCGCATCGCGGTCGCGTGGATCCACGCCGCGCCACCGGGAACGGCGTCGCCCGCGGCCTCGTCCCCGATCACCATCGCGCACGCGCCGTCCGAAGACGGGCACGTCTCGTCGTAGCGGATCGGGTCCCACAGCATCTGCGACGCCTGCACCGACTCCACCGTGATATCGGACTGCCGCAGGTGAGCGTACGGGTTGAGGGCGCCGTTGCGGCGATCCTTGGCGGCGACGATCGCGCCGACGTGGTCGGGCGCACCGGATCGCCGGATGTACGAGCGCACGTGCGGCGCGAAATAGCCGCCCGCTCCGGCGCCCACCGGCATCTGGAACGGCGGCAGGATCGACAGCCCCCACATGGCGTTCGACTCGGACTGCTTCTCGAACGCCACGGTCAGCACCCGCTTGTGCACGCCGGCCTGCACGAGCGACGCCGCCACGAGCGCGGTCGACCCGCCGACCGAACCGGCGGTGTGCACGCGCAGCAACGGTTTCCCGGTCGCGCCGAGCGCGTCGGCGAGGAACAGTTCGGGCATCATCACGCCCTCGAACAGATCCGGTGCCTTGCCGAGGACGACGGCGTCGATGTCGTCCCAGCCGGTTTGCGCGTCGAGCATCGCCCGGTCGATGGCCTCCCGGAGCAGTCCGGGCATGGACACGTCGGTGCGTTTGGCCTTGTGGTGGGTCTGGCCGGTTCCGAGTACGGCCGCGAGGTGCTTCACGAGAGGACCTCCAAGGTCGCGACCAGGTTCTGCTGGAGGACGGGGCCGCTGGTCGCGTGGGCGAGGGTCTTGCGCGCGCTGCCGTCGAGGATGCGGTTCGCCGCCTCGCCGATCCGTGCCAGCCCCGCGGAGAACATCGGATTGCCGGTCAGGACGCCGCCGGAGGGATTAATCCGCACCCGGTCACCGAGGCCCAGCGCGTCGCGCAGGATCAGTTCCTGATGCGTGAACGGTGCGTGCAGCTCCGCGACTTCGACGCCGTCGAGATCGAGCGCCCGCCCGGCCGCCGCCGTCGAAGGTGACTTGGTGAGGTCCCGGACGCCGAGCGCGGGGGAGTCGACGCGGTGCTCGATCCCGCTGATCACCGCCGGGCTGTCGACGAGGTCCGCCGCCCGCTCGGCCGACGCGAGCACGAGCACGGCGGCGCCGTCGGTGATGGGGGCGATGTCGTGGGCCCGCAAGGGATCCGCGAAGTAGGGGGCGTCCAGCAGTTCGGCGATCTCGACCGTCCCGGAGAGCTGCGCGGCCGGATTGCCGGCGGCGTCCGCACGGCTGCGCGCGGCGACCTCGGCGAGATCCTTTTCCGACCAGAGCCCGGATTCGAGCCCCAGCCTCGCCTGGATCCCGGCGACGCTCACCGAGTCCGGCCAGAGCGGCGCGACGACGTACGGATCCATTTGCAGGGCCAGCACCCGGCGCAGCTGCCCGGCGGAAGACTTGCCGAAGCCGTAGACCAGCGCGGTCTCGACCTCGCCCATCCGGATCTTCAGCCAGGCCTCGTACAACGCCCAGGCGGCGTCCATCTCGACATGCGACTCGTGGATCGGCGGGAAGGCGCCGATGGCGTCGACGGCGGCGATGAACGAGAACGCGCGGCCGGCGAGGTAGTCCGAGGAACCCGAGCACCAGAACCCGATGTCCTCTTTGGACAGACCGGTCCGCTCGAAGACCTCGGCGAAGATCGGCACCAGCATTTCCACGCCGTTGGTGGTGCCCGGGGTGCTGCGGACGTTGGGGGCCTGCGCGAAGCCCACGACTGCTACATCTGGCACGGTGGTCCTCACAGATGGTGGGCGAAGGATTCGTACGGCGCGTCGGGCTCGCCGGTCGGTTCGAAATGGCCGATGTTCTCCAACGACGTCCACCATTCGTCCCGTGGCTTCCACGCGGCCCGGACCCGCATGCCCATCCGGACCTCGGCGGCGTCGCAGCCGAGGACCAGGTGCAGGAACGCGATGTCCGCGCCGTCGAGCAGAATGTACGCGGCCACGTACGGCGGTTTGATCTTCTGGCCGAGGAACGGCACGTTCACGATGCAGAACGTCGTCACGATGCCGGTGTCGGGCAGTTCGACCTCGTCGGTGGTCGGGACGCCGTCGGTCGGGCAGGCGCCGCGCGGCGGGATGTAGACCTTTTCGCAGGACGGGCAGCGCTGGCCGATCAGCTTCCCCTCGGCGAGCCCGCGCAGGTACCGGCTTTCTTCCGGTGACGCGGAATGCTCGTAGCGCAGGTGGATCGGCGTGATCACCACGCTGACCGGCGCGCCTTCTTCGCGTTTCGCGACCGGAGGAGGCGCCTCGGTGACTTCGGTGTCGGGCCCGTCGGCGGGGACGAAGTAGGCGATGTCGCGGATGTGGCCGACGGTCTCGTCCGCCCAGCGGATCCGGACCCGTTGTCCGCTGTGGACACTCGAGGGAGAGCCGGCGTCGACCGCGTGCAGGAGTGGGGTGTCGGCGCCGTCGAGCCGGATCAGCGCCCACGCGAACGGCCGCGACAACGGCTGGCCGTCGACGGGCTCGGCGATCCAGGACCAGGAGACGATCACGCCCTCGGACGCCACCGGCACGAAGTCGGACAGCGCCTCGGCGGTCACGGGATCGTATTCCAGCGGTGGCACGTGGACGCGGCCGTCGCTGCCCCGGACACCTTCGACGCGGCGCTCGCGCAGGGCGTTGACGAACCGGCCGAGCACCGGGCCGACCGAACGCGTGTAGTCAAAGCCCACGTTGAGCGGGGCCGACAGCGGGAGTTCAGGTGCGCTCACATTCTGAGTGAAACACGTTCTCGATTTTCGGGCAAGACTGGTCATCTGGGCCTTGCTGACGGTTGCTCTTGAGTGGAACGCGTTCTAGATTTGTGGGTATGTCGACTGCCACCGGGACACTTGGGGTCTGGAACATCGCCGAACGCCAGCCGGAGCGGGTCGCACTCGTCGATCCGGACGGCCGCTCCCTCGGATACGGGGAGCTCGCCGCGAAAGCGAACGCGTACGCGCGGGGGCTGCAAGCCCTCGGGCTCGAGGCCGGCGACGTGGTCGTCGTCCTGCAGCCCAACGGCGAGGAACTCGTCGCGGCCTATTTCGCCGCCATCCAGTCCGGTCTGTACATCGTGGTGGTCAACTGGCATCTCGTCGGGCCGGAGGTCGCCTACATCCTGTCCGACAGCGGCGCCAAGGCCTTCCTCGCGCACGAACGCTTCGCCGACGTCGCGATCGCGGCCGCCGACGAGGCCGGGATCCCGGAACGCGGGCGGTTCGCCGTCGGCGACGTCGAGGGCTTCCGCCGGATCGAGGAACTCGGTTCCGGCGAGGGCGACGGGCGTCCGGGGCGGCGCACGGCGGGCTCGCCGATGCTCTACACGTCGGGTACCACGGGACGGCCCAAGGGGGTCCGCCGTCCGCTGACCGGCGCCGACCCCGACTCCGTTCCCGGCGCGTCGACGTGGTTCTTCGGCATCTTCGGGCTCGCGCCGCACGACGATCACGTGCACCTGTGCGGGTCGCCGCTCTATCACACGGCGGTGCTGAACTTCGTCGCGATTTCCTTGCAGCTGGGGCATACCGCGGTGCTGATGGACCGGTGGGACGCCGAGGACATGCTGCGGCTGATCGAGCGGCATCGCGTCACGCACAGCCACATGGTCCCGACGCAGTTCCGCCGTCTGCTCGCGCTGCCGGACGACGTCCGCGCGGTCTACGACCTGAGTTCGCTGCGCGTGATGATCCACGGCGCCGCGCCCTGTCCGCTGGAGGTCAAACGCCGGATGCTCGACTGGTGGGGCCCGGTCGTCACCGAGTACTACGCGGCCACCGAAGGCGGCGGGACGGCGATCTCGGGGGAGGAATGGCTCAGGAAACCGGGTTCGGTGGGGCTGCCGTGGCCGGGTTCGACGATCAGGATCCTCGACGACGAGGGCACGGAACTGCCCGCCGGCGAGACCGGCACGGTGTACATGAAGATGGGCGACTCGAAATTCGAGTACCACAAGGACCGGGCCAAGACGGACAAGGCGCGGGTCGGGGACCTGTTCACCCTCGGCGACGTCGGGCATCTCGACGAGGACGGCTATCTCTTCCTGCACGACCGCAAGGCGGATCTGATCATCTCGGGCGGGGTCAACATCTACCCGGCGGAGATCGAGGGCGAACTGGTGATGCACCCGAAGATCGCCGACGTCGCGGTGTTCGGCGTCCCGCACGAGGACTGGGGTGAGGCGATCAAGGCCGTCGTCCAGCCGGCGGACGGCGTCGAGCCCTCCGAGGAGCTGACCGCGGAGATCCTGGAGTACGCGGGGTCGCGGCTGGCGAAGTTCAAGCTCCCGCGTTCCGTCGACTACTTGCCTGAACTCCCGCGCGACCCGAACGGGAAGCTCTACAAGCGCAAGCTTCGCGACCCCTACTGGGAAGGCCACCCCGTCCCCTGACCGCGTTTCGTCCTCTGAACGCGGTAGTTCACTCCCGAACTACCGCATCCAGAGGACGAAACGCGGGGGTCAGCGGCCACGGAAGACGGGCTTGCGCTTCTCGGCGAACGCGCGGGGGCCTTCCTTCGCGTCTTCGCTCGCGAAGACCTCGATGCCGTACTGGGCGTCGAGCTTGAAGGCCTCTTCCTCGTGCATGCCCTCGGTGTCGCGCATCGTCTTGAGGATCGCGCGGACCGCCAGCGGGCCGTTCGCGGAGATGAGGCCCGCGAGTTCGAGTGCCTTGTCCAGGGCCCTCCCGTCGGGGACGACGTGGCCGATCAGGCCGATCTCCAGTGCCTCGGCCGCCTTGATGTGCCGCCCGGTCAGCAGCAGGTCGGCGGCGACGGTGTACGGGATCTGGCGGGGGAGCCGCACGGCCGAACCTCCCATCGGGAACAGGCTCCACCGCGCCTCGGAAACGCCGAACTTCGCGCTCTCGCCCGCGACGCGGATGTCCGTACCCTGCAGGATCTCCGTCCCGCCCGCGATCGCGGCGCCCTCCACGGCCGCGATCAACGGCTTCGTCAGCCGGCGACCCTTGAGCAGGCCCTCGATCTTGCTGGGGTCGAACGTGCCCTTCTCGAACGAGTCCGACGGCGAGTTCTTCGACATCGACTTCAGATCCGCGCCCGCGCAGAACGCGCCGCCCGCACCGGTGAGCACACAGCACCGGATGTCGTCGTCCTCGTCGACCCGGTTCCACGCCTCGACCATGATCCCGAGCATCTCGCCGCTGAGCGCGTTGCGGGCCTCCGGCCGGTTCATCGTGACCACGAGGGTGTGTTCGATCTTTTCCACCAGCGCGTGCGGTTCGCCCACCGGGACCTCCGTCAAAAGAGCGGCCATTGCCCGGAACGATAACATGTTCTACTTTGTGGGAGTGGCACTCAACATCGCGGATCTACTCGAGCACGCCGTCGACGCCGTGCCGGAGCGCATCGCGGTCGTCTGCGGCGATCGGCGGGTCACCTTCGCCGAACTGGAAGAGCGCGCCAACCGGCTGGCGCATCATCTCGCCGCACACGGCGTGGGACCCGGATCCCACATCGGTGTCTATTCCCGGAACTCGATCGAGGCACTGGAATCGATGATCGCCGCGTACAAGCTGCGCGCGATCGCGGTCAACGTCAACTACCGCTACGTCCACGGCGAACTGCGGTACCTGTTCGACAACGCCGACCTCGTGGCGCTGGTCCACGAGCGCCAATATTCGGACAAGGTCGCGGCGGTCCTGCCGGAGACGCCGAAACTGAAACACGTTGTCGTTGTCGACGACGGAAGTGACGGCGACTGCTCGTCCTACGGCGGCGTGGATTACGAAGCCGCGCTCGCCGAAGGGTCCCCGGAGCGGGACTTCGCCGAGCGCAGCGCCGACGACATCTACATCCTCTACACCGGCGGCACCACCGGGTATCCCAAGGGCGTCCTGTGGCGCCACGAGGACATCTGGCGCGCGCTCGGCGGCGGTATCAACTTCGTCACCGGCGAGTACGTCCCGGACGAATGGACGCTCGCCGAACAGGGCAAGTCGGGCAGCCTGGTCCGGCTCCCGGCGGCGCCGCTGATCCACGGCGCCGCGCAGTGGGCCGCGTTCGGCGCGTTGTTCACCGGCAGCCCGGTCGTGTTCGTCCCTCGGTTCGACGCGCACGACGTCTGGAAAGCCGTGCAGGACAACAAGGTCCAGGTGCTCACCATCGTCGGCGACGCGATGGCGCGGCCGCTGATCGACGCCTATCGCGAGGGTGACTACGACGCTTCGTCGATCGTGGCGGTGTCGAGTCACGCCGCCCTGTTCTCCCAGTCGGTGAAGCAGGAATTCCTGTCGTTGCTCCCGCACGTGGTGATCACCGACGCGATCGGTTCGTCCGAAAGCGGGTTCACCGGCATCGGCATGGTCAGCAAGGACAGCGACCATTCCGCCGGCCCCCGGGTCAACTTCGGCAAGGACGCGATCCTCGTGGACGACGACGGCGGGCTCGTCGAGCCGAAGCCGGGCGCGATCGGCCTGATCGCCCGGCGCGGCCACGTCCCGCTCGGGTACTACAAGGATCCCGCGAAGACCGAGAAGATCTTCGTCGAGGTCGACGGCAAACGCTACGTCGTCCCGGGTGACTACGCGCGCTACGAGGAAGACCTCACGGTGACCCTGCTCGGCCGGGGGTCGCAGTGCGTGAACACCGGCGGCGAGAAGGTGTACCCGGAGGAGGTCGAGGGCGCGCTCAAGTCGCATCCTGACGTTTTCGACGCGCTCGTCATCGGCATCCCCGACGACCGGCTCGGCCAGCGGGTGGCCGCGGTGATCCAGCCGCGCTCCGGCAAGGAGCTCGATTTCGCCGCGCTCGAAGCGCACGTACGGACCGAGATCGCCGGCTACAAGGTGCCCCGCAGTCTCTGGCTCGCGGAGGAGATCGGGCGTTCGCCCAGCGGTAAACCGGACTATCCCTGGGCGCAGCGTTACGCCTCCGAGAACGAGCCCGTCAGCATTCAACCGGCGTAGCAGCCTGTTGGCGGAGCTGAAGAGTCACCTCGAAAGCGACCAAACGCGTGAACCCGCCCGGCCGTAGGCCCCGCTATCGCGGTGGCAGGACGCCCTCTCCGCATCGGTGAGGTATCTGGCGGTCAGCGTCCTGCCGACGTCGATCGCGGACGCGGGTTCACCAACCGGCTTAAGGAGTTTCATGCGGACGTCTCTGTGCGACCGGCTCGGGATCGACCTGCCGATCGTCGGGTTCACCCCGTCCGAGCACGTCGCCGCGGCGATCAGCCGGGCGGGCGGCCTCGGCGTGCTGGGATGCGTGCGGTTCAACGACGCCGCCGAGCTCGACGCCGTCCTGTCCTGGATGGACGAGAACACCGGCGGGAAGCCCTACGGCGTCGACATCGTGATGCCCGCGAAGATCCCGGCCGAAGGGACGTCGATCGATCTCGCGCAACACATCCCGCAGGGGCATCGCGACTTCGTGGAGCGGACGCTGCGTGACCTCGCGGTGCCGCCGCTGCCGGACGACACCGACGAACGCGCGGGAGTGCTGGGCTGGCTGCATTCGGTCGCCCGGTCCCATGTCGAGGTCGCGCTGAAACACCCCATCCGGTTGATCGCCAACGCACTGGGGTCACCGCCGGTGGACGTCATCGAGCAATGTCACGCGAAGGGCGTGCCGGTCGCGGCCTTGGCGGGTAAGGCGGAACATGCCGTGCGGCACGTCGACAACGGCGTCGACATCGTTGTGGCGCAAGGCTACGAGGCGGGCGGGCACACCGGCGAGATCGCGTCGATGGTCCTGCTGCCCGAGGTCGTGGATGCCGTCGGCGACCGCGTCCCGGTGCTCGCCGCCGGCGGGATCGGCTCGGGCAGGCAGGTCGCGGCGGCGCTCGCGCTGGGCGCGTCCGGGGTGTGGATGGGTTCCTTCTGGCTCGCCACCGAGGAATACCTCCAGACCATGGGGGAGTCGGAGGCGATGCAGCGCGCGCTGGTCGCGGCGGGTTCGTCGGACACCGTCCGGACGCGGATCTACACCGGCAAACCGGCACGGCTGCTCAAGACGCGGTGGACCGAGGCGTGGGCCGCCCCCGACGCGCCCGAACCGCTGCCGATGCCGTTGCAGAACCTGCTGGTGTCCCACGCGCACAACCGGATCCACCACGCTGCCGATCCGAGCGTGGTCTCGATGCCGGTGGGACAGATCGTCGGGCGGATGGACCGGGTGCGCCCGGTCGGCGACGTGATCGCGGAGCTGGTGTCGGGCTACGAAGAGACACTGTCGCGTTTGGACAAGACCCGCTGAAATCCCCCGCGAAGTCCGTGAAGGCCTCCTTGCCTACCTTCGGGGTAGGGAAGGAGGCCTTCACTACGCCGGGGTGAAGCTGAAGCGCCCCCGAACGCCATGAAAGGTCCTTTCCTTGCAAATTTTGCTAGGAAAGGACCTTTCATGGCATGCCGTGCGCGATGAGACCTAGAGACCGGCGGCCGCGTTCTTGATCGCGGTCGCGAAGGTGCTCACCTCGGTGTAGACGCCGGGAGCGTGCGCCCGCGCGCACCCCTCGCCCCAGCTGGTGATGCCGACCTGGATCCAGGCACCGGCGCTGTCACGACGGAACATCGGGCCGCCCGAGTCACCCTGGCAGGTGTCGACGCCGCCGGAGTTGACGTTGCCCGCGCAGATCTCGGCGCTGTCGATCAGGTCGGCGTAGCTGCCGCCCTGAGCCTTGCAGGTCGAGTCGGAGACGAACGGCACGTTGGCCTTGAGCAGGTAACGCTGCTGCGCCCCGCCCTCGGTCGCGGCACCCCAGCCCGCGACGGTGAACGTGCCGCTGTTGTTGGCCGTCGTGGTGGCGATCGGCAGCGTCGGGATTCCGCTGACCGGGCTGGCGAGCTTGATCAGGGCCCAGTCACCGCCGGTGGAGGTGGGGTAGGTCGGCGACCGGTGCACGTAGGTCGACCTGACCTTCTTGGCCGACGTGCTCTGCAGGTCCACGACGCCGAGCGTGGCGGTGATACTCGTGTTGGCCCCGGTCCGCGACACGCAGTGCGCGGCCGTCAGCACGATCTGCGGGGTGTAGAGCGCACCACCGCAGCCCATGGAAAGCCTTACCATCCAAGGGAATTCACCCTGAGCGGCGCGGGTGCCGCCGACCACGTCGGTCGACGGCGGCTGCGCGGCCGCGGCTTGCGGAGCCGTGGCGAGACCCGCCAGGGTTCCGGCCGCCGCGACGGCGATCAGGGTCTTTTTGAGCAGGCTGAACCGACGCTTGATGTCCAAGGGTTCATTCCTTCCGGCTGTCCACAGTGGAGGCAGGGAGACTGACTGCGGCCAACTGACTACAGCAGGTGGACATACGCCGGGACAACCGACTTTCTTCGGATCTTTGGCCGATGGTGGTGATTAACGGACGTCCGGCCCCGGCCGCCGACGAATGGCGTAGTCCGGAGCGCCCAACTTCCTTACTCCTGGACCGGCGAGCGCTGGAACCGCCGGAAGGCTGAACACTCCGTCCTGCCTGCCCGATCCGCCGAACGAGGTGCCCCTTTCGTCCACGAGTGTGAGCGTGGCATGAACACTTCGTTCGGGTCAGTACAGGCATGGGGAAACGGGCCTAGGATCTGGATCGTGAAAGCGCGTTCGCCTAGACTTCATCCACCCGCCGACGGCCCGGTTCGGGACGGAATTCCCGAGCACGGCCGCATTCCCCGTTATTACGCGGTCAAAGTCGATCTCCTCGACGTGATCTCCGAATTAGGGCAAGGAGCGGTGCTGCCCACCGAAAGGGAACTGTCCGAACGCTTCGAGGTTTCCCGCGCGACGGTCCGCCAGGCCGTCGGCGAACTCGTGCTCGAAGGGCGGCTGAGCAGGCGGCAGGGGAGCGGCACGTACGTCGCGGGCCCCAAGCTCGTCCAGCCGCTGGCCTTGGTGAGTTACACCGAAGGACTCAGGAGGCAGGGCATTCAGCCGGGCCGGAATCTGATCTCTTTGGAACGCCGGGAAGCGGGTCCGTCGCTGGCTTCGGAACTGGAAATCGATCCCGAAGACGACGTCATCCACATCGAACGGGTGCTGCTCGCCGACGACGAGCGGGTCGGGCTGGAATCGACCTATCTCACCGCCGCGCGATTCCCGACGCTCATGGATGTGTTCGATCCCACACAGTCGCTCTACGCCTGTTTGCGGGAACGGCTCGGGGTCGTCTTCGACGGTGCCGAGGAGCGGGTGGAGACAGTGCTCGCCACGCCCCGGGAAGCCCTGCTGATCGGGACGAACCCGGCGCTGCCGATGCTGCTGATGCACCGGACGTCGTGGGGGCCGGACGGCATCCCGTTCGAGCGCGTCCGGTCGCTCTTTCGCGGCGACCGGCTCTCCTTCGAGACCCGATTGGGCCGCGTGGAGTAGCCGCCCCCCGCATTTAGTCCTCTGAACGCGGTATTTGCACTTTCAACGACCGCATCGAGAGGACGAAACGCGGAGTAATGTAACGCGAAGATAACAGGTCTGGTCCACATTTCGGAGGCACTTCACCTGCGGTTAGGGCGGGGGTCACGGAGCGTTGGTGCGCGCAGGCGAGCGTCTGCGGTGTGCGAATCCTCATCATCGGCGGCGGAGTGCTCGGCACCCAGCACGCCTGGCAGGCCGTCGAACGCGGCCACGACGTCGTCCAGATCGAACGGGAACCCGAGGCCAGGGGCGCGTCCGTGCGCAACTTCGGCCTGGTCTGGGTCGGCGGCCGCGCCAGTGGCCCCGAATTGGAGACGGCCGCGCGGGCACGAGTGCTGTGGGAGCGCATCGGGGACCGGGTCGAAGGGATCGGCTTCCGGCCGAACGGCTCCCTCACCGTCGTCCGCACGGAGGCCGAACTCGCTGTCGCCGAGGCCGCGGCCGCGAGCACGGAGGATCGCGGCTTCAAGCTGCTCGACGCCGCCGAAACCCGGGAGCTGAACCCGGCCTTGCGCGGCGACTTCCTCGGCGCGCTCTGGTGCGATCGCGACGCCGCCGTCGAACCGCGCGTCGCCCAGCCCGCCCTGCGCGCCGAGCTGGCGAAATCCGGCCGCTACACCTGGGTGCCCGGCCGCGAGATCCGCGACCTGACCGATCGTGGCGTCGTCGACGACACGGGTGAGACCCACGAAGGCGACGTCGTGGTGCTGTGCACCGGCGCCTGGACCGGTGGCCTGGTCAAGGAACTCGCCGGTCAGACCCCGGTCCGCCGCGTGCGGTTGCAGATGGCCCAGACCGAGCCGCTCGGGGAAACCCTCACCACCACGGTCGCCGACGCGGACAGCTTCCGCTACTACCCGGCGTACCGCGGCGAGGCGCTCGACGGCCTCAACGCGGGCCAGCCGCAGGGCGAGATCGCCGCGGTCAACAAGATGCAGCTGCTCATGGTCCAGCGTCTCGACGGCTCGCTGACCATCGGCGACACCCACGAATACGACGAGCCGTTCTCGTTCGACACCACCGAAGACCCGTACGACCACCTGGCCGAGGTCGCCGGGGCGCTGCTCGGACGGCCACTCCCGCGCATCGCCCGCCGCTGGGCCGGCGTCTACGCCCAGACCACCGACACCACCCGGATCGTGCACCGAGCCCGCGTCGCGGACAACGCGTGGCTCGTCACCGGACCGGGTGGCCGGGGAATGACCTGTTCCCCCGCCATCGCCGAAGACACCGCAGAGGAGCTGTCCTGGTGAACACCGAACTCGTCGTCCTGGACATGGCCGGGACCACCGTCGCCGACGACGGCCTGGTGATCCGCGCCTTCACCGCGGCGATCGCCGCCGCCGGAGTGTCCGAAGAGGACAACCGCTTCCCCGGCATGCTCGACTACGTCGTCGAAACGATGGGGCAGTCCAAGATCGTCGTCTTCCGCGCCCTGCTCGACGGAGACGAGGAACTCGCCCGGCGCGCGAACACCGCCTTCCAGGACGCCTACGAGAAACTCGTCGCCGACGGCCACTGCGAGCCGATCCCCGGCGCCGAGCAGACGATCCAGGAACTGCGCGCCCAAGGGGTGAAGGTCGCGCTCACCACCGGTTTCGCGCCCGCCACGCAGAACGCGATCCTGGACGCCCTGGGCTGGCACGGCCTCGCCGACGCCGTGCTGGCGCCGGGCGAGGGAGTGCGCGGCCGCCCGTTCCCCGACCTCGTCCTCGCCGCCGCGCTGCGGCTCGAAATCACCGACGTCCGCGGGATCGCCGTCGCCGGTGACACCCCGTCGGACGTCCGGACCGGGCTGCGGTCCGGCGCCTCGATCGTCGCCGGCGTGCTCACCGGATCCGCGAAGAAGCCGGAGCTCGAAGCCGCCGGCGCCACCCATGTCCTCGAATCCGTCCGCGACCTCCCTGCCCTGCTGTCCTAAAAGGAGCTTTACGACATGAAGAAACTCGCGGCCACCGCCCTCGCCGGGCTGCTCGCCCTCACCCTGGGCGCCTGTGGTGGAACCGCCGGTGGCGCCGCCGGCGACCAGACCATCACGCTGTACACAGTGGACGGTCTGGAAGACTGGTACGCCCAGCGCTTCGAGGAGTTCAAGGCCAAGACCGGGATCACCGTCCAGGCGGTGACCGCCGGATCGGGCGAGGTCGCCTCGCGGGTGGAGAAGGAGAAGGCCAACACCCAGGCCGACATCCTGGTCACGCTCCCGCCGTTCATCCAGCGCGCCGCGTCGCAGGGCCTGCTCGCCACCACGGCCCCCGCCGGGATCGACCAGGTCGCCGCCGGGCAGAAGGACGGCCAGGGCCGCTACTTCGCGATCATGAACAACTACCTCAGCTTCATCCGCAACCCGCAGGCCTCGCCCAAGACCTGGGACGACCTCCTGTCCCCGTCGCTCAAGGGCAAGCTCCAGTACTCGACCCCCGGCGAGGCGGGTGACGGCACCGCGGTCCTGCTGCAACTCCAGCACGTCCTCGGTGACCAGGGCGCGCTCGACTACCTCGCGAAGCTCGAAGCCAACAACGTCGGCCCGTCGTCCTCCACCGGCAAGCTGCAGCCGAAGGTGGCCAAGGCCGAGATCCTGGTGGCCAACGGCGACGTGCAGATGAACCTCGCCGCGATCGAGAAGAGCGGCGGTTTCGAGGTCTTCTTCCCGGCCGACGCGCAAGGCAAGCGGTCCACCTTCGCCCTCCCGTACTACGCGGGCCTGGTGAACAACGCGCCGCACGCCGAGAACGCCAAGAAGTTCCTGGACTTCCTGCTCTCGCCCGAGGTGCAGGGCAAGGTCGTCGACGCCTTCGGTGCCCCGTCGCGGACCGACGTCACGCCGTCCGGCCCGCGGGCGGAGAAGGTGAAGGCCGCCCTCGACGACGTCGAGATCTGGCAGCCGGATTGGGACGCCGTCCTCGCGAAGCTCGACGCCGACCTCGCCGCGTACAAGAAGGCCGTGGGCCGATGACCCCCGCGGTCGAATTCCGCGGCGTGTCCGTCCGGTTCGGCCGGACGACCGCCCTCTCGCCACTGAATCTCACCGTGGCGAGAGGGGAGACGCTGGCGATGCTCGGCCCGTCGGGCTCCGGCAAGTCGACGGCCTTGAAGGCGCTCGCGGGTTTCGTCGTGCCGAGCACCGGCCGGGTCCTGCTCGACGGCGAGGACGTCACCGATCTGCCGCCGCACCGGCGCGGTCTCGGCGTCGTCGTCCAGAGTTACGCGCTGTTCCCGCACATGCGGGTCGAGGCCAACGTCGCTTTCGGCCTCAAGGCACGGAAAACGTCTCGTGCCGAGACGGCGAGCCGGGTCGCCGAAGCGCTGGAGCTGGTCGGGATGGGCAAGTACGCCCGCCGCTATCCGCGTGAGCTTTCCGGCGGGCAGCAGCAACGCGTCGCGCTCGCGCGGGCACTGGCGATCCGGCCACACGTGCTGCTGCTCGACGAACCACTGTCCGCTTTGGACGCCGCCCTGCGCGAGGACATGGTCGCGGAACTGCTGCGGCTGCGCGCCGAACTCCCCGACACCACGCTGATCTACGTCACCCACGACCAGGGCGAGGCCTTGGCGCTGGCCGACCGGATCGCCGTCATGCGCGACTCGAAACTGGTCGAACTCGGCCCGAGCCGCGAGCTCTACCAGCGGCCCTCGACCGAGTTCACCGCGAGCTTCCTCGGCGCTTCCAACCTCATCCCGGTCGAGCTGATCCACCCCGGCGGCACCAGGGTCCGGCTCGGCGACCGCGAGCTGGCCGCGGACCCGTCCGGGACGATCCGGGCGGGGCAGCCCGTCGCGCTCGGCGTCCGGCCGCACCGGGTCGGGATCACGGCGGTGGACGCTCCCGGCGCGCTGCCCGCGGTGCTGCGGGGTGTCCAGTGGCGTGGCACGGGCTTCCGGCTTGATCTCGAATTCGCGCACAACGGGGACGAGGTCCGGGCCGAAGTGCCGGACATCGAAGGGCTTCCGAGGGTGGGGGAACGGGTCGGAGTGTCCATTCCGGACGGTTGCCCGCTGGTGGGCGTCGGATGACCGGCCTCGCGCTCGCCACCACGGCGGCGGCACCGGCGCGGCGGCGGGAGAAACAGCCCGGACGCGGCTGGTTCCTGCTGCCGCCGGTGCTCGTCCTGCTCGGCTTCTTCGGCTACCCGCTCGTGCTGGTCGTCCTCCAGTCCTTGGAATCGAAGACCGGCGAGTTCGGCCTTTCGGTGTGGCTGGACGTCCTGGGCTCGGCGGAATTCCGGGACGCCGCCTGGAAGACCGTCGCGCTCGCGCTCGGCGCCACCGCGGGCTGTGTGGCGCTGGGGACGTTCCTCGCCCTGGTGATCGCTTTCGTGCCGTTCCCCGGCGCGCGGACGCTTTCGCGGCTGGTGGACACCGTGCTCGCGTTCCCGTCGTTCCTCATCGCGCTCGCGTTCACCTTCATCTACGGCAGCGCGGGGATCCTGGGCGCGGGCGGGTTCCTGTACTCGCCGTTCGGGATCCTGCTGGCGGAGATCACCTTCTACACGCCGTTCGTGATGCGGCCGGCGCTCGCCGCGTTCAGCCAGGTCTCGTCGGCGCAGATGGAGGTCGCGGCCAGCCTCGGCGCGAGACCCGGCCGCGTGCTGCGCCAGGTCATCCTGCCGGAAGCCTTGCCGTCACTGGCTTCCGGCGCCTGCCTGACCATGCTGCTGGCGATGAACGAGTTCGGGATCGTGCTGTTCCTCGGCGCGAAGGACGTCACGACGCTGCCGATGCTGGTCTACGGCAAGGGGATCGTCACCTTCGACTTCCCGCAGGCGTGCGTCATCGCGGTGGTCAACGTCGTGTTCTCCCTTGCCCTGTACGGAACCTACCGGCGACTGACGAACGGAGGCCGTCGTGCTGCTGTGGACCAGGCGTAGCCGTGTCCTGCTGTGGGCGGTGTTCGCGGTGCTGTTCACCGCGATCGTGCTGGCGCCGCTGCTGATGATCGTGCTGGCGTCGGTCGCCGGGAACTGGACGGGATTGCTGCCAGGTGCGCTCACCGGCTCGCATTTCGGGCAAGCGCTGTCCGGAGAGACGTTCGCGAGCCTTTCGGTGAGCATCCAGACCGGTGTCATCGCGTCGGTGGTCTCGGTGCTGCTGGGGACGTGGGCCGCGCTCGCCGCGCGGTCCGCGCCGTCCAAGCTGCGGAAAGCCGTCGACACCCTGTTCCACCTGCCGATCGCCGTGCCCTCGGTGGTGCTGGGGCTGGCGCTGCTGGTCGCGTTCAGCCGTCCGCCGCTCGCCTTCAACGGCACACGCTGGATCGTGCTGCTGGGGCACGTGATGATCCTGCTGCCGTTCTCCTACAGCACGGTCTCCGCCGCGATCGCGCGGATGGACCCGCTGCTGGCGCAGGCGGCGGCGAGTCTCGGCGCTTCGCCGGTCCGGGTGCTGCTGCGGGTGCGGCTGCCGGTCCTGCTGCCGTCGATCTCGGCGTCGGCGAGTCTCGCGCTGGCGATGTCGATGGGCGAACTGGGCGCGACGATGATGCTGTACCCGCCGGACTGGCGCACGCTGCCCGCGAGCATTTTCGCGCTCACGGACCGGGGACAGGTGTTCCTGGCGTCGGCGAGCACGGTGCTGCTGCTGGCCGTCACGCTCGCCGGGGTGGTGATCCTCGGACTGGCCCGCGGCCGCGCGGCGCAGCGGTGATGCAACGCTCGGTGCGGTTCATTCCGTCCTGGAACCATGATGAACGCAGCGAAGACGCTGGGCGCGGGGCTCGTGCTCGCCGCGACGGCGGCCTGCGGCGCGGGCGGCCCCGGAGCACCGGCGAACACGAGCACCCCACCGGTCGTCACCACACCCTCGGATCTGCCCACCTCGCTCCCGGCGAGCCCGCCGGGAGCGAAACCACCGATGTCCCGGCCGACCGCCGGCCCGCCGCCGTCGGACAAGATGCTGCCGCCGTCCCAGGTCGAGGCCAAGGTGCCCGGCCAGGTCAGCGCGGAGAACGGCGGCTTGAACGTGCACATCGAACTGAGCGGCTGCGACGAGGCGAAGGCGGACCTCGCCGAGGAGAACGCGCAGCGGGTCGTGGTCAAGGTGAAGATCGACCACGGCAAGCCGGGGCAGATGTGCCCGCAGGTGATCCGCTACGCCGTCCTGCCGGTGAAACTCGCCGAGCCGCTCGGGGCGCGGACCGTGGTCCTGGAAGCGGGTTGAGATCATGTGCAACCCCATCGAGGCCTCGTTCCGTCCTAGCCACATGAGGTACTTAACGAATGTCATCGGCCTTGGCCTGATCGTCGTTGCGGTATCCGCTTGCGGGGCGCAGAACCAGGCAGCGGAACCCGCGGCCGGACCCGGTAGCGGCACCCTGAGTACCGTGCCGCCGTCGCCGACCGCACCGCCGACCACGCCGTCTCCGTCCCCGACGCCCGCGCCGGGAAGCCAGCCGGGTGTGCCGGGCGCGCCTCGCCAGGAGGTTCCGGAAGGCAGCACCAAGCTGCCGGACAAGCAGCTCGACGCGTCGGCACTGCCCGCGGACTACCCGCGTGAGGTGTACACCAGCAACGGCGGGACGATCCTGAACGTCCGCGGCCAGGAAGGCGGCTGCGGACACGCGACGGCGGAGGCCGCGCAGCAGGACGGGACCAGGGTCACCGTCAACCTGACCGAACTGAAGGGCCAGACCGGCCAGATGTGCACGATGGATATCCGGCATCCGGTGATCTCGGTGGCGCTGTCGGCACCGCTGGGGGAGCGGACCGTGGTCCTGAAGCAGATGCGCTGACGCTCCCGGGTGACCAACCCGGAATTCCGTGAAGGCCTCCTTGAGGGACCCAGAGTCCCTCAAGGAGGCCTTCACGGACGTCAGCGGAAACTGATCTGCAGCACCGGTTCCGAGGTGGCCTCGAAGAAGTCGTTGCCCTTGTCGTCGATGACGATGAACGCGGGGAAGTCCTCGACCTCGATCTTCCAGACCGCCTCCATCCCCAGCTCGGCGTACTCGAGGACGTCGACCTTCTTGATGCAGTCCTGCGCGAGCCGCGCGGCCGGGCCGCCGATCGAGCCGAGGTAGAACCCGCCGTGCTCGTTGCACGCGGCGGTCACCTTCTTCGACCGGTTGCCCTTCGCCAGCATCACCAGCGAGCCGCCGGCGGCCTGGAACTGCTCGACGTAGGAGTCCATGCGGCCCGCGGTGGTCGGCCCGAAGGAGCCCGACGCGTAACCCTCGGGTGTCTTCGCCGGGCCCGCGTAGTACACGGGGTGGTCGCGAAGGTACTGAGGCATCTCTTCGCCCGCGTCGAGCCGCTCGGCGATCTTCGCGTGCGCGATGTCGCGGGCGACGACGAGCGGACCGGTCAGCGACAGGCGGGTCTTCACCGGCAGCTGCGAGAGCTGCGCGCGGATCTCGGCCATCGGCCGGTTCAGGTCGACGGTCACCACCTCGTCGGACAGGTCGTCCTCGGTGACGTCCGGCAGGAACTGCGCCGGGTCGCGTTCGAGCTGCTCCAGGAAGACGCCGTCGGCGGTGATCTTCGCCTTCGCCTGGCGGTCGGCCGAGCACGAGACGGCGACACCGACCGGGCAGGACGCGCCGTGGCGCGGCAGGCGGATCACCCGGACGTCGTGGCAGAAGTACTTGCCGCCGAACTGCGCGCCGATCCCGAACTGGCGCGTCATCTCCAGCACCTGCTGTTCGAGGTCGACGTCGCGGAAACCGTGGCCCAGCTCGGAACCCTCGGTGGGCAGGTCGTCGAGATAGCGGGCGGATGCGAGCTTCGCGACCTTCAGGTTGAACTCCGCCGACGTGCCCCCGACGACGATCGCGAGGTGGTACGGCGGGCAGGCCGCGGTGCCGAGGCCGCGCAGCTTCTCGTCGAGGAACTTCGCGAGCCGCTTCGGGTTCAGGACGGCTTTCGTCTCCTGATAGAGGAACGTCTTGTTCGCGCTGCCGCCACCCTTGGCCATGAACAGGAATTCATAGCTGGGGACTTCGGACTGACCGGCTGTGTTGTCCTTGTGATAGAGCTCGATCTGCGCGGGCAAGTTGGTGCCCGTATTGCGCTCATCCCAGAAATTCACCGGCGCCATCTGCGAATAGCGCAGATTCAACTCCTGATAGGCGTCGAAAATACCGCGCGACAGCGCGCGCTCGTCTTCGGCACCGGTGAGCACGCCCTCGCCGCGTTTGCCGATCACGATCGCGGTGCCGGTGTCCTGGCACATCGGGAGGACGCCCCCGGCGGAGATCGCCGCGTTGCGCAGCAGGTCCATCGCGACGAAACGGTCGTTGCCACTGGCCTCGGGGTCGTCGACGATCGCGCGCAGCTGCGCCAGGTGTGACGAGCGCAACAGGTGCTGGATGTCGGTGATCGCGGTCTTGGCGAGTTTGGTCAGCGCCTCGGGCTCGACCTTGAGGAACTTCCGGCCCGCGGCTTCGACGACCTCGACACCTTCGGTGCCGATCAGCCGGTACTCGGTGTGGGTGTCCTTCGCGAGAGGAAGGACTTCGGTGTACTGGAACGTGGTGGGCGCCACTGCGCGGGCTCCTTTGCCGGCATCGGGAACCCGCTCACGGTACCCAAGCCCGGGCCCGGACAGGAGAGGCCACGGCGGAAGTAACCGGGGCCACTGCCGGTGGGTGCCCACGGGACCGAGTGCAATTCCCGCGCTGCAATTTGTCGCGGCGCCGGACAAATAGTTCGGGAGGCCGGGCCCACCCCGACGGACCCGACCTCCCGGGGAAAGCGATCCGGGTGCGAACACCCGACCGCGAAGACTTATTACCTGCTCGACGGTCTCGTGACGCAGGTCATAAGTCAACGCTGCCGAACGGGTGTTGCCTTTCCGAGCCGAAACGGCTCAATGACCATTACGAAGCGTAGGCGCGAAGGCGGTCCGCCCGCTCACCCTGACGCAGCTTCGACATGACCTCTCGCTCGATCTGCCGAACGCGCTCACGGGAGAGCCCGAAGTGCTTGCCGATCTGGTCGAGCGTGCGCGGCTGGCCGTCGTCGAGGCCGTAACGCAGCCGGATCACCTGGGACTCGCGGTCGTCCAGCGTCGCGAGCACGCGGCGCAGGTCGTCCTGGAGCAGACCGGAGATCACGGCGCTCTCGGCGTCGGTCGCCTCGGAGTCCTCGATGAAGTCACCGAGCGGGGCGTCCTCCTCGGTGCCGACCGGCATGTCGAGGCTCACCGGGTCACGCGAGTGGTCGAGCAGGTCGGAGATCTTGTGCGCCGGGATGCCCGATTCGGCGGACAGCTCCTCGTGGGTGGCGTCCCGGCCGAGCTGCTGGTGCAGGTCACGCTTGATGCGCGCCAGCTTGTTCACCTGTTCCACCAGGTGGACCGGCAGCCGGATGGTGCGTCCCTGGTCGGCCATCCCCCTGGTGATGGCCTGGCGGATCCACCAGGTGGCGTAGGTCGAGAACTTGAACCCCTTGGAGTAGTCGAACTTCTCCACCGCGCGGATGAGACCCAGATTCCCCTCCTGGATCAGGTCGAGCAGCGGCATCCCCCGGCCGGTGTACCGCTTCGCGAGCGACACCACGAGGCGGAGGTTGGCCTCCAGCAGGTGGTTCTTCGCGACGTGGCCGTCACGCACCAGGGCGGACATCTCCGAACGCCGCTTCGGCGTGAGACCCTCGGCCGTGTCGAGCATGTGCTGGGCGAACACGCCCGCTTCGATGCGCTTGGCCAGCTCGACCTCGTCGGCGGCGGACAGCAGCGCCGTCTTGCCGATTCCGTTGAGGTACACGCGAACGAGGTCCGCGGCCGGGCTCTGGGCGTCGAGGTCGGCGTCGGTGAGCGCCCCCGTGCTCACCGGCTCCTGGGTGGATTGCGCCGGGATACGGCGCTCGCGAATCCCGCGCGCTTCGCGTTCGAGAGTCTGGACTGACATTCTGCCTCCCCGGTCACGGGCTGAACGTGCTGCGGTCGTCCGCCGGGTCCGTCTCGGTGTAGCAGGCCCTGTGGAAAACCCGCTACTCCTCCTCGGCCCAGCTTGGCTGGACACTTGGCTCAACGCCGGGAGGTCCGAAAACGTTCCCGGCCGCTACAGAGGAGACGGGCGGCTGACCTGGGGCGTTGCTCCACCAACCCTGAGCTTTTCCTGAGAATGCCCGTGCCGGGGAGCAAGAACGTGGTCTAGACCTCTACGAGGAGGGTGAACGGGCCGTCGTTCACGCTCCGGACCGCCATCATGGCCCCGAAGCGGCCGGTTTCGACCCGTGCGCCGCGTTCGCGCAGCGCGTCGACGACGGCCGTCACGAGGGGTTCGGCGACCTCGGGCCGGGCGGCCGCCGTCCAGGACGGACGGCGGCCTTTGCGGGTGTCGCCGTAAAGAGTGAACTGGCTGACGACGAGCAGGGGAGCGCCGGTGGTGGCGCAGGACTCCTCGTCGCGAAGTATGCGAGCTTCGTGCAGTTTGCGGGCCATCACCGGCACCTTCGACACATCGTCGTCGACGTGGATTCCCAGCAGCACCAGCAAACCCGGCTCGCCGATGGCGCCGGTCACCTCGTCGCCGACGGTCACGCTCGCTTCCGTGACCCTCGCCACCACCGCCCGCATCAGACGGCCGGGAGGAGCATGCCGTGCCGGACCAGTTCCCGGACGACGGGCAGCGCGGCTTCGGCCAGCTCTTCGGGTTCGAGCCCCTGGGCGGCGGCCAGGAGCACGATCAGGTCCTCCAGAGGCAGCGCGCCCTGGCAGCCCGCGAGCAGCCGCGTCGCGAGTTCGTCCACTTCGTGCGACCACCCGGGACCGTCGGTGCGGTGCAGCCGCTGGACGGTCGTGGCCCAGCCTTCCTCGCCCGGCTCGGCGACACTCTCCAGGAGAACCGTTTCCGGGACCCGGAAACGGACGTCGAGGAGCGAATCGCCGTTGGAGCGAAGCCAATCCACCCGATCAAGCCAGTTCGCGGACTCGGCGCCCAGCGGGTCGTCGTAGGCCTGGCGCAGGTCTTCGCACACGATCGTCGGAGTCGCGCCGTCCGCCCGCCGAAGGGTGACGAAGCCGAACCCGATCCCCTGGACGTCGTTTTCGGCGAACCAGTCGAGCCACGCTCCGGATTTCGCGCGGCCCTCGGGGGAACGGGGGTCGATGCCCGCGTCACGCAGCCACGTGCCGACATACAGTCCCGGGTCCGCGATATCCCGCTGGACGAACCACGCGTCGGTCTCGGCGGGCAGCCAGCGGGTCACCCGATCGCCCCAGTCCTCACCCTTCACGTGCAGCCAGGACGCCAGGAGCTGACCGGTGCCGCCGTCGTTGAGGAACCCGGGCAGCTGCCGCACCACGAGGGCGCTGGCGTCGTCGCCCGCGAGACCGGAGTCGCGGTAGGTGTAATCGACCCGCGGCGGGCCGACCACGAACGGCGGATTGCACACGATCTGGTCGAACCGGCGCCGCGCGACCGGCGCGAACCATTCGCCCCGGACGAGTTCGACGTCCAGTTCGTTGAGCCGGAACGTCGCCGCGGCCAATGCCAGCGCGCGGGCCGAGACGTCGGTGGCGGTGACCTGCTTCGCGTGCCGGGTGGCGTGCAGCGCCTGGACACCGTTGCCGGTGCCGACGTCGAGCAGGCTGCCGACCTCGCGGCGGCTGGTGGCCCGGATCAGGCTGAGCGACGCGTGCCCGACGCCGAGCACGTGGTCCTCGGGCACGGTCTGGCCGAGGACGTCGGCGTCGAGATCCGAAACGACCCACCACGAGCCCTCGTCGTCGCCGTGCGGGCGGACGTCGAGGCCGGCGCGGTAACCGTCGGCGGCGGGCACGAGCAGCGTGGCGGCGACCGCGTCATCGAGAGACAGTGGCGCGAAGGCGGCCTCCACGTCCTTCTCCGGTTCGGTCGACCCCAGCAGGAACAGCCGGATCAGCGTGCCGAGCTCACCCGCGTCACGGGTCGCGCGATAGGCGAGTTCCGGTTCGCCGCGGCCGAGGGCGGCGTGCGCGGAGCCGAGGGCGCCGACCACACCGTCGGTGTCGTATCCCGTCCGGCGGAAGGCGTCCCGCAACCTCGCGCAGACGTCGTCGGACAGGTCGGGGAGGGCCGCTCGTGTGCTCACGGTGGGTAATACTGCCAGGATGAGGTTGTGAGCCTTGAGAGTGTCCTGGCACCGCTGCAGGCGGCGCTGCCCGGATTGGAAGACCTGTACATCGACCTCCACCGGCATCCGGAGCTGTCGTTCGCCGAAACCCGCACCGCCGCCGAACTGGCGAAGCGCCTGGAGGCCGACGGTTACGAGGTGCACACCGGCATCGGGCGCACCGGCGTGCTGGGCGTGCTGCGCAACGGGCCGGGTCCGAAGGTGATGCTGCGCGCCGACATCGACGCGCTGCCGGTCGAGGAGAAGACCGGCCTGCCGTACGCGAGCACCGCGCGCGGTGTCGACCCCGATGGTCGCGACGTGCCGGTGATGCACGCCTGCGGCCACGACATGCACGCCACCTGGCTCTCCGGCGCGGCCTCGCTGCTCGCGGCCGGCCGCGAACACTGGTCCGGCACGGTGATGGTCGTGTTCCAGCCGGGAGAGGAGGCGGGAGACGGCGCCGCCGGCATGGTTCGCGACGGCGTCTTCGAACCCGCCGGCAAGCCCGACGTCGTGCTCGGCCAGCACGTCGTACCCGGTCCGGCGGGCTGGGTGCTGACCAGGCCGGGGGTGATCATGGCGGCCACCGACGCGCTCCGCATCACCCTGCACGGCCGCGGCGGGCACGGCTCGCGGCCGGAGACCACGGTGGATCCCGCGGTGCTCGCCGCGTCCGTGGTGCTCAAGCTCCAGACCATCGTGTCGCGGGAGATCCCGGCGACCGAGTCCGCGGTGGTGACCGTCGGGTCGCTGCACGTCGGCACGGCGCACAACATCATCGCCGACCACGCCGTGCTCGAGGTCAACATCCGGTCGTTCGACCAGGCCGTGCGGGAGAAGGTCGTCGCGGCGGTCGAGCGGATCGTGCAGGGCGAGGCGGCCACCGCCGGCGCACCGAAGCCGCCGGAGATCGAGCGGATCGGCGCGTTCCCGGTCACCGAGAACGACGACGTGGCCACCGAGGAGCTCACCGCCGCCTTCCGTGACCATTTCGGTGAGGGCCGGGTGATGCCCGCGCCGCTGGTCACCGGCAGTGAGGACTTCAGCGAGTTCGGCCGCGCGGCCGGCGTCCCCTCGGTGTTCTGGCTGGTCGGCGGCATGGACGAGGGCAAGGTGATCGCCGCGATGACCGCCGGGCGCTTCGAACAGGACATCCCGTCGAACCATTCGCCGCTCTTCGCGCCGATCCCGCATCCGACGTTGTCGGCCGGCGTCGAGACGCTCGTGGTCGCGGCTCTGCACCGGCTCACCCACCCGGGTGTCGGATGAGCCCGGGGAGTGGGAGCATGGAAGCCGGAGGTGGTGCTGTGAACGCGCCCGCCCACGGTCCCGAACCGAGGGAACCCGCTCCGGTGCTAATCACCGAAGCCGCCCCGTCCTACGAAGACCAGCTGGCCAAACGGAAGCGGAAGTACATCATCATGATGTCGTTCCGCATCCCGTGCCTGATCCTCGCCGGGATCTTCTACGAGACCTGGTGGCTCGCGCTGGCACTGATCGCGATCTCGATCCCGCTGCCGTGGATCGCCGTCCTGATCGCCAACGACCGGCCGCCGCGCAAGAGCGAGAAGGTCAACCGCTACCAGGCCGAACCGACGCGGATCGAAAGCTCCGGTCATCAGGTCATCGACGGCGGCTGACCCGTTTCGCGCCCCCGCCACGTGACATGAAAGGCCCCTTCATTGCAAATTTTGCAATGAAGGGGCCTTTCATGTCAGTTTTTTCGCTACGGCTGCGGGCCCACCTTCGCCACCGCGCGGGCACCCAGCCGCGTCCCCGCCCGAAGCACCTCCACGGTGGACTCGCCGCGCAGCCACGCCGCGAGCACACCGGCGTCGAACGCGTCGCCGGCACCGGTCGAGTCGACGCACTCTGCGGGCTGGGACGGCACCGAGGTGATGGTGCCGCTCGCGTCCACCCAGCTGGCGCCGTCGAGGCCGGCGGTGACCACGACCTCGCCGACGTAGTCCAGCAGTTCCTTCGCCGCCTCGGGATCACTCGACCCGGTGAGCGCGACCAGTTCGCTGGTGTTCGGCATCAGCAGGTCGACACCGCGCACGTCGTCGAGGAAGGCCGCGGGATCGGTGATCAGTGTCGCCGCCTGCGGGTCGACCGACGTCGTCAGCCCGGCCTTCTTCGCCGCCGCCAGCGACGCGAGCGCGGCCGGCCGTGACGACGGGTACAGCAGGACGTAACCCGAGAGATGCAGGTGGCTCGCCCCGCGCAGCGCCTCCTCGGTGATGTCGGAAGGGCTGAACTTCGCGTTGGCGGCGCGGTCGGCGAGCATGCTCCGCTCACCGGAGCCGTCGACGAGCACCACGACGCAGAACGTCGGTTCCTCGGGGTCCACCGCGAACTCGCACCGGACGCCCGCCGCTTCCAGCTCGCTCTTCACCATGCGGCCGCCGGAATCGTCCCCGATCCGCGCGACCAGCGTGGTCTCCGTGTCCTCGGCCCGCAGCCACAGCGCGGTGTTCGCGCCCGCGCCGCCGCTGGTGAAGTGGACCTTCGCGCGGATGTCGCCGCCGTGCGGAATGGGGCCTTCGTGCCGTGCGACCACGTCCAGACCGACGTCGCCGACGACCACGATCCCGCTCATGCCGCGCTCTCCACGAGCGCGACGGCGACCGAAGTGGCCAGTTCCGCGTTGGACAGCACCAGCGCCTCGTTCGCGTCCAGGCTCACGCCTTCGCTGGCGGTGTGGAAGTGCTCCAGCAGCACGGGGGTGACGTCCTTGCCGTGCACGCCACGCGACTTGAGGAGTTCCAGCCCTTCGGCGAGCAGCCGGTCGTGCAGCTCCTTGTCCATTTCGGACGCTGCCGGGATCGGATTCGCCAGCAGGACACCGGAATTCGCGTGCGCCCGGTGGGCGGCGATGACCGAGGCGGCCTGCGCGGCGTCGTCGACCCGCCACGGCACCTCGAAGCCGGACGAGCGGAGGTAGAAGGCGGGGAACTCGCCGGTGCGGTAACCCAGCACCGGCACGGAGTTGGTCTCCAGCACCTCGAGGGTCGCGGCGATGTCGAGCACCGACTTCACCCCGGAGCAGACGACCGTGGTCGGCACCTTCGCGAGCACGCCCAGATCCGCCGAGACGTCCCAGCTGGCCGCCGCGCCCTGGTGCACGCCGCCCAGCCCGCCGGTGGCGAACATGCCGATCCCGGCCGCGGCGGCCAGCGCCGCGGTGCCGGCGACCGTCGTCGCCCCGGAGCGGCCGAGGCCGACGGCCGGGCCGATGTCGCGCAGGGAGAGCTTGTCCAGATCCGCGCCGGGCGCGCAGACGCGTTCCAGCTGCTCGCCGGTGAGGCCGATCAGCGGGACGCCGTCGAGGACGGCGATGGTCGCGGGGACGGCGCCGCCGTCGCGCACGACCTTCTCCAGCCGCCGGGCGACGTCGAGGTTGCGGCCGGGCGGGAGACCGTGGGAGAGGATGGTGCTCTCCAGCGCGACGACAGGGTCACCGCCGGCGAGGGCGGAGGCGACCTCTTCGTGAAGGGACAGTTGCGGAGTCACGGACGAACATCATCGGTGATGTGGGTCCGCGTCACGCCATCGGGTCAGTTCGTTCGCGAGGTTCCCGCGTGCCTTGCTCTCCCAGCGTGCCCGCGCGATGTCGCTGCGGTAGAGCCGCGGCCTGGCCAGCAGGTTCTCCAGCACGGCCGTGCGTCCCGCCCGCCAGTCCTCGTCGGAGTAGATCGAGTACTCCGCCCGGACACCGTTCGCGTACTCCTCGTAGCGCTCCGGCGTGGCACCGAGGATCGCGAGGTCGGCGTCGAGCAGCGCCGTCGCGAGGAGGTCGTTGTCCGGGGCGGAGTGATGGATCGTGCTCAGGACCAGCTCTCCGGCGCGTTCGACATCCGCCTCGGGGACGCCCGCGTTGGTGAGTTCGTCGCGTGTCCAGGCCGCGCTCGCCCGTTCGTCCTCGCCGGGACGGGCGTCGTACACGACGTCGTGCGTCCACGCCGCGACGGCGACGAGGGCTCGCTCGCGGGACCCCAAGCCGAAGGCGACGGCGAGGTCGCCGCTGTCGTGGGCGACGGCCGTGACGTGCCGGAGATCGTGGTAGCGGCGATGCGGTTCGGCGTAGCGCGTTCGGAGGTCGTTCCACGCGACGGCGGCGATGAGGTGATCGCCGCCGAGCCTGGTGACGGCGGTGGCCCAGTTCATGCCGGGAACACCCAACGGGTCGGGGAGCCCGAGAAATCCTTTTCCAGCATGCCGAACACCTTCCGTGGCCGGACCCGGATCGACGCGTTCGAAGCGGGGTCGAGCATGTCCATTCCGTACGTGGTCTCGTACTTGCCGTTCACGGCGTCGAGGAAGGTCCGCAGCGCGCCGGGATCGGTGACGATCTCGGCAGGACCTTCGAGCACCACGGGTTCATCAGGATCGCCGGTCGACACCGAGACCGCGGAACCGGCGGCGACGTTGCGCGCCTTGGCCGAGCGCAGCGAAGACGAGAACCACAGGGTGTCGCCGGTCCATGCCGCCCACACCGGCATGAGGTGCGGGCGGCCGCCGGGGGTGACCGTCGCCACCCAGTAGTCGTGCGAGTCCCGCAGCCGGGTCTCCGCCCAGGACCAGGGCAGCAGTCCGGTGCCCTCCCCGGCCGGAGCCGTCCCGTAACCCGGCATGTACGGCCTGGTCGCCGACGGTTCCGTCATCGCGCCTCCCTCAGTCGAAGATCCCGCGCGGTTTGGCCACCTCGTGCAGCCAGCCTTCGAGCTGCGGTTCCCACTGGAGCCGGTCCAGCGCCGCGTGGTCGACCTTGAACAGGCCGAGGAACTCCTGGCCACGTCCGCCGAACCCGCCGCTCTTGGACACCCGGACCCGTTTGGTCACCTCCAGCACGACCTGCGTCTCCGACGGCGAGGACAGAAAGGTCACCGCCACCGAGGTGAAGACGGGCGCGAACCGCGGCGAAGGGGTGAAGCGGATCTCCTGGAAGAACGGGAGCTGCTGGACGGCGCCGTTGATCCGGCCGCGTTCCAGCACGGCCTCGCGGAAGACGAAGCCTATCCGGCTGAAGGCGTCCAGGATCCGTTTCTGCGCGGGCAGCGGCTCGATCGCGGCGCCGTCGACGTCCACCGGGTCGGTGACGGAGTTCGCGATGTCGAGGCTGGTCTGCAGGCCGACGGCCATCCCGGTCAGGGGTTTGCCGAAGAAACTGGAGATCGGCGTCTCCCAGGGCAGGGCCACCTCGAACGGGATGCGGACCTGCTGTCCCGGCCCGATCCGCTCGTTGCCCGCCAGCTGCTGGGTGCCGAACTCGAGGTCCTCGACGCCGGGGCGGCGTTCGTCCGGGAGGGTGACCCGGGCGAGCAGCTTCACCGAGAGACCGTTGATCTCTTGATCGACTTCGCCGCCGAGCAGCAGGACCTCGCCGCGCAACGGGCGGCCGGGGGAGACCGTGCGGTCGAGCAGCCGGGCGTCGATCTTCGCCCCGCCCGAGCCGAACGTCGCGAGCACCTTCTGGAACATGGGCGAGATCCTGCCAGGTCGCCGATGTGCGCAGGAGTATTTGGGGCACAATGGAGGGGTGAGTACACAGACTCTTCCGAAGCCGGATACCCGTCCCGAGGGCACCGACGGCACCGACGACGACGCGCCGAAGATGTTCCACTACGTGCGCAAGAACAAGATCGCCGAAAGCGCGGTCATGGGCACGCACGTGGTGGCGCTGTGCGGCGAGGTCTTCCCGGTGACGAAGTCGGCGAAGCCCGGTTCGCCGGTCTGCCCGGACTGCAAGAAGATCTACGACGGCCTCAAGCCGGGCGACTGAGTGTCCGTCCGGTGTCCGAAACCGGACAAAATCTGAAAATCCTTCACATGGTGGCTGCCCGTCCCGGTCTTCGCTGGTAATCAGTACGCGCCAGCGAAAACCCGCCGGGACGGAGCCTTCATGCGTAGAACCGGGATCGTGCTCGCCATCGCCGCGTTGGTCGCGGTGTTCTCATCCGCCGCCGCCCAAGCCGTCACCGGCTGGACCACGGTCGGCTCGGACAACGCCCGCCCGCTCGACGAGGGCCAGGGGCTGGCCACCATCGAACGGCCGTCCGGGATGATCTACCGCTACACCGGGATCGCGACCGTTCCCGTGAACCTGTCGTCCCAGGGCTGGAACCACGTCGGCGACCCGGGCTCCGCGCAGGGCTGGTACGTCGAGCCGTACCAGCGCGACGACAGGGGAGCGAAGCTCTTCCGCGTCGAGTCGCCCACCGGGACGTGGGCGAACTACACGCACACGCTGGAGTCGTGGGAGGCGAACAACAACTCGTTCGCCGCCGTGACGCCCGACGCGCGCTGGATGGTCGCGGGCGAGTGGGGCACGATGGACCGGCTCCTCGTGCATCCGATGCCCGGCGTGGCGCACACGAATCCGTCGGCGAACCTGCCGTACGCGTCCGCGATCCGGCTCGACAAGCCGGTGCGGGACATCCAGGGCTGCGACTTCGTCACCGCGACCCGGCTGCTGTGCGCGTCCGACGATCCCGAAGGCTCGCTGTTCGGGACCACGAAACCGCTGCTGCAGGTCGACCTGTCCGGCGCGCTGTCCGGTTCGGACGTGACCGGGCGGGTGACGTCGCTGGGGCAGTTGCCGCTGAAGAGCACCTGCAGCGGGAACTTCGAGACCGAGGGCATCGACGTCGCCGCCGACGGGACCCTGCGGGTCGTCATGCTTTCGCCCTCGTGGTGCGTGGCGTTCGACAGCAAGACCTGGCGGTTCCGGAAGGCGTGACTCACGTGATCAGGGCCGTAACTCGCGTGATCGAACGCGTAACACGTCTGATCACGCGAGTTACGGCTTCGGTCACGTGAGTTGCGGGTTGCCGCGCCGCCGCCGAGGTTGCGAAAGCCACTTTCGCAACCTTGGATGTTGCGAAAGTGGCTTTCGCAACACCTTCGGCTTCAGCGAGCGTTCCTCCACTGTGGACAGTGCCTGATGTAGCTCAAGTGACTGCTGCGACTGGAGAGGCGCCGACTCGGCCGCGCAAGTACGTGAAGGCCCCCTTCACTGCGCTAGACGCAGTGAAGGGGGCCTTTACGTACTTGGTCCTGGCGCTCACGCAGTTAGTCGACTGAATGCGAAGCGCCCACGCAGTTGGTCGACTGAATGCGAAGTGTGGAAGGCACGCCGGGCGCCCACCCGGCCCCGGCGCGCCTTCCTCCCCCGCCCCCAGGTCTACGCGGCCGGCTCGGGCGTCAGCGTCTCGGTGGCCGGGGCCGAAGACCGGCGGGCGTCCTTCTTCGCGCGGCGCTTCTCTTTCCGCGTCTCGACCATCGTGTACAGCGTCGGCACCAGGATCAGCGTCAGCAGGGTCGAGCTGACCAGGCCGCCGATGACCACGATCGCGAGCGGCTGCCCGATGAACCCGCCCTGGCCGGTCAGCCCGAGCGCCATCGGGACCAGCGCGAAGATGGTCGCCGCGGCGGTCATCAGGATCGGCCGCAACCGTCGCCTGCCGCCTTCGACGACGGCGTCGGCGACGCTCATCCCCGAAGCCCGGTACTGGTTGATCAGGTCGATGAGCACGATCGCGTTCGTCACCACGATGCCGACGAGCATCAGCATCCCGATCAGCGCGGGCAGGCCCAGCGCGGTCCCGGTGGCCAGCAGCAGGCCGATCGCGCCGGTCGCCGCGAACGGGATCGACACCAGCAGGATCAGCGGCTGGATCAGGCTGCGGAACGTCGCCACCATGATCAGGTACACGATCGCGATCGCGGCCAGCAGCGCGAGGAACAGGTTCCCGAAGGCCTCCTGCTGGTCCTCGCTGACGCCGCCGAGCTTGTACGCCGCACCGCCGGTGAAGTTCAGTCCGTCCAACTTGGACTGAATGGCCTTGGTGGTGGCGGCCAGATCCGCGCCGGTGTTCTTGGCGGTGACCGTGGTGCTCAGCTCGCCCGAGGTGCGGTGCACCGCGGCCGGTCCATCCACTGTGGACACGTTCGCGACCGAATCGAGCCGGACGACGCCGGTCGCGCTCGGGATCGGCAGCGCCTTGACCGCGTCGACCGACACCGGGGCCGTGCCCGCGCGCAGCACGATGTCCGTGCGCCGGCCGTCGACCGGCAGCTGGGTCACCGTGCGGCCGGCGATGGCCTGGTTCGCGATCTGGCCGATCGTGGTCGCCGAAAGCCCGCTCGCGGCGGCCTTGGCGGCGTCGACCTCGACCTGCACGCGCGGCGAACCCTGCGCGAGGTCACTGGTCACCTCGGTCAGATCCGGGACGCCGGACAGGGCCTGGCGGACCTGCTCGGCGGCGGGCTTCAGCGCCGCTTCGTCCGGTGCGGTGACGGTGATCGAGATCTGATCCGAGTTGAACCCGCCCGCTTCGGCGCCGATCTTGACCTCGCCGAGTCCCGGCCCGCTCAGCTTGCCCCGCAAGCGCTCGGAGAGCGCGTCGAGATCGGTGTCCTTGGCGACGGTGGCCTGGATGTTGGTCGCCATCCCGCCGCCACCGAAGAAGCCGCCCCCGCCGATGCTCACCTGGTAGGTCTCGACGGCGGGTTCGGCGGCGAGCGCCTGCTCGACCGCGCCGGCTGCCTTCTCCTTGGCCTCGGAACTGGTACCGGGGGGCAGTTTCTGCGAAAGGCTCAGCGTCGTCGAGCCGGACTGGTCGAGGAAGTTGGTGTTCAGCTGTGAGGCCAGTCCGACCGTGCCGCCGAAGATGATCAGCGCCAGCAGCACCACGGTGACGCGGCGCCGCGTGGCGAATCGGATCACCGGAACGTATCCGCGCTGCAGCAACCCGCGGCGTTCCTTGTCCTCGGCGGCCTGGCGCGTGAACTCGGCCTCGTGCTCGTTCGCCGGGGTCTTGGGCGGCTTGAGGAACCAGTACGCGAGCACCGGCACGATCGTCAGCGACACCAGCAGTGAAGCCAGCAGTGCCACGGTGACCGTGATCGCGAACGGCGAGAACAGCTCGCCGACGAACCCGCCCACGAAGGCGATCGGCAGGAACACCGCGACCGTGGTGAGGGTGGACGACGTCACGGCGCCCGCGACCTCGCGCACGCCGTCGAGGACCGCGCGCTGCTTCTCCTCGCCGTACGCCAGATGTCGTTTGATGTTCTCCAGCACCACGATGGAGTCGTCGACCACCCGCCCGATGGCGATGGTGAGCGCGCCGAGGGTGAGCAGGTTCAGTGACAGATCGCCGGTCCACAACGCCAGCAGCGCCACGACCACCGACAGCGGGATCGACACCGCCGTCACCAGGGTGGAGCGCACCGACATCAGGAACAGCAGGATCACCAGGACCGCGAACGCCAGCCCCAGCAGGCCTTCGGTGGTCAGGCCGCTGATCGCGTCCTTGACCGGGGTGCCCTGGTCGAACACGACGCTCATCTCGGCGCCGATCTTCTTCGACAGCTCGGGCAGCCTGTCCCGTACCGCTTCCGAGATCGCGACCGCGTTCCCGTTCTCCACCATGGTGATCGAGAGGCCGAGGCTCGGTTTCCCGTTGGTGCGCGTGATCGACGTCGGCGGCGCGAACCCGGCCTGGACGTCGGCGACGTCACCGAGCTTCACCGGTTCGGCCTGCGCCCCAGGACGAGAAGCCGGCGTCAGGTACAGGTTCTTGATCGTGTCCACTGTGGTCGGTCCGCCGCCGACCTGGACGGTGAGCGTCTTGTCGCCTTCGGTCAGCGTCCCGGCCGGGACGGCGGCACCGGCGGTCTGCAGCGTGGTGGCGATCGACGACGGGTCGACGCCCGCGGCGGCCAGCTTCGCGTAGTCCAGCGCGATGGTCACCCGCGGCTGCCGCGCACCGGTCACCTCGACCTCGCGGACACCGTCGATCTTCCGCAGTTCCGGCGCGACCTCCCCGGTCAGCGCGGGCGCGAGCGCCTGCGGGTCACCGGTGGTCCCGGCGGCGAGCAGCACGACCGGGAGGTCGTCGGTGGATCCCGCCGACACCGACGGCTCGCTGTTCTGCGGCAGCCGTGCCTTCAACCCGTCCACGACGCGCTGGATCTGCCCGACCGCCGCGTCGATGTCCGTGCCGAACTCGAACTGCGCGGTGATCCGCGAGAGCCCCTCCGACGACGTCGAGCTCAGCTCTTCGAGCCCCTTCAGCCCCTGCAGCCCGCCTTCGAGCGGCTCGGTGACCTGACGGTCGACCGCGTCCGGCGACGCGCCCGCGTACGGCGTGATGACCTGCGCCTGCGGGAACTGCAGTGACGGGAACAGCTGCTGCTTCAGCTGTGGCAGGGCGAAGGCGCCGAAGCCGATCACCACCAGGGCGAGCAGCCCGATGAGACTTCGGTTGCGCAGGCTCAGTCTGGCCAGCGTGGACATGGCGGTATCCCCCAGGAAATGGCTCGGGACGGGCGGGTTACCGCGAGCCTTTCACGGCGGGGGGTGGAGTGGATTCACACCACGGGTGGAATCGGAGTACGACTTCGGGATGAGGTCCCGCTCAACTTCGCCGTTCCGTCACCGAATCGGTTTCGCTCTGCGGTTCTTCGTTCACCGATTGTTCCGATGAGTGTTCGTCGTCACCATCGGGAGCATCACCGTTCTGGCGGGGGCGGCGGAGCGGGACCGTTGTCCGTTCCCACAGTTTGCGACCCTCTTCGGCACGGATCCGTTCGCTCGCGCGTTCCATTTCCAGCCGCCGCCATTTCCGGCGCTGCCGTTTCGTCGCCTTGGCGGGCCAAAGTTCCTGGATCGCGCTGTTGAAGTACGCGCCGCCGACCACCGCGAGCCCGATGAAGAACATCAGCAGCAGGAACGCGATCGGGGCGGCGAGCGCGCCGTAGGTGTAGCCGGTCTTGGTGATCCAGTTCAGGTAGATCCGCAGCCCGATACTGGAGAGCAGGAACACGACCATGGCGAGCACCGCGCCCGGCAGCCCGCGGTGCCACGGCAGCCTCCGCGGCAGGGCCAGCTTGTACAGCGTCGTCAGCGCGAGCACGATCATCACGGCCAGCACCGGGTAGTACAGCGTGCCGACCCAGTACGACACCGTGTCGCGCCAGTCGGTGGGGAAGAACTGGGGGAGCAGATCCGGCCCGATCGCCAGCAGCGGCAGCCCGACCACCAGGATGACCAGCCCGGCCAGGTACAGCAGCAGCGCGAAGATCCGCTGCCAGACGTCGTTGCGGACGCCGTACTGGTCGTGCGCCACGGTGATCGCGTCGACGAACGACGACATCGCCGACGAACCCGCCCACAGGGAGATCAGGAAGCCGACGGAGACGATCTCGCCCTTGCCGACGAACAGGATGCTGTTGACCGTCGGCTCGATGATGTCGTGGACGGCGTTGTCGCTGAAGATCGTCTTGCTGAAGGTGATGATCCGGTCGTGGACCGCGGTCACGACCTCCTGGCCGAACCAGTCGCCGACGAAACCGAGGCAACCGAGGAGACCCAGCAGCAGCGGCGGCAGGGACAGCGTCTGCCAGAACGCGGCTTCGGCGGCCTCGGAGAAGATGTTGCCGTCCCACGCCTTGCTGAGCGTGCGGCTGAGCAGGCGCAACGGACCCCTGCGGCCCTTCGCGACCTCGGCGGCCGTATCCGGACGGCCGTTCTCCTCGCTCATGCAGCTCCTCCGACGGCGCCGGGCGCCCTTGACGGTGTCCAGCATGGTCCATGCCGCGCCATTCGGCTCGCCACCCCTGGGTTTTCGGGTGAGTAACCCGACAACGGGGGTGGCGCTTCCGGCGTTCCACCGGCCCGCGAGGTAGGCTCTTCGGAGTGCCCTCACCTCAGGCGCCGGCGTCGCAGCCGGATACCCAAGTGGGGGTTTTCGCTTGTGACAAGGCGATTGACCAGCGGTTTTCGATGAGGGAGGTGGGGAACCGGCATGTCGGAAACGGTTGAACGCGATCGAGGCGAGCTTGGCGCGCCTCCCGCGGCGCAGGACAGCACCGCCCGCCCGCTGCGCGCCTGGCAGCGGCGAGCGCTGACGAAGTACCTCACGAAGAAACCGCAGGACTTCCTGGCCGTCGCGACGCCGGGCGCGGGCAAGACGGTGTTCGGTCTCCGGATCGCCGCCGAGCTGCTGAGCGACCGGACCGTCGAGCGGATCACCATCGTCGCGCCGACGGAGCACTTGAAGCACCAGTGGGCCGCCTCGGCCGCGGCCGCGGGTATCGCGATCGACTCGAACTTCCGCAATGGCACCGGGGTCACCTCGCGTGACTACCAAGGTGTCGCGCTGACCTACGCGCAGGTCGCCGCGCATCCGACGCTGCACCGCGTGCGCACCGAGAACCGCAAGACCCTGGTCATCCTGGACGAGATCCACCACGGCGGTGACGCGAAGTCCTGGGGTGACGCGATCCGTGAGGCGTTCACGCCCGCCGTCCGGCGTCTCGCGCTGACCGGGACCCCGTTCCGCAGCGACGACTCGCCGATCCCGTTCGTCACCTACGAGGCCGACGGCTCGGGTTTCCAGCGCAGCAAGGCAGACCATTCGTACGGCTACGCCGACGCCCTCGCCGACGGCGTGGTCCGGCCGGTCGTCTTCCTCGCCTACTCCGGCGAAGCCTCCTGGCGCACGAGCGCGGGGGAGGAGTTCACCGCGCGGCTCGGTGAGCCGCTGACCGCGGAACAGAACGCGCGTGCCTGGCGCACGGCGCTCGATCCGGCGGGCGAGTGGATCCCGTCGGTGCTGCAGGCCGCGGACACACGTCTCGCGCAGCTTCGCGCCAACGGCATCCCGGACGCGGGCGGTCTGGTGATCGCCACCGACCAGGACTCCGCGCGCGCCTACGCCAAGATCCTGCAGCGCATCTCCGGCCAGAACCCGACGGTCGTCCTCTCCGACGATCCCAAGGCGTCCGGGCGGATCAAGGAGTTCTCCGATTCGACCGACCGCTGGCTGGTCGCGGTCCGGATGGTGTCCGAAGGCGTCGACGTGCCGCGGCTGGCGGTCGGCGTCTACGCCACGAGCGCGTCGACCCCGCTGTTCTTCGCGCAGGCCATCGGCCGGTACGTGCGTTCGCGCAAACCCGGCGAGACCGCTTCGGTGTTCCTGCCGAGCGTGCCGGTGCTGCTGGAACTGGCCAGCGAGCTGGAGGCGCAGCGCGACCACGTCCTCGGCAAGCCCCACCGCGAGAAGGAGGGCTGGGACGACGAGCTCCTGGCCCAGGCCAACCGCACCGAGGACGAGCCGGGCGAGGAGGAGAAGGCGTTCACCTCACTGGGCGCCTCCGCCGAGCTCGACCAGGTCATCTACGACGGCAACTCCTTCGGCACCGCGGTGTTCTCCGGTTCCGACGAGGAGCAGGAGTACCTCGGTCTGCCCGGTCTGCTGGAGCCGGACCAGGTCCGCGCCCTGCTGCGGAAGCGGCAGGAGGAGCAGCTCTCCGACGAGAAGCGGCGCAAGCCCAAGGCCGAGGAGGCCGCTCCGGTCGCGCGGCCGCAGTCGGTCAGCGAGCGGCTCGGCAGCCTGCGCAAGGAGCTGAACGCGCTGGTGGGCGTGCACCACCATCGGACGAAGAAGCCGCACGGCGCGATCCACAACGAACTGCGCCGGGTCTGCGGAGGGCCGCCGACGGCGATGGCTTCGGTGGAGCAACTCGAAGAGCGGATCGTCACCCTGCGTTCTTGGTGACCGCCCCCGTACCGAACGCTATGAAAGGTCCTTTCCTTGCAAATTTTGCAAGGAAAGGACCTTTCATAGCATGGGGCGCGTGATCGCACGGACGACACTTGTGTCTGGATGGACGACACGCGTGACTGGATGGACGACACGCGCGGACCCGGCCGCACACCGTGTCGTCCGTCCAGTCACGCGTGTCGTCCATCGGATCACGCGTGTCGTCCGTCCAGTCACGCGAAACCGCCGGTTCGGGCCTTGGGGGCGTCGGCGAACACCCCGGTCCCCGCACCGCGATCAACTGCGTCGATCACGCTCAGTGAGTGGTGGCGGTCACACCGTCAGCGCGCCTAGACTTCGTACGTCCTGCTACGGCCACGTTGCCAAACCGTGTCCATTTGATGTGGCTTAATCGATCCAGCCGTCTTCCGCGAAACCCGTTCGGCGGCATATGTTGTCGCCCACAACATATGCGCGATGGTGCGACCGGTCCTCCGGGGATCGCCGCCCGCGAGCAAGATCCGGAAGGACAGAGGATGCGCAGCAGAACCCTTACCCTCCTCGCCGCGACGGTGGGCGCCGGCCTGGTGCTCTCCGCCTGTGGCGCCAACACCGCCGACTCGGGCAGCGGCAACTCCTCGCAGTCCGCCCCCGCCCCGGGCGGTGCCGCCGCCGGTGGCAAGGTCGGCGTCATCCTGCCGGAGACCGCCACCTCCGCGCGCTGGGAGTCCTTCGACAAGCCGTTCCTGACCAAGGCGCTCAAGGACGCGGGCTTCGACGCCGACGTCCAGAACGCCCAGGGCGACGTCCAGAAGTTCACCACGCTGGCCGACGGCATGATCGCGCAGAACGTCAAGGTCCTGATCATCGCCGCCATCAACGGCGAGGTCGGCGCGGCGGTCGCCCGTAAGGCGCAGGCCGCGGGCATCCCGACGATCGACTACGACCGCCTGAACCTCGGCGGCAGCTCCGACTACTACGTCTCGTTCGACAACGAGAAGGTCGGCCAGCTGCAGGGCCAGGGTCTCGCCGACGCGCTGAAGGACAAGAAGGGCGCCGAGGTCGTCATGCTCGAGGGTGCCCCGACCGACAACAACGCGACGCTGTTCGCCAACGGCCAGAAGTCTGTGCTGCAGCCCAAGTTCGCCGCCGGTGACCTGAAGCTCGTGCGCGAGCAGGCCATCGACAACTGGGACAACCAGAAGGGCGGCCAGACCTTCGAGCAGATCCTGACCGACAACAAGGGCAGGGTCGACGGCGTCGTCGCCGCGAACGACGGTCTCGCCGGCGCGGTCATCACCGTGCTGAAGAAGAACGGTCTCAACGGCAAGGTCCCGGTCACCGGCCAGGACGCCACCGCGGACGGCCTCATGGCGATCCTGCGCGGCGACCAGTACATGACCGTCTTCAAGCCGATCAAGGAAGAGGCCGAAGCCGCGGCGAAGCTCGCCGTCCTGCTGGCCAAGGGTGACAAGGCGGGCGCCGACGCGCTGGCCACCGGCAAGGCGAAGGACCCGAAGGGCAACCGCGAGGTCAAGTCCGTGCTCCTCGAGCCGAAGCTGACCACCAAGGACGGTGTCAAGGAGGTCGTGACGCAGGGCTACGTCAAGGCGGCCGAGATCTGCGGCGGCGACCTGGCCGCGGCGTGCACGCAGCTCGGTATCTCCTGACCTGTTCGATCCAGACGACCGGGCCGGTGCGTTCTCCCGACAGCGCGCACCGGCCCGGTACCCAGCCGGGAGAATTCGAGAACCCCCATGAGTGAACCCATCCTCGAGCTGAAGCAGCTGAACAAGAGCTTCGGGCCGGTCCACGTCCTCCACGACGTGGACTTCAACGTGCGCGCCGGCGAGGTCACCGCGCTGGTCGGCGACAACGGTGCCGGTAAGTCCACTTTGGTCAAGTCGATCGCCGGGATCCACGGCTACGACTCGGGAACGGTGACGTTCCAGGGCAAGCCGGTGAACATCCACGGCCCGCGCGACGCCGCGGACCTGGGGATCGAGGTCGTCTACCAGGACCTCGCGCTGGCCGAGAACCTCGACATCGTGCAGAACATGTTCCTCGGCCGGGAACGCGGCAGCAAATGGCTGCTCGACGAGGCCAGCATGGAGAAGGCCGCCCGCGAGACGCTCGCGTCGCTGTCGGTCCGCACCGTGAAATCGGTCCGTACGCCCGTTTCCGCCCTCTCGGGCGGGCAGCGGCAGACCGTCGCGATCGCCAAATCCGTGCTGTGGGACTCGAAGGTCGTCCTCCTCGACGAGCCGACCGCCGCGCTCGGTGTCGCGCAGACCCGCCAGGTGCTCGACCTCGTCCGGCGCCTCGCCGAACAGGGCCTCGGCGTCGTGCTGATCAGCCACAACATGGCCGACGTCTTCGAGGTCGCCGACCGTATCGCGGTGCTCTACCTCGGCCGTCTCGTCGCCGAGGTGCACACCAAGGACGTCACCCACGGCCAGGTCGTGGAACTGATCACCGCCGGTCGCTCCGGCGACCTCGGCCTTGCCCGCCCCGAAGCCGCCGTCCTCTGATCCGAGGCGAGAAAGAACCGGAAATGACTGAGACACCTGCAAAGCCCGCCTCGCCGGAGGGGGGCAAGTCGGCGGCCGCCGCGCTCAACCCGTCGGCGGCCATCACGGACTTCGGCATCGACACGACATCGATGTCGACACGCGAGGCCGTCGGCGACTACTTCTCCCGGCTCAAGGCCGGACAGCTGGGTTCCCTCCCGGCGCTGCTCGGCCTGCTCGTGCTGGTGATCGTGTTCGCCTCGCTGTCGGACACCTTCCTGACGATGAACAACATCGCGAACCTGATGGCCCAAGGCGCAGGCAAGGCGATCATCGCGATGGGCATCGTGTTCGTGCTGCTGCTCGGCGAGATCGACCTGTCCGCGGGCACCGCGTCCGGTGTCACCGCCGCGGTACTGGCGATGCACTACGTGCGCAACGGAAACCTGTTGGGCGGCATGGGGAACGGCGTGTTCATCGCGTTCCTGGTCGTGCTCGCGATCGCCGCGTTGCTCGGGGTGGTCCTGCGGATCTGGGCGGGCGTCGGGTTCGCCGTGCTCGCCATCGCGCTCGTGCTTTCGGGAACCGCGGCGAACCCGTGGATCGAGATGCTCCTCGCGATCAGCGTCGGTGGCGCGATCGGTGTCCTCACCGGGTTCCTCGTCTCCAAGATCGGGATGCCCTCGTTCGTGGTGACGCTGGCGCTCTTCCTTGCCTGGCAAGGGGTCATCCTCCAGTTCATCGGTGAGGGCGGCACGCTCGGCATCAGCACCTCGGACGTGCTGTTCAAGGTCGCCAACGGCAATCTGTCCACTGTGGGCAGCTGGGTCCTCTTCCTGATCGCCGCCGGCGGGTTCGCCGCGGTGACCCTGGGCCAGCACTTCTCCCGGCTCAAACGCGGCCTGGTCACCCAGCCGACGCCGATGGTGCTGTTCAAGGTCGGCGCGATCGCCGTGGTCGCCGCGATCGCGACCTATCTGCTGACGCTGAACCGCGCGCCGAACCCGAACATCGTCATCTCCGGTGTCCCGTACGTCGTGCCGATCGTGCTCGCCCTGCTGGTGCTCGGCACCTACGTGCTCAACCGCACCCAGTACGGCCGCCACATCTACGCCGTCGGCGGCAACCGCGAGGCGGCCCGCCGCGCCGGTATCAACGTCGAGAAGATCCGCGCTTCGGTGTTCGTCATCTGCTCGGCGGTGGCGGCGGTCGGCGCGATCGTCTACTCGTCGAAGGTCGGTTCGGTCGATCCGCAGGCCGGTGGCCTCAACACGCTGCTGTTCGCGGTCGGCGCCGCCGTCATCGGCGGCACGTCGCTGTTCGGCGGCAAGGGCCGGGTCGTCGACGCGGTGATCGGTGGGCTCGTGCTGGCGGTCGTGGAGAACGCGCTGGGCCTGCTGAAGCAGTCGGCGGCGGTGGTCAACATCGTCACCGGTTTGGTGCTGCTTCTCGCGGCCACGGTGGACGCGCTGTCCCGTCGCCGCGCGGCTGCGTCGCCGCGCTGAGTCCGCATGGAATGATGAAGCCCGTGACCAGCACACCCGTTGCACGACCAGACGAGGTGCGCAGGCACAACCGCACGACCTTGCTCCGGTTGCTGCACGTCAGCGGCCCGAGCACCCGGGCGACCCTCGCCACCGAGCTGGGGCTCAACCGCAGCACCATCAAGACCCTCGTCGACGGCCTCGCGGATGCGGGGGTCGTCGAGGAGCGGGTCCCGAGGCCGGGACGAGGGGCGGGCCGCCCCTCGCTCCTGGTCCTGCCGCAGCCGCACGCGGCGGTGGTGCTCGCGGTCGACCTCCAGGTCGAACACGTGGCGATCGCGCTGGTCGGGTTCGGCGGCCAGATCCTCGGGCGCAACAGCTGGAACCTCCACGGCCGGACGCGGGAGGCCGGCGAGGTGATCACGCACGTGATCGAGTCGACCACCGTGCTGGCGGGCGACCTCGGCGTGCAGCCGATCGCCGTAGGGGTGTCCGTGCCCGGCGTCGTCCGCCGGGCCGACGGGCACGTCCACGAAGCGCCCAACCTGCGCTGGACCGACGTGGCGCTCGGGGAACGGCTCGGCGGTGTGCTGCGCATCCCCATCCTGGCCGGCAACGACGCCGAACTCGGCGCCATCGCCGAACACCTGCGCGGTGCCGCGCGGGGCTCATCCGACGCCGTGTACGTCTCCGCCGACGTCGGGGTCGGGGGAGGGATCATCGCGGACGGTTCGTCACTGCGCGGCGGCGCCGGCTACGTCGGCGAGATCGGGCACATGGCGATCCGGCCGGGCGGCCGTCCCTGCTACTGCGGGTCCAGCGGCTGCTGGGAGACCGAAGTCGGCGAGGCGGCGCTGTGCCGCGCGCTCGACCTGCCCGAGGACACCCCGCGCGGGGCGATCCTGTTCGAACTGCGCGAACTGGGCCGGGATCCGCACGCGGCCGAGGAACGGCTGTCGGAGTTCGCGGAATGGCTGACGCTGGGCCTGGTGAACGTGGTCAACATGCTCGGCCCGCAGCTGGTCGTGCTGGGCGACCTGCTCACCGTGCTGCCCGACTCGGTCGTGAAGTCGGTGGCGGCCGAGGTCCGGCGGCGGAGCCTGGTCAGCCGGGCAGTGGGCGGGACGCAGATCGTGAGTTCGGCGCTCGGGGCGGACGTGAAGCTGCTGGGTGCGGCGGAGGCGGCCTTCGAGATGATCTTGGACACCGTCTAGCTCGCGTTCAGTCCTCTGGATGCGGTAGTTGCCCACGCAAGGACCGCATCCAGAGGACTAAATGCGTGCTTTCACGAGGCCGGACAGCAGGGCCACCAGGGCGGCGAGGGACTTCTCCTTGGCCGCGGCGGGGTCTTCGGCGTGCGCGATCATCAGCGCCGCCTCCGCGCAGGCGCTCAGTGCCAGCTGCGCCAGCTCCGGAATGGGCGCGTCGATCAGCAGCCCGTCCGCCGCGGCGGCCTCCAGGATCTCCGTGATCAGGCCCAGCCCGTACCGGTTCTCCAGCTCCCGCCACTCCTGCCAGCCGAGGACGGAGACGGCGTCCGTGAGCGCGATCCGCACGACCTCGGGGCGCAGGCACAGGTCCAGGAACCGGCTCAGCACGCCGAGCGCCCCCGCCCACGGATCGTCCGTGGCTCGCAGGACGGTCTTCAGTTCCTCGGTGATCTCCGTTTCGATCTGCTCGATCACGGCGCGGAACAGGCCCTGTTTGTCCCCGAAGTGGTGGTACAGCGCGCCGCGGGTGACGCCCGCCGCCCGGACGATCTCGTCGGCGGGCACGGCGGCGTACCCCTGATCGGCGAACAGTGTCCTCGCCGCCGTGATCAACGCGGCCTGCGTCGAGTGCGAGCGTTCGGTCTGGCTACGTCGTGGCGTGGGCACGCAGGAATTCCACCATCATGCCGCTCAGCCGCTCCGGCTGGTCCTCCGGCACGAAGGCGTAGGAGTCCTCGATCGTCTTCAGTTCGGCGTTCGGCAGGACCCCGGCGAGCTTGCGGCCCAGCCACAGCGGGAAGTGCCGGTCTTCGGGTGCCCAGGCCAGCAGCACGGGTTTGGTGAACGCGGGCAGCCGCTCGGCGGCGGTCAGCGTGTACCGGTTGTCGACGCTCGCCGTGAACCGGCGCAGATCGTCGCGGACCTCCGCGCTCCGGCGGCTGGGCAGCAGATACGCGTCGAGGATGTGGTCCGGGACCGGGTGTTTGGCCAGCCAGAGGAAGTCCGTCTTCTCCAGGAGCCGGCGCCAGCGCAACGCCTGGACCATCAGCCGGACACCGCCGGGGATCCGGGCCAGCGTGCTCAGCCCCGCGAACAGCGGCGGCAGGAAGCGCTCGAAGGAATCCGACGGCGTCAGCACGACCCGGCCCACCCGTTCCGGGTTCGTGGTCATGAGCAGTTGCGTGAGCGCGCCGCCGGTGTCGTTCGCGACCACGGTGACGTCGCTCAGGTCGAGCATTTCGAGGAACCGCGCGATGAGCGCGGCGACCCCGGGCGGGCTCAGGTCGGCGTCCGGGACCGGGATCTCGTGCGAACCGAGCGGCCAGTCCGGGGTGAGGCAGCGGAAGCCGGCGTCGGCGACCGCGGGGGCCACCTTGCGCCAGAGCAGGCCATTGGTCAGCAGTCCGTGCACGAAGACCACGGGGGGACCTTCGCCACGGTCGCGGTAGCGGATACGGGCGCCGCCGAGGTCTGCCTCGTGCACCTCGCCGAGGAGGTCGCTGGTCGTCATGGAGTCAACATACATGCTGTCTGTATGTTTTTGAAGGCAAGTTCTGAAAGGACCCTTTGAGGCGTTGTAGGGCCTCAAAGGGTTTGGGGACGCCCCTCGAAAAACAGGGCGGCCGGCGCGCTCCCTGAAGGAGCGGCCGGCCGCCGGGTGGTCGTGGACTGGTGGGCTACCGCTGAATGTCCGCGGACATTTCCTTGAGCTTCGTTTCGTGTGCGCGGGCGTGGTGACCACAGAAGAGCAACTCGCCACCGGTGCTGAGAATGGCTCGAACCTGGGCTGCAGCTCCACACCGGTCGCATCGGTCGGCAGCGGTCAGTTCGGGGCGGGTGAGCGTCGGTGAAGTCATTGGAGTCTCCCTCCGTCCCGGCACCGGTGGCCCGGTGCCATCGATCCAGCTACGACCACTTCGGCACTGATGCCGGCAACGTTCGTTCCCGGCCCCGCCGTGTTCGTGCTTCCACTCTTCCAGACGTTTGGCGACCCGCAAGTGTTCCCGTGCGGGTGTCTCATTTGTCACTGGTAATTACCTCGGATGCCGTAGCGTAATCACGCAACGTGGGAGAAGACTCCCCGACGAACCGTCTTTTCCCACGTCAGGCACCATGCGGGGGTGGGTATCGCAGTCGTCCGGAAGCGTCTTCCGAGCGTGCCGTCGCCGGTCTTGTTCGTTCTCAGCGGAATTTCCATGTACGCCGGTGCGGCCATCGCCATAGGTCTCTTTTCGGTCGCCTCCCCCGCGGGGGTGGCCTGGCTCCGCTGTCTCGGGGCGGCGGTGGTCCTCCTGGCGTGGCGCAGGCCACCCCGCTCGGCGTGGACCGGGCGCGCGTTCCTGCTCGCCGGAGCCTTCGGCGTCGTCACCGCCGGGATGAACGTGCTCTTCTACGAGGCGATCGCACGGCTGCCTCTCGGCACCGCGGTCGCCCTCGAGTTCGCCGGGCCCGTGGTGGTGGCGGCGTTCGGTTCGCGCACGCGCCGTGACGTCTTCGCGCTGCTGCTGGTGGCGGCCGGGGTGATCGCCATCGCGGACGTCCGGCTCGAAGGCAGCCTCCTCGGCGTGCTGTTCGCGCTCGGCGCGGCGGCGGCCTGGGCCGGGTACATCCTGCTCGGGAAGCGGGTCGCGGTCGGCGGGAACGGCATCGACGGACTGGCCGTCGGGTTCGCCGTGGGCACCGTGGTGCTGTCGCCGCTGGCGCTGGGCACCGGCGCGGTGTGGGGTTCGCCACGTCTGCTGCTGCTCGGCATCGGGGTGGGGGTGCTCTCGACCGTCGTGCCGTACGCGCTCGATCAGGTGGTCCTGCGCAAGGCCGGTCGGGCGCGGTTCGCGCTGCTGCTCGCGTTGCTGCCGGTCACCGCGGGGCTGATCGGCTTCCTGTGGCTGCGGCAGGTCCCGACCCTGCCCGAGGCGATCGGCACCCTGGCCGTCGTCGCCGGGGTCGCGCTGCGGTCGCCGGGGAAACGTGATGGCCCGGCGCCGCCCTGAGCGGGATACTGACCAGCCTGTGGCGTTGCGAGCACCGGGAGGACACGTGGCCGAGATCCGGCGGGCAGTCACCGTCGAGGAGGTCGTCGCCGCTCAGCATCTGTTCGACGGGCCCGCGCAACGGGACGCGTCCGAGAAGTTCCTGGCGGGCGCGGAGAACCATCTCCTGATCGCCTACGAGGACGGCGAACCGGCGGGGATGATCACCGGCACCGAGGTGACGCATCCGGACAAGGGCACCGAGATGTTCCTCAACGAACTCGACGTCAGCCCGGATTACCAGCGGCGCGGGATCGGCCGCGACCTGGTCGACGCGCTGGCCGGGATCGCGCGGGAACGCGGCTGCCGGGGGATGTGGGTCGGGGTCGAAACGGACAACAAGGCCGCGCTGGCGACCTACACTTCGGCCGGGGCGTCGAACGACGGGCCGTTCATCATGCAGTCGTGGACGTTCGAAGACTGATGTCCTCCGGAATCGACGGCGACCGGACGGGACTGTCCGGGCGCCGTTGGCTGCCCGGCGGCGAGCACCTCGTCGCCGTCGCGCGGGCCGAACTGCCGCAGAAGGACGGGCTCGCCGGGCCGTTCACGGCGCTGGCCGTCCTGCGTGCGGCGGGGTTCGGCGTCGCGGGCCAGGACGAAGTCGCGGCGTTGTCCGGCAGCACGACCGAAGGACTGTCCCGGGCGATCGGGACGCTGTCGGACGGACGGCTCGTCGCCGTGTCCGCCAGCGGGAACTGGGCCCCGCAGTCGTTGTTCATGCTCCTGGCGGCGCTGTGGCATCTGCCGCGGGTCGCGTTGATCGCGGAGGTCGACCCGGCCGAGTTCGGCGCGCATGACACCCCGGCGCGAGCACTGCTCGACTACCTCGATACGGGGATCCCGCCGCTGTGGTCGTCCCGCTGGCGCCCGCCCGCCGCCCACCATGTGCTGGCCGCCGGGATGCGGATCGGCGCCGAAGGAACCCTAGTGTCCATTATGGACGGTTATCCGTCCTTGGGGGACAACGGGTTGCACGACCAGCCGGTGGAATGGGTGGCCGCGGCGGTCAAGCGGATGCTGGTCGTGGTCGACGACGGCGACGCCGAGGCCGCCGTCGCCGCGATCATGACGGCCGGTCTGTGGAGCGGTTGAGGTCGTTCTGTGCGAACCGGGAATGCTTGCGCCCGTAGAAGAGATAGATCAGCATGCCGAGCGTCAGCCACGCGGCGAACCGCAGCCAGGTCATCACGTCGAGGTTCAGCATCAGGTAGAAGCACGCCAGCGCCGCCACGATCGGCAGGTACGGCGAAAACGGCACGGTGAACGGGCGTTCCAGGTCCGGACGGCGTTTCCGCAGCACCGGAACCGCCACCGCGACGATGATCATCGCCGACAGCGCGCCGATGCTGACCATGTCGGCGAGTTCGGAGATCGGCACGAACGCGGCCAGCGCCGCGATCAGCACCGCGCCGGCGATGGTCATCCGGTGCGGAGTGCCCCAGCGCGGATGTGCCGTGCCGAACTTCTTCGGCAGCAGGCCGTCGCGGCCCATCGCGAACCCGATCCGGCCGATCGTCACCAGTTCCACCATCATCACCGACGTCAGCCCGGTGACCGCGCCGAGCGAGATCAGCGCGCCCACCCAGTGCTGCCCGACGCGGTCGAAGGCGTCGGCGAGCGGGGCGCCCGCGTCGATCTCGGTGAACGGCACCATCCCGGTCAGCACCAGCGAGACCCCGATGTAGAGCAGCGCGCAGATCCCGAGCGCGCCGAGGATGCCGACGCGCAGATCGCGTTTCGGGTTCACGGTCTCCTCGCCGAGGTTGGCGAGTGCCTCGAATCCGGTGTAGGCGAAGAAGACGACGGCGGCCGCCGTCACCATGCCGGCGATTCCGTAGACGGACTGTTCGAGCCCGAGCGCGGCTTGCACGATCGGCTGGTGCAGGGTCCCGGCCGTCTCAGTCGGCGCCTGGGCGGGCGGGATGAACGGGGTGAGGTTCTCGCCGCGGATGTAGAACACGCCGACCGCGAGGATCAGCACGCAGACCGCGACCTTGACCAGTACGAGCAGATTCGTCACCCGCGCCGATTCCTTGATCCCGAGGACGGCGATCACGGTCAGCACGGCGATGATCGCCACCGCGCCTATGTTCACCTTCGCGTCCTCGCCGAACCACTCGGGCGAGAGCCCCATCAGGTTCGCGAGATAGCCGGACCAGCCGCGCGACACGACGGCCGCGCCGAGGGCGAACTCGAGCAGCAGATCCCAGCCGATGATCCAGGCGAAGGTCTCGCCGAGGGTGGCGAAGGCGTAGGTATAGGCGCTTCCCGCCGTCGGCACGCTGGAGGCGAGTTCGGCGTAACAGAGGGCGGCCATCCCGGCCACGACGGCGCCGAGCACGAACGACAACGTGACCGACGGGCCCGCGTGGGATTTCGCCTCGACCCCGGCGAGGGTGAAGATCCCGGTGCCGATGATGATGCCGACCCCGAACCCGATCAGGTCGCGCCCGTGCAGCCGGCGTTTCAGCTCACCCGAGTCCTGCCGTTTCAGGACCTCGTCCACGTCCAGAGTTCGCCGCATGAAGGGTCACGCTAGAAGATCACCGTCCACCTCGCAGATCGGTGGGAGCTGAAGGGGACTTTCACCGCATACGACGCCAGGGTCCCGGCAAAGTCGTCTATCGGCTGGGCAGGGGGCGGCGGCCTGACACCTACGCGACCGTCCACAGGGGACACTTCTGGGGTGGCCGTGTCTGATTCGGGCGTTTTGTGAAGGGGCTCGTGAGTGGTAAGGAGCGTTAGAACGACCCCTGCCACTCACGACCCCCGCCCGAAATCGTGCAGATCAGCATCAAACGGGCATCAATCTGTCTTCTGGCGTCCTTTGTGGACATTATCCGTACGGGCCTCGGACATCTGCCTCGTCGGAGGTTCAGTTCGAGTCAGCAAGAGCGGCACCCCTTCACCCCTCCATCACGACACCGTTCTCCTGGGCGAGGATCGCCGCCTGCACCCGCGACCGCAGGTCCAGTTTCGTCAGCACCCGGGAGACATGCGTTTTCACCGTGGTCTCGCCGATGTGCAGCCGGGTCCCGATCTGCGCGTTGGACAGGCCACCGCCCAGGCACGCCAGCACTTCGCGCTCGCGTTCGGTCAGGTCTTCGAGGCCGTCGGGGACCAGCGAAGGCTCGCGGGTCCCGGCGGCGAAGGCGGCGATCAGTTTCCGGGTGACCTGCGGAGCGAGCACTCCTTCGCCCGCCGCGACCAGTTTCACCGCCTCGATCAGCCGTGCCGCCTCGACCGACTTCAGCAGGAACCCGGCCGCGCCCGCCCGCAACGCGGCGTGGACGTACTCGTCGAGGTCGAAGGTCGTCAGCACGAGGACCTCGCACAGCCCCTCCGCGGTCAGCTCCCGCGTGGCCGCGATGCCGTCGACGCCGGGCATGCGCACGTCCATCAGCACGACGTCCGGTTTCAGCGCCTTCGCCTGGCGGACGGCGGTCGCGCCGTCCGCGGCCTCGCCGACCACCTCGATACCCTCGGCGTTGCCGAGGATCATCATCAACCCGGCACGGATGGCGCCGTGGTCGTCGGCGACCAGCACCTTGATGTTCCCGTCGCTCAAGACCCCTCCAAAGGCAGTTCGGCACGGACCAGCCAGCCACCGCCGGACGGCCCGGCGGCGAGAGTTCCGCCCACCGCGGCGGCGCGTTCCCGCATGTTCAGCAGGCCGAGTCCGGTCCCCCCGTCGTCGGGGCGGCCCGGTCGAAGATCATTGCGCACCTCGACGGTGAGTATGCCGCCGCTCGAGCGGATGTCGAGGACGGCCCGCCCGCCGGGAGCGTGCTTCACCGCGTTGGTCAACGCCTCCTGCGCGATCCGGTACGCGGTCAGATCGACCGCGGCGGGCAGGCGGGCGGACCGGTCCGGCACGGAACCGAGCTCGACCGTCAGCCCGCTCGCCCGCGCCGATTCGACCAGTTTGGACAGTTCGGCCAGCCGGGCGGGCGCGGTCGGCTCGATCTCGGTGTCCGCGCGCAGCAGCCCGATCATCGCGCGCATCTCGTCCAGCGCGCTCACACTGTTCTCCCGCACCGATTCCAGGACCTTCCTGGACAGCCCCGGGTCGGCGGTGGCCATCGACAGCGCGGCTTCGGACTGGATGGCGATCGCCGAGAGATGCCCGGCGATGACGTCGTGCAGATCCCGCGCCATCTTCGAGCGTTCCCCCGCGACGGCGGCCTTCCGGTCCAGTTCGCCGATCGTGGCCAGCTGGACCGCGTTCGCCCGTTCGCTGTCGGCGATGTCCCGCTGCTGACGGACGTTGGCCGCCCACCACACCGGGGTGACCAGGAACGGCAAGAAGGCGAACGCCACGAGGATCGCCGTACGCCACTGCGCGGAGAAGAGGAGCGCCAGGCAGACCACCGCGAGCGTCCCGATCGCGGCCACCCCGATCATCGTCCTGCTGACGCGCCGCGAACCGTAGAGCGTCGTCGCGTACAGGAAGTCGGTGAAGATGACGAGGATCGGGAGCGAGGGGCCGAACGCGAAGTCCACCGCGAGCACGGCCAGCGCGCAGAGCAAGGCCAGCGGGACCTTGCGGCGCAACATCTCCAGGCCGCACAGCACGGTCAGTTCGCTCAGGCGGATCCACAGTGGCGTGTCGTCGGGGCCCGACAGGAGCACCTGCATCCCGCTCAGGTAGACCAGCACGCCGAGGACCCACGTGCCGAAGGCGATGACGAGGTCCTGTTTCCATTCGGCGAGGTGGTTCAGGCGCGGGACGAACGTGGGCACCGCCCCATCCCAGCACACCGGGAAGGGCGGCGGGGTCCTACGAACTGATGACGATGATCTCGTGCCCTACTCCGACGCGGAGGACCGGTGCGTTCGGCGAGGCTTACGGCGTGAACAAGATCTGGGACTTCATCGCGGAAAATCCGATGGCGGCCGTGATCGCCGGCGGGGAGATCGGTTTCTGGGTCGCCATCGTCGCCGGCCTCGCGGCCCGCTATCTGCTCAAGCTGAAGCGGACCAGTGCCGTGCTGCTGCTCCTGACCCCGGTGATCGACCTCGTCGTGCTGGCCGCGACGGTCGTCGACCTGCGCAACGGCGCCACGGCGAACTTCGTGCACGGCCTGGCCGCGGTGTACCTGGGCTTCAGCGTGGTGTTCGGGCATTCGATGATCCAGTGGGCCGACGTCCGGTTCGCCCACCGGTTCGCGGGCGGGCCGCCACCGCCGCCCAAGCCGAGGGGCCGGGAGAAGACGCGCGCCGAATGGCGTGACTGGTTCAAATGCGTGCTGGCCTGCGGGCTGGCCGCCGGGGTGCTGCTCCTGCTGATCCTCATGGTCGGTGGCACCGAGCAGGTGGACCCGCTGTGGGGGTGGCTGCCGCGGCTGGGGGTCGTGACGGCCATCTGGTTCGCCACCGGGCCGCTGTGGCAGGAGCTCTCGCCGAAGGACGAAAGAGTCAAGGAAGGGGCTCGGCGATGATCGAACTACTGGGGATCGCTCTGCTGGTGCAAGGCGGCGGCGGGCTGATCAACCGGCTGCTGGGCAGCACCAACCCGAGCTGGTTCGTGCAGCTCCACCTGCTCCCGCCGGGGATGCACGTGGTGGTGAGCGCGCTGATGGTGGCCGCGGGCGTGGGGCTGCTGTTCGCCGAACGCGCCCGCAAGCAGCGCCGCGGGTCAGAGTGAGACCAGCACCTGGAGGACGCCGAGGACGATGGTGACGACCGTCAGGACGACGGTGACCACGGTGAGCCGCGTGACCCGCGCGCTCACCGTGTTCTCGTAGGCGTACCGGGTCTCCTCGTCCATCGCCTCGGCCTGACGGTCGAGCTGGGCGATGATCCGCTCCACGCCCATGCTGGTGACCAGCCGGCGCTCCAGGGAATCGACCTCGGGCGGCAGTACCGAATGCAGCATCTCGAGGATGTCGTCCAGCGAACCGCGCAACAGCCGGGTGCGGCTCCCGGACTTCTTCATCGACGCCAGCCACTGGTCGGCCAGCGCCATCCGGATCAGGACGCGTTCGAGGATGAAGAGCATCCCGTGGTCGAGCCCGCCGATCTCGCTGTCGATGCCGAAGTACGGTTCGGTGGCGCCGAACGGGCCGCGCATCAGCTCGTCCTGGTGCTCGACGTAGTCGGAATCCTTGCTGTTGAGACAGACGATCCCGCCCGCCATCGTGTAGGCGGCGACGAACGAGCGCGTGCCCCACGACGGGCCGAGCGCGTCCCTCGCGACCTCGCGGGGCACGAACCGCCAGCCCTCATCGCTGGTCGCCAGCCCGTAGAACGGGCGGGGATCGGCGGCGACCCGCTGGGCGGGCGGATGCCCGTCGTGGGACCGCAGCTCGACGCACCAGCCCTTGCGGCTGAGCCCTTCGGTGAGGCCACAGCCCCTGGTCAGATCCTCGAAGATATGGGTGACGGTCTTGAGGAGCGAGGGGAACGTCTGCTCGCCGTAACCGCCGTGCAGCCCCTTCTCGCCGTTCGCCGTCTCACGACCCTGAAGGCTCTGCAAGACGGCGATGGCCAGGTCGAACTCGGCGGCGGGCCCGTCCGCCGCCGCGCCGCTGATCGTGGTGGCGAGGACCAGCGTCATCGCGTGATAGGCGGGATGCCAGGTGACGACGAGTTCGCACGGCAGCCCGACCGCGCCGCCGCGGATCGACAGCCTGCGTTTGCGCAGCATCCGTCTTCGCGGTGGTTTCGTGTAGCTGGCCAGGAAGTTCTCCGCGGCCGCCCACTCCGCGCCGAGTTTCCCGTCGAGATGGGCCAGCAGCCCGCGGTCGCGGCCGCCGTCCAGCACCTTCGCCGCCTCCTGCTCGGACAGCGGGACCGCCCACGCGAAGGTGAGGAGCACCGCGGTCATCCGCGGCGCAGGAGGGTGATCAGGTCCCGGCCGAGATGGCGGCGCAGCGGGCCGGAGGCGTTGACCAGTTCGTCGCGGTCGATGTGCTCGTCGGCCGGGCCGAGATCGTCGAGGACGTGGTACGTCCACTCCCAGTCGGTGCGCCAGCCCGCGTGGGCGGCGTCGGCGGCGACCTCCTCGGGATCGAGGTAGCGCACCGGGAGCGCCGGGCCGCCGTCGTGGAGCGCCTTGTCGAACTCTTCGCGCGAAACACGGCGAGAGCGGACTTCGGTGCCCGCTTCGACGCTGTCGAGACTGAACGCGCCCTGCCCGATCGGCGACCGGCTGTAGGCCAGCACGAGGGCACCGCCGGGCGCGGTGATCCCGGCCAGCCGCCGCAGGATCGGCCCGACCTCCGGCGTCGGCACGTGCTGGATGACGTGACTGCACAGCACGAGGTCGTACGGGCCGCCGTCCAGTTCGGTGATTGGTGAGACGGCGAAGGAGAACTCGGTGTCCTCGACGGCGGTTTCCCGCGCCTTGGCCAGCCTGTCCTGGTCGGGATCCGCGGCGGTGACGTCGGCGGAGAACCGCGCGAGCCAGGGGAGGAGGCGGCCTTCTCCGCAGCCGGCGTCGAGCGCCTTGACCCCTTCGCGCGGGCCGAGGATCGCGGTGAGCTCTTCGGCGACCTTGCCGAGCGCGCGGTCCTCACTGGCCGTCCAGTAGCCGTCGTAGGGCTCGTGCCGTCGGATGAACGCGCCGGTGACGTGGTCGCCGGTGTCCGGGTAGCGGTAGCTCTCGGTCAGCACAGTCGCGAATATAGCCCGGATTCGCGGGTTCTCCGGCGCTCCGCGCGGGTTTACCCTTAGTCGTGGCCATCGGGCCTGTCACGCTGTACGCCGTTGTCGCCGTGGCGCCTTCGGTGCTTTTCTGGTGCGCGCTGAAGGTCCCCGAGGTGGTGCGCCGGTGGCGCCGCCGCCGTGAACCCGAGGTCCCGGCGGGCCCGCCCATCGAGAAGCTCGCCGCCGATCTGCGCCGGGTGCACCGTCTGCTGGCGGAACTCCCGCCCGGCGCCTCCGCCGTCCGCCGGTACGGCACCAGGCAGGCGTACGACGCGCTGCTGGTCCAAGCGTGCCGGGAGGTCGAGGTCGACCACCGGCTGGACGGGCTGCCGGAGGGTTTCGACCGGGAGATCGAACGGCTGCGGATCGAGGAATCCCTGGCCGAGCGCGGGCTTTCGGTGTCCTGACGCGGTTTGTATCGAAAGTATGCGCGCGCCCGGGAGGCTCGCGGGTATGAAGAGGCTGGGACTTCTCGCTTCACTCCTGCTGGTGTTCGCGCTCATCCCGGGGGTCGCGTCGGCCGCGGCCGCCTTCCCGAAGATGGACGCGGCCACGGTCGACGGCTTCCGCTGGACGTCCGGGTCGACCTTCGGCACCTACGGCGCCCGGATCGCCGCGCTGGAGAAACACCTCCCCGCTCGCGGGTTGCCGGAGATCCTGTCTTCGGCGAACCGGAAGGCGCGGCCGCTGTGCCACGCCACCCATCTCGCGACGGCGCTGAAACCGGCCGGGTTCTGCTGGGAAGACGCGAACGACGACAAGACCAACGACTGGATCCCGCAGGGACTGACCGGTTCCGGCGACGCGGACGCGGCGACCGGGAAGGTCGGCGGCAAACGGGTCGTGGCGACGTCCTGGCACACTCCGGGCGACACCATGGTCCGACTGTCCTTTGTGGACGCCACCGGGCTGGGATACCGGCACGTGCTGCTCGTCGAACCGACGTCGAACGACAACTTCGCCGTCGTGCAAGGACACGGGCACGGCATGACGTGGATCGGGAACCGGCTCTTCGTCGCGACCACCGGGGGAGTGGTGCGGGTCTTCGACACCACGCACTTCTGGAAGGTCGACGACGGCTCCGGCGTCGTCGGCAAGGGCCCGGACGGCAAGTACCATGCGGCGTTCTACGACTACGCGATGCCGCAGATCGGCGCGTACTGGTACCCCGGCGGTGGCACCTGCACCAACGCGCCCGGGACGCGGCCGTGTCTCGCGACGATGTCGTTCGACCACAGTGACGGTTCGATCGTGACCGCGGAGCACATTCCGAACGCGGCGGGCGGCCGGGTGCTGCGGTGGCCGTTCGACCGCGCGACCGGCCTGCCCAAGGTGTCCGCCGACGGCACCGTGCACGCGAAGGAGGGCTTTGTGTCACCCGTCTGGGGCATGCAGGGAGCGGTGGCGCGCAACGGGTACTTCGTGCTGACCGGCGTATGCCCCGAGTACGCCGGGGTGGCGGGCGACCATCCGTCGTGCCTGCACGGCGGGGTCGGCGGCACCTCGACGTCGAGGCTGAGCGGCCGCGCGCCGGTGAACTCGCAGAACCTGTCGTACTGGCCGGCGACGGGGGAGCTGTGGCTGATGAACGAGCAGCTGCGGGAACGGGTGACCGTGCACGTCCCGTGGACGACCCTGACCGGCCGGCCCTGAGGTCACCCAAGTCCGTGAAGGCCTCCTTCCCTACCTTCGGGGTAGGGAAGGAGGCCTTCACTACCTTGGTGACTGCCGCGTGCGCCCCACCTGCACCAGCGTTCACAGCGGCTGTGCGTGAAGACCCCTTCCCTCGGCTCAGCCGATGAAACTCGACCTTCACCGGGGGCGAGGGAGCGGCCGGTACCGAGGTGGTCGAGTCTCGTGACCGAATGGACGACACGACCGCCGCAGGGGTTCCGCCACGAGGCGTCCGCCCAATCACGCGTGTCGTCCCTCCAAACACGTGTGTCGTCCGGTCAGTCAAGTGAAACCGCCGCGCCCGCGCGTCGACAGTAGGTGCCCAAGCCACCCTTTGGCCTAACTGGCCGAGCTCACGGGGCGAAGTCCCAGCGCGTGGCGCCATGGGGTTCCGTGGTCGCCACGCCGATCGCGCGGCGCAGGGCGAGGCGGTACAGATACCAGGGCGGCGGCCCCGCGCTGGGCGCGCTGAACGGCGCCGTGAGCGCGTCGCCCTCGACCGACGCAGGCCAGCCACCCGTCCGGTAGACCGCCGCCACGCGCTCCAGCGTCGCCGGGTCGGTGACGCGGTGCGCCTCGCCCTCCAGCGTGAGGTCGATTCCCCGCAACCGCACCGAAACGGCGCACGCCGGGTGCACGGCCAGGTTGCGGGACCGGCGCGTGTCCGGCCCGCCCTTGAAGTACAGGGCGTCGTCCACCCAGACGGCGCCGACACCGGCCGAGTGCGGGCGCCCGTCGGGACGGACGGTCGTCACGAAGAAGGTCAGGTCGGCGGTCGGGGTGTCCTCGGCGAGGATTTCGCGCGCGCGGTTCCAGGGGAGTTCCGCGGATCCGTAGCGGTCGAGGTTCTTGGTGGCGTGAGGTTTCGTCATACCCACGCGTCGAACGAGCGGGCCGCGATTCGACACCGGACGCGAAAGACCCCGCCACCGAACCGGTGACGGGGTCTTCCGTGAACCCTGGGCTCAGTCCAGGTAGTCGCGCAGCACCTGCGAACGCGACGGGTGACGCAGCTTCGACATCGTCTTCGACTCGATCTGCCGGATGCGCTCACGGGTCACCCCGTACACCTGGCCGATCTCGTCGAGCGTGCGCGGCTGGCCGTCGGTGAGGCCGAACCGCAGCCGCACCACCCCCGCTTCACGTTCGGACAGCGTCTGCAGCACCGACTGGAGCTGGTCCTGCAGCAGCGTGAACGACACCGCGTCGACCGCGACGACGGCCTCGGAGTCCTCGATGAAGTCACCGAGCTGCGAGTCGCCCTCGTCGCCGATGGTCTGGTCGAGCGAGATCGGCTCGCGGGCGTACTGCTGGATCTCGAGGACCTTCTCCGGGGAGATGTCCATTTCCTTCGCGAGCTCTTCGGGGGTGGGCTCGCGGCCGAGGTCCTGCAGCAGTTCACGCTGTATACGGCCGAGCTTGTTGATGACCTCGACCATGTGCACCGGGATACGGATGGTGCGGGCCTGGTCGGCCATCGCGCGGGTGATCGCCTGACGGATCCACCAGGTGGCGTACGTGGAGAACTTGTAGCCCTTGGTGTAGTCGAACTTCTCGACCGCGCGGATCAGGCCGAGGTTGCCCTCCTGGATCAGGTCCAGGAACGCCATGCCGCGGCCGGTGTAGCGCTTGGCCAGCGAGACCACGAGCCGGAGGTTCGCCTCCAGCAGGTGGTTCTTCGCCCGCTCACCGTCGCGCACGATCCACTTGAGGTCGCGCCGCATCTGGGTGACGAGCTTCTCGCCCTCCTCCTCGGCGTTGCGGACGCGTTCGGCGGCGTAGAGCCCGGCCTCGATGCGCTTGGCGAGCTCCACCTCCTCCTCGGCGTTCAGCAGGGCGACCTTGCCGATCTGCTTGAGGTACGCGCGGACCGAGTCGGCCGAAGCGGTGAGCTCGGCGTCCTTGCGGGCCTGGCGCAGCGCCTCGGACTCCTCCTCGTCCCAGACGAAGTCCGGGTTGTCGGAGGTCTTTCCGGCGTTCTTGTCGGTCGAGGTGCGGCGCCCGCGGGGGGGCGTCTCTTCGACGTCCTCCTCGGACTCCGCGTCCTCTTCCGTCTCTTCGGTGACGGAAGCGTCGACGACGTCCACCTCGACCTCTTCGAGGTCCGACAGATCCGGGGTTTCGAGGTCGGCTTCGTCGAGCTCTACCGGACCGTCTTCCGGATCGCCGTCTTCGGTCTTGGCGCCCTTGGTGGTGGGTTTCTTGGCCGGAGCCTTCTTCGCCGGGGCCTTCTTCGCGCCGGCCGCCTTGGCGGCGGTCTTGCGCGCCGCGGGCTTCGCCGCGTCGGTGGCTGCCTCGTCGGCCGGCTCGCCGGCTGCGGTCGCTGTCTTCGTCCCGCTTCGGGTTGCGGTTCTTGCGGCTGCCACTTACGCCCTTTCGCAGCGGTCGATCATGACGAGCCGAGGCGTGATGGTCTCGGCTGCCTCAAACTTCGGGGAAAACCCCTCGGCCTGCGGTTTCCCTCGTTCTCCTGGGTGCCGCCGCCGGGGGCCGTGTTCCATTGTAACGACGATACGTGACAGCGTCGCGGCGCGGACCACCACCCGGCGGGCGCGACACGCCGTGCGACCCGCCGAAGTGACATCCGCGGCGCGGATGTCAGCATGGGCGCGTCAGTGCTCGATGCCCTCCACGGCCGCGGCCGCCGCGCCGACGATGCCCGCGTTGTTCTGCAACGACGCGACGATCACCGGTGTGCGGATGTCGAGCAGCGGCACCCATTTGTGGGACTTCTTGCTGACCCCGCCGCCGACGATGAACAGATCCGGCCAGATCAGGTTTTCCAGCACGGACAGATACCTGTTCACCCGTTCCGCCCATTCGGGATACGAGAGTTCCTCGTTGTCCTTCACCGACGCCGCGGCCTTCTTCTCCGCGTCGAAGCCGTCGACCTCGATGTGGCCGAACTCGGTGTTGGGCACGAGCTTCCCGTCCTGGAAGACCGCGCTGCCGATGCCGGTGCCGAAGGTCAGCAGCGCCGTCACGCCACGCCGCGCGGCAGGGTCGCCCCAGCGGATCTCGGCCATGCCGGCGGCGTCCGCGTCGTTGAGCATCGCGATGTCGTCCACGCCGCGACCGAGGCGTTTGGCGAACAGGGCGTCGGCGTCGGTGCCGATCCACGCGCGGTCGATGTTGGCCGCGGTGTGCGCGACACCCTTCTTGACCACCGCGGGCAGGGTGACGCCCACCGGGCCGTCCCAGCCTGCCTGGCCGGTGATCTCGGCGACGACGTCCGCCACCGCCTCCGGGGTCGACGGCTTCGGCGTGTCGATGCGGATCCGGTCGCCGATCAGCTGTCCTTCCGCCAAGTCGACCAGCGCGCCCTTGATCCCGCTGCCGCCGATGTCGATACCGAAACCTCGGGTCGCCTCCACCACGGACGTGGTCCCTTCTCGCACGATTCAGAAGCCTGCCTCGGAGACTTTAACCGGATGTGGTGACATGGCGGACGTGGGAGTTGACGAGACGTTGCTGAAGAGTGTCGCCGAGCGTGTCGCGGGCGAGGCCGCCGAACTGGTCCACGAGGCCTGGACCGGGATGAACGCGGGCCGCGAGGTGCGCGTGGACACCAAATCCGCCGACACCGACGTGGTGACCGCGGTGGACCACGAGTCGGAACGGCTGGTGCGCGCCCGCCTCGCCGAACTGCGCCCGGACGACGCCGTGCTCGGCGAGGAGGGTGGCGGGATCGCCGGGGACGGGGTGACCTGGGTGGTCGACCCGATCGACGGGACGGTGAACTTCCTCTACGGGCTGCCGTGGTTCGCCGTGTCGGTGGCCGCGCAGGTCGGCGGGGTGTCGGTGGCGGGCGCCGTCGTCGAACCGGTCAGCGGGCGCCGCTGGACGGCCGCGCGCGGGCAGGGCGCGTTCCTCGACGGGCGGCCGCTGACGGTCAACGCCCCTTCCCGGCTGGATTTGACGCTCGTCGGCACCGGATTCGCCTACAAGGTCGAACGGCGGACGAAACAGGCCCGGTTCGTCGCGGAACTGGCGACCCGGGTGCGGGACGTCCGGCGCAACGGCGCCGCGTCACTCGATCTGTGCGCGGTCGCGGCGGGCTGGCTGGACGCCTATGTCGAGCACGGCCTCGGGCACTGGGACTGGGCCGCTGGAGCGCTCATCGCCGCTGAGGCGGGAGCTCTCGTGTCGCTGCCGGGGGAGGACGCGGAGCTGGGGCCGGACGCGACCTTCGCGGTGGCTCCGTCGATCGCGGCGCCATTGCGTCAGGCGCTGATCGAGTCGGGTGTGGGCGTCATCTGACCCCTTCCGGCAAGCGCTATGAAGGACGCTTTCATTGCAAATTTTGCAATGAAAGCGTCCTTCATAGCACTTGACAAGGGTCAGCAGGGAGCTTCGCGGGCGGCCTTCAGCAGTGCCTGGTCGATCACCGGGGCGCCGCCGCCCGCGGACTGCTCACCGCCGCCGCTGCCCTGCTGCGCCTTCGACCACTGGGTGAGCTGGTCGAGGACCTGGCGCGCCTCCGCCTTCGGGCGGACGTCGCCGAGCAGGGTCCCGGTGGTGAGCGTGACCGAAGCGTCCTTGCGGTTGTCCTTGACCAATTCGGCGCACGGGACCACCAGGCTGAGCGTGCGGGCCGCGGCGGCGCCGTTCTCGCCGAAGCGGATCTGGCCGCGGCACTTGGCTTCGGCGTTCTTGTAGGCCGGGTCGACGTCCGGCTCGACGATCTGGGAGAAGCCGAGTTCCCGGAGCGTGCTGGTGACGATGCCGCCCTGGCCGCGGACCTGGGAACCGTTGAGCACCTGGACGGCGACCTTGTCCGGCGGTACCGGCGCGCGGTCGTCGAGCCCGTCGTGCGCCAGGGGTGTGTAGGTGACGCCCTGCTGCGGAGCGGGCGGGGGATCGCACTGGATCTTGGCATCGATGTCGGCGTTGCTCGCCACGACGTTCACCCAGACGATGACCGCGCCGAGGGCCATCACCCCGATGACGATGAGCGCGGGCAGCGGCTTGCGCTTGCGATACGGCCTCGCCCCGCGGTCCCCGATGCCGTTCCCCGACGCCACCTGCCAGTCCCTTCCCCAAGCCCGGATCCCCGGACGGTGCTTCATCTCACCATCGTGTCCGATCAGCCTATGCGTTGCGGCGAAGGTGATCGGCGCGGGCCTCCGGATAGCACCACGCGATGGCCACTCCGGGCAAGCGGCCGGACCCAAGCGGTGAGGTACCCGACGCGGGGGCAACCCATTCGGACGACAGACGTCTTGACAACGGCTCACTCCCTCTCCCCGCCGGTTCCCCCCGTCGGGTGACGTAATCGCGGCAATGTCTGACTCGTTGCAGAGCCGGTATCAGCGTGAGCTACCCTTCGCGGGCTCAGGCGGCAGTAAGAGGCGCAAAAGAGAGACCTCGCTCACTGCCCAGCCGGGCACAAACAGGGGCGCTGGGACGTTAACCAGCGGCACGAAGGACTCACGAGCCGCGCGCTCGCGGGTCCGGGCCATCTGACATCGAAAGCATCGCAGGGGTGAGGGACCAATGGCGACCGACTACGACGCTCCGCGCCGCAGCGAAGCCGACGAGCTGGCCGAAGACTCGTTGGAAGAGCTGAAGGCAAGGCGTAACGAAAACCAGTCCGGCGTCGTGGACGTCGACGAGGACGCGACCGCCGAGAACTTCGAGCTGCCGGGCGCGGACCTCTCCGGACTTTCCGGTGAGGACCTGACCGTCAAGGTCGTGCCCAAGCAGGCCGACGAGTTCACCTGCTCCGTCTGCTTCCTGGTGCACCACCGCAGCAGGCTGGCAGAGGAGAGTGGCGGACGGCTCATCTGCCGCGACTGTGCCTGAGCCTACGGGCACAGGGGACGGCGCGACAGGGGCTTCGGGGACTGAAACAGGAATAAGGGGGCCGGCCACGTGGCCGGCCCCCTTTCCTTTCACAAAGCACGAGCCTTGTGTCTAGGACTTCTCGGCGGGGTGGCGGAGCAGCGCGGCCACCTTCTCCGGATGCCGTGTGCTGAACAGCCAGTACGGCGTCGGGTCGCCGGGGTCGGTCAGCCACACCCGCACGACCGGTCCGACCCAGCCCCGGTGCAGCACGAAGGCCGCCGGATCGGCGTCGCGGCCGAGCGCCTTGCGCTTCGCTTCCTTGTCGATGACGTCGACGTCGCCGACGAACTCGAGCGGCAGGTGCGCGTCGCGCAGCCACAGCTCCGGCTCGGCGCCGCCGGTCACCCGGACGCGGGACCGGCCGAGCGAGATCATCAGCGCGACCACCGCGGGGATCAGGACCACGTACGGCAGCCACCCGCGCAACCCGGGATAGCCCATGTCGATCTCCGCCGCCAGCAGCCCGCCGCCCAGCAGCGGCAACGGCCAGCCCCACCACGGGACGTAAAGCCGCTCTGAATGCTTGACGGCGCCGCCTTCGGCCGTGTTCACGCTTTCACCCACGCGTTCAGGGTAGTCTCGCCGCCCGTGTCCACCGTTCAGGTACTGCTTTCCAGGATCGATCCTTCGGTCCCCCTCCCCGCCTACGCGCGCCCCGGCGACGCCGGCGCCGACCTCGTCACCACCTCGGATATCGTGCTCGCGCCCGGTGAACGCGGCGTCGTCGGAACGGGCGTCGCGATCGCGCTGCCGCCCGGGTACGCGGGCTTCGTCCACCCGCGCTCGGGTCTCGCCGCCCGGGTCGGTCTCTCGGTCGTCAACACCCCGGGCACGATCGACTCCGGGTACCGCGGTGAGATCCGCGTCTGCCTGATCAACCATGATCTCTCCGAGAAGGTCGTGCTCACCCGCGGCGACCGGATCGCGCAACTGGTCGTGCAACGGGTCGAACAGGCCGAATTCGTCGAGGTCGCCGAACTCGAGCCGTCCGAGCGCGGCGAGGGCGGGTATGGCTCCACGGGCGGACACGCCACACTGGGAGCCGGAGCCAGGGAAGGAACGGAGAACTAGTGGGGATTTTCGGACGCAAGCGCGCGAAGCCGAGCGGACGGCATGCCGCGCCCGAGGTCGATGAGCGTCCAGGCGCCGACGAGGAGATCGAGGCGCAGCTGTCGGAGACCGCCGACGGTCCCTTTGACCTCGCCGACGCGCCCGACGACGGCATCCCGCGGATCGACCTCGGTTCGGTGAAGGTGCCGGTGCCCGACGGCTCCCAGGTCCAGGTCGAGATGGATCCGGAGAGCGGCGGTGTCCGCGCGGTGCACGTCGTCACCGAGCAGGGACAGATCACCGTCAGCGGCTACGCGGCGCCACGCTCCGGCGGCCTGTGGAAGGACGTCAGCACCGAACTCACCGAGCAGCTGCGTGCCGACGGCGCCAAGGTCTCGGTCGGCATGGGGGAGTGGGGCCTGGAGCTGTCCGCGATCGTCGGCGACGTCGCGCTGCGGTTCGTCGGCGTCGACGGTCCGCGCTGGATGCTCCGCGGCGTCATCGCCGGCCCGCAGTCCCAGGCGTCGCAGGCGCCCGCCGTGCTGCGGGAGATCGTGCGGCACACCATCGTCGACCGCGGTGACGCGCCGATGCCGGTCCGCACCCCGCTGACCATCACGCTGCCCGACGCCGTCGCGCAACACATCGCCGAGCAGCAGGGTTAGATCTGTGTTTCTCTGATCGCGCGCTGACGAAAACCCGCTGAAGGGGCGTCGTTCCGCTTCAACGTCACGTTGAGCGGAGAGGCGCCCCTTCAGCGTGTTTTCGTGGGCCTTCGGCCCGAAAGAGGGCGCGCGACGGGTGAAGTCTCCGTCGGGCGCGGGGCGCCCTTGGGGAGACCGTGCGCCACCGGTCGCACTGCCGACGCCGGGTTAGAGGGCTAGTGGGTGCGGGCTTTGAGCCAGGCCAGGACGGTCGCCCGGCCCAGGGATTCCCGGTCCGCGCCGAGGGCGGTGAGCGTCGACTCGCCGACCTCGGCACGCGGCAGGGCCTCCGCCCAGGCGCGGGCGACCTCCACCGGATGGATCGGGTCGTCCACGCACGCGCCGATCCCGGCGGGCACGTCAAGGCCCTTCAGATCCTCCAGCGACGGGGCGGGATGGCCCGCCGCCGTCCGCAGGCTCGCCGCCAGCCCGTCGCCGTGCCGCCGCCACGCGCGGCCGAGTTCCGCCGCAAGCCACTCCGGCACGCCGTCCCCCGATTTCGCCAGCGCGCCGCCGACCCCGTTTTCGGCCACCAGATCCGCTGACAGCCGCGCGGCGAGCGACGCGGGTGCTCGTCCGGCCGGGCCGTTCCAGGCCGGGAGAGCGGCCAGCAGGCCGGTGCATCGGCCCGGTTCGCGCGCCGCCCACTCCGCCGACAGATGCGCGCCGAACGAGATACCCCCGGCGAGCAATGGACCGTGCTCGGCGGCCAGCCTGTCCAGCTCCTCGAGATAGCCGTCCGCCAGCCGGTCGCCGGGAGGCGGGGGCGGGGCGATCAACCGGATGCCGAGCGCCCGCAGCGGACCGGCGAACACGGCGCGCACGAACACTTCGTCGGACCCGGTGCCGGGGAGTACTACTGCCGTCGTAGGCGGAATAGCGGAGGTCACGTTGCGATATTCCCCTAAACCCGTTCTCCTGGTCGGAGCACAGTTACGCTGGATTACGCACGGGCCGTTCAAGTCGGGGGCCCCGGAGCACAGGAGCACCGTTATGTCCGCCAAAGACGGCGGCTACTTCAGCCGGCTGGTCCGCAAGCTGACCAGCGACGTCGAGGATCTCGACGCCGACGACCTGTCCGAAAAATCCGAGGCCGGCGGAGCGCAGCGCGCCTGTGACTGCCGGTCGGGTCAAGAGGTGACGGTGCTCGGCAGGATCCGCAGCGTGGAGCTCTGCCCGACCAACGAGGCCGCCACGCTGCAGGCCGAGCTGTTCGACGGCACACAGGGTGTGACGCTAATCTGGCTCGGACGCCGCCGGATCCCCGGGATCGAACCCGGGCGAACCATCAAGGTGCGCGGCCGGATGGCCGAACGTGATGGTCAGAAGGTGCTTTACAACCCCTATTACGAACTTCAGAGCCCTGTGAGTTGATCCCGCATCGTGAGTGAACCCGTCGGCGGCGAAGAGAAGACCGAAGACAAGAAGCCCCCGCCCACCCTGTTGGAACAGATGGGCGGGTTGTCCGGACTGTTCTATTCCTCGCTGCCGGTCATCGTGTTCGTGATCGCGAACGCGATCTTCGGGCTCACGGTGGGGATCTGGGCCGCGGTGGGCAGCGCGGTGGCGATCACCGTGCTGCGGATCGTGCGCAAGGAGCCGCTGCAGCCCGCGATCTCCGGCTTCTTCGGGGTGGCGATCGCGGCGTTCATCGCCTACCGGACCGGCTCGGCCAAGGGATTCTTCCTGTTCGGCATCTGGACGAGCCTGGTCTACTGCGGTGTCTTCGTGCTCTCGATCCTCGTCCGCTGGCCGCTCGCCGGCGTGGTGTGGAACGCGCTCAACGGCAGCGGCCACGCCTGGCGCAAGGACAAGAAGTCGCTGATCGCGTATTCGATCGCGACCGGCGCCATGGCGCTGATCTTCGGCGCCCGGTTCGTCGTGCAGCGCTGGCTGTACGACGAGGACCACACCGGCTGGCTGGCCTTCGCGAAGATCGCGATGGGATATCCGCTGTACGCGCTCGGCCTGCTCACGGTCGTCTGGGCGGTGCGGCGGTCGGACAAGCACCTCAAGGCGCTGGCCGAAGAGGCCCCGCGCGAAGAGACCGACGAAGAGGTCGAGGCGCGCCTGCGCGCGAAGTACGCGCAGGCGCCCGCCGTCGAGAACTAGCCCATCTCGTCAAGTCCCGCGTGCCATGAAAGGTCCTTTCCTTGCAAAATTTGCAAGGAAAGGACCTTTCATAGCGCTTGAGGTGAGCGTGGCAGGGACTTTCAGTACCCCAGCGCGGTCCGGATCTCCGGTTCCACGTCCGAAGTCGCCACGAAGAGCAGCTCGTCACCCGGCTCCAGCGGGTCCTCGGGCTGCGGCACGATCACGCGGTCCCCGCGCAGGATCGTCACCAGTGCCGCGTCACGCGGCAGGTTGAGCTCGCTGACCGCCTTGCCCGCCAGCGGCGTCTCCTCCGGGAGGGTGAGTTCGACGAGGTTCGCCTGGCTCTGCCGGAACGTCATCAGCCGCACCAGATCGCCGACGCTCACCGCCTCTTCGACCATCGCCGCGAGCATCCGCGGGGTCGACACGGCGACGTCGACGCCCCAGGCGTCGTTGAACAGCCATTCGTTGGCCGGGTTGTTCACCCGCGCCACCACCCGGCGTACCGCGAACTCGGTCTTCGCCAGCAGCGACACCACCAGGTTCGCCTTGTCGTCACCGGTCGCGGCGATCACGACGTCGCATTCCTCGATCCCGGACTCCTCCAGGATCGACACCTCGCACGCGTCGCCCAGCACCCAATCCGCCTGCTCCACGGTATGCGGCTCGAACTGGTCTGCCTCACGTTCGATGAGCATCACCTGGTGACGCCCGTCGATCAGCTCCGCGGCGATCGACCGGCCCACCGCGCCGGCCCCGGCAATCGCGACCCGCATCAGTTCTCCTCTTCCGGTTCGCGAGCGGCGACGGAGGTCACGTCGCTGACAGTGCCCGATTTCGCGGCGACGTACACGACGTCGTCGGCCTGGATCACGGCCTTGGTGTCGGGCAGCACGGCGGTGCCGAACCGCATCATGAACGCGACCCGCGCGCCGGTGGTGTCCTGCAGCTCTCGCACGCTGCGCCCGATCCAGCCCTCGTGCAGGGGGAGCTGCAGGAGCGCCACACTGCCGGACGGGTCCCGCCACACCGAGGCGACGCCGTCGGGGAGGAGGGTGCGCAGGAACCGGTCGGTCGTCCACGGCACGGTCGCCACGGTCGGGATGCCGAGCCGTTCGTAGACCGCCGCGCGCTTGTGGTCGTAGATCCTGGCGACGACCTTGTCGATGCCGAAGTTCTCCCTGGCCACCCGCGCCGAGATGATGTTGGAGTTGTCGCCGCTCGACACCGCCGCGAAGGCCCCCGCGCGCTCGATCCCGGCTTCGATCAGCACCTGCCGGTCGAAGCCGACGCCGACCACCTGCTGACCGTGGAAATCACTGCCGAGCCGCCGGAACGCCTGCCTGCTCTTGTCGATGACGGCGACGTCGTGCCCCAGCCGCTCCAGCGCCGCGGCAAGGGATGCGCCGACCCGGCCGCATCCCATGATCACCACGTGCACGCACTGCCTCCTTAGTCAGCGAACGTTTCACCCGTCCGCAGGTACCCGGACACACCAGCGCCGAACCTACCGTGAGCACCGTTAGCTGCTCCACCTTCCTCCCCGCCACCACCCTCAACGGAGACGCTGCGCGCCGCCGTTACGCTTCCCAGGTGTCGAAGTTCCCGACCGTATTGAAGCGGCTCGTCCTCGGACGTCCATTCCGGAGTGACCGCCTCTCGCATACGCTGCTGCCGAAGCGCATCGCGCTGCCGATTTTCGCGTCCGACGCGTTGTCGAGCGTCGCCTACGCGCCTGAGGAGATCTTCCTGACCCTCAGCGTCGCCGGCTTGTCCGCGTACGCGTTCGCGCCGTGGATCGGCGTCGCCGTCGCGCTCGTCATGCTGGTCGTGGTCGCGTCCTACAGGCAGAACGTGCACGCCTATCCCAGCGGTGGCGGTGACTACGAAGTCGCCAACACCAATCTCGGCGGCAAATTCGGGCTCACCGTCGCCAGCGCGCTGCTGGTCGACTACGTGCTCACCGTGGCGGTGTCGACATCGTCCGGCGTGGCGAACATCGGCTCCGCGATTCCCTGGGTGGCGCAGCACAAGGTGATCGCCGCGGTCGTCATCGTGGTCGTGCTGACCGCGCTGAACCTGCGCGGAGTGCGCGAATCGGGCAAAGCGTTCGCGATCCCGACCTACGGCTTCATCATCGGCATCCTCGGCATGGTGATCTGGGGCCTGATCGAGGCGGCCTCCGGCGCGGACATGCGGGCCGAGAGCGCGGATTTCCAGCTGCACGAAGAAGCCTCTTTGACCGGTTTCGCCTTTTTCTTCCTGTTGCTGCGCACGTTCTCTTCCGGCGCGGCGGCGCTGACCGGCGTCGAGGCGATCAGCAACGGCGTCCCGGCGTTCCAGAAGCCGAAATCGAAGAACGCGGCGACCACCCTGCTGATGATGGGGGTGCTCGCGGTGACGATGCTGGTCGGCATCATCACGCTGGCGATCATCACCGACGTCAAATTCGCCGAGCACCCGGCGACGCAGCTCACCGGCACCCCGGCGGGCTACGAGCAGAAGACGATCGTCGCGCAGATCGCGCAGGCGGTGTTCGCCGACTTCACCCCCGCCTTCTACTACATCTCCTTCGCCACCGGCATCATCCTGCTGCTGGCCGCGAACACCGCGTTCAACGGTTTCCCGGTGCTCGGCTCGATCCTCGCCCAGGACCGTTACCTGCCGCGTCAGCTGCACACCCGGGGCGACCGGCTGGCCTTCTCCAACGGCATCCTGTTCCTCTCGGCGTTCGCGCTGGTGCTGATCATCGCGTTCGACGCCGAGGTCACGAAACTCATCCAGCTCTACATCGTGGGCGTGTTCGTCTCCTTCACGATCAGCCAGGCGGGCATGATCCGGCACTGGAACCGGTTGCTGGCGAGGGAAACCGATCCGGTGGTACGGCGGCGGATGCGGCGTTCGCAGACGGTCAACGCGATCGGCCTCACCATGACCGGCACCGTGCTGATCATCGTGCTGGTCACGAAGTTCCTGCTCGGCGCGTGGATCGCGATCGCGGCCATGGTGGCGATCTACATCCTGATGACCGCGATCCGAAAGCATTACGACCGGGTCGCGGAGGAATTGCGCGAGATGGACCGCAAGCCGACCGTATTGCCTTCGCGCAACCACGCGATCGTGCTGATTTCGAAACTGCACCTGCCGACCCTGCGCGCGCTCTCCTACGCCAAGGCCGTGCGGCCGGACGTCCTCGAAGCCGTCACGGTGAACGTCGACGACGTCGAGACCCGTAAACTCGTCCAGGAATGGGACGACCACAATTTCAAGGTGCCGCTGAAGGTGATCGAATCGCCGTATCGCGAGATCACGAAACCGGTGCTGGACTACGTGAAGCGCGTCCGCGGCGACAACCCACGCAACGTGGTGACCGTGTTCATCCCCGAATACGTGGTCGGGCACTGGTGGGAGCAGGTTCTGCACAACCAGAGCGCGCTGCGGCTCAAGGGCAGGCTCCTGTTCCAGCCCGGCGTCATGGTGACCAGCGTGCCGTGGCAGCTCGAATCGTCGGAAAAGGCGATCAAACGCGACCGGAAGGCACGGCCGGCGGCAGGCGACGTGCGGCGTGGATTCTCCCCGGTGGTCAAGCAACCCGAAACGAAGAAGGACAAAGCAGAATGAGTGTGGACGCGTCGACCGGCACCTGGCTCGGACGAACGATCGAGCTGGAGGTCGGCGCGGTCGCGCACGGCGGGCACTGCGTCGCGCGGGCGGAGGGGCGGGTCGTGTTCGTGCGGCACGCGTTGCCCGGGGAGCGGGTCCTGGCCTCGGTCACCGAAGACAAGGGCGGGTCGTTCTGCCGCGCCGACGCCGTCGAGGTCCTCGAGGCGTCGCCGGACCGCGTCGAGCCGCCGTGCCCGCTCGCGGCGCCGGGGGAGTGCGGCGGCTGCGACTGGCAGCACGCCACACCCGGATATCAGCGTGAGCTCAAGGCGGCGGTGGTCGCCGAGCAGCTCAAGCGGCTGGCCGGGATCGAGCGCGAGGTCGTCGTCGAAGCTCTCGACGGTGGCCCGCTGGACTGGCGCAGCCGCGTCCGGCTCGTCGCGGGCAAGGACGGCAGGGCGGGTTTCCGGGCGCACCACAGTCACCGCGTGATCGCGATCGACGACTGCCCGATCACCGTCCCCGGCGCGCTCGACGACGTCGTTTCGCGGAAATGGCGGCCCGGCAGCGAAATCGAGGTAACCAAGGACGGCGAGGGGAAGGTGCACCTTCGCGACCTGTCGACGGTCCACGGCAAGACCCGCTCGCGGCAGCTGGCCGGCGGAATCGCCGTGCAGCACGCCGCCGGTCGCGACTGGCGCCTGGACGCCCACGGCTTCTGGCAGGTCCACCCGGCCGCCGCGGACACGCTGGCCGCCGTCGTCGCGGAATGGGCGGAGGCGCCGCGTGACGGCGTGGCATGGGACCTGTATGCCGGTGTCGGCCTTTTCGCGTCGGTGCTCGCCGAGCAGGTCGGCCCGCGCGGGCGTGTTCTGGCCATCGAATCCGGCCGGCGTGCCGTCGCCGACGGTGAGGAGAACCTGGCCGGCCTCCCGCAGGTCCGCTGGCGCTCCGGCCGCGTCGAACACCTGCTGGCCGATGCCCCGAAACCGGTCGACGTCGTCGTCCTCGACCCGCCGCGCAAGGGTGCGGGCAAGGCCGTCGTCGAGTCCATTGTGGAGGGTTCGCCCGACCGGATCGTCTACGTGGCTTGCGACCCCGCCGCGCTGGCGCGGGACATCGCGCTGTTCGCGGGGCACGGTTACAGGCTGGTCGACCTGCGCGCATTCGACGCTTTCCCGATGACGCACCACGTCGAATGCGTTGCGTTGCTGCAATGATTCGGGATTTGTAATCCGTCGGAATGGATCGGCTTCGTTCGGCTTGTCCTGGTGTCTTCGTGCTGGCTAACTTGAGTTCACGACTTCCGGAATCGGTAAGGGAACTCAAGCTCACATCATGAACTATCTTACTGCGGTATGCGGCGGTAAAGGCTGCGACGGGCGCGGCGCGATCTCCATCGTGAGGGACTGACCACGTGGAACCGCCGATGCTTCCTCCCGGTGTCACGGCACAGGAGATCAGTTACCGGAACGGCCGGAAACAAGTCATCTACACGGCACCGTATCCATCAGAGGGGCCGGTGCTCGCGCGCGATCTGCTGGGCAGGCAAGCCTGGGTGTTCATGTACGCGCATTTCGTCTTCACCTGGGTGGAAGGCGCGGTCCAGGTGCAGGTCGGTCACGGAACCCTGAACGGGCCGAAGATGCCACTGTGGAAGGGAGTCAGCATTTCCGGGTACTGGTCGGGTCCGGCGCTGGCGGAATTCGGACGGGCGTGGGCGCTGGACCAGATGATGGGCAATCGGGGAACACCGGCGGCCATCTACTTCTGAGATCGCGTGAGGCGAGGGCGGTCGGGTTCAGGTGGTCGTGAGCGCGAGTTGGTCGCCCCAGTGGTTGTGAGACCAGTGGTCTGGGGGAGTCGCGAAAGCCACTTTCGCGCACTCCGCGGAGTACGGCGTTCGTGATCGGATGGACGACACGTGTGACTGGCCGGACGACACGTGTGACTGGACGGACGACACGTGCGTGGCCGGGCCTTCTCCATGAAGCGTCGTCCATCTGATCACGTGTGTCGTCCACCTGATCACGTGTGTCGTCCGTCCAGTCACGTGAAATCCCGTGACCAAGTCAGCGTTTCAGCGTGAAGGTGAAATCGCCGGTCGCTTTCCCGGTCAACCGCACCGCCGAAATCACCTTCCCTTCCTCGATCAGCCGCTCGACCTCGCCCCGCGAAAGGCCGCACCCTTCAGCGATCACCCGCGCCGGCCGGACCGGGATCCGAGCCTCGAAGCGAACCGAGACCTCGCGAAAGTCCCCCTGACACGTAGAGCCGGTATCGAGCCGCCACGCGCCCTCCCAATCGAGGGAGACGTGGTTACGGCGGAGCACGGCCGGATCCTGGAGCAGTTCGGCCGCCAACCCCAGGTCGTTCTCGTGCAGCCGCTCCAGCAGTTCAGGCCGGACGGAGCGAACGTTCACGCGCTCCAGGATCGTGAGTTTCGCGGTGTCCCCGCATCCGGTGCAGCGCACGAGAAGCCAGACGTCGAGGAGTTTGTGGTGGGCGTTGACGCGAAATCTGCCGTTCGCCCGGAAGCGCCCGGACGGGCAGACGTGACAACGGCGGAGGACGACAGGCAGGCAAGTGGGGACGACCACCCAGTTTTCGAGCACAGGAATACACCCGTTCCAGTGAGAAATCCGCAGCAAAAGGAAGCGCGGCGCCCAGGGCGACGCGCGACGAAATCAGCGCTCGGGAGGTCTCACAGGGCGTACAACGGCAGGGCCCTCCGGCTCGACGACGTGGTCCGGCAGCACGGTAATGGCCGAGGAGGGACCGCTCCACCGGTTTTCCAGGGCAAAGCGAAGGCCCCCTCGCCGCGGCAAGGGGGCCTTCAGTGTGAAGTCAGGAGCGCGCGTCCTCCTTCAGCATGTCCGCACACCGCTCACCGATCGCCATCGTCGTGATGCACGGGTTCACCGCGACCAGGAACGGCATCGCCGAACCGTCGGCGACCCGCAGGCCTTCGACCCCCCGCACTCGCAGACGCGCGTCCAGTACGGCCATCGGGTCGCCGTCACCGCCCATTTTCGCGGTGCACGAGGGGTGATAGACCGTGTTGTGCGTCTTGCGCAGGTAGTCCGCGATCTCGTCGTCGGTCTTGACGTCCTTGCCGGGCGCCAGTTCCGTGCCCGCCCATTCGTCCAGCGCGGGCTGCTCGGCGATCTTGCGGGCCAGTTTGATGCCGTAGGTCATCACCCGCATGTCGTGCTCGTCGGTGAAGTACCGCGGGTCCACCTTCGGCTTGTCCCGGTAGTCACGGCTGCGCAGCCGCACCGTCCCGGTCGACCGTGCGCGGGTGACGTTCGGGGTCAGGCAGAAACCGTTCTCCGTGGTCGGATACCCCTGCCGGAGGGTGTTCATGTCGAACGGCACCGAGCCGTAGTGGAACATCAGGTCCGGCCGGTCGAGCCCCTCCTCGGTGGTAGTGAAGATGCCGATCTCCCACCATTGCGTGGACTCGGTCGTCATCGGCTGCAGCGCGTCCCACTGGATGACGCCTTCGGGGTGATCCTGCAGGTTCTCGCCGACGCCGGGGGAGTCCACCAGGACGTCGACACCGACCTCGCGCAGATGCTCGGCGGGGCCGATCCCCGACAGCATCAGGAGTTTCGGGGTGTCGATCGCACCCGAAGACAGGATGACCTCGCGCCGCGCCCGCAGCGGGACACCGTGGATCAGGTCGTCGGCCAGGTATTCCGCGCCGGTGCAGCGTTTGCCGTCGAACAGCAGCCGCCGGACACGGGCGCCGGTGATGATCTCCAGGTTCGGCCGCCGGCCGATGATCGGATGCAGATACGACACCGACGCGGACGACCGCGTGCCGTCCTCCCGCGCGTTGATCTGGAACCAGTTCGCCCCGTGCGTCACGGTCTTGCCCGAGTTGAACTCCGTCCTCGGGATGCCCGCCTGCTCGCAGGCCTGCAGCAGCGCGACACCGGTCGGGTCGTTCGGCGGGACCGAGCGGATCGTCACCGGACCGGAGCGGCCGTGGTGGTCGCCGGGACCGTCGTTGGTCTCAAGCCGTTGGTACAGCGGGAAAATATCCTTCGAAGACCAGCCGGGCAGGCCGAGCGACGCCCATTCGTCGAGGTCTTCGGCCGGCGCCCAGAACGCGATGCACGAGTTGTGCGACGAGCAGCCACCGAGCACCCGCGCGCGGGCGTGGCGCAGGAACGAGTTGCCGGACTCCTGCGGTTCGACCAGATAGTCCCAGTCGTAGCCGGATTCCAGCAGCGCCATCCACTTCGTCAGTTCCAGTACCGCCGGATCGTCCACATCGGACGGTCCGGCTTCCAGGAGCGCCACGGTGACGTCCGGGTCTTCCGAGAGTCTCGCGGCGACCACCGAACCCGCCGTCCCGCCGCCGACGACGATGTAGTCGAACTCTCCGGTCACTGTGCCGCCTCCTCGGGAAGTGCTTCCGCGGCGTGGTCGGCCAGGACGCCGCTCTTGTGCCGCAGGACGAACCAGTAATACGCGAAACCGACGACCGCCACCGCGCCGACGAACAGCACGGCCCCCCATTCGAGGTACCAGTGGTACGGCTCGGTCGCGTTGTAGACCTCGCGCCGCGGCCACGCCAGGTTCACCACGATCGCGCCGCCCCACAGCACGCCGAGGATGTTGACCGGCAGCCCCAGTTTGCCGAGCGAGAAGTACTTGGTGCCCGCCACCTTGGGCGGCGGCCACTGCCCGCGCAGGCGTTTGACCAGCATCGGAACGGTGACCAGCAGATACGCCAGGTAGATCATGATGATGCCGATACTGGTGATCACCGTGAAGATCTGCGGCTGGCCGACGTTGACCACCAGGATCAGCACCGCGATCACGCCGGACACGATCGCGGGGATCACCGGCGTCTTCGTCTTCGGCGACACCCGGGCCAGATGCTTCCCGGCGGGCAGGTTGTTGTCGCGGCCCATCGCGAACATCATCCGGATCGCCGCCGACTGCACGGCCAGGTTGCACACGGTGATGGCGATGACGACCGCCAGCAGGAAGATCGTGCCGATCGTGCTGCCGAGGACGTCCAGCACGATGAACTGGAGCCCGCCGGTCGCGATCTCCGGGTTGTTGATGTCGCCGACGGCCATCAGCGCGAGGATGAGGATCAGCCCGCCGATGACGAACGACGCGATCAGCGCGCGCAGGATCGCCTTGGGCGCGTTCTTGCGCGGGTCGTGGGACTCCTCGCCGAGCGAGCTGGCGGTGTCGAAGCCGTACATGACGTAGGTCGACGCGAGCGACGCGACCAGGAACGCCCCGAAATAGCCCCACGGCTGGTCGGCGCCGGTGTTGTTGGTCTGCATGACGACCTCGGGGCCCCGCGTGATGTTGACCGCGAGCGCGACGATCAACAGGACCGCGGCGATCAGTTCGATGAACACCCCGGCGCTGTTGATCCGCGCCATCAGCTTCACGCCCCAGGCGTTCACCAGCGTCGTGAACACGATCAGCCCGCTGCCCAGGATGACCGCGTTCACCGCGCTGTCGCCGGAGAAGGAGAAGAACGACGAGATCTGGGGGAGCGTGATCTGATACGCCAGCGCGACCGCGGCGATGCTGACGATCGAGGCGGTCAGCATCATCCACCCGGCCAGCCAGGCGACGTGCGGGCTGCCGAGCCGTTTCGACCAGTTGTAGATCGACCCGGCGACCGGATAGTGCGCGGCCAGCTCGGCGAACGACAGCGCCACCATCAGCTGGCCGACGAACACCATCGGCCACGACCACCAGTACGCGGGCCCGCCGAAGCTGAAACCGAAGTAGAACAGCTGGAAGGTCCCCGTCAGGATCGAGATGTAGCTGATCCCCGCGGCGAAGGTGTGGAAATTGCCGAGCGTTCTTTCGAGTTCCTGTTTGTAGCCGAAACCGGCGAGGCCGTCATCGGAAGGATTGCTCATCGGCGATTTCCCCTCTTCAGTTGGACGCGGGCTCCCCGGAGAACCAGCGCTGTGGAGCGGGCCGGAGGTTCTGGTAGATGTGCTTCGCCTCCGTGTACTCGGCGAGCCCGGTCGGGCCGAGTTCGCGCCCGAAGCCGGACTGCTTGTAGCCACCCCATTCCGCCTGCGGCAGATACGGGTGGAAATCGTTGATCCAGATCGTGCCGTGCCGCAGCCGGTTCGCGACCCGCTGCGCGCGGGAGGCGTCCGAGGTGAACACCGCGCCCGCGAGGCCGTAGTGCGTGTCGTTGGCGATGCGGACGGCGTCGTCCTCGTCGGTGAAGGTCTCGACGGTGAGCACGGGGCCGAACGATTCGTCGACGACGGCGCTGCTGCCCTGCTTCACGTGGTCGAGGATGGTCGGCAGGTAGTAGTGCCCCTTCGCGAGCTCGCGATCGTCGGGGCGTTTGCCGCCGGTGCGCAGGACGGCGCCGTCTTCCAGCGCCGCGGCGACGTAGCGTTCGATCTTTTCCAAATGGGCGGCCGAGATCAGCGGACCGGTTTCAGCCTTCGGGTCGAAAGGTCCACCCAGTCGGATCAGTTCGGCACGGCGGACGAGTTCGTCGACGAACCTGTCATGCCACTCCTCTTGGACGATCAGCCGCGCGCCCGCCGAACAGACCTGCCCGGAGTGCAGGAACACCGCGGTCAGCGCGTAGTCGACGGCGGTCTCGAAGTCCGAGTCGGCGAAGACGACGTTCGGGTTCTTGCCGCCCAGTTCCAGCGCGACCTTCTTGATGGTCGCGGCCGCGGAGGCGGCGATGATCTTGCCGGTCGCGAGGCCGCCGGTGAACGACACGAGGTCGACGTCCGGATGCTCGGACAGCGGCGCCCCGGCCTGCGCACCGGCGCCGAGCACCAGGTTCGCGACGCCGCCGGGCAGCCCGGCCTCGGTCAGCAGCTTCATCAGCATGATCGAGGTGTGCGGGGTCAGCTCGCTGGGTTTGAGGACGAACGTGTTGCCCGCCGCGAGCGCGGGGGCGACCTTCCAGATGGTCTGCAGGAGCGGGTAGTTCCACGGCGTGATCAGCCCGCAGACGCCGACCGGCTCGTGCACGATCCGGCTGAACGCGTCCGGGTTGCCGGTGTCGACCACGCGGCCGGCGTCGTTCGCCGCGAGCTTGCCGAAGTAGCGCAGGCACGCGGCGATGTCGGCCATGTCGTATTCGCTCTCGACCAGCCGTTTCCCGGTGTCGAGCGACTCGGCGCGGGCGAAGGCCGCGGCGTCCCGGTCGAGCAGGTCAGCGGCCTTCAGCAGCAGGTCGCCGCGCTGCGGAGCGGGTGTCCGCGGCCACGGGCCGGTGTCGAACGCCTTCCTCGCGGCGGCGATGGCCGCTTCGGTGTCCTCACGGGTGCCTTCGGCGACCTCCGCGACCAGCGACCCGTCCGCGGGGCAGCGGATTTCCCGGCGACCACCGCCTACCGCGTCGACCCACTCGCCACCGATGAAAAAGTCCGCCATCAAGCCCTCCGGAACCGGCTCCTGCTCAACCGTCGAGCAGCGATTATCGCGGGCACCCCACGTGACCGCTACTTGGCAAAAGAGACCATGTTCACACCGTCGGGTGTCGAGTGGTGATTTTCTGACATGTGACCCGTGACGCGGTGGACGGAAGACTCTCAGGTGCCCTCCGTAGACTGGTCGGAACGGCGGAAGAGGAACCAGGCGAGGTGGGAGAGTGACGTTGCTCGAGTCCGTGCACGGACCGGCCGACTTGAAGCGGATGAACCCGGAGCAGCTCGACGAGCTGGCCGCGGAGATCCGGGACTTCCTCGTCGAAAAGGTGCGGCTCGCCGGTGGTCATCTCGGCCCGAACCTGGGTGTGGTCGAGCTGACCATGGCGCTGCACCGGGTCTTCGACTCGCCGGACGACGCCATCGTGTGGGACGTCGGTCACCAGGCGTACGTGCACAAGATCGTCACCGGCCGTCACGACGGCTTCGGCAAGCTGCGCCAGCTCGGCGGCCTCACCGGCTACCCGGCGCGCTGCGAAAGCGAGCACGACCTCGTCGAGAACAGCCACGCGTCGACCGCGTTGTCCTATGTGGACGGTCTGGCGAAGGCGTTCGAACTCGGCGGGGGCGGCAGGCACGCGATCGCCGTCGTCGGCGACGGCGCGCTGACCGGCGGCATGTGCTGGGAGGCGCTCAACAACATCGCCGCGAACCCGCGCCGCCCGGTCGTCATCGTCATCAACGACAACGGCCGCTCGTACTCGCCGACCATCGGCGGGGTCGCGGACCACCTCGCGTCGCTGCGGCTCAAGCCGGGCTACGAGCGCGTTCTGGACCGCGGCAAGGAACTGCTGCGGCACACGCCCGTCGTCGGCAAGCCGATCTACGCGGCGCTGCACGCGGCGAAGGCGGGCTTGAAGGACGCGCTGAGCCCGCAGATGATGTTCTCCGACCTCGGCCTCAAGTACCTCGGCCCGGTCGACGGGCACGATCTTGTCGCGCTGGAGAAGGCGTTCCAGAGCGCCCGCGACTTCGGCGGCGCGGTCATCGTCCACGTGGTCACCGAGAAGGGGCACGGCTACGAGCCCGCGGTGACCAACCAGGCCGACCAGATGCACCAGACCGACCCGATCGACCCGGAAACCGGCCTGCCACCGGTCAAGGGCCCGAGTTGGACCGGCGTCTTCGCCGACGAGCTGGTGAAGATCGGCGCCGACCGCGAGGACGTCGTCGCGATCACCGCGGCCATGCTGCGCTCGACCGGTCTGCACAAGTTCGCCGAGGCCTACCCGGACCGCTGGTACGACGTCGGGATCGCCGAGCAGCACGCGGTGACCTCGGCCGCCGGGCTCGCGATGGGCGGCAAGCACCCCGTCGTCGCGGTCTACTCGACCTTCCTGAACCGCGCGTTCGACCAGGTCCTGATGGACGTCGCGCTGCACCGCCAGCCGGTGACGCTGGTGCTGGACCGGGCGGGTATCACCGGACCGGACGGGCCGAGTCACCACGGCATGTGGGACCTCTCGCTGCTCGGCATGGTGCCCGGCATGCGGGTCGCCGCCCCGCGAGACGCCGGAACGCTGCGCGAGGAACTGCGGGAGGCCGTCGCCGTCGAGGACGGGCCGACGGCGCTGCGGTTCTCCAAGGGCGGCGTGGTCGACTCGGTGCCCGCCGTGGAACGCGTCGGCACCGTGGACGTGCTGCGCAAACCCGCCGGTGAAGCCGACGTCCTGCTCGTCGCGGTGGGCGCGTTCGCGATGCTCGGGCTCGCCGCCGCGGACCGGCTGGCCGATCAGGGCATCGGCGTGACCGTGGTGGACCCGCGCTGGGTCGTCCCCGCACCCGCCGAGCTGGTGGCGCTGGCCGAGCAGCACAAGCTCGTCGTGACCGTCGAGGACAGCGGGCGGCACGGTGGTTTCGGCTCCGCGCTGGCCGCGCTGTTCCGCGACGCCGAATGCGATGTGCCGCTGCGTGATCTCGCGGTGCCGCAGGTGTTCCACGACCACGGTTCGCGCGAGGAGGTGCTGGCCCGCGTCGGGCTCACCGCGCAGGACGTGGCGCGGCGGGTGACCGAGTGGTCGGCGAAGCTGGCTAGCCGGACGCCGGCGCCGGAGGACACGCACCGTTGAGATGCGCGTTCGTGGGGCCGTGACGACGTTGCGAAAGCCACTTTCGCAACGTTGAAGGTTGCGAAAGTGGCTTTCGCAACGTGGTGTTGCGGCAGATTCAGCCGAGGGCCGACCGGATCGCGACGGCGACGAAATCGCGGAATTACCTGATGTGCAAGGCGTTTCGATCGGTGTGCCACAGCGCCGGAGCGCGCGATACGCCCAAGTCGATCAGGCGACCGTGGGCCGGATCATCGTTCAAGCACGAGTTGCGGAGGACTGGGGCGTCGGCGAGGGCTGAGTCGGTGACCGTGTGATTTCTGGTCGTTAGATGACCAAAAACTCACACGGTCCGGCGCACTTGGGGGCCAGCACGCGCTAGGCCCGCCAGACAGTGCCTCGCCGCTCGTACTCCAGCACCACTTCGGCCCGCTGAGCGACCTTCGCGCCCAGAAAGCGCTCCACGAGCCCACAGCGAAACCTCGAGCCCCGCGGTGATCCCGCCGCCGGTGATCAGATCGCCGTCGTCGACGACACGCGCGTCGATCACCTTCGCGCCCTGTGCGGCCAGATCCGCCTTCGCGCCGTGATGCGTCGTCGCGTTGCGGCCCTTCGTCAGGCCGGCGGCGGACAGCACCATCGTGCCGGTGCAGATCCCGACGGGCAGCGCCCGCGACGCGGCGAGGCGCCGTAGAAACCCCTGATCGGCGTTGAGGCGGTGCACTCCGGGGCCGTTCCGGTCGGTGTAGCCGCCACCGGGCACGACGAGGACGTCGGCCTCGCCGGGCGACCACGAGCGCGGGACCTCGACGACGGTGCCGTAGGTGCATTTCACGGGTCCGGGCCGCCCCGCGGCCACGGGCGAGGTGACCACGGCGCCGCCGGTGAGCTTCCCGGCCAGGCCGAGTACTTCGACGGGCGCGACGAAATCCTGTTCCTCCACGCCGTCGAACATCAGGATCTGCACCCGTAACGGGGCGGCGGCGGAAGCGGCGGGCGCGGTGACGCCTGCCAGGCCGGCGGACAAGGCTGAAGCACGCAGAAACGTACGACGCTGCATACCCAGTGGTCGCGCGAAAAGGGGCTCAGGTTGGCTCGCGAAGCTCTTCGACGGAGCCGCGCGCGGTTCCCATCCGAAGGTGATCGCCGACGTGATTCTGAAGGCCGTCCGGGCCCGGCGCCCGAAGACCCGCTACGCCGCCGGGTTCGGGGCGAAGCCGATCCTGTTCGTGCGCCGGGTGCTCCCGGATCGCGCCTTCGACGCGCTGTTCCTCGGGGCGCTGCGTCGGTTCGCCTAAACCGCGACGGCCGGTTCCGCGACAGGCTCCGCGTAGGAGTAGACCTCCCGCGGTTCGGGGAAGAGCTTCACCAGCACCGGGTACGCGATCGCCGCCGTGCACAGCGTCACCACCATGCTGACGTCCACGCCGCCCGCGATGTCCTTGAACGGCCCGGCGATCATCGGGGTGTTGGCGGTCAGCAGGCCCAGCGTCGTCGCCGGGATCCACGCGGCCATCGCGCGCCAGTTCACGCCGCGGGTGAACCAGTAGCGCCCGCCCTTGCGGCCCTGGTTGAACACCTGGAGGTCGTCCGGATCGTAGAACCCGCGCCGCAGCACGAAACCGATCATCATGATCACCATCCACGGTGAGGTGCACAGCACGATCAGCGTCGCGAAGGCGTTGATGCTCGACACCATGTCCAGCACGAAATTGCCGACGAAGATGAACACGACACTGAGCGAGCCGATCAGCAGTGTCGCCTGCACGCGGCTCAGTTTCACGAAGATCGAGCTGAAGTCCAGCCCGGTCCCGTAGAGCGACGTCGTACCGGTGGACAGCCCGCCGATCAGCGCGACCACGATCAGCGGGATCGCGTACCAGAGCGGGGAGATCGCGGTCAGACCGGTGATGTAGTCGGCCGGGTCCGCGACCAGCGTCGCGGTGGCGATACCGAACCCGAACGGCAGCAACGTCGCCACCTGCGCCAGGAAGGGCGCGGCCAGCAGGGAACGGCGGCTGTGACGCGCGGGGATGTAGCGCGTCCAGTCGCCGAGGAAGGCGCCGAACGAGATCGGGTTCGCCATCGTGGTGAGCGCGGCAAGGATCCAGGTCGGCCAAAAATCCCCGAGCGCGTAGGTGCCGGTGCCGGCGAACCCGGGGTCGAACGTGCCGCCGTAGGCCACGATCCCGAGCAGCATGATCGCCGTGCCCAGCACCACGGCGACCCGGTTCACCAGCAACATGAACCGGTAGCCGTAGATGCACACCACCAGCGTCGCGATCGCGATGACGCCGTACGCGACACCGCGCAGCACTTCGCCGCCGTCGAAGCCGAAAAGCCGTTGTGCCGCACCGGCGACGGCGTCGCCGCTCACCCAGACCGAGATGGCGAAGAACGTGATCGCCGTCAGCAGGGAGAGGAAGGAGCCGACACAACGGCCGACGACGCCGAAGTGCGCGCCCGAGGAGACGGCGTTGTTGGTCCGGGTGAGCGGGCCGAACAACGACATCGGCGAGAGCACGAGCGCGCCGACGACCACGCCCGCGACGGTGGCCGCGACGGCCGCCCAGAAGCTCAGGCCGAAGGCGATCGGGAGCGTCCCGAGGATGATCGTGGCGAAGGTGTTCGCGCCGCCGAACGCCATCCGGAACAGGTCGCGCGGGCGCGACGTCTGTTCCTCCGGCGGGATCGGCGCGATACCGTGCTGCTCGACTTCGGTGACCTTGTCACCCATGGGGACCTCCAGCTATGCGTTTCGTCCTCTGAATGCGGTACTTGCGTGTGCAAGGACCGCGTCCAGAGGACGAAACGCGGTCAGGCGAAGCGGGTCATGACGTGCTTGACGCGGGTGTACTCGGCGAAGGAGTAGGACGAGAGGTCCTTCCCGTGGCCCGAGTGCCCGAAGCCGCCATGGGGCATTTCCGAGACCAGCGGCCCGTGGGTGTTGACCCAGACGCAGCCGAAGTCGAGTTCGCCCGAAACGCGGGTCGCGCGTGACAAGTCGTTGGTCCAGATCGACGACGCGAGCCCGTACGGGACGCCGTTGGCCAGGCGCACCGCCTCGTCCTCGTCCACAAAGGACTGGACGGTGATCACCGGGCCGAAGATCTCCTCCTGCACGATCTCGTCGTCCTGCTTCAAGCCGGAGATCACGGTGGGGGAGAAGAAGAAACCGCGGTCACCGGCGGGCGAGCCGCCGGTCTCCAAGCGGGCGTGGGCGGGAAGCCGCTCGACGAGGCCGCGAACCCGGCCGAACTGCGCTTCGCTGTTGAGCGGGCCGAAGTCCGTGCCGGGCTTCTGCGCGGCGGCGGCCTTGGTCAGCTCTGCGACGAACGCGTCGTGGATCGCCGCGTCCACCAGCACCCGGCTGCCCGCGGTGCAGTCCTGCCCGGCGTTGTAGAACGCCGCCCCGACGATGCCCTCGGCCGCCTCGGCGAGGTTCACGTCGCCGAAGACCAGCAGCGGCGCGTTGCCGCCGAGTTCGAGGTGCGTGCGCTTCAGGTCGGTCGCGGCGACGGTGGCGACGTCGATACCGGCGCGGGTCGATCCGGTGATCGACACCAGATCGGTGATCGGATGCTTCACCAGCGCGCGGCCGGTGTCGCGGTCGCCGCACAGTACGTTGAACGCGCCCTGCGGCAGGAACTCCGCCGCCACCTTCGCCAGCAGGACGGCCGTCGACGGAGTGGTCTCCGCGGGCTTCAGCACGACGGTGTTGCCCGCGGCCAGCGCCGGGGCGATCTTCCACACGCCCATCATCAGCGGGTAGTTCCAGGGCGCGATCTGCGCGCAGACGCCGACCGGCTCGCGACGGATCGCGGACGTATGCCCGGGCAGGTACTCCCCGGACGCGGTGCCTTCGAGCTGCCGTGCCGCACCGGCGAAGAACCGCAGCGCGCTGACGCATTCCGGGATCTCCTCGTCCAGCACGACGGCGCGGATCTTGCCGGTCTCGCGGATTTCGAGTTCGGCGAACTCCTCCGCGCGGGACTCCACCGCGTCGGCGATCTTCAGCAGCGCGAGCTGCCGCTGGGCCGGAGTGCTCTTGCGCCACACCTTGAACGCCCGCTCGGCGGCCACCAGTGCGGTGTCCACATCGGACTGCTCGGACAGGACGCTGGTGCCGAAGACCTCGCCGGTGGCGGGGTCGACCAGATCGAGCGTCCGCGAGCCCGACGCCGGTACCTCGGCGCCGTCGACGAAATTCAGGACCTGAGTCATTTCTTCTCCAGGTGGGTCGGCTCGAACATCTTCAGGAAGGCGGGGAGGACAACCACTGACGGACCGGGTGTGCCCAGCGCGTCGGCAAGGTCCTTCCCGATACTGTCCAAAAAGGACACGGTGGCACCGACGCCGAAAGACTCCGCCAGCGCGGCGAAATCGGGCCGCGCGAGTTCGGTGGCCGTGGACTGGCCGAACGCGCCGGTCAGGTATTCGCGCAGGATGCCGTAGCCGCCGTCGTCGATGACGAGCCACGTGACGTCCAGCCCGTGCTGGACCGCCGTCGCCAGTTCCGCGATGCCGTACATCGCGCCGCCGTCACCGGACACCGCGAGCGTCGGGCCGCCGGTCGCCGCCGCGCCGCCCAGCGCGCCGGGCAGGCCGTAGCCGAGCCCGCCCGCGCCCTGCGCGGTGTGGATCGGCGCGCCTTCGGGGTTCCACGCCGACCAGGCCCAGTAGGCCGCGATCGTCATGTCCCAGAACGTCTGCGTGCCTTCGGGGATCGCCGCGCGGATGTCGTCGATCAGCTTGCGTTCGGCCGCGAGATCCTGTGCGTCGAGGCGTTCGCGTACGTTGGTCAGCAGTTCCGCGACCGCTTCTTCCGCGACGCCGTCGCTCTGACGGAACGGAACCAGCTCCAGAAGTCCTTGCAGGACAAGGCGGACGTCGGCGTGGATGCCCAGCGCCGGGTAGTTCGACTCCAGTTTCCCGAGGTCGGCCTCGACCTGGATCACCCGGCCGCGCGGGGCGAATTCGCGATAGTTGCTGGACAGCTCGCCGAGCCCGGAACCCAGCACCAGCAGTACGTCCGCGGCCGACAGGAACTCGGTGCTGTGCCAGTCTTCGAGCCACGACTGCCCGGAAAGTTCGTGGTCCCAGCCGAAGACGCCCTTGCCGCCGAACGTCGACAGCACCGGCGCGCGCAACGCCTCCGCGAGCGCCTTCAGCTCCGCCTGTGCGCCCGACCGCAACGCGCCACCACCGGCGAGGATCACCGGATTCTTAGCCGCGCCAAGGAGATCCGCGGCCTCGGCGACGAGCTCCGGCAACGGCGAAAGCGGTGCGGGCTGTGCGGTCACGGACGTGATCCGCGGCAGATCCGTCGTCGCCAGCAGGATGTCCTGCGGGATCTCGACCCATACCGGCCCGTACGGCGCGGTCGCCGCCGATTCCCAGGCTTCGCGCAGCGCCGTCGGGATCTGGCTGACGGTGCGCACCACGTGCACCGACTTCACCACGTCACGGAAACTGGCCTGCTGATCGGGCAGTTCGTGCAGATACCCGTGCCGTCCGCCGCCGAGCCCGGCGACCGGGATCTGGCTGGAGATTCCGAGCACCGGAATCGAAGCCGCCCGGGATTCCTGCAAGGAAGCCAAAGTCAGCAACGCGCCGGGACCGGTCGACACGATCATCGGCGTCACCGGGACCGGACCCTCGGGATCCGCCGCGAGCCGGGCACGGGCGTGCCCGTCGGCCGCGAACGCCAGGTTGTTCTCCACCCGTGAGCTGATGACGCGCAGGTCGTCAGTGCGCCGCAGCGCTTCGAACAGGCCGAGCGCGTGCTGGCCCGGCAGGCCGAACACGGTGTCCGCGCCGAGCGCGTGCAGGGTTTCGACGACTACATCGCCGCCTATCCGTTGTGTCATGCGCTCTTTCCCAGGCTGAGCAGGCTCACCAGGTCGTAGGCGACGTGGGAGGCCGCGATGGCGGTGATCTCGGCGTGATCGTAGGCCGGGGCGAGCTCCACCACATCCGCGCCGACGAGGTTGCAGTCCCGCAGCCCGCGCAGGATCTCCAGCAGTTCACGGCTGGTCATGCCGCCCGCTTCGGGGGTGCCGGTGCCCGGGGCGTGCGCCGGGTCGAGCACGTCGATGTCGACGGAAATGTAGAGCGGGCGGCCGCCGATGCGCTGGCGCAGCGCGTCGACGGTCTCGGCGACCCCGCGGCGCATGACGTCGCCGGAGGTGACGATGCCGAACCCGAGGCGGCGGTCCTCTTCCAGATCCCGCTTGCCGTACAGCGGGCCGCGCGTGCCGACGTGGGACAGCGCTTCGGTGTCGAGGAGGCCTTCCTCGGACGCCCGCCGGAACGGGGTGCCGTGGGTGTACGGCTCGCCGAAGTAGGTGTCCCAGGTGTCGAGGTGTGCGTCGAAGTGCAGCAGCGCCACCGGTCCGTGCTTCTTCGCCGCCGCCCGCAGCAGCGGCAGCGCGATCGTGTGGTCACCGCCGACGGTCACCAGCCGCGTCCCGTCCGCGGTCAGCGCCTCCGCCTCGCTCTGCAGGGTCTCGATCGCCTCGCCGATGTTGAACGGGTTGAGCGCGATGTCGCCCGCGTCGACCACCTGCGTTTCGGCGAACGGGGAAACGTCGAGTTCGGGGTGGTACGGGCGAAGGAGCCGGCTGGCCTCACGGAGCGCCGCGGGGCCGAACCGCGCACCGGGACGGTAGGACACCCCGGCGTCGAACGGCACCCCGACGACGGCGACGTCGGCATGTTCGACCTGATCGATCCGCGGCAGCCTCGCGAAGGTCGCGAAACCGGCGAACCGGGGAACCCTCGAAGAGTCGACGGGTCCGATCGGGGTCTGCTCAGGCACTGTGTCTCCTTCGAATGGTTTCAGGACTGCGAAGCGGCGAGTTTCGCCTCTTCTTCTTCGGCGGCCGCGCTGCCGTTCAGGCGGCGCGTCCACACGGTGAGGATCTCGTCCGAGGTCCGCGGGGTGAGGAAGCTGACCAGCAGGTACACCGCGAGGCTGGACCCGAGGCCCCAGTAGATCGGGCTGTTGGCCTCGACGCCGTCGACGAACATGAACGTGATGACCACGACGGTGCCGACGACCATCGACGCGAGCGCGCCCTGGCGGGTGCCACGTTTCCAGGCCAGACCGCCGATGATCGCGACCAGCAGGCCGCCGACGAGGATGTCGTAGGCGATGGTCAGCGCGTTGACGACGTCGTCCACCAGCATCGCGATGCCGATCGCGGCGATACCGAGGACCAGCGTGGTGACCCGGTTCCTCGCGACCTCGTCCGCCGCCTTCTTGAGGCCCAGCTTGGAAAGCAGGTCGGAGGTGCTGACCGTCGAGCACGCGATGAGCGCGCCGCTCGCGGTCGACATCATCGCCGAGAGCGCCGCCGCGAGCACCAGGCCGCGGACTCCGGCGGGAAGCTGGTCCTCGACGATGGTCGCGAACGCGTCCTGCGCGCTGGCGAGGTTGGGGTACAGCGTCTTGGCCGCGGTGCCGATCAGCGCGCCGGCGAGACCGTAGACCAGGCAGTAGACGCCGGAGATGACGCCGCCGCCGGTCGCGATGCCCGGCGTCCTCGCGGTGAACACGCGCTGCCAGATGTCCTGGCCGATCAGCAGCCCGAAGCTGTAGATGAGGAAGTAGGTGAAGATCGTGTCGCCGCCGATGGCGGTCAGTTCGAAGTAGCTTTCGTCCAGCCGCGCGGCCATCCCGTCGAAACCGCCCGCCGAGACGATCGAGACCGGCAGCAGGATCAGCAGGATGCCGATGGTCTTGATGACGAACTGGACGATGTCGGTCAGCGTGATCGACCACATGCCGCCGAGCACCGAGTAGAGCACCACGATCGACCCGCCGATGGCGATCCCCGCCCAGCTCGGGACGTTGAACAAGACCTTGAAGATGGTGGCGAACGCCAGCGTCGAGGTGACGGTCAGCATCAGCGTGTAGCCCCACATGACCACGCCGGAGATGGTGCTGGTGGAACCGCCGTAGCGCAGGTCGAGCATCTCGCCGACGGTGTAGACCCGCAGTTTCACCAGCCGCCGCGCGAACAGGGTGTGGAGGACCAGGATGCCGACGCCGATCGCGATCACGAGCCAGGCGCCGGAGATGCCGTAGGTGTAGCCGAGCTTCACCCCGCCGACCGTCGAAGCGCCGCCGAGGACGACCGCGGACATCGTGCCCGAGTACATGAACCAGCCGAGGCGGCGGCCCGCGACGAGGTAGTCGGATTTGGTCTTGGCGAGCCGCAGCCCGAACCAGCCGACCCCGATCATGCCCGCTATGTAGAGCGCGATCACCGCGTAGTCACCGGCCACGGTGTCCTCCTTGACTTGGGGCTGTTCGCTTCGTTCGGGTCACCGTAGGTTCGTTCGCGGCTTGAACGACATGGGATGATCCATCCGAACTCCGGTCTGAGTGAGGATGAAATGACCCAAAGCCGCGATCCGTTCGGCTCGGATGTGAATGTCCCGTTACGGGCCGTGGTCGGCAACCCGGAACTGGCGATCGACCCGGTCGTGGAGACCCTGCGGCCGGGCGCGCTCGACGCCCCGGTGCGCTGGGCGCACGTCAGCGAGCTGCTGGATCCCGCGCCGTACCTGCTCGGGGCGGAACTGCTGCTCACCGCCGGGGTGAACCTGCCGGTGGACGCGGCCGAGATCGGCCGCTACGTCCGGCGGCTGGCCGAAAGCGGGATCTCCGCGCTGGGGTTCGGGCTCACGCCGGGCACCCACGAGACCTTGCCGCCGGCGCTGCGGTCAGCGTGCGCGCGGTACGGGCTCCCGCTGCTGGTCGTCCAGCCGCGGACGCCGTTCCTGGCGATCAGCCGCGCGGTGTCGGTCGCCTTGGCGGAGGCGGGGCAGCGGGAACAGCGGCGGATCGCGGTCGCGCGCGAGGCGCTGACCAGGGCGGCCGGTGACGGGCTCGGCGAACTCGCGAGCGCGTTGGCCGGGCGGCTGGGGGCCTGGGTGGCGCTGGTCGGCGTCGGCGACGTCCTGGCCGCGGACCACGGGGCGCCGTCACCGCTGCCGCCGGAAGTCCGGGAACTCGTCGCCACGCTCCGGACGGGCCGCGGGATCCGCAGCGCCACGACGGAACTGGCCGACGGCACGCACGTCGTCGCGCAGCCGGTGTACCCGCAGGCGACGGCGTCGCATCTGGTCGTGGTCGGCCGCGTGGCGCGGTTCGACGGCGCGGACCGCTCGATCCTGTCGGTCGGGGCGGCGCTGCTCGGGCTGGTGGGCCGCGCGGGTTCGGACGCGGCCGGCCTCGGCGCCACCGCCACGGCGTTGCTGCTGGGCGAGACCGGCGTGATCGGTGGGGACGAACGCCGTCTGGTCGCGGGGATCGCGTACCGCCGCGGGCCGAACGAGGTCGCCGCCCGCTACGACTGGCTGCGCGCCCGGCTCGACACCCCGCTCGTCCGGTTGCGGCCGGGGCCGCGGTTCACCGCGATCGTCCGCGAGGCGCCGGAGATCGACGACCTCGACCGGCTCCGCGCCGACGGCTGGCTCGCGGTCGTGGGTTCGCCCGTCCTGCCCGGACGGCTTCCCGAGGCTGCGGGCGAAATCGAGCTGCTGCTGACGCGGGCCGCCGCACTGGGACGGCCGGTGGTGGCGGAAAGCCCTTCGGGGCTCGACGCGCTCATCGATCCGAGCGCCGCGGCCGGGTTCGCCGCGCAGGCGCTGGCGCCGCTGCGGGAACTCGACCGGAAGGGCGACCGCGAACTGGTCGGCACGCTGCGGACCTGGCTCGCGCACCACGGTGGCTGGGACCGGACGGCCGCCGAACTCGGCGTGCACCGCAACAGCGTCCGGCACCGGATCGGGCAGATCGAACGGGCGCTGGGGGTGGATCTGGCGGATCCGGAGATCCGGATGCGGCTGTGGTTCGCGCTGCGGTGGTCATGAGTCGCGATTCGGGTTGGAGCCGCCGGGTTGATGCCGGGCTCTGTCCGTGAAGGCCTCCTTGAGGGACTCTGGGTCCCTCAAGGAGGCCTTCACGGACTCGATCATCGCCACGTGCACCCCACCGGCATCAGCAGTCACAAAAGCCGCGCGTCAAGGGCCCTTTCCCTCGGCTCAGCCGAGGAAACTCGGCCTTCATACCTTCCCGAAGTACATGAAGCCCCCCTTCACTGCGCCAGGCGCAAGGAAGGAGGCCTTCATGTACTTCGGGCGGCACGGAGCGTCGGTACGGAGGCGGTCGAGTCTCACGAGTCCAATAAGGTCACTCTCAGGAATCTATGGCAACGTAGGGTCGTGCGAATTCTGGTAGTCGAAGACGAAGAACCCCTCGCCGACGCGATCGCACGCGGCCTGCGGCGCGAGGGTATGGCGGTGGACATCGCGCTCACCGGTGACGACGGGCACGAGAAGGCCGCCGTCACCCGGTACGACGTCGTGCTGCTCGACCGCGACCTGCCCGGCATGTCCGGTGACGACCTGTGCCGCGAGATCGTCGCGTCCGGCGAGCTGACCCGCGTCCTGATGCTGACCGCGAGCAGTTCCGTCTCGGACCGTGTCGACGGGCTTTCCCTCGGCGCCGACGACTATCTCGCCAAACCGTTCGCCTTCCCCGAACTCGTCGCACGCGTGCGGGCGCTCGGCCGCCGCGCGACCCCGGCCGCGCCGCCGCTGCTGACTTCGGGCGACGTCGAACTGGACCCGGCGAGGCGGACCGTCCGCCGCGCGAGCGGTCCCGTCGAGCTGACCCGCAAGGAGTTCGGTGTCCTGGAGGTCCTGCTGTCGGCCGCCGGTTCGGTGGTCAGCAGTGAGGAACTGCTCGAACGCGTGTGGGACGAGAACGCCGACCCGTTCACCACCACCGTGCGGGTCACCGTGATGACACTGCGCAAGAAACTCGGTGAGCCGGGCATCATCGAGACCGTCGTCGGCTCCGGCTACCGGGTGCCGGAGCAGGGGACCGCACGCGGGTGAACCTGTCCGGTGCCCGCAGCCTGCGCGCGCGGGTCACGCTGCTCGCGACCGGGCTGGTGGCACTGGTCAGCCTCCTGTTGCTCTGGCTGACCTGGAATCTGGTCGGCGACGCGGTTTCCGCCGTCCCGCAGCTTCCGCCGGGCACCACGGTGCGGGTCGACGGCGTCGACGTCGACGCGTCCGCCGTCACCGAGCACCTACGGGTGTACGCCACGAACCGGGTACTGCTCTTCGGCGCGGTCGCGTTCTGTTTCGTCGTGCTGGCGGCGGGGATCCTCGCGTGGACGTTCACCGCGCGCGTCCTGCGGCCGCTGCGCGAGATCACCGGTACCGCGCGGCGCCTGTCGATCGAATCGATGGGGGAGCGGATCGGCGAGGTCCGCACGAAGGACGAACTCGCCGAACTTGCCGAGACCTTCGACGACATGCTCGACCGGCTGCAGGCCGCGTTCGACGCGCAACGGCATTTCGTCGCGAACGCCAGCCACGAACTGCGGACACCGCTCGCGGTCATCCGCACCGAACTCGACGTCACCCTGGCCGACGAGCACGCGGACGAAGCCGAATTACGCCGGATGGCGGGTGTGGTCCGCGACGCGACCGAGCGCGCCGAGCGGCTGGTCGGTTCGCTGCTGCTGCTCGCGCGCACGGACGGCGCGGGGCTGGTGGCGAGGGAACCGGTCGATCTCGCGGTGATCGTCGCGAGCGCGTGGCGCGCGGCGCGGCCGGACGCGGAGAAACGCGGCCTCCGCGCCGAATTCGCGACCCAGGGAGCGCCGACGTTCGGCGATCCGGCGCTGCTGGAACGGATCGCCGGGAACCTGCTGGAGAACGCCGTGCGGCATAACGTCGACGGCGGCTGGCTGGACGTCGTCACGCAGGCGGGTCCACAGTGGTCGGTGCTGCGGGTGCGGTCGTCCGGCGGGCTGCTCGACCCGGCCGCGGTCCCCGAACTGTTCGAACCGTTCCGCCGCGCCGGCGTCGCCAGGACCGCCCGCACCGGCGCCGGGCTGGGCCTTTCGATCGTGCGGGCCGCGGTGCAGGCGCACGGCGGCACGGTGTCCGCGGAACCCGTTGTGGGCGGCGGTCTTTCGGTGACCGTGCACCTGCCCGCTCTGCCCTGACCCCCGGCGCGGGTTACGGTTCAAGCATGGTTCCCAGTATTCGGCTGAACAACGGAACGTCCCTCCCGCAACTCGGGTTCGGGGTGTACAAGATCGGCGACGACGAGGTCGTGGGCGCGGTTCGCACCGCCATCGAGGCGGGTTACCGGGCCATCGACACGGCGACCCTGTACGCCAACGAACGCGGCGTCGGCGAGGCCGTCCGCACCAGCGGGCTGCCCCGCGAGGAACTGTTCGTCACCACGAAACTGTGGAACACCGAGCACGGCTACGACTCGGCGTTGCGTGCCTTCGACACGAGCCTGAGCGAACTCGGTCTCGAGTACGTCGACCTGTACCTGATCCACTGGCCGCTGCCGTCGCAGGACAAGTACGTGGAAACGTGGCGGGCGCTGGAAAAGATCGCCTCCGACGGCCGGGCGAAGGCGATTGGTGTCTCGAACTTCCAGATCCCGCATCTGGAGCGGCTGATCGAGGAGACCGGCATCCTCCCGGCGGTGAACCAGATCGAATGTCATCCGTGGCTGCAGCAGCCGTTGCTGCGGAACTTCCACGAGAAGCACGAGATCGTCACCGAGGCGTGGGGTCCGCTGGCGCGCGGCGGGGATCTGCTCGCCGACGAGAAGATCACCACGATCGCGGAGAAACACGGCAAGACGCCGGCACAGATCGTGCTGCGTTGGCATGTCGAGATGAATCACCTGGTGATCCCGAAATCCGTCACGCCGGAACGGATCAAGGAGAACATGGACGTCTTCGACTTCGCGCTCGACGCGCACGACGGCGCCGCGATCGCGACGCTCGAGCAAGGGAAGCGGCTGGGCCCGGATCCCGACAAGCTGGGCGCGTAGGCGATGCCTCTTACCGCATTTCGTCCTCCAAATGCGGTAAGAGGCACCCGGCGGACCAGCGCGGCAAGCCGATCGCGACGCCGATTGTCCATAAAGGACACCAGGGTCTGGTCGGGTGTCCGCGTTGGGGGCTTCGCGCGGGGGTCGTGAGTGGTAATGGTCGTTCTAACCCTCTTTACCACTCACGACCCCAGCGCAAAACGGGCGCCGAAAGCCGAAGTGCGGTCCCTATGGACAGTCGTAGGCGCGTCGGATCCTGTGGCGACCGGGTCACGCGAGGTTTCGGGACCTTGGCAAGGACTACCGCACGTCCACGAAGATCGGGTTCCCGTACAGCCACAGGTCTTCGAACGGGTTCGACTGCCCGATCACGTCGGCGCTCGGCTCGATCCCGCCGGGCACGTGCTTCTTGCCGTCCGTTCCGCGTGTGCGCACGAAGAACGGCTCACGCACGTTGCGGAAGGTGTGCCGGAAGGCGACCCGCCTGCCCGGCGCCCACCGCGGTTCGAAGGACCGCACGACCCGTGTGCCCGGGGCGGTCTGCGTGTCGCGGTCGGCGGCCGGGCCGGTCACCGGTCCCGAAACGAGGTCGAGCCGCGCGAGCCGGGGGGTCGTGCCGCCGCCGTTCGGCCGGGTGGCCAGCTTCGCGGAGACGACGACCGTGACGTCGGATCCGCGCCGGACCCGCAGCCTGCCGCCCATCGTCGCCGAACTCCAGCCGCTGTAGGCGGCGAAATCCAGTTCCTGCGCGAGCCCGCCGTGAACCACCCAGACGCGTCCCGCGCGCAGGCCCTCCAACACACCTTCGTGGCTTCGGCGCGACACACCGACGACGGTCCGGCTGAACTCGGCGGGCGCGAAGTCCGCGTACGGGGGCAGAGTCTGCGGGACGCCGGTGTCGATCGGGTCCGGGTAGGCGCCGTGCTCGTCGTAGTACCCGTCCGGGACGCCGGGCCGGACGTGGGTGTCGCCGCGGTTGTAGTGCGAGTCGGAGTTGCTGGTGATCCACCACGGCTTTCCTTCGGCCAGCAGCGAATCCCAGAGCCCGCCGACGGTCGCGGTGCTCCAGTCGAAGCCGCCGTAGGTGCGGTAGGCGGACTCCGGGAAACCCGGCCACGAGTTCGAACCGGGGGAGTTGCCGTAACCGCCACGCGCGCCACCGCCGCTCCCGAGCGGTTTCGGGAAGCCGTCGGCCTGTGCCCCCGGCGCGCCTTCCATACCGATGACGATCCCGGGCGCGGCGTCGCGCAGCGCGCGGATCTCGTGCGGGGCGATCCGGCCGTTGCGCAGCGGGTGGTTGACGACCACCACCGGCGCGTGGATCCGGCGGGCCCGCTCTTCGGCGGCGAGCCAGCGGATCGCCGCGACGGCCAGCGCTTCGTTGTCCGGGGTGCCCGGCTCGGTCCCGGTCAGCCGCCAGTCGAAGGCGCGCTCGAACTCACGCAGTTTCGCGGCCTGGTCCGCACCCGCCTGGAAGAACAGCGTCGCGTGCTCGGCGCCCGGCACGTTCCACTCCATGCCTTGCCACAGCAGGAGATCGGGGTGCTCGCGCCGCGCCGCCCGGATAGCGGCGTCCGTGCGCTCCACCGACGACCTCTCGTGTGCGGCGTGGCCGTGATCGGTGATCACCGCCCAGTCGGCCCCGTGACGGCGGGCGTCGACGGCGATTCCGTCCACTGTGTACATCGCGTCGTAGGAGTACTGCGTGTGGATGTGGTGATCGCCCACCAGCCACCGGTAGCGGTCCCGGCCGAAGAGCAGGTTGACATCGATGTCGAGGTCGAGATTCAGGTCGAGGGCTTCCGCCGGGGCGGTGGCGGCGAGCGGGGCGCCCGCGGCCGCCGCGGACACGAGGCCCGCGCGCTTGAGGAATCCGCGGCGGTCGACGCCGGGTTTTTGGCTGTTCACCGGCGGCACGGTAAAGAGCCCGGCTGAACGGGTGATGTCCGCACGGCGAATGAACCGCGCCGTGTGATGATCGTCCCTGTGGAAGAACCGGAACCGACACCCAAGGCGCCGCGGCGGTTGCTCTGGGTGGTCGGAGTCGTCGCGGTCCTGGTCGTCGCGGCGGGCGTGACGACGGCCGTCATCGTCGTGAACCGGGTCACCGATGCGCCCGCCCCGGCGGCGCTGCCCCGGGACACCGTGCCCGTTCCTCTGGGGGAGCGGGAACTCTGCGGGCTCCGGTTGCTCATGGCCGTCGGTCCCGACGCGGACATGGCCGTCGCCGCTCAGGCGCTCCAGGACGATCCGAAGGCCCGCCGGGTGCTCACCGAAACCAAGGCGCAGGCGTACGAGCGCTTCAAGAAGCTCTTCGCGGACCGGCCGGACATGCTGGAGCTGGCGACGCCGGACCTGCTCCCCGCGGCCGTCCATCTCGTGCCCGTGGCCGGAACCGACGTCGAAGCGTGGGCGAACGAGCTGCGGCAGCGGTTCCCCAAGGCGGAGAAGGTCGAAGTGCTCGATCCCGCGCGGATCGCCGCTCAGATGACGACCACGCCGCCGCCCTGCCCGCCCTCAGGGGAACGCTGACGGCCCGTCTCCCCGGGGGATGGCCGGGGAGACGAACTTTCCCGTACAAGCCCAGGATTTCATGGAAACGTAGCTGTCCGCCATCAAATCCACGGAAAACGTGAAAACCACCGCCGGCGATCAAGAGATCGCCGACGGTGGCCTTTCGGCGACGCTCAGGAGAGCGGCACGCTCGCCACACCCGGGGCCAGGAACGGCTTGCCGTTGACCTTCTCGGACACGCCCGCCCGATCCAGGTACGGCGTGATGCCGCCGAGCCAGAACGGCCAGCCTGCGCCGAGGATCAGGCACAGGTCGATGTCCTGCGCCTCCGCCACCACGCCCTCGTCGAGCATGATCCGGATCTCCTCCGCGATCGCGGCCAGCGCGCGGTCACGCACCTGCTCCGACGTCGACGGCGCGTCACCCTGCTGCCAGAGTTCGGCCACCTCGGGGTCGACGGTGGCGTTGCCGTGAGCGTCCCACTGCCAGACGCCCTTCTTGCCCGCCTTGACGAAGCGGTCGAGGTTCTCGCTGACGGTGAACCGGTCCGGGAACGCCTCGTGCAGGGTCTCCCCGACGTGCAGGGCGATCGCGGGCCCGACGAGCTGCATCAGCGTCAGCGGCGTCATCGGCAGGCCCAGCGGCTCGAGTGCCTTGTCCGCGACCTCGAACGGCGTGCCTTCGTCGACGGTCACCAGCACCTCGCCGAGGAAGCGCAGCAGCAGCCGGTTGACCACGAACGCGGACGCGTCCTTGACCAGCACGCTCGACTTCTTGAGCTGCTTGCCGAGCGCGAACGCCGTCGCCAGCGCGGCGTCGTCGGTCTTCTCCGCGCGGACGATCTCCAGCAGCGGCATCACCGCGACCGGGTTGAAGAAGTGGAACCCGACCACACGTTCCGGGTGCTTGAGCTGCGACGCCATCGCGGTGATCGACAGCGACGACGTGTTCGTCGCGAGGATCGCCTCGGGCGAGACGTACTGCTCCAGGTCGGCGAAGACCTTCTGCTTGACGCCCAGCTCCTCGAACACCGCCTCGATCACGAAGTCGGCGTCGGCGAACGCGGACTTGTCGAGCGAGCCGGTGACGAGCGCCTTCAGCCGGTTCGCGCCGTCCGGCGAAACCCGCTTCTTGGCCAGCAGCTTGTCGATCTCACCGTGCACATAGGACACACCCTTGTCGACGCGTTCCTGGTCGACGTCGGTGAGCACCACGGGCACCTTGAGGCGGCGGACGAACAACAGCGCCATCTGGCTGGCCATCAGGCCCGCGCCGACGATGCCGACCTTGTTCACCTTGCGCGCCAGCGACTTGTCCGGCGCGCCCGCCGGCCGCTTGGCGCGTTTGTTGACCAGGTTGAACGAGTACAGCCCGGCGCGCAGGGTGTCGTCCATCAGCAGTTCGGCGAGCCCGTCGGTCTCGGCCGCGTAACCGCGGTCCAGATCGTTCTCGCGGGCCAGCTCCAGCAGCTCGACGGCCTTGGTCGCGCCGGGGGACGCGCCCTTGGTGCGTCCGTCCACAATGGCCTTGGCGCGGGCGATCGCGGCGTCCCAGCCCGCGCCGCGGTCGATCTCGCGGCGGGCGGGGGTGATCTCGCCGTTGACGACCTTCGCCAGCCACAGCAGCGACTGTTCCAGGTAGTCGGCCGAGCCGAAGACCTCGTCGACGATGCCGAGCTCCGCCGCCTGCGCGACCTTGAGCATCTTGTTCTGCGCGAGCGCGTTCTCGATGATCACGGTGACCGCGGCGTCCGGGCCGATCAGGTTCGGCAGCAGCTGTGTGCCACCCCAACCCGGGAACAGGCCGAGGAAGACCTCGGGGAACGCGATCGCGGCGGTGTTCTCCGAAAGCGTCCGGTAGTGGCAGGAGAGCGCGAGTTCGAGCCCGCCGCCCATCACCGCGCCGTTGACGAACCCGAAGGTCGGGATCTCGGTCTCGGTGAGCCGCCGGAACACGTCGTGCCCGGTCTGCGCGATCTCCCGCGCCAGCGCCGGATCCGCGACCGCTTCGACACCGGAAAGGTCGGCACCGACGGCGAAGATGAACGGCTTGCCGGTGACCGCGATCGCGGCGGGTTCCGCGGCGAAGGCGGCGTCGATCGCGGCGTTGAGGCTCACCAGGCCCTGCGGGCCGAAGGTGTTCGGCCGGGTGTGGTCGTGGCCGTTGTCCAGGGTGATCAGCGCGACCGGCTTGCCGAGGCCGGGCACCTTCACCAGCCGTGTGACCGCGTTCGTGACGACCTCGTCGGGGAAGGCGGCTTTCGCCTGCTCAGCGGTGAAAGTCATGTTACTTCGCCCCCTCGAAGGCCGGGTTCTCCCAGATCACGGTGCCGCCCATGCCGATGCCGATGCACATGGTGGTCAGGCCATAGCGCACGTCGGGGCGCTCGGCGAACTGACGCGAGAGCTGCGTCATCAGCCGGACGCCGGAGGACGCGAGCGGGTGACCGCAGGCGATCGCGCCACCCCACTGGTTGACGCGGGGGTCGTCGTCGGCGATGCCGAAGTGGTCGAGGAACGCGAGCACCTGGACGGCGAACGCCTCGTTGATCTCGAACAGGCCGATGTCGTCGATCGACAGGCCGGTGCGCTTGAACAGCTTCTCGGTGGCGGGCACCGGGCCGATGCCCATGACCTCCGGCTCGACGCCCGCGAAGGCGTAGCCCACCAGGCGCATGCCGATCGGCAGGCCGAGCTCGCGGGCGGTGTCCTCGTCGGCGAGCAGGGCCGCGGTGGCGCCGTCGTTGAGACCGGCCGCGTTGCCCGCGGTGATCCGGCCGTGCGGGCGGAACGGCGTTTTCAGCCCGGCGAGCTGCTCGACGGTGGTGCCGGGGCGGGGCGGCTCGTCTTCGGTAGCGAGGCCCCAGGCCGAGACACTCTTTCCCGTCGAGGCCGCATCAGCGGAGCCCAGTTCCTTGGAGCGGGTGGCGACCGGGACCAGCTCGGGGCCGATCTTGCCGGTCTTCACCGCTTCGGCGTACTTCTCCTGGCTGCGCGCGGCGAAGGCGTCGGTGCGCTGCTTGGTGATCTCGGGGAACCGGTCGTGCAGGTTCTCCGCGGTCTGGCCCATGACGAGCGCCGTCGGGTCGACGAGCTTGTCGGCGATGATGCGCGGGTTCGGGTCGACGCCCTCGCCCATCGGGTGGCGGCCCATGTGCTCGACGCCGCCGGCGATGGCGATGTCGTACGCGCCGAAGCCGATCCCGCTCGCGGTCGTGGTGACCGCGGTCATCGCGCCCGCGCACATGCGGTCCAGCGCGAAGCCGGGCACCGACTTCGGCAGGCCGGCCAGCAGCGCGGCGGTGCGGCCGATGGTCAGGCCCTGGTCCCCGATCTGGGTGGTGGCGGCGATCGCCACCTCGTCGACGCGTTCGGGCGGCAGCTCGGGATGCCGCCGCAGCAGTTCACGGATGGCGTTGACGACGAGATCGTCGGCACGGGTGCCGGCGTACATACCCTTTTCGCCTGCCTTGCCGAAGGGCGTTCGCACCCCTTCGACGAAGGCGACATTGCGTACCGACCGCGCGTTCGGCGCGAGCGGTGTTGCTCCTGCGGCCACGAATGCTCCTGAAGTAGAGGTAGTCCTGACCGCACCCTAGCCCTGGTTACCGGTCGGTAACCAGGATGGTGGCCCGGTCGAGTGGGGGAAGGCACACTCCCGGGTTCACCGGGCCGCCCGGCTCGGCCGCTTGGCCGATCCGGGAGTGGTGGGGAAGTTGCTATGTTCGACGTGATCAGGGGGAGGGATCACGATGAACTCGCCGGGGCCGGCCGTCACCCGTCGTGCGCTGCTCGGGATGGCGGTCGCCGCGTCGCTGGCCGCTTGTACTCGCGGGACTCCGCCTCCGAGCCCTTCGTCCCCTCCGCCTTCTCCGCCGCCCACCACGCGTCAGTTCCATGACCGCTTGATGGAGCTGGAGAAGAAGTTCGACGCCAGGCTCGGCGTGTACGCGGTCGACACCGGAGGCGGCGCCACGGTCGAGCACCGCGCCGACGAGCGCTTCGCGTTCTGCTCGACGTTCAAAGGGGTGGCCGCCGCCGCGGTTCTGCAGCGCAATCCGTTGTCCCATCTGGAAACCCGGGTCGAATACTCGCGCGGCGACCTGATGAAGCACGCTCCGGTCACCGGGCGGCACGTGGCCACCGGCATGACGATCCGCCAGCTGTGCGACGCCGCGATCCGATTCAGCGACGGTACCGCGGGCAATCTTTTACTGCGGGACCTCGGCGGCCCCGGCGAACTGACGGCGTTCACGCGCAGCCTCGGCGACACCGTCACCCGGATGGACCGCGTCGAACCGGCCATCACCGAGGCCACCCCGGGCGACCCGCGCGACACCACGACACCGCGGGCCTTCGCCGCCGACTACCGGGAGATCGTGCTGGGCGACGCGCTGCCATCCGACAAACGGGACTTCCTGCGCGACCTCTTCCAGCGCAACACCACCGGCGCCCAGCGGATCCGGGCGGGTCTGCCGCCGGGCTGGACCGTCGCCGACAAGACCGGGACCGGCGACTACGGCACGCTGAACGACATCGCCGTCGTATGGCCGCCGGACAAGGCGCCGCTCGTCGTCGCGATCATGTCCAGCAAGGCGGCCAAGGACGCTCCGTACGACCAGGCACTGCTCGCCGAGGCCGCGAAGTACGTGGCCGAAACGCTGGCTTAGGCCGAACTCACGCGAGTTACGCGTTAGTTGCCGGTGGCGCTGGGAAGCAGGGCTGGGCAGCCGCCGGTCTTGTAGGCCGGGTCGTACTCGAAGTGCCATTTCTCGTTGTCGTAGCGGCGGCACCAACCGAGCGCGCCGCCGTTCTTGTCGACCCACGCGGCCGAGTTCAGCGGCTGGATGTCGACGGCGATTCCCTTGACGTGCATGGACGTCTCCGGTTGCAGCGCCCACTTCTTGGCCTGCTCCACGGAGCCGAACCGCTCGACGGCCTTGTCGAACTCGCGCTGCTGCTGGCTCCGGCTGCGTTTGCCGTCGTTCACGCAGAGCGTGATGTTCTGTGCTTTGGCCTTGGCGCGCAGGGCGTTCCACGCATCGATCACGTCCGGGCGCATGCCGAAGGTCTCTTCGTCGACATAACGCTTGTCGACGGCGCACGTCGGGCCGGACTCGGGTCCGGGAACCTCTTCCAGGACCGCGAGCGCCTGCCCGTTCACCGGCTTGGCGGCCAGGCCGGTGGCGCCCAGCGTCACCATCGCGGCCACGACGAGACCCAGCGCCACGAGCACACTGATCGCGGTCCGGCGGCTGGAGGTGGATGTGGTCGGCACCACTCCGAAGCTACCCAGCAGCTGACGAGGCGCCAGGGTTTGTGAGGTTGTTCCCAGAACGCCCCGGTAAGCCAACCAAATCGGAAAAGCCCTGTTCAGAGGGAGCGGCCACGGAGCCTTGGGTGCAGGTGGTCGTGAGTGGCGATTGATTCCCGCCGCGGTCCGTGAAGGCCTCCTTGAGGGACCCAGAGTCCCTCAAGGAGGCCTTCACGGACCTCAGGTGAGCAGAGGGTCATGGTACCGGGGTGGATCGACGTGACTCAGCGGCTCAGGTACCCCAGCCACCCGCCGTACCCCGTGATGTCCTCGGCGCCCTCCACCGCGCCCGGCTCGCAGACGAACCCGGACACCTCGCTCCCGTCGGCCAGCCGCACCTTCCCGATCGCCAGCGGCGCGGGAACGCCCGCCACGAACTCGCCGAAACCGCCCAAAGGCAGGTCCCACACCTCGGCCTCGATCGCCGCGCCGCCCGAAGCGACCCGGACGAGACCGGGCTTCGGTGGCACGGTGTCCAGCGCGAACAGCCGGTACTCCGCCGCGGTCGGTCCGGCGGAAACGAACCTGCCACCCCGCGAGGTCAGCTCGTGGTTCAGCGGCTGCCCGCGCAGATGGGCACCGACGACGGCGATCCGCGTCCGCCGCGGCACCGAGTGGGCGACGTCGGCGAGGATCCGGTCGGCGTACGCGGCGCCGACGAGCATCACCCCGAACGGCAGCCCGCCGACGGTGCCGGCGGGCACGGCCAGCGACGACAGGCCCAGCAGATTCGTCGAGTTCGTGAACCGGCCCAGCCGGGCGTTCACGCCCAGCGGATCGGCTTCGACGTCGGCGATCGTCGGGTGTTCCGTCGTCGTGGGCAGCAGGACACAGTCCACAGTGGACAAAACGGCCGACGCTTCCCGTGAAAGATCCTCGAGCGTCGCGAGGTCGGAGAACAACCGGTGGGCCGGGATGTCCTTCGCCGCGCCGATGATCCGCCGCACGGACGGATCGACGACGTCCGGGTGGGCCTCGATGAACTCACCGACCGCCGAGTACCGCTCGGCCACGAAGGCGCCCTCGTACAGCAGACGCGCGGCGGCCAGGAACGCCGATATGTCGACAGTGACCAGTTCGGCGCCCGCGTCGCGGAATTCGTGAGCCGCCGCGGAAAACGCTTCGGCCCACCCGTCCTGCAGCGGCCCCACCTCGGACGGCACGCCGACCCGGGAAGGCCGGTTCAGCACCGGTAGGTCCCGAGGCTCGCTGAGACAGGTGAACGCCGCCGAAGCCTCATCGACCGTCCGCGCGAACACGGTCACGCAGTCGATGCTCGCGCACGCGGGCACGACACCGGCCGTCGGCAGCAGCCCCCGCGTCGGCTTCAGCCCGACGATCCCGTTGAACGCCGCCGGAACCCGACCCGAGCCGGCGGTGTCGGTGCCCAGCGCGAGATCCGCGATCCCGAGCGCCACCGCGACCGCGGAGCCCGAACTCGACCCGCCGGAAACGTACGCCGGGTCGATCGCGTTCCGGACCGCGCCGTGCGGGCTGCGCGTGCCGACCAGCCCGGTCGCGAACTGGTCCAGATTGGTCGTGCCCAGGATCAACGCCCCGGCCGCGCGCAGCCGCGCCACCACCGGCGCGTCCTCGGCGGGCAGGTAGGCGTACTCGGGGCACGCCGCTGTCGTCGGCAGCCCGGCGACGTCGATGTTGCCCTTGACCGCGGCCAGTTTCCCGTACAGTGGCAAGGATTCCCCCGCCGCGCGACGGGCTTCCAGTTTCTCCGCGTCGGCGAGCACGTCCGGTTCGGGACGCAGGCCGATCCAGATCTCGGGCCGGTCGACCCGCGCGATCCGGTGGTACGCGGCGCGCACCCGCTCCAGCACGCTCATCCCGCGCTCCTTCCCAGTACCACCAGCGGCGTGCCGGGGGCGACCTGATCACCGGGGGAGACGAGCACCTCGACGACCTCCCCGGCGGCGGGCGCGGGGATTCGCGCCTCGGTCTTCATCGCTTCGAGGATCACCAGCGTCTCCGCCGGGTCGACCTTCTTGCCGGGTTCGACGTCCACCCGCCAGACGGTCGCGGCGAACGGTGCCTCGACGACGTGCCCACCGGGCGGGGCCTCGACCTTCGTGGTCGGGACCTTGGCTCCGACGGGTTCCGGCCGCGGGTCGAATTCGCCCGCCGCCGCCCAAGCTTGCCGCTCCGCCTCGAACGCCGCGCTCTGCCTCGCCCGGAACGAGGCGATGTCGGCGGCGTTGTCGGCCAGGAACCGCTCGTGGTCCGCCAGCGCGAACTCGCCGTCGGTGATGTCGAGTTCCAGTTCTCCCGCCGAACTCTGTGCCCGCAGCTCCAGTAGTTCCTCGGCGGTCACCGGATACCACGAGATCCGGTCGAAGAAGCGCAGCAGCCACGGCGAACCCGGCTCGAACGACCCGCGTTGCCGCCAGCCGCTCCACACCTGCACGGTCCGCCCGACGAACTGGTACCCGCCGGGGCCTTCCATCCCGTAGATGCACAGGTACGAGCCGCCGATGCCGACGGAGTTCTCCGCGGTCCAGGTGCGCGCCGGGTTGTACTTCGTGGTCACCAGCCGGTGCCGCGGGTCCAGCGGGGTGGCCACCGGCGCGCCGAGATAGACGTCGCCGAGCCCGAGCACCAGGTACTCCGCGTCGAACACCGTGCGGTAGACGTCGTCCACACTGGACAGACCGTTGACCCGCCGGATGAACTCGATGTTCCACGGACACCACGGCGCGTCGTCGCGTACACCCGCCATGTACCGCTCGATCGCCTCGCGCGTCGCCGGGTCGTCCCACGACAACGGCAGCCGCACGGTGCGGCTCGGCACCACGAGATCGGCGGTGCGCGGCAGATCGTGCTCCACCTCCTGCACGAGGCCGAGCAGCTTCGGCACCGGGAGCACATCCGGGTCGACGTGGACCTGGAGCGAGCGGATGCCCGGGGTCAAGTCGATGACACCGCCGCCGCCGTCGAGCCCCTCCTTGGCCAGCCTGTCGGCCAGAGCGTGAACCCGCATCCGCAGCGCCAGGTCGAGTTTCATCGGCCCGTACTCGATCAGCAGGTTGTCGTCGCCGCTGCGCCGGTAGGTGACCTCGGGGTTCTCGTCCGATGTGGACAGACGACCGAGGATGCCGCCGTCGTCGATCGGCTTCCGGCTCGCGTTCAGCGCCGTATGGGGCGTATCCCGCAAGGAGGACGCGTGCTCGGTGGTGATCGGCACGAACCGCACGGTGTCGCCCGGCCGCAACTGGCCGAGCTTCCAGCGCTGCCCGGTCACCACGGTCGCCGGGCAGACGAACCCGCCCAGGCTCGGCCCGTCCGGGCCCAGCAGGATCGGCAGGTCGCCGGTGTAGTCGACGGCGCCGATCGCGTACGGCGTGTCGTGGATGTTCGACGGGTGCAGCCCGGCCTCGCCGCCGTCTTCCCGCGCCCAGCGCGGCCGGGGCCCGACGAGCCGGACACCGGTGCGCGCGGAGTTGAAGTGCACTTCCCAGTCGGTGGCGTAGAACGTCTCGACGTCGTCCGGGGTGAAGAACTCCGGCGCGGCGTGCGGTCCCTCCGAGGCGCCGACCTCCCAGTGCGTCACGAAAGCCGGGCGGTCGGTCTCGGGAACCGGGCCGGTGACATCCTTCTCTGGAAGAGGACCGGGGTAGAGGACGTCCCCGGTCGCCAGCGCGCGCCCGCCATGCCCGCCGAAACCACCGAGGGTGAACGTCGCCGCGCTGCCCAGGAAGTCCGGCACGTCGATCCCGCCGCGCACGAGGACGTAGGCGCGGAGCCCGGCGGTCCCGGTGCCGACGTCGAGCACGCCATCGGCGGGGATCTCGACCGGCGTCCACTGTGGAACAGCTGCGCCGTTGACGGTCACCGGTGACGGCGATCCCGTGACGCAAACGATTGCGTCTCCGGTGAACCGCAGCGAGACACCGTCCACAGTGCACTCCAGGCCCGGCGCACCTTCGGGATTGCCCAGCGCGCGGTTGCCCAGCCGCAGGGACAGATCGTCCATCGGCCCGTTCGGCGGGACCCCCACGTGCCAGAAGCCCAGCCGTCCCGGCCAGTCCTGGACGGTGGTCATCGTGCCGCCCCGCAGGACCTCGATCCGCGGTTCGGGGTCGTCGATCGTGTCCAGCGTCGCGGTGTCATGGGTGACGTCGCGCAGCCGCTGATCCACGGCGACCGCGCGCAGCTGACCGAGGTTCGTCCGGACGCCGTCCACCCGGCTTTCGCCGAGTGCCTCGACCAGCGCGGACAGGGCCTCGGATCGGTCCGTGCCGACGGTGATCACCTTGGTGAGCAGCGGATCGTAATGCGTCGTCACGGTCGACCCGGCCTCGACCCAGCCGTCCACCCGGACGCCTTCGGGGAAGTCGGCGCGGGTCAGCAGGCCCGCGCTCGGCCGGTGCCCGGCGGCCGGGTCCTCGGCGTAGACCCGCGCCTCGACGGCGTGCCCGCGCGGTGACGGCGTGGTCGTGAACATGCCGGTGTCGCCGTCGGCGAGCCGGAGCATCCACGCGACCAGGTCGATCCCGTACACCGCTTCGGTGACCGGATGCTCGACCTGAAGCCGCGTGTTCACTTCGAGGAACGCGGCCTCTTCACGGTCCGGGTCGTAGATGAATTCGACCGTCCCGGCCGACCGATAGCGCACGGAAGCGCAGAGGTCGACGGCCGACGAGACCAGTTTCTCCCGCACCGCTTCGGGCAGGCCCGGCGCGGGGCACTCTTCGAGCACCTTCTGGTTACGTCGCTGCAGGGTGCAGTCCCGCGTGCCGAGCGCCAGCACGGTGCCCGCGCCGTCGCCGAACACCTGGACCTCGACGTGCCGCGCGTGCGTCACGAGCCGTTCGAGGAACACGCCCGGGGTCGAGAAGCTCTTGGCCGCGATGCTCTGCACCGCTTCCCAGGCGTCGCGCAGTTCGACGGCGGACGCGCAGGCGCGCATGCCGATCCCGCCGCCACCGCCGGTGGCCTTGAGCATCACCGGATAGCCGACCTCGGCGGCCGCGGCTTCGGCGTCGGCCAGGGTGTCCAGCAATCCGGTGCCGGGCAGCATCGGGACACCGGCCTCGGCGGCCTTCGCCCGCGCGGTGTGCTTGCTGCCGAAGACTTCGAGATGGTCCGCGGCCGGTCCGGCGAACCGGATCCCGGCCGCTTCCACCGCCCTGGCGAAAGCGGCGTCCTCGGACAGGAAGCCGTAACCCGGGTGGATCGTGTCCGCCCCGGTCTTCACCGCGGCTTCGATGACGGCGTCGCCGAGGAGGTAGCTCTCCCTCGCCGGCGCCGGGCCGAGCCGGACGGCTTCGTCGGCAAGCCGTACGTGCGCGGCCGTACGGTCGGCGTCGGAGTAGACGGCGACCGTCGGAATGCCCATCTCCCTTGCCGTCCGGATGATCCGGACCGCGATTTCCCCCCGGTTGGCGACGAGCAGCTTCACACGCCACCGCCGGTGACGATCATCCGGACCGGCGTCGGGTCGAAGCCGTTGCACGGATTGTTGATCTGCGGGCAGTTCGACACCAGCACGAGCACGTCGGTCTCGGCGCGCAGCTTGACCTCCAGGCCGGGCGCGGAGATGCCGTCGACGATGCCGAGCGTGCCGTCCTGTTCCACCGGCACGTTCATGTACCAGTTGACGTTGCTGACCAGATCCCGTTTGCCGAGACCCCATTTCGCGCCCTCGGTCAGGAAGTTCTCGACGCAGGCGTGCTGGTACCGCGTGTGCTGGCCGTAGCGGAGGCTGTTCGACTCCTTGCTGCAGGCGCCGCCGAGCGTGTCGTGCCGTCCGCACGTGTCCTCGACGACGGTCAGCAGCGGCGCGCCCTCGCCGGTGCGCAGGACACTGCCGGTGGTGAGGAAGATGTTGCGCTGCGCGGCGATCGTGGCGGCCGCGCTGTATCTCTTCGCCGTGTCGGCGGCGTCGTAGCAGAGGAAGTCGACGGCCTGGTTGCCGCCGAGATCGATGATCGCGAGCGTTTCGCCCTTGCGTAGCACAGCGGAGTACGGCGCCCGCGCGGCGACCTCGGTGTCGGAGATGATCGTCATGCCAGGCCCCTTGCGGTCAGGTAGTCGGCGGTGTTCTCGAAGGCGCGCTGTGCCTCGGGCGAAGCAGTCCATTCAGGACTGTCCGGAGTGGACGGAGCGGAGCGCTGCGCGAGGACGCGCAGCGGGGTGACCGTGTAGTCCGGACGCGGGTCGAGCGGATGCGCCACGTTGGCGATCAGGACGACCACCGGGAGTTCCGTGCGCAGGACCACGGATTTGCCGGCACCCGCCGAACCGGTGAAGGTCAGCCCGCCGTCGGCTTCCACGTGCACACCCTGGAAGAAGGACAGGCTCGGTGGCAGATCGCGCGGGGTCAGGCCGTGTTTCGCGGCGGCGAGGGTGAACAGCGCGTTCCCCGATGGCGAATCACCCTGCGGGCTTCCGTCGCCGTAACGCTCGGCGTTACCGTCCACAGTGGACGTTCCGCACAGGGCGTCGTGCTTCCCGCTCTCGTCGGTGACGACGGTCGCGAGCACCCGCGCCTGGTCGGAAAGGAGGGCGATCGCCTCGCCGAGATAGGCGTTCCACTGGACCTTCACCGTGTCCGCGACGTTCAGCCGCTCCCAAGGCTGGTCCGCGTTGAACAGCAGAACATGCGCGCAGGCGTCGCCCTCGACGTCGGTCAGCCGCAGCTCTGTGCCGCGGGCGAGGACCTTGTGGGTGTAGCCGCCACCGGCGACGGTCTCGGCCCAGACCAGCTTCGCCGGGTCGATCCCGGGAGGCGGATCCGGCCAGGTGGACGCGGGGATGGCGGGCATCGCTTCGGTCACCGTGCCCGCTTGGGCGCGGGCGTGGTCGCGAGCGCCGTACGTGGTCGATGTCGTGCTCATGGAACCTTCCTTCAGGTCGCGGGGACGGGAACCGTGGTGAGCGCGGAGCGGCGGCGCCAGCAGAGATAGCCGGTGAGCAGCGCGGCGCCGACGAACTCGATCGGGAACAACAGGACCCAGACGGAACCGGTGCCCGCCAGGTCGTAGATCGCGGCTCGTGGCCAAGCGATGTTGACGATCATCATCGCGCCGTACCCTACTGCCGCGATGTTGACCGGAATAGCCCATCGTCCCAGGGAGAAATGACCGGGTTCGGCGCTGAACCGGCCTTGACGGCGCCGCACCAGCAGCGGCCCGGTCACCAGGAGATAGGCGAGGTAGACCACGACCACCGAAGTGCCGGTGATGGTGCTGAAGATCGTCGGATTTCCCAGATTCAGCAGCAGGAGCCCGATGGCGAGCACCCCGGAAAGCACCGCGGGCGCGATCGGCGTACCGGTGCGGGCGTTGACCGCGGAAAGCCTCCTGGCGCCGGGGAGCGCGCCGTCGCGGGCCATCGAGTAGATCAACCGGACGGTGCCGGTCTGGATGGTCAGGGTGCAGACGACGACCGCGATCGCGACGTCGGCGAGGAACACCCGGCCGAGTGTGTCGCCGAAGACGGCCGTGATCACGTACGGCAGGCCTTTCCCCGCCAGCTGCCCGTCGGTCAGGCTCGGTGCCGCCATCAGCGCGGTGACGACGACGGCGAGCCCGCCGACCCCGGAGATCAACAGCGCGCGAAGCACGGCGCGCGGGGCGATGCGGCGGGCGTCCTTGGTCTCCTCGGCGACCGAGGCTGCGGTGTCGAAACCGTACAGAACGTAGGCCGCCATCAGCGCCGAAGCGAGAACGCCACCGGCTCCCGGGCTTTCGCCGGCGGGCTGGAGCACGACCTGCGGGCCGCGGACGGCGAACAGCGCGAGACCGATGATCAGCACGACGACCCCGACGAGTTCGGCGCCGACCCCGATGTCGTTGATCCGCGCCATCAGCCGCACGCCGCCCGCGTTGATCGCGGTGGTGAGGACGATCAGCAGGGTGCCGAGCAGGACCGCGTTGCTGGCGCCGGTCGGGGAGGTGATCGCCGGATCCCCGCCGACGAGCTGGAACCCGCCCCAGACCGACGGGAGGACGACCTGCAGCGCGATCGCGGCACCGGCGAGCGCCACGACGCAGCCCACCAGCATCATCCAGCCGGCGAGCCAGCCCGCGAATCCGGGGGAGAGGTGTTTCGCCCACTGGTAAACCGATCCGGCCAGCGGGAATCGGGCGGCGAGTTCGGCGAAGTTGAGGGCGACGAGCAATTGCCCGGTGATCACCAGCGGCCAGGTCCAGAAGAACAGCGTGTCGCCGAAGGAATAGCCGAAGGCGAACAGCTGGAACACCGTGGTCAGGATGGAAACGAAGGAGAAACCGGCGGCGAAGGCGGAGAAACCGCCCAGTGTCCGGCGAAGTTCTTGACGGTACCCGAAGGCGGAAAGGTCTTCGGAAGGCATTGAGGAGGCTCCTGTCTCAAGGGCCGGATTTCGATCGGCTGACCGAAATTAAGCGCGTGCGGGATCCTTCCGATCTCCGCCGGGTAAGCGCGGTGTTAACAGATACCGGATTCGGTAACCTGGGCCGACCGCCGGACGTAACAAAGATCTTCGCGGAGAAATGGCAGGATCGGATAGATGACGAAAACGACCGGGGTGGGCAGGCCGAGAGCCAGCGGCGCCGCCGCGAGCAAACGGGAGGCGCGGCTCGCCGTCTTGGACGCGGCGGGGGAGCTGTTCACCGGCGCCGGGTACGCGGCGACGACCACACGGGCCATCGCCGAACGCGCCGGACTGCGCCAGGCGTCGCTCTACTACCACTTTCCGTCCAAAGAGGACATTCTCGCGGCGCTGCTGGAGGACACCGTCCGGCCCTCACTGGACGTCGCGGGCGGGCTTTCGGCCAAGCTCGCGCCGGTCGGCACGCGGCTGTGGGCGCTGGCCTACGCGGACATCCACCTGCTCGGCAGCGCGCGGCACAACCTCGGCGCCCTGTACCTGCTGCCCGAGATCTCGTCGCCGCGGCTGGCGCGCTTCCGGGCCGAACGGGCGGAACTCAAACGCGTCTACGGCTCGCTCGTCGCGGCGGCCGGCGTCCACGGAGACGTTCGCGGCATCCGGACCGATCTCGTGTTCGGGCTCGTCGAAAGCATCGCGATCGTCCGGCGTGACCAGCCGGACCTGGACGTCGAGGCGCACGCCGTCGAAGGGGCCGACGGAGTGCTGAGGCTCACCGGTGTCGGGGACCCGGACGCCGCCGTGCGCGAGGCCGCGCGGGGGCTACTGGAGGGCTGACCCGGGCAGGGCTGGGGAGTGGCGTTGTGAAAGCCACTTTCGCAACGGTGAACGTTGTGAAAGTGGCTTTCGCAACGTCTGGGCACCTGCGTGCCGTGACGATGAAGAAGGCGAGCCGGTCAGGCGGGGGTGGCGTGGAGTGCCTTGCTCAGCACCGCCACCGTCAGCTCGACCTGCCAAGGCCGGGCACCGCCGTCGCGGAGGACCTGGGCGACCGAGTCTTCGCTGAGGTCCGCGGGCGGACGCCAGCAGGTGCGGCGCACCAGCTCCGGCAGCAGCAGATTCTCCACCGGGAGCCGCCGGTCCTCCGCGATCGCGGACAGCGCCGCCCGGGCGGCGCTGAGCCGGGCGGCGGCGTCGGGATCCTTGTCCGACCACCGGTTCACCGGCGGCGGCCCGTCGGTCTGCTGCGCAGGGGTCGGCAGTTCGCCTGCGGGGAGCGCGCGGGCGGCCTGCAGATGCCGCAGCCAGCTCGCGGTGTACTTGCGCTGGACCCGGCCGCTGAACACCGGCAGCGCCTGCAGCTGCTCGACGGTCTTCGGGTCCGCGGTGACGGCGTTGATGATCGCGCTGTCGGGCAGGATCCGGCTCGGCGCGCGGTCGCGTTTGCGGGCGAGTTCGTCGCGTGCCTGCCACAGTTCGCGCACGGCGGCGAGGCCGCGGGCGCTGCGGATCTTGTGCACGCCGGACGTCCGGCGCCACGGCTCGGCCCGAGGGGCGGGCGGCGGCGCGGTGCGGACGGCCTCGAACTCCTGCTGTGCCCATTCGAGCTTGCCCTGTGCGGCCAAGTCGGCTTCGAGCTTCTCTCGCAGCTCGATGAGCAGCTCGACGTCGAGGGCGGCGTAGTTCAGCCAGTCGACGGGAAGCGGACGCTTCGACCAGTCGGCAGCGCTGTGCCCCTTCTCCAGCTGGTAGCCGAGGAGGAGTTCGACGAGGGTGCCGAGGGCGACCCGTTCGTACCCGGCGAGCCGTCCGGCGAGTTCGGTGTCGAAGAGGCTCTTCGGGCGCAGGTCGAGTTCGGCGAGGCACGGCAGGTCCTGAGAGGCCGCGTGCAACACCCATTCGGCGTCGTTGAGCACTTCCGCGAGGGGTTCGAGCTGACCTTCGAGCGGAATGGGGTCGATGAGGAAGGAACCGGCACCTTCGCGGCGCAGCTGCACGAGGTAGGCCTTCGGCCAGTATCGATAGCCGGACGCGCGTTCGGTGTCCACGGCTATGGCCCCGCTGCCGCCCGCGATCTTCGCGCAGGCTTCGGCGAGGGCGGTCGCGTCGGCGATCACCGGTGGAGTGCCCTCGGCGGGCTCGCGCAGCAGGACCGGTCCACCGGTGTCGTCGGTGCCGGTCTTCGGGTCCGTCTGCGGTTCTCCGGGTCGGTCGCCTTCCATAGGTGAAGACCCTACGGGACGAGCGGGCCGCGCCTGGTCCGCCCGCCCCGCAGGGCTGTTCGCCTTTGTCAGCGGATCACGCCGGCACGCATGGCCAGCGCCACCATCTGAGCCCGGTCACCCGTGCCGAGCTTGCGCCCGATGCGGGAGAGGTGAGACTTCACGGTGAGAGCGGAGAGGCTGAGTTCCTCGCCGATCTCTTTGTTGCTCTGGCCGTCGGCCACGAGCTGCAGCACCTCGACCTCGCGCGCCGAAAGCTCGCGCGGGGTGTTGTCGGTGCCGGCGACTCGGGTGCCGGTGGCCAGGACCGGTGCGACGCTCGGGTCCGCGTAGACGCCGCCCTCGAGCACCCTGCGGACGCCGTCGGTCACTACGACCGGCGATGCCGACTTGAGCAGGTATGCCTGGGCGCCGGCCTGGAACGCCGACCTGACCGCGTACGGGTCGTCTGATGAAGCGAGCACCACTACTCGAGGCCAGCCATGGCTACGAAGTTCCGTAACCAGCTCGATGCCGCTGCCATCCGGCAGTCCGAGATCGAGGATCGCCAGGTCACAAGGCCCGGTGGCCTGTGCTCGCGCCCTCGCCTCGGCCACCGTGGCGGCCTCGTGGACGGTGCCCGCACCCATCTGTGCGAGTCTTGCTGAGATTGCCTCCCTCAACAGCGGGTGGTCATCGACCACCAACACGGAAAAAAGCTCTTCCCGCGGGTGCGGAACCATGCTCGCCGGCAATGAACCGGCTGGCGTGGATCGGACGGCCTGAGAAATGCCGACGGTAGCCACGTCACTACCTCCCTGGAGTCGGTCGTGCCCCCCGACCGGCACCGGGACTTTCGGCCGTTTAGCCGCGCCAGCTTTAGACCGAAAGTGGTGTCGTCGATGGCACTGTAGCCGCCCTGAGGCCTTCGCGGGGGGATCGAATGGGTATCTATCTCAAACCAGTGGTCACTCAGGGAGTTCGTAGTAACACGATCGGGCTAGTACACAGCCGGTGGCTAACACATCGCCGAAAGAACACGATGGACTTGAGTTACCGGGGCTCGACCGACTGTGCAGATGGGCCGTGCACCTGCCGGTGCCTCTGCTTGGGAGGCTCGGAGAGAAGTGTGCCGGAGCCCGGAAACCGCTCTCGGCGTGGGGCTTGATCAACTTCGCGGAGAGTCATGATCGCTCCGTTCGGTAACGATGGCGGTGACGCTCCGGAAGCGTCTCGGGGTGCTCGCGGCCGGGTTCGATCTTGTTGCGGACGGTGACAGCCGGGTTAGCACGAACGTGGTGGTCCAGACCTCTGAGCGGTCGCTTCCGCGCTGGTCGGAGCTGGTCTAGTCCAGATGGCCCGGAAGTGCCGCTGGGCGGCGTACAGGCGCTCTGAGAGGCTCGCAGGCGGAGCAGTCGAGGGGTCCTCGGGCGCTTCGCTCGCGTCGCGGCTGTCCGTGAAGGCCTCCTTGCCTACCTTGAGGGCAAGGGAGGAGGCCTTCACGGATTCGCGAGGGGGAGCAAAGGACCTTTAGTGCCGCTAGCTTTCCTAGCGTCGCTAGCTGGCCGGAAATCGCAAAATAACCCAAATGCTATGTCTCGATTGCCGGGAATCCGGCGTGTCGCGACCGATGGCAAGGCCGTGAAGGCCTCCTTGAGGGACTCAGAGTCCCTCAAGGAGGCCTTCACGGCCTTGCCACTGGCTTCGGGAGACGCCTGGGAGTGGCGAGTCCTCTCGAAGCGCTTAAGTACGTGAAGGTCCCCTTCCTGTACTTAAGCGCAAGGAAGGGGCCTTCACGCGCAGCCGGTGTGGCTGATGGTGCTGCGGAGGCTTGAGGTCCCGCGACAGGCTCGAAGCGGTTCAGGAGGACTGGCGCTGCTCGAACAGGGTCACGCCCACCGGCGGCAGCCCCACGACGCTCGCCATCACCTGGCAGAACGCCTGTCCGTGCGGCCGCAGCGCCGCGTCCGTCGGCGTCCAGGACGCCCGGAGTTCCAGATCGTCGGTGCGCGCGGGCCCGGAGATGTCGCCGAAGCGGGCCGACGACGTCTCGGTGACCGTTCCGCCCAGCGCCGTCCAATCCGCGCCGGAGCTCTCCAGCGCGTCGGTCAGCCATGACCAGCCCACAGCGGGGAGGAAGGGATCGGTCGCCAGCTCCCGGTCGAGTTCCGCGCGGACGTACATGACCAGCCGCAGGACCCCGTCCCAGCCCTCCTGGCCCTCCGGATCGTGCAGCAGCACCAGCCGTCCCGACGCCAGCACGTCCGCCGGTCCTTCGACCTCGCAGCTCACCGCGTAGGACCACGGCGCCAGGCGCTGCGGCGGGCGCATCGTCTCCAGCTGGACTTCAGGGCGGGGCCGGACCGATTGCAACGCCGCGACGGCTTCACGGAAGAGATCGGGTACTGACGTCATCGCGGTCACCAACCGACTGTAAGACGCGATCGTCCGGTTCGGGGCGTAGACGCGCCGAGAGTAAGGCCTCGGAGCGCACATGGCACCATGAACCGTGATGTCTCCTTCAGCCGCTTCTCCCGCGCAGACCGTCCCTGCGGCCCGTCGCGCCCTGCCCGGTGCGCCGTTCCTGGCCGCCGCGCGCGGCCAACGCCCGGCCCACACCCCCGTGTGGTTCATGCGCCAGGCGGGCCGGTCGCTGCCCGAGTACCGGGCGCTGCGCGAGGGCACTTCGATGTTCGAGGCGTGCTTCGACCCCGAGATGCTCGCCGAGATCACGCTCCAGCCGATCCGCCGTCACGGCGTCGACGCGGCCATCCTCTTCAGTGACATCGTCGTCCCGCTCAAGGCGGCGGGCCTCGACATCGACATCGTCGCGGGCACCGGCCCGGTCGTCGCCGAGCCGATCCGCGACGCCGCGGGCGTGCGCGCGCTGCCGGTGCTGGAGCCGGAGCAGGTGGAGCGGGTCGCGGAAGGGGTCCGGCTGCTGGTCGGGTCGCTGGGCGAGACGCCGCTGATCGGGTTCGCGGGCGCGCCGTTCACCCTGGCCTCGTACCTCATCGAGGGCGGGCCGAGCCGCAACCACGAGCACACCAAGGCGCTCATGCACTCCGAGCCCCAGCTGTGGCACGAGCTGGCCGGGCGCCTCGCGGACATGGCGATCACCTTCCTGTCCGCGCAGCTCGACGCCGGGGCCGACGCGATCCAGCTTTTCGACTCGTGGGCGGGCGCACTGTCGGAGCGGGACTACCGCGAGTTCGTCCTGCCGCATTCGGCGAAGGTGCTGTCCGCGGTCGCGGGCTACGGCGTGCCCCGGATCCACTTCGGCGTCGGCACGGGCGAGCTGCTGGTGGCCATGCGCGACGCGGGCGCGGACGTCGTCGGCGTCGACTGGCGCATCCCGCTCGACGAAGCGGTCCGGCGGCTCGGCGGCGGTGTCGTCCAGGGCAACCTCGACCCGGCGCTCCTGCACGCGTCCTGGCCGGTGCTCGAAGCGGAGGTCCGGCGCATCCACGCCGAGGGCCGCGCGGCCGACGGTCACATCTTCAACCTCGGCCACGGCGTGCTGCCCGGCGTCGACCCGGACGTTCTGACGCGCGTGGTCGGGCTGGTGCACGAGCTCCCATGAGGACGATCGCCGTCATCGGTGGCGGCATCTCGGGACTGACCGCGGCGTACCGGCTGCGGACGCTGCTCGGTGAAGACGCCCGGATCGTCGTCTTCGAGGCGACAGGATCGCTCGGCGGGAAACTCCGCACGGTCGAACTCGCCGGTGAGCGTTACGACGTCGGCGCGGAGGCCTTCCTCGCCCGCCGCCCCGAGGCGCTCGCCCTGGTCCGCGAGGTCGGACTCGGCGAAAGCCTCGTCCACCCCACCAAGGCCCGCGCCAAGATCCACGCCGGCGGCTCCGTGCTCGGCCTGCCGGCGGGCACGGTCATGGGTGTTCCCGCTTCGGCCGACGCGGTCGCGGGGGTGCTGTCGGAGAAAGGCCGCGCCCTGGTCGAGGCCGAGGCGTCGCTGTCTCCGCTGGAACTGCCCGCCGAGGACGTGCCGCTCGGCCCGTTGCTGCGTGAGCGCTTCGGCGACGAACTCGTGGACCGGCTCGTCGACCCGCTTCTCGGCGGGGTCTACGCCGGGGGAGCGGACGGGCTCGGCCTGCGCGCGACCATGCCCGGTCTCGCGTCCGCGATCGATCGTGGAGCGGCTTCGCTGACCGAAGGCGCCGCGTCGCTCATGCCCGCCTCGCCGAGTACGGCGCCGGTCTTCGGCACCCTGCTGGGCGGACTCGGGACGCTGATCGCGCGGCTCGCGGAGCTGTCCCGCGCCGAGATCCGGACCGGGACCACGGTGACGGCGCTCGAGCGCACCGCCACCGGCTGGAAGGTCGACGACCTCGACGCCGACTCCGTTCTTCTCGCCGTCCCGGCGCCTTCGGCACGACGGCTGCTCGACGGTGTCGCAGGTGTGGCCTCGTCGGTGTTCGCCAAGGTCGAACTCGCGTCGATGGCGGTGGTCGCCCTCGCGCTTCCGCCGGGGACCGCGTTGCCGGAGTCGTCCGGAGTGCTGATCGGCGCGGGGGAGCGGGACGCGGCCGGGAAGCCGTTCGCCGCCAAGGCGTTCACTTTCTCCTCCCGCAAGTGGGCGCAGTACGGCGAAGGCCCGGTGCTGGTGCGTGGCTCGGTCGGCCGCTTCGGCGAACCGGGAGCGCTGCACGCCGAAGACGACGAACTCGTCCGCGTGGTCCGCGACGATCTGGCGCGGCTGACCGGAGTCACCGCCGAACCGATCGACACCCTGGTGACCCGCTGGGGCGGCGGGCTCCCGCAGTACGGCACCGGGCACCTCCTACGCGTCGAGCGGATCGAACGTGCCGTCGCCGCCGTCCCCGGTCTCGCCGTGGCGGGCGCGACGCTGCACGGTGTCGGGCTCCCGGCGTGTATCGCCACCGCCGACGCGGCCGCCCGCCGCATCGCCGGGATCACACCGACCCACGAGGGCTCTTGAGCACCGGCAGTGCCAAGATGGCGGTATGGCGCGGCTGAACTACAACGAGCTCAATGACACCATCCGCTACACCGCCTGGTCGGTCTTCCGGGCCGAGCAGGGCAAGCTCGGCGAGGACCGCGAGAAGGCGACCGCGGAGACCACCGAGTACCTCGACGCGCTGGAGGCCAAGGGCGTCGTCGTCCGCGGTGTCTACGACCTTTCGGGACTGCGCGCCGACGCCGACTACATGATCTGGTGGCACGCCGAGGAGATCGAGCAGGTCCAGGCGGCGTACAGCGGCTTCCGGCACACTCCGCTCGGCCGCGCGTCGGCGCCGGTGTGGAGCCAGGTCGCGCTGCACCGCCCGGCGGAGTTCAACAAGAGCCACATCCCGGCGTTCCTCGCCGGCGAAGAGGCCCGCAAGTTCATCTGCGTCTACCCGTTCGTGCGTTCCTACGAGTGGTACCTGCTGCCGGACGACGAGCGCCGCAAGATGCTCGCCGACCACGGCAAGGAGGCCCGCGACTACCCTGACGTCCGCGCCAACACCGTCGCGTCGTTCGCGCTGGGCGACTACGAGTGGATCCTGGCCTTCGAGGCCGACGAACTGCACCGCATCGTCGACCTGATGCGGCATCTGCGCGGCACCGAGGCCCGCCTCCACGTGCGCGAGGAGATCCCGTTCTACACCGGGACCAAGGTGGAACCGGCCGAGCTGATCGCGCTCCTGCCCTAGTGAAGGCCTCCGTGGACACCCGCGTCTGGACCACGCTCACCGGCGACACCCTCGCCGAAGACGCCGTCGAGATCACCGGCCCGGAGTCGGTGCTGCCCGGGACCTTCCGGGTCGAGGAGGCGGCGACGACGAGTATCGCCGCGGCGACGCTGGCCGCCGGGGAACTGTTGCGCCTGCGGGGAATCGAGCCGGGCAAGGTCTCGGTCGACACCCGGCACGCCGCGGCGTCGTTCCACAGCGAGCAGTACGTCCGCGTCGACGGGGAGCCGGTGCCGTTCAGCGCGCCGCTGTCCGGCGACTACCGCGCGAACGACGGCTGGGTGCGGCTGCACTGCAACTACCCGCGTCATGTCTCCGCTGTGTGCTGGGGCCTGGGCGTGCCCGCGACCCGGGCGGCGTTCGAGAAGGTCGTCGCGGCCAAGTCGAAGTACGAGGTCGAGTCGGCGGTGATCGGCGCCGGCGGGGCCGCCGCCGTGCTGCGTTCCCGCGAGGAGTGGCTGGCGCACAAGCAAGGGCGGGCGTCGTCGGCGTTGCCGGTCGCCGGAATTCGGTCGCTCGGGCCGTCGGAACCCGTGCGGCTGTTCGAATCCGACCGGCCGCTGGGCGGGGTGCGGATCCTGGACCTGACCCACGTCATCGCCGGGCCGGTCGCGGGCCGCGTGCTCGCCGCGCACGGCGCCACCGTCATGCACATCGGGTCGGCCCAGCTGCCGACCGTGCCGCCGCTGGCCGTCGACACCGGGATGGGCAAGCTCTCGGCGTACGTCGACCTGGAGACCGAGGCCGGGCGCTCGCGGCTGCGCAAGCTGATCGCCCGCGCCGACGTCGTTCTGCAGGGTTTCCGGCCGGGATCCTTGGTGGCCAAGGGCTTCTCACCGGAAGCGATCGCCGAACTCCGGCCGGGCATCGTGGTCGCGGACCTGTCCGCCTACGGCTGGGAAGGGCCGTGGGCACGCAGGCGCGGGTTCGACAGCCTGGTGCAGATGGCGTCGGGGATCGCCGACGAGGGCGGCAAGACGGCCGGGCTCGACGGGCCGGGACCACTTCCGGTGCAGGCACTCGACCACGCGACCGGCTGGCTCACCGCGGCGGCGATCATGACCGCCGTCCGCCGGGCGGCCACCGAAGGCGGCAGTCAGCATGTCCGGACTTCGCTCGCCGGGACCGGGGAGTGGCTGAACTCGTTGGGACGCAAGGAACCCGGGCCTGCCGGCTTCGACGGCGGCGAATGGCTGGAGGACGTCGACGGCCAGCTCGGCCGGGTCACCCGGGTCAAGATGCCCGGCACGCTGCCCGGCTCGAATCCACAGTGGACGGACGCGACGCACGTACCCGGAAGCGACCGCCCGGTCTGGTGACCCGCCCGCATTCAGAGGACTAAACGCTGGCGTGCACCGAACCCCGCCCGCATTCAGAGGACTAAACGCGGCGTGGGCGGAGCCAGCTCGCCAGGCGTCCCGGAGGTTTGGGGACTTCGCCGCGCTCCACGAGCCACGCACCGAAAGCGTCCGCGTAGGTCCGCGCGCGGATCGCGTCGGTCTTCGGATGGCTCGACGCGTACTCGCGGAACAAAGCGGCGAACCGGTCGCCGAGGGCCTCGGCGAGATCCGGGCGGAGGTAGGCGGCCAGCCTGCTTTGCTTGTTCCGCAGGACGTTCGCCTCGATACGGAGCCTGTCCGCGTCGAAGCCCGCCGGGGCGTCTCCTCCCGCGAGGAGTGCCTTGAGCAGCTCGGCCTGCTGGACGGCGAGCCGCTCCCTGGGCGACGTCACGGCGAGACCGCTTCCCGCAACGCGGCCAGCTCGGCCGCCAGTTCCGTGTCGGACGGGTAGTCGTCGTCGCGTTCCAGCAGGACCCCCGGCGGCTCGGTACGGCGCCGAAGTTCGCGCAGCAGGTCCAGGACCTCCGGGACCACCGGATGGGCGTGCGTGTCGTGGTAGACGCCGTCGCGTTCGACACCGCCCGCCATATGCGTGTACGCCAGCCGTTCCCACGGGATCTCGTCGAGGAAGCGTTCGGGATCGGTGCCGAGGTTGCGGGCGTTGGCGTACAGGTTGGCGACGTCGATGATCAGCAGGCAGCCGGTCCGGCCGGTGAGCTCCCGCAGGAACTCCGATTCGGTGAACTCCGCGTCCGGCCAGTCCAGCACCGCCGCGATGTTCTCCAGCGCGAACGGGGCCTCCACGATGGACTGGGCCAGTTTGACGTTGTCCACCAAGACGTCGAGCGCCTCCCGGGTGCGGGGGAGCGGCATCAGATGGCCCGAGTCGAGCCCGCCCGCGCGCACGAAGCACACGTGGTCGCTGGCCATCGGCGCGCCGAGTTCGCGGGTGACCTCCGCGAGATGCTCGACGCGTGCGGTGTCCAGCGGCTCGGCCCCGCCCAGCGACAGCGACACCGCGTGCGGCAGGACCGGCATTCCCTTGTCGCGCAACGCGACCAGGGTTTCGGGAAGGTGCCCGGCGTGCAGATTCTCGGCGACGACCTCGACCCAGTCGACGCCAGGCAGCCGCGCGATCGACAGGTCCAGCTCGTGCCGCCAGCCGATGCCGATCCCGAGCCTGCCGGGCCCGTCAGCCACCACAGCCACCGCCTCCGCAGGAACTGCCGCCGCTGCTGCACGAGCTTCCGCCGCCGCTACCGCACGATGATCCGCCGCCGGACGAACCGCCGCCGAAACCACCGGAGACCGGAGGCGGGATCAGGGCCGCGCTCAGTTCCTCGTCCGGGTAGTAGGCGAGGCCGCCGAACGCGACCGCCGCGGCGGCGCCGCCCAGCAAGGCACCCCCGCCCGCGCCCGCGAATCCCGGCCCGTTGGGGATACCGCGTTTGCGCTCCCGCCCGTGGGCGGACCTGGCCCGGTGGAGGAGCCGGCCGCCCTCGCCGGTCGGCCGCGGGCCCGACCGCTTGTTCTTGACCGCCCGGGCGACCAGCGTCGCGAACACGGCCGCGATCAGCAGCGGGATGAGGAAACCGACGGGACGGTCACCGGAGATACCGGCGATCAGGCGTACGACACCGAGCCCGAGCACGGCGAGGTATAGGAAGAACACGACCCGGCGGATCAGGGGCGACCGGTCCGCCACGACGAGCCCCCGCTCCTCCAGTCCCTTGGCGAGCGCCTGCATCGGGCCCGACATCCGCAACCGGTCGCGGATGCCGCGGGTCGTGGCGTTGTACCCCGGTCGCGCGCCCTTGGCGACGGCCTTTTCGATCGGGTCGGCGGGCTCGGGACCGGTGAGCTGGAGTTGCTTCGTGCTGCTGACCCGCAACGTCCCGCGGTCGACCAGTGCCGCGATGGCCGTGTCGACCACCCGGTCCGGGCCGCCGGCGAGATAGGCGAGTTCGTAAACCGTCGGCTCCGATCCGCTCACGGTGGCGCGCGGTGCCTTGGCGCCCAGCTTGACCGCGACCGTCCACAGGAGACCGACGACCAGCGGGAACACCAGCAGGGCGCCATAGATCGCCAGGAAAGTAGGTCCGGGGATGCCCCAGGTGTCTTCCATCGCACGGGCCTTTCACGAGCAGGTGCATTTACCGTAGTAGGACGCTTTTCCGTCCGGTCGTGGTTCCGTGATTCGAACATCCGGAGGGGGTGTTCACCACGGCAGTTGGGCCGTCAGTAGCCGCCGGTCCCGCAGGTGCTCGAACCGGGCCCGTCACCCCAGCCGAAGGTGCGGGTGTCCTTGCCAGGTCGCCCGCCGTAGCGGCTCAGGATGGCGGCGAACTCCCGATCGGGATACGCGGCGAAGCCACCGAGGGCGACCGCGCCCGCCGCACCCGAAACGAGGCTTCGATCCGGCTCCGCCTCGGCCAGCACCGCGCGGCCCGCGGTCGTCGTCCTGCCCTCGTAGTCGGTTCGGCCGAGCCGGAGGGTGACGATCAGCAGGGCCAGTGCGACGACGAGAAGCACCGTCAGGACCACGGTGCCGCCGGTGGCGATCCACCGGACCGTCCCGATCCCCAGCAGAGCGGCATAGACGAAGGCGGTGATCCTCCACGTCAGCCGTCGTCGCTCTTCGGCGACGACCAGGCCGCGACCGGCCAGTTCGGCCCGGAGTGCCCGCATCGCCGGACCGCGGCTCATCGTTCTCCGCAGCCCGTGGTCCGGGAACGACGACAGCTCACCGGCGAGCTCCCGCCCCAGTGGATCGACCGGGACCAGCGGGGTGCGGTAGAGCCTGCCCGAACCGCCGAGCCGGGCCTGGTCCCGTTCGAGCATCGAGGCGACCACCGTTTCGGTGACCCGCGCGGTACCGCCCGCCAAGGCCGCCACGTGCCGCACGCTCGGCAGCCGGCCGCCGTCGTGAAAGCCGCGCCGGAGCCAAAGCGCGTGAAGGCAGGCGAGCGTGGCAGGCAACGCGATCGCCGGCGCGTAGAGCCAGTCGAAAGCCGGTCCGGAGATTCCCCAAGGTCCGTTCATGAAAACACCGCCCTCCCCGACGCTGTCGTGTTCATCGTGAACGCGTCGAAGAGGGCGGTGGTTCGCTTGGTTCGGTTACGACTCGGGAACGAGCTTCAGCGAGATCGAGTTGATGCAGTACCGCTGATCCGTCGGCGTGGCGTAACCCTCGCCTTCGAAGACGTGCCCGAGGTGGCTGTGGCACGACTTGCACAGCACCTCGATCCGGCGCATCCCCATGGTGGTGTCCTCGCGGAGGAGGACGGCGTCGGTGTCGGCCGGGTCGTAGAACGACGGCCAGCCGCAGTGGCTCTCGAATTTGGTGTCGCTGCGGAACAGTTCGGCGCCACAGGCGCGGCACTGGTAGACCCCGGTGGTCTTCTCATCGGTGTACTCACCGGTGAAGGGGCGCTCGGTGCCCGCCTGGCGAAGCACGGCGTACTCGTCGGGGCTGAGCTGTTCCCGCCATTCCTGCTCGGACTTGACCACGCGCGGCGTGGCTCCGACAACGGGTTTCATGCCTTTCACCGGTTCCACGTTACCCCGCGAGCCACGCGATGGCCCGGCCGATGATGTCCCATGCGGTGACCATCACGCCGAGCACGATGAGGATCACGACCAGTGCCGAAATCCACCAGCGCAGACCACCGAGGCGGTTGCTGGAGTCGGCGAAATCGGAGACACCGTCGAGGCAGGCTTCCACGGTGAAATTCGGGCCGCAGCGTTCGATGCGGTCCAGATGCTCGGCGAAGGCCCGGGCTTCGGGATCGTACGGGTCGAGGCCTACCAGATCCTCCTGGAAGCGAGGATTCTGGCCAGGTCCGAAAGGTCCGCTATCGGCCATACCGGCAACAGTAAGCCACGAGCGGCGATTGGCCTACCACCAGCGAGGCGGGTCTCACCACCGCCACGCTGCGTCAATCGCCGAGTACTCGCGTGTCGGCGTCGATGTAGTACTGGCCGCCGACCTGGATCACGCGCAGGGCCGGCCGCGGGCCGCCGTTGATCGTGATGTTCATGTCGATCGACCCGTCGGGGTTTCCGCCACCGCTGTCGGCTCGTGCCTTCTCCGAGCCGGTGACCTTGTGCGCGGTCCAGTAATCGGCGAAAGCCTGTTCTGAGCCATAGACGGCCTTGGCGGCGTCCGTCAGCTTGTTCCAGCTCTGGGTGGTGCCGATCTTCCCGGTATCGAAGAAGTCCAGCAGGAACCCGCCCACACTCGAGTAGCTCGTGATCTTCTCGCTCGGGGTCTTCCCCAGACCCGCGGGCGCGGCACGCGACGAGGACGGGGCACTCGGCTTGGGCGCAGAGGCGCTGGTCTGCGGGTTCGCCCCGGCGTTGTTGCCGCCCTGGGTGTTGCCCCCGTTGCCCGAATTCAGCACCAGGAACACGATCACGGCGATCACCACGACGGCGGCGCCGCCGCCCGCGAACAGGACGGCCTTGCGCTTGGCGTCGGCGGGCTTGGCCGGCGACGGCCGCATCGGGGCGGCCGCGGACGGCGGAGGGCTCATCGCGGCGACCGGCCGCGGCGGCGTGTTCGGCGGCGCGGACGGCGAGCGCATCGGGATGAAGGCGGCCGTCGGCGTGTGGGTCTTGGTGGGTTGCGGGGGAGTCGCCGCGGCGGACTGGGCGGGCTTGTCGGTCCGCTGCCACGGCGGTCGGTCTCCGCCGGGGATGCCGTGTCCCGGGGTGTCGGGCACGGCGGGCTGTCTACCGCCGCCCGCTCCGAAGAGCCGCGGCGACGCCGCCGTGCCCGCGGCGGATTCGTTCGCCGCCAGCGCGGCGAGACGTTCCCTGGCCTCGGCCATGGTCGGGCGCTCGGTGGGCTCGGTGCGCAGGAGGCTCATCAGCAGCGCCGTCGCGGGGCCCGCCTGCTGCGGCGGGTTGATCTGGCCGTTCGCGGCCGCGTACAGCAGCGCCAGCTGGTTCGAGCTGTTCCCGTACGGGGTCTGCCCCTCGATCGCCTGGTAGAGCGTCGCGCCGAGCGCGAAGACGTCGGAGCTGGGCACCGGGTCGGAGCCGCGCGCCAGCTCGGGCGCGAGGTACGCCGGGGTGCCGCCGATCAGGCCGGTCTGGGTGAGCGTCATGTCACCGGCGGCGCGGGAGATGCCGAAGTCGGTGATCTTCGCGGTACCGGCCTCGTCGATCAGGATGTTGCCCGGTTTGACGTCGCGGTGCACGATCCCGGCGCGGTGCGCGGCGACCAGCGCCGACGCGACCTGCTCGCCGATCTTCGCGACGCGCCCGAGCGGCAGCGTGCCTTCCCCGGAGATGATCGCCGAGAGGCTCGGGCCGTTCAGGTACTCCATCACCAGGCAGGGATCGCCACCGTGCTCGGCGATGTCGAACACCACGATCGCGTTCGGATGCTGGAAACGGGCCGCGTTCTTCGCCTCGCGCATGGCGCGCTGGCGCATGTTGTCGCGTTCGGCCTCGGAGACACCTGGCTGCGGGAGGATCTGCTTGACCGCCACCGAGCGCTCGAGGCGGACATCGATGGCACGCCAGACCACCCCCATGGCACCGCTACCAATTTGCTCGACCAGGCGGTAGTGCCCAGCGATCAGCTGACCGGTGTCGATGGCGACTGCTCCTGACACATTCTTTGACGAACACATCCCGGGTGATGGTGGCGTTACGCGACCTGACAGGTCCCGCGCACCCGATCGAGTGTAGCGGGCGGCGGTTTCGGCTCCCCGTCAGCTCGCCGGTGAGGAGGCGGGCAATTCTTCTTCCTCGCTCGAATCGGGCACCGGCAGGCCTTTGCGCCGGAAGACCTTGACCAGCCCGACGGCCCCCGCCGCGGCGAACACGGCGTAACAGATCAGCAGGGCGGGCGGGGTTTCCCCGGTCAGCGCGTCGCCGAGGACGACGACGGCGACCGTCCCCGGCAGGCTGCCGAGCGCGGTCCCGATCAGATACGGGGCGAAACGGACCGATGACACTCCGCACAGGTAACTGAACGGAGCGAACGGCACCATCGGGATCAGCCTTAAGGAGGTGATCGCCAGGACGCCGCCGTCCGAAAGCCGCTCGTTGACCGCGCGGACCTTCGCCCGGTGCAGGTGCCGGGTGACCAGATCGCGGCCGAGTGCCCTCGAAAGAGCGAACGAGAGCGCCGACGCGACCGTGGTCGCCAGAATGCCGACGACGATGCCCGTCGTGGCGCCGAGCAGCAGCCCGCCCGCCAGGTTGAACACGGTGCGGGGGATCGGCGCCACGGTCAGGACCGAATAGACCAGGAAGAACACCAGCGGGGTGGCCGGGCCGGTCTCGGCCGCCCAGGCCCGCAGCCCGGCCGGACTCGGGATCGGCAGCAGGACCGCGGCCGCCACGAAGACGGCGAGCACGGTGAGCGCGAGGATTAATTTGGTACGGCCGGACACTGCGTCCACCGTACGGTATTGGCCGTGGTCGACACCGAGGCGCTGCGGACGCAACCTGAACTCACCGGCGAGAACGTCGTGCTCACCCAGCTCGACCAAACCTACTTCGAGACCGCGTGGAAGGCCCTGCAGGAGCCCGAAACCACCCGGCTGACCGGGACGCACACCCGGTTCACCCCCGAGCAGATCCGGACCTGGCTCGCCGGGCGGAGAGGCCTCGACGACCGCGCGGATTACGCGATCCTGCGCGAGGTCGATCGCGCGCACGTCGGCGATCTGGCGCTCACCGACATCGACAAGGACAATCGCTCCGCGTCGTTCCGCATCGCGCTGAACGGGCCGGAGTTCTACGGCAACGGCTACGGGACCGAGGCGACCAAGCTGGTCCTTGGCTACGCGTTCGACATCGTCGGCCTGCACCGCGTCTCGCTGGAGGTCTTCGACTACAACCCGCGGGCCCGGCGCGCCTACGAGAAGGCCGGGTTCGTCCGCGAGGGGCTTCAGCGGGAAGCGCTGTGGTGGGACGGCGAGTGGCATGACGTCGTCACGATGGCAATCCTGAAGACCGATCCCCGGCCCTGATCGGCGATACGGTGTCCGCATGCCCAAGAACGGTGAGTCGATCGAGGTCGAAGTAGGCGAGCGGAAGGTCCGCGTGTCCAGCCCGGACAAGGTGTACTTCCCGGCCCGGGGGATCACGAAGCGCCAGGTCGTGGAGCATTACGTCGCGGTCGGAGTGCCGTTGCTGCGCGCGATCGGGGAGCGGCCGACGACGCTGAAGCGCTACGTCGACGGCGTCGAGGGCGAGTGGTTCTACGCCAAGCGCGTGCCGAAGGGCGCCCCGGAGTGGGTGGAGACCGCGAAGATCACCTTCCCGTCCGGTCGGACGGCCGAGGAGGTCTGCCCGACCGAACCCGCCGTGTTCGCCTGGGCGGCGAACCTGGGCACCTTCGACTTCCACCCGTGGCCGGTGCGGCGGCCCGACGTCGACCATCCCGACGAACTCCGCATCGACGTGGACCCGCCCGACGAGGCGGGTTTCGCCGACGCGGTCGAGGTCGCGGGCGTGGTGCGCGAGGTCCTCGACGCGGCGGGGCTGGTCGGCTACCCGAAGACCTCGGGCGGTCGTGGCGTGCACGTCCTGGTGCGGATCCGGCCGGAATGGGACTTCATCGACGTCCGGCACGCGGTGATCGCGCTGGGCCGCGAGGTCGAGCGCCGGATCCCGGACAAGGCGACCATCTCGTGGTGGAAGGAAGAGCGCGGCGGCCGGGTCTTCATCGACTACAACCAGGCCGCGCGCGATCGCACGGTGGCGTCGGCCTGGTCGGTCCGCGGCACCCAGCGGGCGACGGTGTCGACGCCGCTGACCTGGGATCTGCTGACCGAGGTCGACCCGGACGACTTCGACGTCCTCACCGCAGGCGCTTTCTACACCGAGCGCGGCGACCTGCACGCGCCGATGGACGAGCAGGCGTTCGGCATCGAGACGCTGCTGGAATGGTACGCCCGGGACGAACGCGACCACGGCCTCGGCGAGATGCCGTATCCGCCGGACTATCCGAAGATGCCCGGCGAGCCGAAGCGCGTCCAGCCGAGCAAGGCGCGCGACGACACTTAGTGAGGGGTCAGTCAACGTGGCGGGTTCGTGGTGCCTGCGGAACGTTCGGCCCCAGGGCACACACTGTGTGGATTGTGGGGCGTTGGATGACCGGAAATCCACACGGTCCCCGCGTGACTGGCCCGGTCACGACGGCCAGACCGCCGGAGATGCGGGTGGGTGTGTGGAAATAGAGACGTTGAACGTCCCTATTTCCACACGCCCCTCACCCGCGGTGACACTCACACATCTACCAATCACGTCTAGTGACCACAGGGAGGCGGAGGCACAGTCGCTCGGCGACCGATCACGAGCACCACGACACGTTTGCCTTACCCCTCAATAAGCCCGCCCGACCCGGCCCAGCGAGCGGTCCGCGACGGCTCACCGGCGCACGACCCGTTCCAGCAGAGCCGCCGCTTCGATCAGCGTGCGGCGCTCTGCTTCGGTGCACCGCGCCTCCAAGATCTGGGCGAGCCAGCCCTCCCCGGCGCGGCGGCGTTCTTCGAGGAAGGCGTGGCCGTCGTCGGTGACGAAGACCAGCTGACGCCTTCCGTCCCCGGGATCCGGACGGCGATCGGCGAAACCCCGCTCCACCAAGACACCGACGGTGGTGGCGACCGATTGATGGCGGATGCCTTCGAGGGCGGCCAGGTCGCTGACCGACGCTTCACCATCCTTGTCGAGCCGGCTGAGCACGGACGTCTGGGACGGCGTGAGGTCGCCACCGCCGTAGTTCTCCCGCAGGCGGCGCCGCAGCCTGCCGAAGGCGAGGTGGAGGTCATGGGCCGCGCGGGCGCCGGACGTGGAGGCGTTCTCGGTCATGACCGCAGGCTAGATCCCGCAGTTTGAACTGCGCAACTAAGACTGTATACCTGCCGGTATGCGTTTCGTGACGAGCCGTGCGGTATCGGTGATCGATTCGCGCTCGTTCTTCGTTTTGCTCCCGGAGTGATTGCGCTTTCGTGTCGATCCAGAAACCAGTCACCGTCGCGCGGTGGATCGATATGAGACTGTGTGACGCACGGGACCCGGCCGTAACGACGGGCTTCCTGCCAGCGACATTTCCCTCCGAACACTAGGCTGGGGGAGACGAAGGAGTACCCGTGGACGACCTGATCGCCTTTCTCGCCGCGCGTGTGGGGCAACGCCAGGCGTTGATCATGCAGGCGGTCAAGAAAACCGAGATCAACGAATCGCTCACTCGCGGTGAGACCAAGGTCGTCATCGAAAAAAAGATCCGTTCGCTGAACGACATCGAACTCGACACGGTCAACCAGATGATCAACGAGATCGAGGCGACCCGGCGGCTCCTGCAGGCGCACCGCACCACGGTCTCGGAGAAGGTCCCCGGATTTCCCTTGTACGGCAACGAGTACTGGTGCGAGACGTGCCATGTGCCCGCCGACGAGGCCGGGACGAACTGGTGCCTGACCCTGCGGCTGCTGGCCCTGCCGCACGCCGACCACCCGGATTACAGCGAGCGCTGGCGCCCCTGAGCGGGGAATGCCCGCCGGGTCCGGACGCGTTGACCCGAGGGTGATCACGCTTTCGGTACTGGACCGGTCTCCGACCCGCCGCGGTGGCGACGCGCCCCGCGCCTTGCGGGACACGGTCGCCTTCGCGCGGGACATCGAAACGCTGGGCTATCACCGATTCTGGGTGTCCGAACATCACAGCGTGCCCGGCGTCGCCGGATCGGCGCCCACGGTGCTGGCGGCCGCCGTCGCCTCGGCGACCGAGCGGATCCGGGTCGGCACCGGCGGCGTGATGCTGCCGAACCACCGGCCGCTCGTGGTCGCGGAACAGTTCGGCGTGCTCGAATCGCTCTTCCCCGGCCGGATCGACATGGGGCTGGGCCGGTCGGTCGGGTTCACCGGCGGCGTCCGGCAGGCGCTGGGGCACGAGAAGGACGACGCGGACCGCTTCGGCGACCAGGTCCGGGAACTGCTGGGCTTCCTCGCGGGCGATCAGACGGCGTATCCGGGTGTGCACGCCATCCCCGCGGAAGGTCTGCGCGTGCCCGCGTTCCTGCTCGCCACCGGCGCCGGGGCGCGACTGGCCGCGGAACTGGGGCTGCCGCTGGTCATCGCGCCGGTCCGGGGCGAGGGACCGCTGCTCGAAGCCATCGAGGGATACCGCGCCGGGTTCCGCCCGTCCGCGCAGGCGTCGCGGCCGTACGTCGTGGTGTCGACGGCGATCGCGGTCGCCGAAACGGCCGAACGTGCCCGGCGGCTGCTGATCCCTGAAGCGTGGTCGACGGTCTACTCGCGGACGCACGGCGTCTTCCCGCCGCTGTCGCCGGTGGACGAGATCCTCGCCGGGCCGCTGTCGGACCGAGACCGGGAACGGCTGGACCGGGCGCTCGACGGGCAGATCGCCGGCACCCCGGACGAGGTGGGCGACCGGCTCGCCGATCTCGTCGCCAAGACCGGCGCCGACGAGATCCTGGTGACCACCAGTACTTTCGACCAGGCCGAGCGCCTGGATTCCTATCGCGCGCTGGCCGAGGTCGCCGGGCTTCGCAGCCTGTCCCCGGCCTGATCTAACGCGGGCGAAGGGAAACCCTAGAGGCGCAAAAGAAGCTGGGTGAGGATGCGTTGCGCGGGGTCGTCCAGATCGAGCCCGCACACCTCGCCGGCGCGGCGCACCCGATAGCGGACCGTGTTCGGGTGGATGTTCAGCTCGCGCGCCGCCTTCCGGACGTCGCCGAAAGCGTCGAGGTAGGCGAGCACGGCGGGCACCAGGATGCCGCCGTGCTCGGCGTCGTGGGCGATCAGCTCGGTCAGCCGCGGATCGCGGATCCTCGGCTGCTCGCCGAGGAACGCCAGTACCTCCGAGAGCAGGACTTCGGCGCGGACGTCGGCCAGTGAGGCGACGTCCGCGGTCCCGTGCCCGCGCGCCATCGTCGCCAGCACGCGGTCCGCGTCGCCGCGGGAGGCCGCCGCGTCGGACAGGCTGGGGACCACACCGCCCAGCGCCGCGCGCACCCGGACGTCGAGATGCCGTTGGGCGGTGCCGGCGATTTCCTTGGCCAGCGTCAGGATCCGCGGTTCGGCGTGCTCGGGGAGGTCGGGCAGGAGCGCGTAGACCCGGCCGCCGATCACGCTCACCAGCGCGCTCCGCCGGTACGCGGCGGTGTGCACGGTGATCAGGTGCACCAGCTCCGCGCGCCGGAGCTGCCGGTCCGTCGCGGCCCGGTCGCGGGGGAGCGAGAACGCCAGCACCATGGCCGGTTTCCCGGGATCCGCGCCGATGTCGTCGGCGACGGACTCGGCGTCGAGACGGCCGTCGAGCAGTCCCGCGAGGAGATCCTCGCGCAGCCGGAGCTCCGGGCTGGGCAGCGTCCGGTGCCGGATCAGCTGCGGCGCGAGCGCTCGGCTGGCGCCGAGCAGGGCGACTTCCGCGCTTTCGGTGAGCGGATGCGCGCCCTCCTGGACCCAGATCGTGCCCAGCGGCTGCGATCCGGCGTGGATCCCGGCCGCGATCCGCCGCCGGATGCCGAGATCGGGCCGCTCGTCGATGCGGACGATGCCCTCGCCGGCGCGAAGACGCTGGTAGATGCCCCATTCGCGCAGCATCGCGAGGTACCGTTCCGGTCCTTCGCGGCCGAGGATCGAAAGCCTGCGCAGCTCGTCGACCTCGTCGCCCGCCCGCGAATAGGCCAGTACGCGGCTCGCGGTGTCCTCGATGCTGACCAGCCCGCCGGTCAGCGTCGCGATGGTCTGCGCGAGCGAGAACAGGTCGCCCAGCACCTCGCCGCTGTCCGCCTCGCCACCCGCGCGGGCGGCGTCGACGACGCCCCTGGCCAGCGCCTCGACCTGCTCCCAGCGCGCCTCGTGGCCGACTTCGATCAGCGCGACCCCCGCGTCGGTCGCGACGTTCACGACGGCCATGCCGTTCTTGACCGCGACGGCGGCCGCGCCGGACCGTCCCGCCGCCCGGATCGCACCGGCGGCCGAGCGGCCGCGGGCGCCGATCACCAGGACGAGGTCGCCCGGATGGGCGTCGGGCGGATCCTCCGGATCGTGGATGACGACGTCCTCCACGCCGACGCCGAGTCCGCCAGGGGCCGCGAGCACCCTGACCAGCGGTTCCCCGAGGGTCGCGAGGACGTGCCGCAGCGAAGCGCCGGGGATCGTCTGAGTAGTCGTCTTGATCACCGATTAAGCCGATCGGACAAGATGGTCACCCTGATTCTAGCCAGTCGGACAAGCCGTTGCGGAGCCGTCAGGTCTACCGTTCGGGGTGAGACCTCTACCCGGCGAAGTGCAGTCAGGAGCAGTCAGTGGACGCCGTGACCCAGACCCCCGCCCCGAAGAACGAGCCGGTGCTGAACTACGCACCGGGCAGCGCTGAGCGCGCTGAACTCGAGGGCGCGCTCAAGTTGCTGGGCAACGCCGACCCCATCGACATCACCGCGACGATCGGTGGTGAGCAGCGCAAGGGCGGCGGCGAGAAGATCGAGGTCGTCCAGCCGCACAACCACAAGGCCGTGCTGGGCGTCATCCACAGCGCGACCGCGCAGGACACCCACGACGCGATCGCCGCGGCCAAGGCCGCCGCCCCCGGCTGGCGCGCGCTGTCCTTCGACGACCGCGCCGCGATCATCCTGCGTGCCGCCGACCTGCTGGCCGGCCCGTGGCGCGCCAAGCTGAACGCCGCCACCATGCTCGGCCAGTCGAAGACCGCCTTCCAGGCCGAGATCGACTCCGCCTGCGAGCTGATCGACTTCTGGCGCTTCAACGTCGCCTTCGGCCGCCAGATCCTCGCCGAGCAGCCGGTCAGCTCGCCCGGGATCTGGAACCGGATGGAGCACCGCCCGCTCGAGGGCTTCGTGTACGCCATCACCCCGTTCAACTTCACCGCGATCTCCGGCAACCTGCCGACCGCGCCCGCGCTGATGGGCAACGTCGTGCTGTGGAAGCCGTCGCCGACGCAGAGCTACGCCGCGCACATGCTGATGCGCCTGCTCGAAGAGGCCGGCCTGCCGCCGGGCGTCATCAACCTGCTCCCGGGTGACGGCAAGGCCGTCTCCGAGGTCGCCCTGACCCACCGGGACCTGGCCGGGATCCACTTCACCGGTTCCACCGCGACCTTCCAGCACCTGTGGTCCACCGTCGGCGCCAACATCTCCGGCTACCGCACGTACCCGCGCCTGGTCGGCGAGACCGGCGGCAAGGACTTCGTGCTCGCGCACGCCTCCGCCGACGTCGACATCCTGCGTACCGCGCTGATCCGCGGTGCCTTCGAATACCAGGGCCAGAAGTGCTCGGCCGCGTCGCGTGCCTACGTCCCGCGTTCGCTCTGGGCGAGCCTGAAGGACGAGCTGGTCTCCGAGACCGAGGCCATCACCTACGGCGACGTCAACGACCTGGACAACTTCGGTGGAGCGGTGATCGACCGCCGCGCCTTCGACAAGCACGCCGCCGTGCTGAAGAACGCCGCCGAGGACGCCGAGATCGAGGTCATCGCCGGTGGCACCGCCGATGACAGCGTCGGCTACTTCGTGCGCCCGACGATTCTCGTCTCGGACAACCCGAACCACGAGATCTTCCGCACCGAGTACTTCGGCCCGATCCTCGCCCTGCACGTCTACGACGACGCCACCGACGAGGGTTTCGACAACGTGCTGAAGCTGGTCGACGAGACCGCCGACTACGCGCTCACCGGCGCGGTCATCGCGAACGACCGCACGGCCGTGGCGAAGGCGTCCGAGGCGCTGCGTTTCGCCGCCGGCAACTTCTACGTCAACGACAAGCCGACCGGCGCGGTCGTCGGCCAGCAGCCCTTCGGCGGTGCCCGCGCGTCCGGCACCAACGACAAGGCCGGTTCGGTGTTCAACCTGCTCCGCTGGACGAGCCCGCGCTCGGTCAAGGAGACCTTCGTTCCGCCCACCAGCGTCCGCTACCCCCACCAGGGCTGAGTTCTCCAGGAGTCCGTGATGTTGCGTGCCCCGTTGCTCGCCGCCGCTCGATCCCAGCGGATGCGCAAGCTGGTCGAGGTCGTCCCCGCCACCCGATCGGTGGTGGGCCGGTTCGTCGCCGGTTCGAAGACGCCCGACGCCGCAAGGGTGGTCCGCGAACTGGCCGACCAGGGCCTCCGGGTCACCCTCGATTACCTCGGTGAGGACACCACCGACGCCGAGCAGGCCGCGACGACCGTCCGCGCCTACGAGGAACTGCTGACCGCACTGGCGGCCGACGGTCTCGCGTTCGGCGCGGACGTCTCGGTGAAGCTGTCCGCGGTCGGGCAGTTCCTCCCCGCCGAGGGTGAGAAGGTCGCGCTGGAGAACGCCCGCAAGATCTGCGCGGCGGCCGAAGCGGTCGGTGCCACGGTGACCCTCGACATGGAGGACCACACCACCACCGACTCGACGCTGGGCATCCTCAAGGAACTGCGTACCGAGTACCCGTGGGTCGGCGCGGTGCTGCAGGCCTACCTGCGGCGCACCGAGCAGGACTGCCGCGACCTGGCGACGGAAGGTTCGCGCGTCCGGCTGTGCAAGGGCGCGTACGCCGAACCCGAGGAGGTCGCGTTCCAGGACAAGTCCGAAGTGGACAGGTCCTATGTGCGCTGCCTGAAGATCCTCATGCAGGGCAAGGGTTATCCGATGGTCGCCTCGCACGACCCGCGGATGATCGCGATCGCCGAGAAGCTCGCGGCCGACGCGGACCGCAAGGCGGACGACCACGAATTCCAGATGCTGTACGGGATTCGTCCCGAAGAGCAGCGCCGGATCGCGGGCGACGGCAAGACGATGCGCGTCTACGTCCCCTACGGCGACGAATGGTACGGCTATTTCATGCGCAGGCTGGCGGAACGCCCGGCGAACCTGACGTTCTTCCTGCGCGGACTCGCCACCCGGGGCTGACCCGGTCCCCGGTGGCATTGGTCCGCTGAAAGACAAAGGGGCCCTTCCCGGCGAAACCCGCCGGGAAGGGCCCCTTCTCCATGCTCATCAGGCCTCCTGGGCCTCTTCCTTGAGCTTGTCCATGTCGATGTCGCGCGCCTGCTGGATGAGGTCTTCCAGCGTCTTCTCCGGGAGCGCGCCCGGCTGCGCGTAGATGACCGTCTTGTCGCGGATCACCGCGAGGGTGGGGATCGAACGCACGTCGAAGGCCGCGGCCAGCTGCTGCTCGGCCTCGGTGTCGACGCTCGCGAAGACGATGTCGTCGTGGTTGCCCGACACCTTCTCGTAGGTCGGCGCGAACTGGCGGCACGGCATGCACCAGCCCGCCCAGAAGTCGATGATCACGAAGTCGTTCTCCGACACGACCTGATCGAAGTTGGCGGCGGTCAGCTCCACTGTGCTCATGCCCGGCGTAACGAATCGGGCGGGACGCGCATTCCCGGGATCGCGCGTAGCGTCTCGGATGGAGCAACCCACGTTTCGCAGGAGGCGCACATGGCCGACGGGGAGATCTTGAGCCGGATCGACGAACTGGTCAGCGAGGAGCACGAGCTCCGTTCGCGGGCGATCGGCACCGGGCTGAGCTCGGACGACCGGTCCCGGCTCGCGAGTGTGGAACAGCAGCTGGACCAGTGCTGGGACCTGCTGCGGCAGCGGCGGGCGCGGGTGGAGTTCGACGAGGACCCGGACCAGGCGACGGCGCGGCCGATCGCCGAGGTGGAGTCTTACCGGCAGTAGATCCTTCTCGCGCCCTGGCCGACGCCTCGCGCGCGTGCAATGAAGGGGCCTTTCATAGCAAATTTTGCGATGAAAGCGTCCTTCATCTCACGCGCGGGCGGGGGCGCCGGAGGTGGCCGGGTGTCGTGAGCGGTGGAGGCGCGGGCTGGAGCGGATCAGGCCGGGCAGAGGGTCCCGTCGACCGGGACCTTCCCGTCGATCAGGAAGGCCCGCGTCGCGTCCGCGACACACGGCGAGAGGGTCAGCGCGCCGTGCCCGGCACCCTGCCAGGTGATCGTCACCGCGCTCGGCATCTGGTCGGCCGCCCGGCCGGTGCCCTGTTCCGGCGTGACCGGGTCGGTCGCGGTGCCCGCGACGAGCATCGGCGGGGCGCCCGGCGCTCCCGCGGGCGGAAGCGGTTCACGCCGCACGGGCCACGGGCTGCACCAGGCCAGCTGCTGCGCGGCGAAGACACCGAACTGCGGGTACTTGTCGCGCAGGGTCGTGGTCGCGCGCGTGAGCTCCTCGGCCGAGAGCCTGGTCGCGTTGTCGTTGCACTTGGTCGCGAGTGTGCCGTCCAGCCGCGACGGGCGCGCCTTGGTGTCCTTCAGCACCGGCTCGGCGAACGCGGCGAGCGGTGTGACGTCGCCGGTCTGCGCGGTCTTGAGCGCCTCGGCGAGTTCCACCCAGCGCGAGCGCTGTGCGAGCCCGGAGTAGATCGCGTACAGCGCGATCCCCGGGGTGATCTCCTCGCCGTCGGTGGTCATCGCGGACGCCGACCGGAGCCGGTCCGCGACGGCGGTCACGGCCGAGCGGGCGTCACCGATCGGGCAGCCCCTCGCGATGCAATCGGCGCCGAACGCGTCGAGGGTCGCCTGCGCGCCCGCGGCGACGCCTTCCTGCGTGGCGGCCGCGTCGGGGGCGGGGTCGGGCAGCCCGTCGAGCATGACCCGGCCGACCTGGGCGGGGAACCGCACGGCGTATTCGGCGAGGACCTTCGAACCGTCGCCGCGGCCCAGCGCGTGCAGTTTGTCCAGCCCCAGTTGCTCCCGGAGTTCTTCGAGGTCGCCCGCCGCCCGCCAGCTGTCCATCGCGACCTGCGCGTCGTCCAGTTCGATGGCGCACTGCTGCCCCGCCCGGCGTGCCGCGTCGACGACGCCTTCGAGGTCGGCGGCGGCCGGATCGGCGCCGAGCAAATCGCTGCGGATCTCCGCCGGGATGCACTGCACCGGCATGGACGTGCCCGTCCCACGCCGGTCCACGCCGATCAGCGAGAACTTCTGCAGGAACTCGGGCGGCAGCGTCGCGGCCAGCCGCGCGGCGTACAGCGACCCCGGCTCACCGTCGACGTCGTTGACCACGACGAGCGGGATCGGCCCGCCCCCGGTCTTGACCACCGAAAGCCGCGAGAGCCCGCGCCCGGGCAGATCCGGCGCGTCGAGCGTGGTGGGCACCCTGGCGCAGGAGAACTTCAGCGTGTCCGGCACGGACGGCTGGCCCAGGCGTTGCCGGGTCGCTTCGTCGCAGTCCTCCCATTTGATCGACGGCGACCGCGGTTCGGCGAGCGGCGGCAGCGGGACCTGCTGCGCCGTCGTCGGGCCGCCGGGATTCGGCTTGCCGTCGTTGTCGATCACCGCCGGCCGCACCGACGGGCCGGCCGTGCAGCCCGCGAGCACGGCCGTCACCACGGTGGTCGTCAGGAACAGCCGTGGCGTGCGGCGGGCGGTGCTCACGGGCTGGTCCTCACTTCCAAGGCATGACAAAGCTCGGAACAGAGCTTCGCAGGTCGGATGTCAGGACACGGTTAGCGGGTGCGTTTCACCTCGCCGCGGAACACCGCGTCCAGGTCGTAGCGGGCGATCTCCTCAAGCTGGGCGTAGGTGCAGGAGGACGGCTCGCGGTCGGGGCGCCAGCGTTTGAACTGCGCGGTGTGCCGGAACCGCGACGGAAATGCGGCCTCAGTGTGCTCGTAGCCGACCTCGACCACTTTTTCCAGCTTCAGCGGCACCCAGGGAGCTTCCTTGGACTTCCATCGGGTGATGCCGCCGGGGATCCGCTGGTTCTCGCGCACGTTGTCACCCAGCCAGGGGTGGTCGGCGCCGTCGGTGATCAGCGGCGCCAGCTCCTCGGCCAGCTCACGCCGGCGGGTGACCGGGAACGACCCGACGACGCCGGGGTGGTGCAGTACGCCGTCCTCGTCGTAGAGCCCGAGCAGGAACGAGCCGACCATCTCGCCCGGTTCGCCGTCGACGTGCCAGCGCAGCCCGGCGAGCACGCAGTCGGCGGTGCGCGAGTGCTTGTACTTCAGCAGAACCCGTTTGCCGGGGGTGTACGGCTCGTCGAGCGGTTTGCCGATGACGCCGTCGAGCCCCGCGCCCTCGAACAGTTCGAACCAGTGCCGCGCGATCGCCGGATCCGAAGTGGCAGGCGTCAGGTGGACGGCGTCGGAGGCCAGTTTCTCCAGCCGCTCCCGCCGCTTCGAGGTCGGTTCGTCCAGAAAGGACTCGTCGCCCAGCGCCAGCAGGTCGAACGCGACGAACTCCGCCGGGGTCTGCTCCGCCAGCAGCTTGATCCGGCTTTCGGCGGGGTGGACCCGGTCGGTGAGCGCGTCGAAGTCCAGCTTCCCGTCCCGGGCGACCACCAGTTCGCCGTCCAGCACGATCCGCTCGGGCAGTGCCGCCTTCAACCGCTCGACGACCTCGGGGAAGTACCGGTTGAGCGGTTTCTCCGAACGCGACTGCAAGGTCAGCTCGTCGCCGTCGCGGAACACCAGGCAGCGGTATCCGTCCCATTTCGGCTCGAACAGCAGGCCGCCGGAATCGGGGATCGCCTTCGCCGGTTTGGCGAGCATCGGTTTGACCGGCGGCGTCAGGGGAAGCGACATGACGGCCATTCTTGCCGCAAGGAGCCGGTCAGCGCACCCGTTGCGGTGCTGTCGTGTCGAGTTCGATCCGGACGGCCGTCGGCAGGACGTCCACCCCGAGCGACTCGCGCGCGCGGGCCAGCACCGTGTGGTCGAGCTGCTCCCAGACCCGTTTCAGGTCGGTGCCCTCGACGAGCCAGAGCGTGATCCGCAGCGCCGGGTTCTCCTGGTCGCCGACCGCGCGGACCCGGGCGCGCCCGACGCCGTCGACGGTCTCCGCGTCGGCACGGACGGCCTCGGAGATGGCCGAGGAGGTCACCACGAGGTCGTCGTCGAGTTCGAGGTCCGGGCGGCCTTCCGGGCGCAGCGACCGGAAGAACCACCACAGTCCCTGCCACAGCAGGAGCACGCCGAGCACGATCGCGCCGATCCGGGACGCGAGCGCGTGCCGTGACAGCCAGTCGAGGGCGATCGGGTCGACGAGCGGCCTGCCGGCGCGGTGCGTGCCGATCCAGCCCGCGCCGACCACGAGCGCCGCCGCGCCACCGAGCAGCGCGACGAGTCCGATGAGGACGGTCAGGGTCCGTTCCGTGCCGGTGGACCGGCCGAGTGCCTTGGCGGAGACCGAACGGGTCATCGGCGGTCCTTCGGGGAGTCGACGACGACCGACACCTTCGGCCGTCGCACCAACGGGACGTCGTCGAGCAGACCGGAGACCGTCTTTAACAGCCGCGGGCGCAGCTCGCCTTCGGTCTCCAGCCTGCTCGTCGCGCGGACACGGATCTTCTTGGCGGTGGCCGTGACCTTCGCGCCCGCGACGTTGTCCTGCGCGCGCACGGTCACCCCGACCAGCCTCGCCAGGGAACGCGGCGACGTGGTCACGCTGACCTCGTTCGCCGGATCGGTCAGCCGGATGGCCCGCCGCCCGGCCGAGGCCGCCGCGATGATCAGCAGCAGGCCCACGACCGCGACGGCGATCGCGAGATACCGGACCAGGGAAGCGTTCCAGGACTGTTCCGCGAGCCTGTCGCGCCAGTCGTCCCACGGGAGGAACAGCGGGCCCCGGCCCGGCCGCCACCAGCCCCAGCCGACCTCCAGTGCCAGCAGGACCCCGGCGGCGGCCAGTGCCAGCCCGATCAGGGCCGACAGCAGGCGGACGATCAAACGCATGCGGGTGCTCCTTCTAGCGGACGCGGGGCGCGATGTCGGGCAGGAGCGCGGAGACCGTCACCGAGACGTCCCGCACCTGGTAGGAGGTGATCCGCTCGACCTCCTCGGTGACCCTGGCGCGCAGGTCGCCGACGATCCGCCGCACCGGCGCCGGATAGTTCAGCGCCACATCGAGCACGAGGTCGACGTCGTTGCCCTCACCGCCGACCTTCGCGCTCGCGCCGTGTGTCCCGAGCCCGAGCCCGGCGATCCGCCGCTCGGCGCGCGTGGTCCCGTCGACCTGGTCCGCGGCGTGCTGCGCGATCTTGCGGACCACGGACGGCGAGATGGTGAGGGTGCCGCGCTCGGCGGCGTCGACAGCGTCGGGCGGGACGGTCATTTGTCGCGGCCCCGGCCGAACAGGTCGCCGAGGTCGAGTTCGCCGTCGAGCACGCGGCCGAGGACGAGGCCGATGATGCCGACGGCCAGCGTCACCAGGAACGCGGTGAAGCCCTGGGTCGCGGAGAGGCCGAGGATGAGGCCGGCGAGCAGGCCGGTCTGGGTCCCGTTCATCACTCGACCCGCGAGGTCTCGGTCTCGCCGCCGTTCTCGTCGGGCAGGTGGATGTCGTTGACCGCGATGTTCACCTCGATCACCTCGAGGCCGGTGATCTGCTCGACCTGGCCGATCACGTTGCGGCGCACCGCCCGCGCGACGTCGACGATGCGGGCGCCGTACTCGACGACCACGTCGAGGTCGATGGCCGCCTGCTTCTCGCCGACCTCGACCGAGACCCCGGACGTGGTGACCGTGCCGGAACCGGGGATGCGCTCGCGGATCGCGCCGAAGGCACGGGACACCCCGCCGCCCAGTGCGTGGATCCCGGTCACCTCGCGGGTGGCGAGCCCTGCCACCTTTTGCACCACCACCGACGAGATCGTGGTCTTGCCGGCGGCTCCTTCCTCGTTGAGGGACGACCCCGTCACCAGGGCGTCGGGCTTGTTCGCGCTCGGCTGTGCCATGAAGTCCGCTCCTTCTCGGCCGGTGCCGCACGACCTGCGCGCGCGGCGGTCCCTACGCTCTCACCGACCAGGACACGCGCGCATGCCGAGCCGTCACGCGATGTCCCTCGAATGGGGTAATCAGTTCCGGGGATCAGTCCGGATGCACGTCGACGACGTGGACGTTGACCGCGGGCGGGGCGGACCCGAGCTGACCGGTCAGTGCCGTGCTGACCCGATGTCGCAGCAGGTCCGCGACGGCCGCTTCGACGCCGAACCGGATCGTCACCAGCACCTGGAGAACGTCCTCTTCGAGCGCGACGGCCGCGACGTGGACCCCGCCGAGCTCGCGGCCGATCTCGGCGGCGAGGCTCCTGGTCATCAGCACCAGCGCCCGTTCCGACACCTGGGTCTTCCCGCCTGACGACGGCAGGTCGAGCGGGGCGGTGGTGTGCCTGCCGCGGACGCCGCCGACCGAGCGGAGCACCCGTTCGACGAGTCCCGGCGGCGTCGGCACCGGACGGCTCGCGGCGGCGCGCACCTGCTGCCACCGGGGGTCGTCGCGCGGGTCCTCGCTCATCACCGTTCCCCCGGTCTGAAAGTCTCGCCGAGTTTCGCCAGCAGCGCCACCCTCGCGCGGTGCAGCCGGGCACGCAGAGCGGGCACGCTGACTTCGAGCACCTCGGCCACCTCGTCGTAGGTCAACCCTTCGAATTCTCGCAGAATCAGCGGGATCCGCTGGCCGACGTCCAGTTCGGAGATCGCGCGCAGCACCCTGCCGACCTGTTCGGCGCTCACCACATGGCCCTCCGGACCAGGCACGACGCCCGCGTCGCCCTCGTCGAGCGGCACGGTCGGTTTCCGGCGCCGGACCACGCCGAGCGCGCCGTTCGTCGCCACCCGGTAGAGCCAGGTCGACACCGCGGATTCGAACCGGAAGCCGGGCAGCGCCCGCCACGCGGAGAGCCAGGCCTCCTGGACGACGTCCTCGGCCTCGGACGAACTGCCGGTGATCCGCAGCGCCACCCGGTACATCCTGGCCGTATGCCGCCGGACCAGGGTGCCGAACGCACCGTGGTCCCCGGCGGCGGCCCGGGCCACCAGCTCCTCGTCCGGAACCGGCGCGGGCTCGCTCACCCGCCCTCCCGGCGGCGATAGCGCAGCATGGTGAAACCGTCTTCGACGAGCACGGACGCGAGATCCATCCGCCGCGGTTCCGGGGCCGGGCCGCCGCGGACGATCCGGCTCTCGCCCGCTCCCGCCAGCAGGGGGGCGATGGTGAGGCACAGCTGGTCGACGAGGTCGGCGGCGATCAGGTCGGCGAACAGCGCCGGCCCACCCTCGCAGTCGACACGCCGCAGGCCGCGCTCGCCCAGCAGCGCGAGCGCCCGATGGAGGTCGACCTCGGTGGTCCCGGCGACGAGCACCTCGGCACCCGCGCGCTCCAACTCGGCGCGCGGCGCCTTCTCGGTGGTGATGACGATCGGCGGGATCTTGGTGTCGGTGAACAACGGGCCCTCGGGATCGAGTTCACCGGAACGGGTTACCACCGCGATCGGCGGAACCTCGGAAAGTCCGAGCGCGACCCGGCGGGCGGCGCGTTCGGGAGAGACGCGCGCGCCGCGATAACCCTCGGCGCGCGCCGTGCCCGCACCGACCAGGATCACGTCGGAGAGCAGCCGTCCCATCAGGAAGATCCGCTTGTCGGCGGGGTGGGAAAGCCCTTCGGACAGCTCGTCGACCGCCACCGCGCCGTCCGCGGAGCTGACGAAATTGACCTGGACCCAGGGGCGGTTCAGGTCGTCCGGATACCCATAGAGCCGTTCGAGGTCGGAATCGGAGACGGCATCACCCGGTGTCGTTGGCCACAAAAGCTGCACACCGACATCCCAACACGCGCCTGATGGCACCGCTGAGCGGGGGATACACCCGGTCAGGGAGGGTGAACCCGTCACGCCGGTGCCGTTACGCTCGGCGAATGCCCGCCCGCCTGATCGATCGCCGTCCGGAGCTGTCCGCCGACGAGCTGATCACCGCGCTCGTCCCGCCGCCGAGGTTCGACGCGGTCCGGTTCTCCACGTACGTGCCCAACCCGGACGAGCCGAGCCAGGCCGAGGCCGTCGTCACCTGTGACGCGTTCGCGAAGCGCGTGGCGGAAGCGTCGAACCGGAAGCCGAAGTCGAAGCTGCGCGCGCTCTTCGGGGGCGGGAACGAGGCGCCGTCCGGGCCGAGGGGGCTTTATCTCGACGGCGGATTCGGCGTCGGCAAGACCCACCTGCTCGCCTCGACCTGGCACGAGACGCCGTCGCCCAAGGCGTACGGGACGTTCGTGGAGCTGACCCATCTCGTCGGCGCGCTGGGGTTCGCCGAGGCGGTGCGGCGGCTGTCCGAACACCGGTTCCTGGCGATCGACGAGTTCGAGCTCGACGACCCGGGTGACACCATGCTCGTCACGCGGCTGCTGCAGGAGCTGATCTCGGCGGGGGTGTTCGTGGCGGCGACGTCCAACACGCTGCCGGACAAGCTCGGCGAGGGCCGGTTCGCCGCCGCGGACTTCCTGCGGGAGATCCAGTCGCTGTCCGCCCGCTTCGGCGTCTGCCGCGTCGACGGCCCGGACTACCGCCACCGGGGCCTGCCGGACGCGCCGCCGCCCGCGAGCCCCGAGGAGCTGGAGAGCTCCGCCGCCGCGCATCCCGAGTCCACTGTGGACGATTTCGACGCGTTGTGCGAACACCTTGGCGGCCTGCATCCTTCGCGCTACGGCAGGCTTCTCGAGGGCGTGACCCGGGTGCACCTGCGCGACATCCACCCGGTGCCCGACCAGAACGTCGGACTGCGCCTGGTCGCCTTCGCCGACCGGCTCTACGACCGCGCGATCCCGCTGGTGGTCTCGGGCGATCCGGTGCCGGAGCTGTTCACCGAGGAGATGGTGAACGGCGGCTACCGCAAGAAGTACCTGCGCGCCGTCAGCCGTCTGACGGCACTGGCGCGCGACGCCGTGCAGCCCAGCTGAGCAGCACCCACGTCGCGCACACGGTCGCGACGGCGAACAGCGCGCCGCCCACTACGTCGGTCAGGTAGTGGTAGCCGAGGCCGAGCATGCCGATCGTGACGCCGCAGAGCACCACGGCGCCCACCGTCGAGATGACCGCCGTCGCGACGCCGGGGCGCGCGAGCAGGACGAGCACCGTCAGCACCGCGACCAGCGCGACGGTGTGCCCGCTGGGATAGGCGAGGTAGGCGTACTTCCAGCGGCCGAAGAGCGGTTTGAGCACCCAGGTGTTCGCGAGGATCGCGATGAGCGGGCCGACGATGGTCAGCGCCGCTTCGAGCCTGCGCCGTCCGATCAGGCAGAGGACGGCGGCGAGGACCGCGACCGGGATCAGGACGTAGGCCTCGGTCGGCAGCACCAGGAGCCGCAGGAGGGCGGCGTCGGGACCGAAGGTCCGCTCCACCCAGTGGACGGCCACCTCGTCGGGAACGGAAGGGCCCTCGCCGGAGACCAGCAAACCGAGCACCACCATGATCGCGGCGCAGGTCACCGCGACCGGCCCGTACGGCCCTCTTCCGCTCATCCGGCGAGATTACGGGACGGGTGATCAGTCACCATGCAAGGACGGCTCGCGAGGACGAAGGGGGCTTTCGATGCGGATCAGTGTGGTCGGTGGCGGCGTGATCGGGCTCAGCTGCGCGCACCGGCTGGCCGGGGCTGGGCACGATGTCACGGTGGTCACCGACACCGGGCCGGGGGAGACGACCTCGGCGGTCGCCGGTGGTGTGCTCTTCCCGCCGCTGGCCGCGAACTCCGACCGGGTCGACCGCTGGACCGCGACGAGCGTCGAGGAATACCGCGGCCTCGGTGCGCCAGGGGTCCGCATGGTCCGGGGTAGGTACCTGATCCCGCGCGAGGCGCCGCTGCCTTCGTGGGCGTTGTCGATGCCCGACCTCGACCACGAACCCGGACGGCTCACCTTCACGACCGCGCTGGTCGACACGCCGGTGTACCTCACCTGGCTCGCCGGCCAGGTCGCCGCGCTGGGTGTACGCACCGAGCACCGCACCGTCTCGCGGCTGGACGACGTCGACGCGGACCTCGTCGTGAACGCCGCCGGACTCGGCGGCGGGCGGCTCGCGGGGGACGGCACCGTGGTGCCGGTCGGCGGCCAGGTCGTCCATCTCGCCGACCCGGGGCTGACCGAATGGATCGTCGACGGGGCCACCCCGGTGCTGCGGCACGTGATCCCGCACGGACGACACGTCGTCTGCGGTGGCACGCAGGAACCGGGGCGCGACTCCGTCGAACCGGATCCCGGGGTGACCGCCGACATCGTGCGGCGGTGCCGGGAGCTCGTGCCCGCGCTGGCCGACGCGCCCGTGCTGGGGGCGAAGGTGGGCCTGCGGCCGTTCCGGCCCGAGGTGCGGCTGGACCGGGACGGCCGGGTCGTGCACTGCTACGGGCACGGGGGCGCGGGGATCACGGTGGCTTGGGGCTGCGCGGACGACGTCCTGGCCCTGGTGTGACCCTTCCGCATTCAGAGGACGAAATGCGTGGGCTGAAGTACATGAAGGGGCCTCCGGGACCCGGCAGACTCGCCTATCCGCTGGTCAAGGGGGTGGCGGAGGGGCTCTACGCGACTGTCCACAGGGGACACTTCCCGGGTGGCTGGTGCCCGATTCGGGGCGTTTCGCGAAGGAGTCGTGAGTCGTGAGTGGTAATGAGCGTTAGAACGACAGTTACCACTCACGACCCCGTCCCGAAACCGTACAGATGAGCATCAAACGGACTTCGGCCGGTCTTCTGTCGTCCTTTGTGGACATTGTCCGTTCATCTGCCCTGATTAGGTGACCTTGCCAGGACCCTGTCGCCAGGCGTGAGGAAGGGGACCTTCATGTACTCGGCAAGGTGTTCCAGGGCTGCGGGTCGCGCCCCGCTGTCCGTGAAGGCCTCCTTGAGAGACCCAGAGTCCCTCAAGGAGGCCTTCACGGACTTGTGCGACGGCTCCCCGCATTTAGAGGACGAAATGCGGCGGGTCAGAGGGCGGCGAAGGCGGCGAAGTCCGCTTCGGTCTGATCCGCGTACCGCACCGCGTAGGCCCCGATGGCCTCGTCGAGGTCTTCGTCGTCCTCGAAGTAGCCCGCCAGCATCCGCGGATGCAGCGACCGCGCGTGCGCCCGCGCGAGCAACGCACCCGCGAGACGGCCGTAGTCGTCGAGGTGGTCCTTCTTCAGCTCCGCCGGGTCGATGTCGCCCTTGAGGTTCCGGAACTGCCGCACGATGTACGGGACGCCGTCGATGGTCGTCCAGCCGAGCAGGATGTCCGTCTCGGCCTGCACGAGCCGCGCGCCCTCGACGATCCGCCGTCCCTCGTGCTCCGGGGCGGGCAGGCCGAGGAACGGCGCGAGTGCCGACGGGACGGCCTGTTTCACCTGCAGGACAAGGTCTTCGCCGGAGTTCCCGTGCAGCAGTGCCACATAACTGCGCAGCCCGACACTGCCGGTGCCGACCACCCGGAACGCCACATCGGACACCCGGTACCGCGAGACCAGCGTCCGCCGCGACTCGCGCAGTGTGTCCACATAGGACACCAGTCCGGCGACGACGGCTTCGGCGGTCGCGTCGTCCACGTGGGTGAGCACCGGCGGGTCTTCGACGAACCGATGGCGTTCGAGGCCGGTCTCGTGGTCGTCGATGCGCCTGGTCCACTTCGCGGTGACCTTGGCGCTGGTGTTCTTTCGCGCCTTCTCGGCCGCTTCCTCGAAGTCGTCGATCAGATCGTGCGCGCGGACCTTGCTCAGCACCGACGCGTCCGGCAGCGCGTTCCACGACCGCAGGAACGGCAGCTCCGCCAGCCCCCGGATCGTGCGCCGGTACGACTTCACCGCGTCTTCGGCGGCTTCACGGCAGCCCGCCTCGCCGATGCCGCCCTCGCGCCCGGCGAGCACGAGACTCACCGCGAGCCGTTTGAGGTCCCACTCCCACGGGCCCGGCACGGATTCGTCGAAGTCGTTGATGTCCATGACGATCTGGCCTTCGGGCGTGCCGTACAGCCCGAAATTCGCCGCGTGCGCGTCCCCGCAGAGCTGCGCGGTCAGCCCGGACGACGGCGAACCCGCCAGGTCGGCGGCCATCAGCCCGGCGGCCCCGCGGTAGAAGGTGAACGGCGACGCGAGCATGCGCTCGCGCCGCAGTTCCACCAGTTCCGGCAGACGGCCTTCGTTGGTGCGCGCGAAGAATTCCGCCACGCTGGGCCGTCCCTCGCCCGCCGCCGCGTGGTCGTGCGCGGACGAGGGCGCCTCGTCCCGCAGCGCCTTACCCCTCGCGAACCAGTCCTCCGGCGACACCGACTCGGTGCCGACCAGCGGCCGCTCCACCCACTCCCGCTCGTCTCCCATGGACAGGCAACGTACAGCCCGTCCAAAAGGTTCACCGGGTCTTGACAGTGTCTCTCAAAGCGCGCTTTCGGATTTCCGTAGCCGGGCCGCGGCATCGGCTGGTCACGCACCCAGCCAGGTCAGCGGCCCGCCTCCGCGAATCCGACGCCTCCGGCCGTGAAGACACGCGCGCGCGTCCTCACCCGGCCAGTCAACCTCACTTCGGGAGACACGTCCCGACGACCTCCGTGATGGCGTCGATACCGCGGTCGAGCTCCTCGCGGCCGATCACCAGCGGCGGCGCGATCCGCAGCGTGTGGTCGTGCGTCTCCTTGCACAGGACGCCGCGTTCGGCCAGGGCGGTGGACGCCTCGCGGCCGGTCGGCCCGCCGGGCGCGATGTCGATCCCGGCCCAGAGCCCACGCCCGCGGACCTCGGCCAGTCCGTTGCCGACCAGTTCACCGAGCCGCGAGTGCAGGTGGGCGCCCAGTTCCCGCGAGCGCTCCTGGAACTCGCCGGTCTTCAGCAGCCCGACCACGGCGCGCCCGATCGCGCAGGCGACCGGGTTCCCGCCGAAGGTGGAGCCGTGTTCACCCGGCCGCAGGACGCCGAGCACGTCCTTGCCGCCGACCACGGCCGACACCGGCATGATCCCGCCACCCAGGGCCTTGCCCAGGGTGTAGACGTCGGCGCGGACGCCTTCGTGGTCGAGCGCGAGGACGGTGCCGGTGCGGGCGAGACCGGACTGGATCTCGTCGGCGATCAGCAGCACGTTGTGCTCGTCGCACAGCCGACGGGCCTCGGCGAAGTAGCCGGCGGGCGGCACGATCACGCCGGCCTCGCCCTGCACCGGCTCCAGCAGGATCGCGGCGGTGCGCTCGGTGATGGCGTCGCGCAGCGCTTCGGCGTCGCCGTACTTGACGGTGACGAAGCCCGGGGTGAAGGGGCCGAAGTCGGCGCGCGCGGTCTCGTCGGTGGAGAAGGACACGATGGTCGTCGTGCGGCCGTGGAAGTTGGAACCGGCGACGACGATCTCCGCGGTCCCGTCGGGGACGCCCTTGACCCGGTACGCCCACTTCCTGGCGATCTTCACCGCCGACTCGACGGCTTCGGCGCCGGAGTTCATCGGCAGGGTCATCTCGGTGCCGGTCAGCTCGGCGAGCTCCTTGCAGAACAGCCCGAGCTGGTCGTGGTGGAAGGCGCGCGAGGTCAGCGTCACCCGGCCGAACTGCTCGATCGCGGCGGCGATGAGCCCGGGGTGGCGGTGCCCGAAGTTCAGCGCGGAGTAGCCGGAGAGGAAGTCGAGGTAGGTCTTGCCCTCGACGTCGGTGACCGAGGCTCCTTCGGCGGTGGCGATCACCACCGGGAGCGGGTGGTAGTTGTGCGTGCTCCACTGCTCGTCGAGCGCGATGAAGTCGGCGGTCGTCATGCGTTCAGGTTAGATGTCCATCCGGCTGCTTTCATCCGGGAAACGTTGCTTTGACCCGTTGTTCATTGCGTATCGACTCCTTCGAGTGGCGAAATCGTGCATCGGCGTACTCGAGCACCGGAGGCGCGGCGCCCGGAGCGCGGTTATCGTCGCCGGATGGCGAAAAAGGACACCGTCTCCGTCCGGGACACGCTGAGGATCGGCAAGGGCGGCGAGCGGCACGAGCCGGGCTCCTTCCCGATCGGACCGCACAAGAAGCCCAAGGTGCTCAAGGACCTGGTCGACGCCGGAGGCAGGCTCGCCGAGCTGCAGGAGGCCCTGTACGCGGAAGGCGTCGGCGAGGGGAACCGCAGTGTCCTGCTGGTCCTGCAGGGGATGGACACCTCCGGCAAGGGCGGCACCGTCGGCCACGTCCTCGGCCTGGTCAACCCGATGGGGGTGCGGTACGCCGGGTTCAAGAAGCCGACCGCGGCGGAGCGGCGTCACCACTACCTGTGGCGGATCCGCAAACAGCTTCCGGCGCCGGGGCAGATCGGCGTCTTCGACCGCTCCCACTACGAGGACATCCTGGTCCCGCGTGTCCAGAAGCTGGTGCCCGCAACCGAATGGCGCAAGCGCTACGCCGAGATCAACGCGTTCGAGCAGGAGCTGACCGACGCCGGCACCACGATCGTGAAGGTCTTCCTCGACATCTCGCCGGAGGAGCAGCTCAAGCGCCTCAAGGCGAGGCTGGAGAATCCGGCGAAGTGGTGGAAGTACAACCCCGCGGACCTCGACGCGCGCGCCCAGTGGAACGACTACCAGAAGGCCTACGCCGACATCTTCGCCAAGACGTCCACCGAGGCCGCGCCCTGGTACGCCGTCCCGGCCGATCGCAAGTGGTACCGCAACTGGCTGGTCGCGCGGCTCCTGATCGAGACGATCGAGGAGCTGGACCCGAAGTTCCCGCCGGCCGGCTTCGATCCCGGGACGGAGATCGAGAAGCTGGAAGGCGTTGGCGTACCGGCTTGAGCGTCTGAGAGAGTGCGGATGTGACCGACACCAGCCTCGAAGATCTCCCGTTCCTCCGCCGTCAGGCCCGCACCCAGCGCTTCACCCTCGGCGCGCCGAAAGAGTTCAAGGTCGCCCCGGACGGTTCCCGCATCCTGTTCCTGCGGTCCGAGTCCGGCACCGACCCCCGGCACAGCCTGTGGTCGTTCGACGTCGCGTCGGGCGAGGAGACGAAGCTGGTCGACGCCGCCGAACTGTTGCCCGGTGAAGAGGACCTTCCGCCGGAGGAGCGTGCCCGCCGCGAGCGCAGCCGGGAGACCGGCGGCGGGGTGGTCGGGTACGCGATCGACGACGCCTTCACCGTCGCCGCGTTCTCGCTCTCGGGCAAGCTCCACACCCTCGACCTGGCCACCGGCGAGGTCGCGGTGCTGGTGGACGGTTCGGTCGTCGACCCGCGGCCCAGCCCGGACGGTGCGCACGTCGCCTACGTCCGGGACCGGCGCCTGCGGGTGATCGACCGGGCGACCGGTGAGGATCGCGTGCTCGGCGGTGAAGACAGCGAGGCGGGTGACGACAGTGAAGACATAGCCTGGGGGCTCGCGGAATTCATCGCGGCCGAGGAGATGGGCCGCACCCGCGGCTACTGGTGGTCGCCGGATGGGAAGAGCCTGCTGGTCGAGCGCTCGGACCGGGCCGCCGTGCCGCGCTGGACCATCGCCGACCCGGCGAACCCGCAGTCGGCGGCGAACGTCGTCGCGTATCCGGCGGCGGGTACCACTAACGCGGACGTGACGCTGGCGATCCTCGGCCTCGACGGCTCCCGCGTCGACGTCGAGAAGACCGACTGGGAGTACCTGGCCGCCGTGCACTGGTCCGCCGCGGGCAAGCCGCTGGTGTCCGTGCAGTCGCGTGACCAGCGGAAGCTGGAGATCCAGGCGGTCGACCCGGCGACCGGTTCGGTCGAGGTGCTGCACACCGAGACCGACGAGCGCTGGGTCGAGCTCACCGCGGGCGTCCCGGCGTGGACCTCCGACGGCCGCCTGGTGCGTGAGAGCGCCGCCGACGGTGACCACCGGCTGGTCGTCGACGGGGTCGCGGTCACCCCGCCGGGGCTGCAGGTGCGGTCGATCCTGCACATCGGCGACGAGGTGCTGTTCAGCGCGTCGGAGGCCGACCCGACGCAGATCCACGTCTTCCGCACGGAGGGCGGCGAGCTCCGCCGTCTGTCCAATGAGGACGGTGTGCACGTCGGCTCCGGGAACGCTTCGCTGACCGTGCTCTCGTCGTGGACCCTGGAGCGCAGCGGCCCGGTGGTGACCGTCGTGTCCGGCGAGAAGACGGTGGCGCGCATCGGTTCCTTCACCGTCGACCCCGACGTCGTGCCGAACCTGACCTGGCTGACGCTGGGGGAGCGGGGCCTGCGCGCCGCGCTGGTGCTGCCGACCGGGTACGAGGAGAGCGAAGGTAAGCTCCCGGTGCTGCTCGACCCGTACGGCGGCCCCCACGCCCAGCGTGTCCTGCAGTCCCGCAACGCCTTCCTGACCCCGCAGTGGCTCGCGGACCAGGGCTTCGCGGTGCTGGTCGCCGACGGGCGCGGGACCCCCGGCCGGGGTGCGGCCTGGGAAAAGGAGATCGCGGGCGAACTCGCCGATGTCACCCTCGCCGACCAGGTCGACGCCCTGCACGCGGCGGCCGCGCTCCATCCGGAACTCGATCTGGAACGGGTCGCGATCCGCGGCTGGTCCTACGGCGGCTATCTGTCCGCGCTGGCCGTGCTGCGTCGCCCGGACGTCTTCCACGCCGGTGTCGCGGGCGCACCGGTGACCGACTGGTCGTTGTACGACACGCACTACACCGAGCGTTACCTCGGGCTTCCGCAGGAGGAAACGGCTTCGTACGAGCACAATTCGCTGATCGCCGGCGCCGGTGACCTCTCGCGGGCGCTGCTGATCGTGCACGGGCTGGCCGACGACAACGTTTTCGTCGCCCACTCGTTGCGCCTGTCGTCGGCCTTGCTGGCCAAGGGACGCGCGCACGTGTTCCTGCCGCTGGCCGGCGCGACGCATATGACGCCGCAAGCCGAAGAGGTCGCGGAGAACCTGATGCGCACGCAGGTGGACTGGATCGTGCGTGAGCTGTCCGGTGCCGCGGTCAAGAGCGAGGAGAACGCATGAAACGGTGGGGCATCACCATTCCGCTGACCGGGGTACCGCTCGCGGCGCACGAGGAGATGGTGCGGGAGCTGCCGGATCTCGGCTACACCGACGCGTGGTCGGCCGAGACCGCGGGCCACGACGCCTTCACGCCGCTGGTGCTGGCCTCGCAGTGGGCGCCGCGGCTGCGGCTGGGCACCGCGATCGTCCCGGTGTACACGCGCGGGCCCGGGCTGCTGGCGATGAGCGCGGCGACCGTCGCGGAACTGGCGCCCGGCCGGTTCGTGCTCGGCATCGGCGCGTCGTCGCCGGTGATCGTGAAGAACTGGAACGCCGCCGAGTTCGAAGCGCCGTTCGCGCGTTCGCGGGACACCCTGCGCTTCCTGCGGTCGGCGCTGGCGGGGGAGAAGGTCACCGAGGAGTACGAGTCGTTCTCCGTCAGCAAGTTCCGGCTGGAGCGGCCCGCCGACCCGCCGCCGTCGATCATGCTCGCCGCGCTGCGGCCGGGGATGCTGCGGCTGGCCGCGAAGGAGGCCGACGGCGCCATCACCAACTGGCTCGCCGCCTCCGACGTGCCGAAGGTGCGGGCCGAGATCGGTCCGGACACCGAACTGGCCGCGCGGATCTTCGTCTGCCCCACCGAGGACAAGGCCGCCGCGCGCGGGCTCGGCCGGATGCTCATCTCGAGCTACCTGACCGTGCCGGTGTACGCGGCGTTCCACGAATGGCTCGGCCGCGGCGACGCGCTCGCGCCGATGCACGAGGCGTGGGCCGCGGGCGACCGGCAGAAGGCGAACCAGGTCATCCCGGACGAGGTCGTCGACGACCTGATCGTCCATGGCAGCCTCGATTCCTGCCGCGAGCAGGTGCAGTCCTATGTGGACAACGGGCTGACGACGCCGATCATCGCGCTGTTGCCGACGGGTGAGGATCCGTTCGCGCACGTGCGAGGTCTGGCTCCGCGCTCCTGACCGCGTGTCACCGGCTGCTATGAAGGACGCTTTCATTGCGAATTTCGCAATGAAAGCGTCCTTCATAGCATTTGCGGGGCGTACTCAGGCGGTTTTGAACAGCTCGTCGTACCGCGAAGCCATCATGTGCGACCCCTTGATCTCCGCGGTCGTCGCCGCATCCAGGATACCGACCTCCTCGGCGTAGGTCGCGCCCCCGGAAGGCCCGAGCGGCAACGAGATCATCGGCCCGCCCGGGGTGTGCACGCGCACCTCGCCGCCTTCGATCAGCGCCCGGATGTTGGCCACGACGACCTCCGCGTGGTCACCGGCCACCTTCGCCAGCTTCCCCTCCGGCAACGCGGTGATGTCACCGAGCGCGAACACGCCGGGTTGTCCGGGAAGACGCAGCTCGGGAGTCACCTCCACCTGTCCGTTCGCCTGCCGCGCGGCGGCCAGTTCGCCGTCGAGGTACGCGGTGTGCGGCGCGCCGCCGAAGCACTGGAACCACAGGTCGGCGGTCACTTCGCCGCCACCGGTGAGGCCCGAGGTGAACGTCTTGGCCTGTCCTGGTTCCGAGACCGGTGGCTCGGTCAGCGAAAAGCCGAGCAGCAGTTCGACGCCCAGTCCGGCGAGCTGGCGGCGGATCTCCGCGCGGAAGTCCGCCGGGAAACCGGGCAGGATCTCCTTCGCCGGGTCGACGATCGTCACGGCCTTCTCCGGCCACACCGCCTTGATCTCGCCCGCCAGTTCGAGGCCCACCGGGCCCGCGCCGAGCAGCAGGACCTTCTCCGCGCCCGCGAGTTCCTCCCGCGTGGCATGGATCTTCGCCTTCGCCGAAGCGCTGTCGTAAAAATCGATCTTCGCCGGGAACGGGTACGCCGAACCGGTCGCCAGCACGACGTAGTCCGGCGTGAGCCGTTCACCCGACGCGAGCGTGACGCCGTCCTGGTCCACGCTCACCGCGCGGTCGCGGAGCACGCGCCCCCGCTCAAGAAGCCGGGCGTACGGGTAGAAGAGCCGATCCGTCCATTCGGGATCGACGAGCCCCCGCAACGCGGCGACGTGGTGGACGAAGTCCTCGCGCGGCTCGACGAGCACGACGTCGGTGAACGAGTCCAGCTCCTTGGCGACGGTCGTGCCGCCGTATCCCCCGCCGATGACGGCCACGGTCGTGGTCATGAGTTCCCCTAGTTCGTAGTACGGAATGTTGGCACTGCGAACTACAGTAGTTCGTACTCCGAACGATCGTCAAGTAGACTGCGTTCATGACCACGGCCGAAGACCTCGGATTCGCGACGGCGCTGGTGCGGCTCTCGCACCTGGTGCAGCGGGCTTTCATCGACGTCGGCCGGTCTCACGACCTCACCCCGCAGCAGGCTCAGCTGCTCTGCGTGCTGGCGCAGGGGGAGACGGGCGTCGGGATGACCGACCTCGGCAAGCTGCTGAACCTGGAGAAGTCCAGCGTCACCGGTCTGGTGGACCGAGTGCAGCGGCGCGCGCTCGTCGAGCGGGTCGCGGATTCCGGTGATCGTCGCGCACTGAAGATCACGCTGACCGAAGAAGGCCTCCGGCTCGCGAACGCCGCGCACGAAGGCGTCGTCGAAAAGCTGGAGGAGATGGCGGCGGGCCTCCCGGCCCAGCAGCGTGAGGCGATCGCGGCCGCGGCGTGGCGGATGGCGCCCGAAGACTGATTCAGTGCCAGATGGCGGCGGCGAGCAGGAGCCCCGCCGCCGCGGCGCCGATCCCGGCGGCCATCGTGACGGCGACGTTCAGCACGGCCCGCGGGCGCGTCTTCCCGGTGAACAGGAGCAGGGTTTCGTAGCCGAAGGTCGAAAAAGTGGTGAGTCCGCCGCAGAATCCGACGGCCACCAGTGAACGGATCCCGTCCGGCTGTCCGCCGTGCAGTGCCCAGCCGGTGAGGACCCCGAGGATCGACGAGCCCGCGATGTTGACCGCCAGCGTGCCCCACGGGAAGGCGGTACCTCGCCGCGCGCGCAGCCGGAGATCGGTCAGGAAACGGACGACAGCGCCGAAACCGCCGCCGAGTGCGACGAAGAAGAGGGTCATTTCTTCACCGCACGGGTGATCTCGTGCCCGGCGTAGACGGCTACCAGCACCGCGGCCACCGTTCCGAAGGCGTAAGCCAACCCGGTGAACGGGCGGCCGGTCGTCACAAGATCGAGTGTGTCGGTCGCATAGGTCGAAAACGTCGTGTAACCGCCCAGGATCCCGACGCCGAGGAAGGGGCGCAGCAGCCGGTGCGGGTCCTCCGCCGCGGTCAGCAGGGCCATCAGGACACCGATTAGCAGACAGCCGGAAACGTTGGTGGAGAAAGTGGAAAGCGCGAACTGGCCGCGGGAATGGGGAACGGCGACCGACAGGCCGTAGCGGGCGAGACTGCCCAGCGCGCCGCCCGCGCCGACGGCCGCGAGGACGTCCCAGCGCGGGCGGGGAACGGATGCCGCATCAGCCATGAATGCCAGCTTAGAACCGCTGTCCGGGTGAACCGGCGCCACGGTGTCGAAGATCGCTCACTATGCCGTTTTTCCCTGCTGGACAGTGAATTTTCTCGAAACGTGTCGTAGGCTGGGCGGCGCTCCAGACCGATTTTCGGTCCGTCCGCTCGTCGAGAAAAAGGTGGCAGGATGGCTCAGGAACAGTCAGGTATGCAGGCTCCCGACAGCGGTTTGCTGCTGGAGGTCGAGATGATCCCGACCGCGGCCGACCGCGGGAAGGCCAACGGCGCGGCCGCCGACAACGACGGCAACGACGGCTGAGTGCCCGAAACGCCGACGCTGGCTGACCTCGTGGCTCCGCTCGGGGTCAGCCAGTTCTTCCAAGACGTCCAGGGCGAGACCTACCGCCGTTTCGAAGGCCGCGCGGGCCGGTTCGCCGAACTGTTGCCATGGCCGGCGCTGAACGCGATCCTCCGGCAGCACCGCCTTGAGTTCCCGCGGCTGCGCCTCGCGCTCGACGGCACCCCGGTGCCGATGGAGAGCTACACCGATCTCGTCCCCACCCGCCGCAGTGGCACCGTCCCCCGCCTGCTGGCCGCTCCGTTCACCGAGCACCTCCGCGGCGGCGCGACGATGGTGCTCGACGCCATTCAGGAACTCAGCGACCCGATCGGCGATCTCGCCAGGGGCCTCGAACACGACCTTCGCGAGAGCGTCCAGGTCAACCTGTACGCGGGCTGGGGCGTGACGCACGGTTTCGACGTGCACTGGGACGACCACGACGCGTTCATCATCCAGGTCGCCGGGCGCAAACGCTGGCGGATGCACGGTCCGACCAGGCCCGCTCCGCTGCACCGCGACGTCGAACAGCCCGAGCGGCCCGGTGAGCCGATCGACGACTTCATCCTCGAAGACGGTGACGTCCTCTATGTCCCGCGTGGGCATTGGCACGACGTCACCGCGGTGGGGGAGATGTCGCTGCATCTCACGCTCGGCTTCAGTCCCGCGACCGGGATCGACCTGGTGTCCTGGCTCGCCGACAAGCTCAGGGCGAGCGAGGTGTTCCGCCAGGATCTCCCGAGGTTCGGGACGGACGAGGAGCGGGCGGCCCGTGCCGCCGCGCTGCGGGCGGAACTGGAAGCGACGCTGACCGGCGACGTCGTCGGCCGGTTCCTCGCCGAACGCGATTCGGCGGCCCCGGCGCATCCGCGGGTCGGGCTGCCGTGGGCGGCGACCCCCGGCCTGCTGCCGGACGGCGACGAGACCGAGGTCCGGTTCCTCGTCCCGAGGGCGGTGCTCGACGAAGGTGACGACCGGGTGACCCTGCTCGCGGACGGGAAGCGGTTCGTCTTCGCGAGCGCCGCGGCTCCGCTGCTGAAGACGCTGCTCGACGGAACGCCGCAGGCGGTCAAGCGACTCGCCGAGCTGTCCGAACTCGATCGGGGGACGGTGCGGGCGTTCCTCGGTGAGCTCACCACGCAGGGGCTGCTCTCGATCGGCTGAAAGTCACAGGGGCCGAGAAGTGTGAAGGGCGGCCGGGCGGGGTAAGCTAAGGCATGCCTAAGGTGAAGTCCGGAGCGGTCGGCCGATGACCGCTCAGCTCTCGGACACCCCGTCGCCGGACAGCCCGGCGCAGCCCGCCGCGTTGCCGGGCTGCGCCACCGTCGCGCGCATGCTGGGTGCGAGCCCGGCCGGCACCGCCGCGGACATGCGCTGCTGGCTGCTCATCGAGCAGCCGGGTCCCTGGCCCGCCGATGCGCTGGAAAACGTCCTCGACGAGGCCTTCCCCGCCGAGCGCCGTGAGCTGCTCGAGAACTTGAGACGTTCCCACGGGCTCCGCCCGCTGCTGATCCGGCGCCCCGGCAAACATCGCCGCGACCCGGATCGTCCCCGTTCCGTCTACGTCGGCGGAGGCGAGCCGGGGAACCGCTGGCTGGAGCGTCTGGAGATCCGCGAGGTGAGCGAACTGGCCGAGCTGGACCTCGAAGCGGTCGCGCACGGCACCGGCGGGCTCGGTACGCGAGTGGACGGGCCGCTCTTCCTGGTCTGCACGCACGGCACCAAGGACATGTGCTGCGCCGTGCTCGGCCGTCCGCTGGCTTCGACGCTCAACACGAACCATCCCGGCCGGGCCTGGGAGGTCAGCCACGTCGGCGGTGACCGCTGGGCGGGCAATCTCCTGGTGGTCCCCGACGGTTTCCTGCACGGTCAGCTCAACCCGGCCGAAGCGGCGCTGGTCGCCAAAGCCGCCCTTCGCGGTCAAGTCGAGCCGGAGCAGCTTCGCGGCCGGACGTCCGCCCGGACGGCGTGGGCGCAGTTCGCGGAGATCGCGCTCCGGCGGCAGCTGGACCTGACCGGTCTCGACGACGTGCTCGCCGTCCAGGAGGAGCCGCTGCTCGAATCCGACGCCCGGGTCGTCACCGTGCGCGGTGGCGACGATTTCTACTCGGTGACGGTACGCCGCCGCTCGGCGACGCCGCGCGGGGAGAGCCGGTGCGCGGGGCTGATCCAGCCCGCCGGGTACGTGACCGAGGAAATCACGAAGCTCTAGCCCGCTTTTCGTCCTCTGGACGCGGTACTTGCGCGTGCAACTACCGCATCCAGAGGACGAAATGCCGCGAAGATCACCCGCGTTCGAACATACGTTTGACACCTGTCTAGAACGTGTGTTCGACTGGCCGGGTGCGATGGGATCGACAGCGGGCGGACGGCGGCGAGCCGGTCCTGCCCGGATTGGACGGGTTGCTGCGTTCGGTGCGCACGCCCGAGTTCGACGGCGTCACCTTTCACGAGGTGCACGCCAAATCCGTGCTGAACAAGGTGCCCGACGGGTCGGGTGTCCCGTTCGGATGGACGGTGAATCCTTATCGCGGTTGCTCTCACGCGTGCACGTACTGCCTCGAAGGCGCGACGCCGGTCCTGATGGCCGATGGCCGGACGAAGGCGCTGGCGGAGCTCGCGCCCGGTGACGCGATCTACGGGACGCGCGGGCGTGGCGCGGGTCGCCGCCTGGTGCCGACGAAGGTGCTCGCGCACTGGTCGACGCTGAAGCCGGCGTACCGCCTGACCCTCGACGACGGAACGTCCATCGTGGCCAGTGGTGACCACCGGTTCCTGACCGGGCGAGGGTGGAAACACGTCACCGGCACCAGGTTCGGCGCCGCGCAACGGCCGCATCTGGTCGGCGGCACCGAACTCGTCGGCGTCGGGAATCTCGCCCGCACCCCGGACGACACCCTCGGCTATCGCGCCGGATACCTGTGCGGGATGCTGCGCTCCGGCGGGTTCTCGACCGAGAAGGACGCCGCGGATCGCGCGCTCCGCTACCTGCCCGATTTCGGCGCGTCGGTCGGCTTCGTGCAGGTTCCGCCCTCGCCGGATTCCCATTGGCGGCGCGGATTCCTCGCCGGGCTGTTCGATCTCGCCGGTAGTTACCGGCACGGCGCGCTGCGCGTCACGCATGACGAGCAGGAGATCGTCTCGACCTTCTGTGCCGCGCTGGACAACTTCGGCTTCCGTTACGTGCGAACGGAAAACGTCAAATTCCGTCCGCTGTGGACGGTGCAGCTCCTCGGCGGGCCGTCGGAGGAGGTGCGGTTCTTCCACCTCGCCGATCCCGCCGTCGGCTGGAAACGGTCGCTCGACGGCCTCGCGATCGGCCGGACCAGGCGGAAGGTGACGGCCATCGAGCCGCTGGGTATCGAGCTGCCGTTGTTCGACATCACCACCGGCACCGGAGACTTCATCGCCGACGGCATGGTCACGCACAACTGCTTCGCCCGGAACACCCACACGTACCTGGATTTCGACGCCGGGCGCGACTTCGACACGCAGGTGATCGTGAAGGTCAACGCACCCGATGTGCTGGCCGCGCAACTGCGGCGGCCGAGCTGGACCCGCGAGCACGTCGCGATGGGCACGAACACCGATCCCTACCAGCGCGCCGAAGGCCGGTACAAGCTGATGCCGCGCATCATCACCGCGCTGGCCGATTCGGGCACGCCACTGTCGATCCTCACCAAGGGGACCGTGCTGGCCAGGGATCTGCCGTTGCTGGAGTCGGTGTCGAAGGACGTGCCCGCCGGGCTGGCGATCTCGCTCGCACTGCTCGACGAAGACCTCCAGCGCCGCCTCGAGCCGGGGACGCCGAGCCCGCGGGCGAGGCTCGACCTGATCCGCAAGGCACGGGACGCCGGACTGCCGTGTTCGGTGCTGGTCGCGCCGGTGCTGCCGTATCTGACCGATTCGGTCGCCGCGCTCGACGCCTTGTTCTCGAAGCTGGCCGAGGCGGGCGCCACACGGGTCACCGTCCTCCCCTTGCATCTGCGGCCCGGCGCGCGGGAATGGTTCGCGCGCTGGCTCGGCCGGGAACATCCGGAGCTCGTGCCGAAATACCGCGAGCTGTACTCGCGCGGCGCCTATCTTCCGAAGTCCTATCGGGAGCGGCTGGGGGCCCGCGTCGGCCCGTTGCTGCGCCGTCACGGCTTCGGTTCCCGTGCGGACGACGGGGAACGAATGCAGGTGACGATGCCCGTGCAGCGCTCGGCGGAGGCGGTGATTCCGGCGGCCGAACAACTGAAACTGCTGTGAAGCGGTCCGGCGCGATGGGGGTCGGGCGGTCCGCCGAGGTGCCCTCACCTGCGCCGATGGCGCGTTGCGAAAGCCACTTTCGCAACGTTGAAGGTTGCGAAAGTGGCTTTCGCAACCTCGCCGGAAGCTCGCGGCCGGCCGCTGGCGACAGGTGCCACTTTCGCCCCATGCGGCCGAAAGTGCGTTCCGTTCCGAGCAGGTGCGGAGAATTCCTTCCCGTTGCTCGGTGCGCACTGTGAATTTTCTTACCGCACAACGCATTCGGCCGTTCGGCGCAGTGACTTGGCGGAAAACCTTTTCGTGCTTAATCTCGACGGGACGAAGGCGAGGAGGTGCCTGTTGACCACCCGTACGGATCGCACCGCCGCTGTCCGCATCGCCTGGGCCGCGACCAAGCTGACCAGAGCGGGCCGACACCCCATCGCCATCGGAAGACTCGCCGCGATGGTCGGCATGGACCCCGCCGAAGCCCACCGCCTGATGGACCTGATGGGTTTCGCCATCCGCGACGGCCTGGTCGTGATGGATCGCGGTTCGCGCCCGGCCGAACGGGCGGGCTCCGACCGGTACCGCGTCGACCTGTTCCTCCTGGCCGTCGCCACCGGTGAACCCGTGCACGCCGACGCCGTCTGCCCGGCGACCGGGGCACACGTCCGCGTCCATTTCACTCGCGAGCGGGTCTTGAGCGTCGACCCGCCGCAGGCCGTGGTCGCCGCCTCGCGGTTGACCGGTATCGACCTCGCCCTCGGCCAGGACTACGTCGAGGCGCTCGTCTGCACGCAGTTCTTCGCGTCGCGGGAGGCGGCCTCGGGCTGGCTGCTGGAGAACATCGACGGCCGGGTCCTGTCCGTGCCGGACTACCTGGCGCACACCCGGCGGATGGTCGCGGCGCTGGAGGCCTGGCCGACGATCTGAGTCTCCTGGTGGACCGCCGACCGGCTCTGAGAACACCCGGCTTGTACCTGGTCGCGAGGCATCCGGGGTGATTCGTTAGCCTTTGACGTCGGCGAAAAACCGTCGAATCGCAGAATCGTGATGCCGAAGGAGAGCACCCGCAGTGCTTCGCACCCACAAAGCCGGCACCTTACGTGCCGAGCACGCCGGTCAGACGGTCACCCTCACCGGATGGGTGGCCCGGCGGCGCGATCACGGCGGCGTCATCTTCATCGATCTGCGTGACGCCGGCGGCGTGAGCCAGGTCGTCTTCCGTGAGGGCGAGATGGCCGAGCGCGCCCACCAGCTGCGCTCCGAGTACTGCGTCCGCATCGTCGGCGAGGTCTCGAAGCGGCCCGAGGGCAACGCCAACACCGAGATCCCCACCGGTGAGATCGAGGTGCTGGCCACCGAGATCGAGGTGCTGTCCGAGGCCGCCGTGCTGCCGTTCCCGATCGACGACCGGGTCGACGTCGGCGAGGAGGTGCGGCTCAAGCACCGCTACCTCGACCTGCGCCGCAGTGGCCCCGCGGCCGCGATGCGCCTGCGCAGCGAGGTGAACCGCGCGGCCCGGGAGGTACTGCACGCGCAGGAGTTCGTCGAGGTCGAGACCCCGACCATGACCCGCTCCACCCCCGAAGGCGCCCGCGACTTCGTGGTCCCCGCCCGGCTCAAGCCCGGCTCCTGGTACGCGCTCCCGCAGTCGCCGCAGCTGTTCAAGCAACTGCTCATGGTCGGCGGTCTCGAGCGGTACTACCAGATCGCGCGCTGCTACCGGGACGAGGACTTCCGCGCCGACCGGCAGCCGGAGTTCACCCAGCTCGACATCGAGATGAGCTTCGTCGAGCAGGACGACGTCATCGCCCTCGGCGAGGACATCGTCACGGCGCTGTGGAAGCTGATCGGCGCCGACATCCCCCGGCCGTTCCGGCGCATCACCTACGCCGAGGCGATGGAGAAGTACGGTTCGGACAAGCCAGACCTGCGCTTCGACCTCGAACTGACCGACATGACGGCGTTCTTCGCCGACACCCCGTTCCGCGTGTTCCAGGCGCCCTACGTCGGCGCCGTCGTGATGGCGGGCGGGGCCGATCAGCCGCGCCGCACCCTCGACGCCTGGCAGGACTTCGCCAAGCAGCGCGGCCACCGCGGCCTCGCCTACATCCTGGTCAACGAGGACGGCACGCTCGGCGGGCCGGTCGCGAAGAACCTGTCGGACAAGGAGCGCGAGACGGTCGCCGAAGCCGTCGGCGCCAAGCCCGGCGACTGCGTCTTCTTCGCCGCGGGCAAGCCTGCCGACGCGCGTGCGCTGCTGGGCGCCACCCGGCTGGAAATCGGCAGCCGTCTCGGCCTGATCGACGAGAACGCCTGGTCGTTCGTCTGGGTCGTCGACTTCCCGATGTTCATCTCGGCCGAGGAGTCCGACGACGTCGCGGTTGGCGGCGGCAAGTGGAAGGCCCTGCACCACGCCTTCACCTCGCCGACCCCGGAGTGGATCGGCAAACTCGCCGACGACCCCGGCGGCGCGCTGGCCTACGCCTACGACATCGTCTGCAACGGCAACGAGATCGGCGGCGGCTCGATCCGTATCCACCAGCAGGATCTGCAGAAGCAGGTCTTCGAGCTGATGGGCCTGTCCGAGGAGGAGGCGCAGGAGAAGTTCGGCTTCCTGCTCGACGCCTTCGCCTTCGGCCCGCCGCCGCACGGCGGGATCGCGTTCGGCTGGGACCGGATCGTCATGCTGCTGGCCAAGGCCGAGTCGCTGCGTGACGTCATCGCGTTCCCGAAGACCGGCGGCGGGTTCGACCCGCTGACCGCGGCTCCCGCGCCGATCACCGCGGAGCAGCGCAAGGAGGCGGGCATCGACGCCAAGCCCGCGCCGCCCGTGAAGAACTGATGCTCCACCTCAGGGCCGTGTGCCCGCGGGACCGGACCGAAGAAGCGATCCGGATCCTGCGGGCACACGCCGGGACGGCGCATCTCGTGGTGCACCGCGGGGTGGCGGTCGCGCCCGAGGGCGACCTGATCGAGGCGGACATCGCCCGCGAGGCGACCGACGACATCATCGAGTCGCTGTGCGGTCTCGACCTCGACCACACCGGCGGGATCACGCTGGAAGCGCTGGACACCGCGGTGTCCGACGCCGCCGACAAGGCCGAGGAGGCCGCGCCGGGCGAGGCCGCGGACGCGGTGGTGTGGCAGGAACTCGTCGGCCGTACCGGCGAGGAGTCCCGCCTCACTTGGACATTTCAGGCGTTCTTGACCATCGCGTGCCTGCTGGCGGCGGTCGGCGTCATCACGAACTCGGCGGTCACGATCGTCGGGGCGATGGTCGTGGGGCCGGAATTCGGCCCGCTGGCGGCCATCGCGGTCGGTCTGGTGCTGCGCCGGAAAGATCTCGTGAAACAGGGCGCCGTCGCCCTGCTCGGCGGCTTCCCGATCGCGATGGTGATCACGCTCGGTGTGGTGCTGGTGGGCAACGCCACCGGCGTGCTGGAGGTCAGCAAACTCGCCGACAACCACGAGGTCGATTTCGTTTACCAGGTGGGAATCGCTTCGCTGATCGTCGCGCTGCTCGCCGGGGCGGCCGGGATGCTTTCCATGACTTCGGCCAAATCCGCCGCGCTCGTCGGCGTGTTCATCTCGGTGACGACGGTGCCCGCGGCGGGTTACGCGGTGGTCGCGGCGGTTGCCGGTCAGTGGGAACGGTGCCTCTATTCGGCCGGTCAGCTGCTGGTCAATCTCATCGGAATCGTTGCAGCTGCGGCCATTGTGCTGACATTGCGCCGTCGCGGGCAACGATCGAGGGTGACGGAACGTCCGCTTTCACGCGGATGAGTCCCAGATCGCGCCAGTGCGCGCGATTGCCCGGATCTCAGTGGTCATGGTTGCTCAGTCACGAGTAGGGTCGGTGGCAATGACAGTCGATACCTCCTCTGCCGACGATTCGACCGTCGGAGCTGGAGCCGAAACCCTCGCCATCGCGGCCGCGGTCGCCGCCGGCGAGACGGTCCTTTCGCGCCGATTCGGCAGCGCGATCACCCTCGTCGCCCCCGAGGACCTGGCCGGCAGTGGCCCGGCGACGGTCGTGCGGGCGCGGGTGGCGTCGTCGCCGTTCGCGCTGCCGCGCACCCTGGTCATCAAGCACTACCCCGACCAACCCGAACCGGGACGGCCCGATCCGTTCGCGCAGGAGGCGGTCAGCTACCAGCTGTTCACCGCGCTCGCGCCGGAGGACCGCATGTGCCCGGAGCTGCTGGCCCACGACGGACGGCACCGCGTCCTGGTGATCGAGGACCTCGGCGGCGTCCCGACGCTGCACGACAAGCTCCACGCGCGGGACGCGCGCGGCGCCGAACGCGCGCTGCTGTCCTGGGCACGGTCGCTGGGCAGGCTGCACGCGAGCACGGCGAGCCGCGAACCCGATTTCAACGCGCTGCTGCGCCGTCTGGGCGGCCCGGCCAAGAACGAGGACGCGCCGCTGCCCGCGGTCTGCGCGCAACTGCCCGGCCTGCTGGAGGAACTGCTCGACGTCGAGACGCCGGAGCCGGTGCAACAGCGGGTCATGGAGGTCGCCGAGCGGGCCGGTTCGCCGTCGTACCGCGCGTTCAGCCCCGTCGATCTCAGCCCGGACAACAACCTCGTGACCAGCGGGGGAGTGCGGTTCCTCGACTTCGAACGCGGCCGGGTGCGCAGCACCCTGATGGACGCGGCGTACCTGCGGCTCCCGTTCGCGTCGAGCGAGGACGCGCTGGCGCTGCCGCCGGGGATGAGCGAGGCGATGATCGCGGCCTGGCGGGCCGAGGTCGTCTCGGTCTGGCCCGGGCTCGCGGACGAGGACGCGCTGGCCGAGCACCTGATGGACGGTCAGCTGCTCCTGCTGTGGGTCATCACCTGGGAGATCCTGCCGGAGCTGGACCTGGACCGGCACGCCACGCCGATCAGCCGGGAGGCCGCGCTGGTCACCTGGTGGCGGGAGCTGGCCAAACACTCGCTGCGCGCCCGCTTGACCCACATCTCCGAGCACGCCACCAGGGTCGCCGCCGCGCTCGGCGCGAGGCTGGGGCCGCACGCGGACCTCGCGTTCTATCCGGCGTTCCGGTAGCCGCCGCACGGACTTTTCGCTCGACCGTCCTCGCCGCGTTACCCAGGCATCACCACGGGTGAGTCTGCGTGGCCGATGGTGGCTACCGTGACCGTGATCAGTGTCGAAGTCACTCCGAGTCCCGAACCTCTTCTTCCTTCCGCACCCGCCGTCCCGAGGTCCGCGCGCAGACTGGTCGTGCTCGGCGATTCCACGGCCGTCGGCCTTGGCGACCCGCTGCCGGACCGAGGCGGCTGGCGCGGGGTCGGCCCGCTCGTCGCCGAGGCGCTGGGCGTCGAGCCGGACGGCTACCTGAACCCGTCGTTCACCGGAGCGCGCGTGGGCTGTGTGCTGACGAAGCAGCTCTCCGCGGCCGTGGCGCACCGGCCGGACGTCGCGCTGGTGGTGGCGGGCATGAACGACACGCTGCGTCCCGATTTCAGCGCCGAGAAGATCGCCGCGGACCTCACCGAGGTGATCCGCACGCTGGCCGCCGTCGGCACCACCGTGGTCCCGGTGCGCTACCACGACCACGGCAAGGTGTTCCGCCTACCGCAGTCGCTGCGGCGGGCGTTGAGCCAGCGGGTGGCCGAACTGAACGCCGCCATCGAGGGGGTCGTCGAACGCGAGGGCGTGCCGTGTCTCGACCTCGAACTCCTGCCGGGCGCCTACGACCTCACCGCGTGGAGCGTCGACCGGCTGCACCCGTCGGAACTCGGGCACCGGATGCTGGCGACCGGGTTCACCGAACGGCTGGCCGAAGCCGGGTTCGCGGTGCCGCGGCCGGTCAGCCTGACCTGCTCCGGAGGCGTGGATCCGAGTACCGCCGGGCATGTCGGCTGGCTGGTGCTCAAGGGCATCCCGTGGGTGTGGCGGCGCGGTCGCGAGTTCGCGCCGTACGCGGCCGTGATCATGTGGCATGCGTTCCGGGAGCGGCTGCGCTGACCTGTGGCCGGAACCGTCGGTGGGTACGGCTACCGTCGACACCGTGGCACAGGACGAACTCTTCACCGTGAACCCCGACCTCGGGCCGCCGCCGGAGCCGGCCGAGCCGAGGGACGTCGCTGTCCCGGCGGGCTCGCCGCTGGCGGTGCGGATGAGGCCGCGGTCGCTCGACGAGGTCGTCGGGCAGCAGCACCTGCTGCGTGAGGGCGCGCCGCTGCGGCGGCTCGTCGAGGGCGCCGCGCCCGCTTCCGTGCTGCTGTACGGCCCGCCGGGGACGGGCAAGACCACGCTGGCGAACCTCGTCTCGGCCGCGACCGGCCGCCGGTTCGTGGCGATGTCGGCGTTGTCGGCCGGGGTGAAGGAGGTGCGCGGGGTCATCGAAGAAGCCCGCCGCCGCCGGAACTACAACGCCGAGAACACGGTGCTGTTCATCGACGAGGTCCACCGCTTCTCCAAGACCCAGCAGGACGCCCTGCTCGGCGCCGTCGAGGACCGGACGGTGCTGCTGGTGGCCGCCACCACCGAGAACCCGTCGTTCTCCGTCGTCTCGCCGCTGCTCTCGCGGTCGCTGGTGCTCCAGTTGCGGCCGCTGACCGACGCCGACATCGTCGCGCTGATCGAGCGTGCCCTGACCGACGAACGTGGTCTCGGCGGCGAACTCACCCTGACCGAAGACGCGCGGGACCATCTGGTGCGGCTGGCCTCCGGTGACGCACGGCGCGCGCTCACCGCGCTGGAAGCGGCCGCGGACGCCGCGAGCGCGACCGAGGCCAAGACGATCGACCTAGCCATCGTCGAGTCCACAGTGGACAAAGCGGCGGTGCGCTACGACCGCGACGGCGATCAGCACTACGACGTCATCAGCGCCTTCATCAAATCGATCCGAGGGTCCGATGTGGACGCCGCGCTGCATTACCTGGCGCGGATGATCGAAGCGGGGGAGGACCCGCGATTCCTGGCCCGCCGCCTGGTGGTGCACGCGAGCGAGGACATCGGCATGGCCGATCCGACGGCGTTGCAATCGGCCATCGCGGCGGCGCACGCGGTGCAGTTCATCGGGATGCCGGAAGGCCGTCTCGCGCTGGCGCAGGCGACCGTGCACCTGGCGACGGCGCCGAAGTCGAACGCCATCGTCACCAGCATCGACGCCGCGCTCAGCGACGTCCGGTCCGGGCGGATCGGCACGGTGCCGCCACATCTGCGGGACGGGCATTACGCGGGGGCGGAGAAACTCGGCAACGCGCAGGGCTACCGGCATCCGCAGAAGGTGCCGGAAGGTGTTCTGGCACAACAGTATCCACCGGACGAGCTGGTGGGGCGGGATTACTACGAGCCGACGCAGCGAGGGGCGGAGCGGACGTTGCACGAGCGGGTGCCGAAGCTGCGGCGCACGGTCCGGGGTGAGCGTTAGTTCCGCATTCGGAGCTGGGTGGATCCCCCGTGCTCGACCACGAAGGCGCGCAGCACTGAACCGACAACCTCGACTTATGGCTGGTCAGTTTTCGCTTTCTCATGGCTGGTTTCGCCGTGGCGACCGCGGCTCCGGCCGGGGCTTCGGTCGTGACGCAGACACCGGACGAGGTGCGCACCAACGCCGTCGTCGGTATCGAGGCGAGATACGCCAGGTACCTCCAGGGAGGACCTTTGGTGCGTGAGATCTGGAACAGGGCGAGGTCTGGAAGTGAGGTTCAGGCGGCCCCTTATCGGGCCCTGCAAAGCGGATCCCCGCACAGTGGCGAGTATTCCTGGAGACGGAGATCTTCGTCGCCGAGGCGGCGGTTTAGGTTGTGATCGGTCCGTTGGCGGCGGACTGTGTGATTTCAGGGCGTTGGATGACCCGAAATCCACACGGTCGTGAGTGATCGGTCCTTTCACACAGGCGCCGGGCCGTGAAGCCCTCCTTGAGGGACTCTGGGTCCCTCAAGGAGGCCTTCACGGAACGAGCCTCGTCAGTGCCGTCAGCCACAGCGAGGCGCGTGAAGGCCCCCTTCCCTCGGCTCAGCCGAGGAAACTCGACCTTTACACCTTGCTGAGAACAGGAAGAGGGCCTTCAGGTACTTCAGATCCCGGTGTTGGCCGCTGGACATGACTTCGTCCATCGCGCCGAGGTCATCGTGCTGAAGTAAGAATCGACGGGTCGTGAAGGGCTCCTTGCCTACTCTCAGGGTAGGTAAGGAGGCCTTCGCGGAGCGGGCATGGCGAGGGGCCCGTCGCCGGTGTGGCTGGCGGGCTCCTCGGGGTTCAGACGTGATGCAGGGTGTTACGGCGGGGTTGTCGGAGCGGATCTCGGTATTGGGGTGGGATGAATTCCGGTAGCCCGTCGGCCGCCATCTGGACTTCCCAGTCGCCGTGGTGGATCAGCCGGTGGTGGAATCCGCACAGCAGCACCAGATTCCGGAGATCTGTCGGTCCTCCGTCTGCCCAGTGATGGATGTGGTGGGCGTGGCAGTTTTTGGGTTTCCGGTGGCAGCCGGGGAAGGCGCAGCCTCCGTCGCGGATGTTGAGGGCACGGCGTTGGCCTGGGGTGACGAAGCGCCGCAGCCGTCCCACGTCGAGGGGTTCCCCGGCGGCGCTCATCACCACGGGGAGCATGAGGCAGTCGCAGGCGGCCAACCTGGCTTCGCGCGCGGTCATTGTGCCGACGAAGTCCAGGCAGGCGGTGCCGAGGCCGGACTTGAGTTCATCGAGTCCGATGGTGACATGGAGGAGGGTCCGGTAGCCGTTGGTGCCGGGCTGGTCCGGGCAGGCGATGGCGAGGTCGAGGATGTCGACCCACGCGTCTCCCATGCGCTCGCACTTCATCCGCAGGTCGGCTTGGCCGAACTCGTCCACTGGGCGGGGCTGGGCATACGCCTCGAGTGCGGCGGCGGTGCGGGCACCGGTCTCGTCGTCGAGGAGGCCGGTCAGCTTCCAGAACCCGTCCTTACGCCGCTCCAGCGTGATTTCCCGGCGCGGCTCTTTGGGCTCGGGGTCTTTGGGTTCGTTGCCGTCGGGGTCCAGCAACCCGAGCAGGTTCTGTTCGGCGTCCGCGAGCTGCCGGGGACCGGCGTCGCGGGCGAGAGTCGCGAGAATCTTCTCCGCACCCGCCCGATCCTCAACAGGCGTCTCAGCCGGGAGCTTCTTTAAGAACTCCAGAATCTGATCGATCCGCTCGTCCCCGACCAAGCCTTCCGCGGCGACAGCGGCGGTCGCGGGCGCGACAGGCGGAACTTCGGTGCCATCCAACGCTCGGGTCGGGTTCAACGCGAGCGCCCGGTTCACCACGGGCTGAGCCTCACCACGCGACAGTCCCGCCACATCGGCGAACCAGGTGGCCGTCGACCCATATCCGTACAAGTCTTTGATGCCCCGAGACTCGATCTCCGCCAGATATTGCCCCAGCCCGGCGGTGGCCATCCTGATCACCCGCAAGGACTGCTGCACACCATGGGCAAGCTCCAGCTTGCCAGCACGCCACAACTCCTGCGGCAACTCAGGAAGGAAGGTCTCGGACACCCCTCCATAATACCGCAAACTGATCGAACACGTGTTCGTAATTTTAAGCAACCAGTCAAACCGAACGTATAACACCGATGGGTGAATTGGTCGCCAACCTGGATCATCTTGAGCGACGTGCCCAAGACCTCCTCGCAATTAGCCGACTAACTGCGAGGACTCAAGCAGCCACGTGACACCGGCAGGTGTACGGGCTAGCGACCAGCCGGACCGAACGCGCAACACCGATGGGTGAATCGCCTTGAGTGGGACGCCCGAGACCCGCTCGCAATTAGTCGACTAATTGCGAGGGCTCAGGCGGCCGCATGACGCCGACGGAGTACGGGCAAGTGGTCAGCCAGTCGAACGCACAATACTGAAGGGTGAATCGCCTCGAGTGGGGCGCCTCGATCCCTTCGCAATTAGTCGACTAATTACGAAAGGGGGCAGCGCCAAGACTTCCGGAACAGTAAAGCTCGCTTGACAATCCCTTGAGTCCACCCTGGACAGTTCGACTCCTCCCGTTCGTCTCGTCGTCGCGAGCCGCACACATCCGTCGGCGACCATCCCGCGTATGGAAATCCCCAGGGTCGGTGTTCCCGACGCGCTGGCCTCGCGCCTCACGATGGCCGAACAACACGAGTTCCTCAGCCGCCGCACGTTGCTCAAGGGCGCCGTCCTCGCCGCCGGGCCGCTTCTCTTGCAGGGCACCGCGTACGCCGACGGCGACAAGGTCGTCCCGGCCGGGCGGCATCTCGCGTTCGGCCGGAATCCGCGGACGTCGATGCGGGTCGCGTGGCAGGTGCCGGCGCCGGTGCGGAAGCCGTTCCTGCGGATCGCCGACGGTCACGGTGGCTGGAGTCACCGCATCCCGGCCGAGGTTCGCGCGCTGCACTCGGAGGTCGCCGGGGTGATCGCGCCGTACGACCAGTACTACCTGCACGCCGAGGCCGATCACCTCTGGCCCGGCCATACCTACCGTTACGCCGTCGGGCACGAGGGTTTCGATCCGGCGTCCGGTAACGGCGGGTCCGCCGCGATCTCGACGTTCACCACCGCGCCCGCACGGGGGATCCCGGCGGGCAGGTTCACCTTCACCGCGTTCGGTGACCAGGGGGTGTCGACGACGGCGCTCGCGCAGGACGGTGCGGTCGCGCGCCAGAACCCGCGTTTCCACCTGCTGGCGGGCGACATCGCGTACGCCGACCCGAGTGGCGCGGGCAAGCCGCCCGGGTCCAAGCCCGACGCCGACCACGATCTCTTCGACCCCAAGGTCTGGGACGCCTACTACCGGCAGATCGAGGGCGTCGCGGCCTCGGTGCCGTGGATGGTCACCACCGGCAACCACGACATGGAGGCCCTCTACTCGCCCGACGGCTACGGCGGCCAGGTCAAGCGTTGGGACTTCCCCGGCAATGGCCCGCACGACTGTCCCAGCGTTTACTCGTTCATCTACGGCAATGTCGGCGTGATCTCGCTCGACGCGAACGACGTTTCCTACGAGATCCCCGCGAACCTCGGCTACTCGCACGGCTCCCAGACGGCGTGGCTCAAGCGCCGCCTGCGCTATCTGCGCTCGCAGCCGGACGTCGACTTCATCGTGGTGTTCTTCCACCACTGCGCCTATTCGACGACCAACCAGCACGCCTCCGAGGGCGGCGTCCGCGAGCAGTGGGTCCCGCTGTTCGACGAGTACCGGGTCGACCTCGTGATCAACGGCCACAACCACATCTACGAGCGCACCGACGCGCTGCGCGGCGGCAAGGTGATCCGGGAGGTCAAGATCGGCGACACCGTCGAGCCGGATCGTGACGGCACCGTGTACGCGACCTGCGGTGGCGGCGGGAAGAGCCTCTACAGCTTCCCGGTGCCCGACACGTTCGCGGGGGAGTTCCAGTCGTACCACTGGGTCAAGGGCGGCGAGAAGGTGACCGAGACCGTGTCCTGGTCGCGGGTGCGCTACACCGGATACTCGTTCCTCGCGATCGACGTCGAGCCCGCCTGGCCCGGCCGCCGGACGACGCTGACCGTGCGGACCCTGCGCAACGACGGCGCCGAGATCGACCGGTTCACCCTGCGCCGCACCGCCGGTCTCCATCGTTCGCGGCACGCGGTGGCCCTCGGGGCCGATCCCGGCGACGTATAACGACCTACACAGGTCCGCATGGTGGGACTCGGTGTCATATCGTGGACCGGAGACATAAAGTCCGGGACATGTCGCCGAGAACCCTCCTGCGGGCCGTCATGGCCGTTTCCGCCGTCACGCTCCTCGCCGCGTGCAACGCCTCGGCCAAGGACCCGGCCGACCGGAACGCCGCCGGGCCCGCGCTGGTCCTGATCACGCCGAGCCCGGTCGGGGTCAACGATTTCCTCAAACTCGCCGTCCAGGGCATCGAGGACTCGGCCAAGAAGCACAGCGGGACGCAGAAGGTCTACCAGAGCACCGATCCGGCGTCGATCCAGCAGAATCTCGCGGCCGCGGTGCGCGAGAAGCCCGCCGTGATCGTCGCCGTCGGCTTCAACTTCGCCGACGCGATCGCGGCCGAGGCCGAGCGCAACCCGGAGCAGAAGTTCCTGTTCGTGGACTCCTGCACCACCAAACCGTTCCCGAACGTCACCTGCGCGGTGTTCCGCGAGCACGAGGGCAGTTACCTCGCGGGTGCCGAGGCCGGGCTGCTGAGCAAGAGCGGCAAGGTCGGCGCGGTCGTCGTGCTCGACGCGCCCCAGTTCCGCCGGTACTCGATCCCGTTCGGGCAGGGCGCGGAGAAGGCCAAACCCGGCACCACGCTGGCTCCACTGTTCATCGGCGGCGCGAACCCGTTCAACGACCCGGCTCGCGCGAAGGCGTTGGCCGGCACGCTAGCCGGGCAGGGTGTCGACCACGTCATGGGCGCGGCCTCCGCGGCGGGCAACCTGGGCGTGTTCGAGGCGGCCAAGCAGGGCGGGTTCTTCGCGTTCGGCGTCGACGCCAACCAGTGCCCGGCCAGCCCCGGGCAGGTCGTGGACAACGTCATCAAGCGCACCAACGTCGTCGTCGGCGACGGAGTCGACGCGATCCTCGGCGGCAAGACCGGCGAGACGAAGTCCTATGGCCTCAAGGAGAAGGGCATCTCCCTGACCGGGCTGGAGCCCGACGCCGCGACGTCGCAGTGCGTCGTCGCGAGCCACCCCGACGTGCTGGCCAAGGTCGGCGAACTGCGGGACCAGATCGTCTCGGGCGCGATCGTCGTCGATGACCCCGCCAAGTCCTGACGCCGTCTCGCTCCGGGGGATCGTCAAGCGGTTCCCCGGAGTGCTCGCGAACGACCAGGTGGACCTCGACGTCGGCAGAGGCGAGATCCACGCCCTGATGGGCGAGAACGGCGCGGGCAAATCGACGCTCATGTCCGTGCTCTACGGTCTGCACCGGCCCGACGAGGGCACGATCAGTCTGCACGGTGAGGAAGTCTCCTTCGGCTCGCCCGCGCAGGCCATCGACGCCGGTGTCGGCATGGTGCAGCAGGGATTCGCGTTGTTCGGCGAGCTCACCGTCACCGAGAACGTCGTGTTCGGCAGCGAACCGACCCGCCGCGGCCTGCTGGACCGCAAGGCGTCGACCGCCCGCGTCACCAAACTGATCGAACGGCACGAATTGCGGCTGCGGCCCGGCGACCGCGTCCGTGACCTGCCGGTCGGGCTCCGTCAGCGCGTCGAGATCCTCAAGCTGCTGTACCGCGAGGCCGGTGTGCTGATCCTCGACGAACCGACCGCCGTCCTGACCCCGCCCGAAACCGAGCGGCTGTTCGGCGTGCTACGCGCCCTCGCAGCCGAGGATCGCACGATCCTGCTGGTATCGCACAAACTCCAGGAGGTCCTCGCGGTCAGCGACCACGTCACCGTGCTACGGGATGGCCGCGTCAGCGCGCGCGGACGCACCGCGGACCAGACGGCCGCCGGACTCGCCGCGGCGATGACCGGACGTCGAGTCGACCTCGACCGAATCCATCCGGCTGGGACACCGTCCGACGCCGTCCTCGAAGCCCGCGCCCTGACAGTTCCCGGCCCGGAAGGAAAACCGTTGCTGGACAACGTGTCCTTGACCGTGCACGCCGGGGAGATCGTCGGCGTCGCCGGAGTCGCGGGCAATGGGCAGGCCGAACTCTCCGGCGCCATCACCGGTCTCCTGAAGACCGGCGGCATCATCGTCCTCAAAGGACAGAAGCTGGACGGCCTGTCGGTCCGCGCACGGAGGGACGCCGGGCTCGCCCATGTCCCGGAAGACCGCGCCGAGGTCGGCTCGGCACCTACGGCTGGTCTCCGGGAGAACCTCGCCGTCGGCTTCCACCGCAAGCGGCCTTTGGTGCGCAAAGGATTTCTGCGTCGCAAGGCGATCGACGAGCACGCGTCGGCGATCATCGAGGACTACGACGTCCGCGCGTCCGGCCCCGCCGCCGCGATGGGCACGCTGTCCGGCGGTAACCAGCAGAAGGCGATCTTCGGCCGCGAACTCACCCACGACGCGCCGTTCCTGCTGGTCGAGCAGCCCACCCGCGGCGTTGACGTCGGCGCGATCGAGAACATCCACGCCCGCCTCGTCGCCCATCGCGACGCCGGGCACGCTGTCCTGCTGATCTCTGCCGAGCTCAGTGAGATCCTCGCGTTGTCGGACCGGGTGCTGGTGCTGTTCGAAGGCCGGATCGTCGCGGAGTTCACCAAGGACGAGGCCGATCAGCACACGATCGGCCTCGCGATGGCCGGAGGTGCCGGATGACCCGCGTCCGCCTCGTCGCCGTCCCGGTCGCCGCCGCGCTCGTGCTCGGCGCGATCCTGTTGCTGGCCACCGGAACCGACCCGCTGGCCGCGTACGGCGCCATCGTCTCCGGCGCGTTCGGCCCCGACGGTATAGGCGACACCCTCGCCTACGCCGTTCCCGTCGCGGGGATGGCGACCGCGCTGGCGATCCCGCTGCGCGCGGGCATGGTGAACCTCGGCGGTGAGGGGCAGCTGGTGCTCGGCGCGGTCAGCGCGCTCGCCGTCGGCCTGTACGTCCCCGGCCCCGGGCCGGTCAAGGTGATCCTCGCGCTGCTCGCGGGCGTCCTCGCCGGAGCCGCGTATGCCGCGCTGGCCGCGGTCTGCGAAAACCGGCTCGGCGTCCCGTTGCTGATCAGCACGCTGCTGCTGAGCTATCCGGCGATGTCGCTCGCCGGGTATCTGGTGCGCTTCCCGATGAAGGACGCCGGCTCCAGCCTGCCGCAGAGCCCGCAGCTGACCGAAGGCGCGCGGTTGCCCGAGATCGACGGCGTGACGACCGGGATCTTCCTGGTGGTGGCGGTGATCGCGGTCTACGCGGTGATCGACGCCCGCACGCCCGCCGGTTTCGAAACCAAGGTGACCGGCTGGGCGCCGCGGTTCGCCGCCTACGCCGGGATCGACCGGCCGAAACTCACGCTGCGGCTGCTGGCCGCCTCGGGCGGGACGGCCGGGCTGGTCGGCGCGATCGCCGTCCTCGGTTTCCCGTACCGGTTCATCGACGGCGCGCTGATCACGCCGCAGTACACCTGGATCGGCTTGCTCGCGGCGCTGCTCGCCGGGGCCAGCCCGCTCGGGACCCTGCTCGCGGCGGTCTTCTTCGCGGCGCTGACCAGCGGCGGATTCGCGATGGAACGCGCCACCCAGGTCCCGCGCGAACTGACCGCGGTCCTGCAAGCGGTGCTGATCATCTTCCTGGCGGCGACTTCGGGCGTCTTCAAACGGAAGGCGAAGCGGGCATGATCGACGCGAGCCTGTTCTCCTCGGCGCTCACCGCGTTGACGCCGATCCTGTTCGCCGCGCTCGCGGGCGCGTTGTGCCAGCGGTCCGGGGTCTTCAACATCTCACTCGAAGGCTCGCTCCTGGTCGGATGCTTCGGCGCGGTCGCGGGCAGTTGGTACACCGGCAGCGCCTGGATCGGTGTCGTCGTGGCGATGATCGCGGCGACGGCGTATTCGCTGATCCTCGCGATCGGCTCGATCACCTTCGACGGCGATCCGATCGTGCTGGGTGTCGCGAGCAACCTGCTCGCGGTCGGCCTGACGAGCTTCCTCATCCGCACCGTCTTCGGTACCGAAGGCTCGTTCAGCGACCCATCGCTGCAAGGGCTGGGCCAGTTCGGCCCGATTCCCGGGCAATCGTTGCTGGTCTACCTGTCCTGGCTGGCCGTGCCCGCGCTCGCGGTGCTGCTGTACCGGTATCCGTGGGGGCTGCGGCTACGCGGCGTCGGCGAGCGTCCGGAAGCGGCGTCCAGTCTCGGCGTCAACGTGACCAAGTACCGCTACGGGGTGATTCTTGCCGGTGGAGCGCTGTGCGGTCTCGGCGGCGCGCAACTGGCGCTGGGCTCGGTGACGCTCTTCGCCGAGAACATGACCGCAGGGCGCGGCTGGATCGCCGTCGTCGCGGTGATGCTGGGCCGCGCGCATCCGCTCGGTGTGCTGCTCGCGGCGCTGCTGTTCGGCCTCGCGGAGGCGTTCGGCTTCCGGCTTCAGGGCATCGGATTGCCCCAGCAGGCCACCGACGCCGCCCCGTACGTCGTCACGCTCGTGGCGCTGTTCCTGTCCAATCTGAAACGCAAGAAGGGACAGCCCGCGTGAGCGACGTCCTGCCCATCACCAAGATCCCCCGGCACGGGCTGCCGCCGCGTGCGCTGGTCGTGGGTGACCCCGACCGCGCGACCGCGGTGGCCGGGTCGCTGACAGACGCCGTCCTCGTCGGCCAGAACCGCGAGTACCGCAGCTACACCGGCACCTGGAAGGGCGTCCCGGTCGTCGTGTCCTCGCACGGTGTCGGTGGCCCCGGCGCGTTGTGCCAGTTCGGTGAGCTGGGCGAGGCGGGCGTCCGCACGTTCCTGCGGCTCGGCACCGCCGGGTCGCTGGCCGGGGGGATCACCGACGGCGACCTCGTCATCGCCGAGGCCGCGGTCCGCGACGACGGCGTCACCCAGCAGCTGATCCATCCGGAGTACCCGGCGTTCGCCACCCCGGAGATCGTCGTGGCGCTGAGCCGCCAGGCACCGGAAGCGCACCGGGGCGTGGTGTGGACTCGGGCCGCGTTCAGCCCGCTGGTGCTCACCCTCCCGATGACCGAATACCTGGCCGCGCGGGTGATCGCCATTGAGATGGAACTCTCCACGTTGCTGGTGTTCGCGGCATTGCGCGGCCTGCGGGCCGGTGGTGTGCTCGTGATCGACGGCGACGCGCGCCCCGAGCACCCCGACCCGTCGGCCTACGACCCGCATCGCGACGTCGTGGCCGAGGGGGTGGCGAGGGCGACCCGCGTGGCGCTGGACGCTCTCATCGAGGTGGAAGGGGCGAAATGACCGAAGTGTGGCGTAAGGCGGCTCACGAGCTGGCGAACACCCTGGCAGCGGACGCGGCCGAGCGGGACCTCGCCGGACGTCTCCCGGTCCACGAAGTCGGTTTGCTGCGCGAGTCCGGGCTGCTGCCCTTGCTCGACACCGCCGGCTGGGCGGCCGCGAACGAGGCCACCCGCATCGTCTCCGCCGCCGACGCGTCGGTCGGACATCTGCTCGGTTATCACTACCTGCAGCTGTGGCGCACCGGCCTGTTCGGGCCGCGCGCGGCGAGCGAACCGGGCTGGTTCTGGGCGGGCGTGAGCAATCCGCTCGACGCCGCCCTGCTCCTGACCCCGGTCGCTGGCGAGTTCACCGTCGAGGGCACCAAGACTTTCGCGACCGGCGCGGCCGTCGCCGATCGCCTGGTGGTCAGCGCGACGAGGACCGACAACGGCGAGAAGCTGACCTTCGTCGTCGACGCGCGGGCCGACGGGATCACCTTCCCCGGTGACTGGGACAACATCGGCCAGCGGCTCACCGCGAGCGGCGCGGTGCGTTTCGAGGACGTCCGCGTCGCGAAGGACGACGTGCTCGGCGCCCAGCCGGAAGACCAGTCGGATCCGAAGGTGCCCCGCATCTCCCTGGCCGCGATCGGTTTCCAGCTCATGCTCGCGCAGGTGTACGTCGGGCTCGCGGCCGGCGCGCTCGACGCGGCGGCCGTCTACACGCGGGAGTCCGCGCGGCCCTGGACACTGTCCGATGTGGACAAAGCGGCGCAGGACCCGTACATCCTGGCTGGATACGGCGAGCTGGTCGCGACGGCGCGGGCGGCCGGATTCGCCGTCGACGCCGCGGTTTCCGCCCTCGGCGAGGCTGATGAGCGCGGCTTCGAGCTGACCCCGGCCGAGCGCGCCGAAGCGGCGATCGCGATCTCGTCGGCGAAGATCGTCGCGAGCCGGGCCGCGGTCGAAACCACGAGCAAGGTCTTCGAGTTCACCGGCGCGCGGGCCACCGCCACGAAGTACGGCTTCGACCGCTTCTGGCGCAACGCCCGCACGCTGACCCTGCACGACCCCGTGACGTACAAGGCACGCGAGGTCGGCGACCACTTCCTCAACGGGATCCCGCCTTGCCTCTCGGGGTACAGCTGATGACGCCGCCGATCCTCGCCGAAAGCGTCCGCCTCGACGACGACGGCGTGCACATCCTCGACCGCCGGGTCTTCCCGTTCAAGCGGGAATGGGTGCTGTGCCGGACTTCGGAAGAGGTCGCGGTGGCCATCGAAGAGATGGTCACGCAGTCTTCCGGGCCGTATTTCGCCGCGTTGGGCGCGATGGTGCTCGCCGCCCGGGAGGCGTCCGGGTTCACCGACCCTCGGGCGTATCTGGAGCGGGCGGGGGAGCGGATCATCGCGACCCGCAAGACCAACAACCACCTGCGCAAGGCCGTCGCCGTCGTACTGTCCGAAGTGGACAAGTCGGCCGGCGATCTTGTCGAAGCCGCGGCGGCCGGTGCGCGAGCGGGTGACGAGTTGTATCGGTCCCGCAGTCGCGCGCTGGGCGCGTACGCGGCGGAGCTGGTGGCGGACAAGGCGACCGTGCTGACGCATTGCTGGGCGGACCTGTACCTGGTCGAATTCGTGCTCGCCGCGCGGCGGCAGGGCAAGGAGTTCTCCTTCTTGTGCACGGAAACCCGGCCGTACCTGCAGGGTGCGCGGCTGACCGCCGAGACGCTCGCCGAAATGGGTGCCGACACCCGGCTGATCACCGACGGGATGGGTGCCGCGGTGCTGTCCTCCGGAGAGGTCGGCGCGCTGGTGACCGCGGCCGACCGGGTCACCATGGACGGTCATGTCGTCAACAAGATCGGCACGCTGGGGCTCGCGGTGGCGGCGGAGGCGTTCGGCGTGCCGTTCTACGCGATGGTCCAGGCACCCGACCAGGCGGCACGGACCGGCGCCGACGTGCCGATCGAATACCGCGACGGCGACGAGGTGCTGAGCGCGCTCGGCCACCGCGTCGCGAGCGAACGCGTCCGTGGGCACTATCCGGCCTTCGACGTGACACCACCGCGGTTCGTGACCGCGCTGGTGACCGACCGCGGGGCCTTCGAGCCCGGACGGCTCCGCGAGTACTACGCAGAAGGGGAAGCGAACCAGTGACCGCAACGCTGACCGCCCGATGGGTGGTCCTCGACATCGAGGGCACGCTGACCGCCACCAGCTACGTGCACGTGACCCTCTACGACTACGCGCGCCCGCGGCTGGGCCCGTGGATCGACGAACATCCGGAGGACCCCGAAGTCCTCGGCGCTGTCGCCGAGATCAAGGAACTCGGCGGGCTCCCGGCGGACGCGTCCACAGTGGACGTCGTGCGGGTGCTGCACGGCTGGATGGACGCGGATCAGAAGATCGCGCCGCTGAAGACGTTGCAGGGGCTCATCTGGCAACGTGGGTACGCCGAGGGTGACCTCACGACGGAGTTCTTCGGCGACGTCGCCCCGGCGCTGCGGTCGTGGCACGAGTCCGGGCTGCGGCTGGCGGTGTTCTCCTCCGGTTCGGTCGCGGGGCAGATCGCGTCGTTCTCGCGGACCACCGACGGTGACGTCATCGGCCTGTTCGAGCAGCATTTCGACACCGTCAACGCCGGGCCGAAACGCGAGGCGCCGTCGTACCGTGCGATCGCCTCCGCTCTGGAAGCCGAGCCGGGTGACATCGTGTTCTTCTCCGACGTCCCCGCCGAACTCGACGGGGCCGCCGCCGCCGGCTGGCAGACCGTCGGCCTCGCCCGGAAGGGTGAGCCGTTCGGCGACGCCGATTTCGGGACGCACCGGACGATCCGGACGTTCGACGAGGTGAAGGTCGTCCGTCAGTGACTACACCGAACGTGCTGGAACTGGCCGGACGCGCGCTGGCCGAGGAGTCCGCCCGGTTCGCCGGGCTGGGCTGGATGCGGGGCACGTCCGGCAACCTCTCGGTGGTGCTCGGACGCGATCCGCTGCGGGTCGCCGTCACCGTCAGCGGCCGGGACAAAGGCGAGTTGACCAGCGACGACGTCGTGGTGGTCGGCGGGGACGGGCGGGCCGTCGCCGACCAGCCGCATCCGGGGAAGGTGCCGTCGGCCGAAGCCGGATTGCACGCCCGGATCGCGGTGGTGTCGGGCGCGGGCGCGGTGATCCACGTGCACGCGCTCGCGCCGGTGGTCGCCGCCGAGCACTGGCCGGACGGCGTCGAACTGCGCGACCTGGAAATGCTCAAGGGCTTCGGCCGAGCCGCGCACGACGACCTGGTGACCATCCCGGTGATCGCCAACGGGCAGGACATGCGCGTTCTCGGCGACGCGTTCGAGGCGGGGTTCCGGGCGGACACGCCGGCGGTGATCGTCGCGCGGCATGGGATCTACGTCTGGGGTGATGACCTGCGCCACGCGCGTCATCGTCTGGAATGTTTGGAGTGGTTGCTCCGGTTCCGGGTAGAGACAAGACTTGTCGGTGGAGAAGAGGGAGTGCGATGACCCTGCTGACCGTGTGGCCGGACGACCGGCCCGGCGAGATCGCGCTCAGGACCGAGGACCCGGCCGTGATCACCGGGGAACTCGGGCGGCTCGGTGTCCGGTTCGAGCGCTGGGATCTCGTCCCGGACCTGCCGCGCGAGGTGACGCCCGAGCAGGTACTGGCCGCCTACGAGGACCCAATCGGCAAGGTCTCGGCGGCCGAGGGCTACACCTTCGTGGACGCCGTCCGCATGACCCCGTCCGACGAGCCCGGCTGGGCGGCCGACGCCGCCGAAGCCCGGCAGAAGTTCCTGGCCGAGCACACCCACGACGATGACGAAGACCGCTTCTTCGCGCGGGGGTCCGGCGTGTTCTACCTGCACGTCGGGGGCAAGGTGTACGCGGTGCTGTGCGAGGCGGGAGACCTCCTGAGCGTCCCCGCGAACACCACGCACTGGTTCGACATGGGCACGCGGCCCGACTACGTGTCCATCCGGTTCTTCCACGACGACGGCGGGTGGGTCGGGAACTTCACCGGGGCGACGCCGGCGGGGGACTTCCCGGACTTCGACACTTTGACGGCCGGGCGGTACTGACTTTTCGGGTCTGTTGAGTCGCGTGCTTTCGCGACGCTCGGGGTCGGTACGCGGGAGTGGCCACGTCATCCCGCCTGTGTCGCCGCTCCCACGCGGGACGGCGGAGGCCACGTTGCGAAAGCCACTTTCGCAACCTTCAACGTTGCGAAAGTGGCTTTCGCAACGTGGCCCTGAGGGCAGCCCGGCCACTCACGTCCGATTCGCGTCGGCCTTCGCGAGCCGTCCCGCCAACGCTATGAAAGGTCCTTTCCTTGCAAATTTTGCAAGGAAAGGACCTTTCATAGCGCGCTGCCGGGGCTCTGTCAGGCGGGGGTCCAGAGGGCAGGCACGTTCGGCGGTTCCCAGCCGGGAAGGGACCGGTGGCCCTGCCGGCACACGTAGGCCGCGCCGTTGTGGGTCACGCGAGCACCGGTGGCGTAGTCGACACCTGGCTTCCAAGCGTCGGACGGCACCGAAGTGGTCGTCGTCGGGGTGGTGGTGGTCGTCCGCGTCGTCGTCGGGCTGGTCGGGCTGGTCGTGGGGGTCGTCGTACCGGTGGTCGGGCTGGTCGTGGTGGTCGTCGGCGGGGTGCCGCCGCCACGCGGGTGATCCGACGCGATCGCGTACGTGGTCCCGCCGAAGGTGAACGTGAAGTTCGACGGCGACGCGATCGGCATGTAGTAGTTCAGCCGGATCTCGACGGTGGCGCCCGGGGCGATGTTCTGCCAGGTCGGCACGGTCACCGCGACATGCTGGAAGTCTCCCTTCATTCCGCCGACGTTGGGCCCGCTGTGGCCCTTGCTCGTGACCGTCAGGCCGAAGCCGGATTGGTCGGACATGCTGCCGGGCGCGCTCGTGCCGTAGTCGAACTCGATCTTCGTCCCGCCGGGGATGGTGGTGGTCGAATTGTTGGTGATGCGCATCCGCGGGGTGATCGGATAGTTCGCGTCGCCCAGCGCGAATCCGGTCAGGTTCACGTTCGCGTTCAGCACCGAGGACGGCGCGGGACGCGGCGACTTGGCGTTGCCGTACGGGGCGGCGCCGCGCAGGCCGTCGTTGATCTTCGTGATCAGCGTGTCGCCCATGAAGTACTGGCCCTTGGCTTCGTCGAAGGCGTAGTCGCCCGCCAGTTCCCAGATCATGATGCCGCCGATGCCCTTGTCGGCCACGTACTTGGCCTTCGTGGCGAGCGAGGCTTCGTCCTCAGTGGACAGGAACACCTTCTTGTCGTTGTTCCACAGCCACGGCGTCACCATCGTGTTGTCGTAGTGCCTGTTGTAGGCGCCGGAGATCCGGTCCGTCGGGTCGGTCTTCGGCGTCAGCCCGTACGCCTCCAGGTAGTCCGGGGTGATCTCGTTTTCGAGGTTCTTCGCGTGCCACATCGGGTTCGCGCCCGCGGGGACCTCGCCGCCCGCCAGGCCGAGGTCGTGCCAGAGGTTGTCGATGCCGATCGCGCCGTTGCCGCACGGCACCGTCGAGCCGACGTGTGACCCGGTGCCCGGTGGACACTGTTTCTGGTCCGGTAGTGGCGCCTTGCCCCACAAGCCGTTCGTCCCGCCGGACACGCCTTGCCAGCCGCGGGTGTAGAACCCGACGCCGATGTTGATCCGGCCTGCCTGCATGGCGCCGCGGAAGTAGTGATAGGCCCAGTCGGTATTGAGATAGCCCTGACCGTCGTACTGCGGTGTCGTGTACACCTGCCAGTGCGCGAGTTCCGCGTCGTTGCCGGAGTCGTAGAGCGCGGCGTTCGGCCCGACGAACTGGTTCCACGCGCCGTGCAGGTCGTAGCTCATCATGTTGGCGTAGTCGAGATACCGCGTGACGCCGTAGACCTCCTGGCCGCGCAGCAGCCAGCCGGACGCGGGCACGGCGGCCGTCAGCAGGTAGTGCTTGCCGTCGGCGGAACCCGCCCGGTCGAGTTTCTCGCGCAGCGTGCGCATCAGGTTCTCGTAGCCGGCCCAGAGGGTGCCGCGGTTGGCCTGCGCGATCCAGTAGTCATCCGGATTGCCGGCGTAGTTCGCCGACGTCGCGTACTCGTAGTCGATGTCCGCGCCGTTGAAACCGTAGGTGCGCAGGAATTCCACGACGGAATCCGCGAAGACGTCGATACCGGCCTGGCTCTGCGTCATCTTGTAGAACCCGCCGGAGGCGTTGCGGGTGCCGTCGGGGTTCAGGAAGCCGCCGGTTTCGGCCCAGCCGCCGATCGAGATCAGCGACTTCACGTTCGGGTGCTGCTTCTTGTACTTGTTCAGCAGGTTGAAATGTCCCTTGTAGGGCAACGACGGATCCATTTCGGCGCCGGGTACGCCGGGCCATTCCATGCCGATGGACTCGTTGGTCGCGCTGGGGGCGCCGACCGAGACCTTGTTCTGCGCGTCCACATGCGCGAACGCGTAGTTGAGGTGGGTGACCTTCGACCACGGGATGTTGTTGACCAGATAGGCCGGTGCGCCGTTCTTCCCGGTGCGCCAGCTGGTGAAGTAGCCGATCACGCGGCGAGAATGCCCTTCTCCCAGGGATTCGCGGCCGGCGGTGTCGTAGACGGTGCAGTAGGGGGTGTCGACGCCGGGTGTCCGGTACAGCCCGTCGGGACGGCAGTCCTCATGGCCTGCCGCGCTCGACGGGGACGGGGTGATGACGACGATCATGAGTCCGGCCAGCGTGATGAGCGACGCCAGCAGGGGGAGTAGTTTCCTGGTTCTCCTTGGCACGCCGAACCTCCGACAGTGGAAGATGGCCCTCGGTCCCAGCAGCTTGAGCCGCTGACCTGCCGCGCGTCAATAGGTGTAGACCAATTTCCATCCGGTGCCGTACGGCGGACCGTACCTGTGGTTCGTCAGGTCCGGCTAGCTCGACGGTGGTCATGCTCCCGGCCCCATCTCGTGCGTGTTATGCCGCCGTTTCCCGCACCACGAAGGAAAACTCGTTCCCGTCGGGATCCGCCATCTCCACCCGTCCGTTCCCCGCACCGAGCCGGGTCGCGCCGAGCGTGACGAGCCGCTCGACTTCCGGCAGGGAGCCGGTCAGGACGAAACGCAGCCGGTTCGGCCCGGTTTTCGGGGTGAACGGCGGACCGCCCCAGGTGATCTTCGGGCCGCCGTGCGGCGACCGGATCGCCGTCTCCTGGTCCTGGTCCCACACCAGCGGCCAGCCGAGCGCCTCGCTCCAGAAGTAGCCGACCTCCTGCGAACCGTCGCTCGCGATCGCGCCGACGAAACCGCATTCGGCGAGGAAGTCGTTGCCCGGCTCGATGACGCAGAATTCGTTGCCCTCTGGGTCGGCGAGCACCACGTGCTTCTCCTCGGGGCGCTGGCCGATGTCGATGTGGCCACCGCCGAGCCCGAGTGCCCTCGCGACCGTCCGGCGCTGGTCCTCGACGGACTCGCTCGTCAGGTCGAAATGCATCTGGTTCTGGCGGGTCTTCGGTTCGTCCGCCGGTACGAAACCGAGCCGGAAACCGGTGTCGTCGTTCGGGATCAGCGTGTCGCCGTCGGCTTCCCAGCCGAGGAGGCCCGCCCAGAAGCGCGCCAGACGTCGCGGGTCGTGTGCGGCGATACCGAGCGCGTGCAGGGTGACGGTCATAAGCGACGCTAGAAACGCGGGCGACCCGCACGCAACCGAATTAGGCGCGTTCCCCCATGGAGTGGACCCGCTTCCCTCCGGCGGGGGACGCAGCGGATCAGGGCGGCTGTGATCGTTGAAACCGATCATGAGAGCGGAACTCGAGGAGCCCGAATGACCGTCCACCAAGCCACCGCGACCGGGCGGCTACGCGCCGCGTGGACCAGAGCGCACGCCCCGGTGCCCGGGGTCCCCCGGTGGGCCAAGGTCGCGGCCTACGCCATCCCCTTCACCGTGCTTCCCTCCGGCGTGTGGCGGATCATGACCGTCGTCTTCGACATCGGCGGCGACGGCCCGCACGGTTCGGGTCAGCTCCCGTCGTGGTTGCCGGGGCCGGTGTACGTCGTCGCGTTGTCCGTCGTCTCCGAGTTGATCGCCTTCACCGCCATCGGGCTGATCGCCGGGTGGGGAGAGGTCCTCCCGCGCTGGATTCCACTGCTGGGCGGCCGCAAGGTACCGCCCCTCGCCGCTGTGGTCCCCGCCGCTCTCGGTGCCACGATCCTGACCGTTCTGTGGACCGCCGCCGTCGCCACCTCACTGGCCGGGCGCACCCTCCAAGGCGATCTACTCCCGAGCGACCACCCCATGGAGGCGATGCACGGCTGGGAACGCGCCTTCTTCGATCTCACCTACGCCCCGCTCCTGCTCTGGGGACCGCTGCTGGCGGCAGTCTGCTTCGCGTACTGGCGGAGGCGCCGGCCGCAATAGCGCACAAGTCCGTGAAGGCCTCCTTCCCTACTCTCAGGGTAGGGAAGGAGACCTTCACGGAACGATCAGCAGGAGACGCCGGTCCGCCCGTTCTCCACCCGCGCGGTCAGCGTCCGCAGGAACGACGGATCCCCGTCCGCGGTGACCTTCACGTCGTACCAGCCGCCCGAAACCGGCCAGTCGACCGTGACCGAACGCCCAGCCCCGACCCGCACGACGCGCGTGAACCGCGAAGACGACAGCCGCAGCGTCAGCGCCGAAGTGCCCGAGTTGGACAGCTTGAACTCGACACCCGAGCGCCACGTCAGGAACCGCGTCCGGACGTCGACACCCGCGGCGGCTCCGCGACGGTTTCCGCGAAGCTCCCACCACGACCGGTTCGGCCCCTGGACGACGACGCGGTACTCGTCACCGGCCGGCCGGACGAGTTCGGGTGCCTCACCGCGGACGTCGCGGTGCGCGGGCTCGGCGAATTCACCCTTGTACGGGTACAGCGCGAAATGCGCGGACGACGAGCCGCTGTTGGCCAGCGAAAGCGCCAGGTTCCCCGACTTGTCCACCGCGCCGGACACCGACACCTGATACGGCAGCGGACGGGACGGCCGGTTGCCCGGCTCGGCCACGGGCAGGCTCTGCTCCGCCGGCGCGGACGGCCGCCAGCGGCTGATCGGCGCGGGCACCGGGCCGGGCCGGTGCACCCGCGGCTGACGTCCGGCGCGCGAGAAGTCGAAGGCGCCGGTGAGATCGCCCGCGACGGTCCGCCGCCACTTGCTGATGTTGGGCTCGGCGATCCCGGTCCAGCGTTCGAGGAACCGCAGGACCGAGGTGTGGTCGTACACGGTGGAGTCGACGTTGCCGCCGATCGACCACGGCGAGACGATCGTCATCGGCACGCGCGGGCCGAAACCGAGCGGCTGGCCGTTGAAGTGGTCCGCGTCGTTGGCCTCATTCCCGGGCGGCATCGGCGGCGGGACGTGGTCGAAGTAGCCGTCGTTCTCGTCGAAATTGATCAGCAGCACCGTTTTCGACCACGTTTCGCGGTCGGACGCCAGCGCGTCGAGCACGCGGTAGATCAGGTTCGCGCTGCCGACCGGGGTGGACGCGCCGGGATGCTCGGAGTCCTTCGCGGACGGCACCAGCCAGCTGACCGCGGGCAGGCGCCGCGCCTGGATGTCCGCCTTCAGCCGGGTCACCAGTGTCTCCGGCTCGCTGCGATACATGGCCTTCTGGAACAGGTTCCGCTCGGCGGGCGTCAGTTTCGCGACCCCGGCGTCGAACTGCGCCAGCAGCTTGGTGCGCTCTTCGGGGGTTTTCTTGAGCAGGGTGTCGTAGAACTCTTCGGTGGTGCGGTACTTCCCCTCGACCGAAGCGAGGATCTTCGTGCCGACCTTCTTGAACGGCACGAAGTACTCGACCGCGTTGTCGGTGAAGTTGTCCCACTCCTGGTAGATCTGCCACGGCACCCCGGCGGATTCGAGGCGTTCCGGGTACGTCGTCCAGTCGTAGCCCTTGTGGTCGTAGGAGTACGCCGCGTTCGTGACCGCGCGGTTCGTCGTGCTGCCCGGTTCGAACCCGGTGGTCCCGGTCCACAGGAAGTTCCGGTTCGGGTTGGTGGAACCGAAGATCGAGCAGTGGTAGGCGTCGCAGATGGTGAAGGTGTCCGCGAGTTCGTACTGGAGCGCGATGTCGCGGCGCTCGTAGTAGGTCATGGTGGCCGGCGTCTTCGCCGCGATCCAGCCGTTGTTCCAGCCGCGCGCCCACGCCTTGCCGCTGCCGTTCCAGCTGTGGTCGAGGTCGCCGAGGTACTGGATGTCGTCCGGTTTCCGCCCGGCCAGTTCGGCCGCCTTGCGCACCGAGAACGGCAATACCGTGCCGCCCGCCGGGTTCGGCTGCTCGAACACCGACGTCCCCGACGGCAGTTCCAGCGGATGCGCGTCGGAGAAGCCCCGGACCCCGCGCAGGCTGCCGTAGTAGTGATCGAACGACCGGTTCTCCTGCATCAGCACGATCACGTGCTCGATGGCGTCGAGACCGCCCCGTCGCATGGGTTCGGCCATGGCGGCGTGCACGGACGGCGGGAGAAGGGTGGTGGCGGCCGCGGCGCCGGTGGCGCCCAGCAACGTACGGCGTGACAGTTCAGGCATGCCGGAACCTTGTCCCAGGAAAATGAACGTCACAAGAACCGAACAGGTCGACTCGGAGTCGGTGGTGACACGGCGTCCGGGGTGGTCCGCCCGTACGATTCCCGGATGGCCGTGATTCCTGAGCATCACGACGAAACCGACGACGGTGGGGGAGATCTCCCGGAGCCGGTGTCCGCCGGACCCGATGGCCGTCGCCGTGTCGTCCGCCGGATCGCGATCAGTGCCGGCGCCGCCGCCGGTTACGGAGCACTTCTCCTCGTCGCGTTCTCCGGTGTGCCGGAGCTGCCCACCGCGCTGGGCCCCAGACCGGTACCCGCGCCACAGCTGACGTCCCGGCCGCCCACGACGACACAGTCCACGACAACGCCGCCCTCGACAACGCCGCCCGCCGCGACGACGGGTGAGCCCCGACCGGTTTCGCCGCCGGCATCGCGGGGAACGCCCGAGCCGGTTCACGAAACCCCGTATACGAGCGCCACGTCTGTTCCGGTCCGGGCCACGGCTGTGCCCGCCCCGCCCGCCCCGCCCGACCCGCCGGACACACGGGCAGCCACCGCCTCGCCGCCGCCGAGCAGTGACCGCCGCAACGGCCGCGGGCACGGCGACCCGCCCGGCAAGGCGAAGACCACGCCGCCCAAGAGCGGGCGCTGACGTCCGGTTCGTCGTGAGGTCGGTCGTGAAGTCACTGCGCTGAGTGATCGTCGGGCGGGGCGACACCGCCGAACGGGCAGCGGGGCGGTAACCTCACGGGCACCAAGACCGCAGACCCTTGAGGAGGGCCCGTGTCGGCAGGGCAGATCGCCGCGCTGATCGCCGCAGGAGCATTCGTCGTACTCGTCGTGCTGCTGGCGATCGTGCTGTTCAAGCTCGGCCGGACCCTGGACGAGGCCACGATCGCCATCCGCAAGGCGCACGAGAACACCGACCCGTTGCTGATCGGCGCGAACGAGACGATCACGCACGTCAACGCGCAGCTGGAGCGGGTCGACGGCATCACCGCCAACGCGCAGGCCGTGTCCGGCAACGTGTCCGCGCTGTCCTCGGTGTTCACCGCGACGCTCGGCGGGCCGCTGGTGAAGACGGCCGCGCTGTCCTACGGCCTCAGCAAGGCCCTCAAGGCCCGCCGGAAGAAGGCGGAAGCGAAAGCCGCCCGCCCGGCGAAGAGGCGGGGTCGCAAATGAAGCGCCTGTTCTGGCTCGGCGTCGGCGTGGTCGCCGGCGTCGCCTTGTCACGCAAAGCGACGGAAACCGCTCGCCAGGCCACGCCCGCGGGGTTAGCCTCGAACCTGGGCGACGCCGTGCGGGAACTCGCGGGTGCCGTCGGTTCGTTCGGTGCGGAGGTCCGCGCCGGGATGAGCGAACGGGAACAGGAGCTGCACGACATGGTGTCCGAACGGACCGGTTTGAGCTCGGCCGCCGAAGGCCCTGCGGGCAGGCACGCGGCGTCGCCGCGGCGCCCGGCCCGGCGAGCTCGCCGGGCGGAGGGCTGATCGGGTCGCCTCCGCGACCGGAAGAGTCCCGGCCCTCCGCCGTTCCGGCCTGTCCGCATTCCCAGCGCGTTCGCGCGAGCCCGTATACAAGGACGATCCCGTGGAAACACACGAAATCACCCAGCGCTTTCTGAGCCATTTCGAGAACAGGGGACATACGCGCGTCCCCAGCGCGCCGCTGATCCTCGACGACCCGAACCTGCTGTTCGTCAACGCCGGCATGGTCCAGTTCAAGCCGTACTTCCTCGGCGAGGCCCCGCCGCCGTACCCGCGCGCGACCAGCGTCCAGAAATGCGTCCGCACGCCGGACATCGACGAGGTCGGCAAGACCACGCGGCACAACACGTTCTTCCAGATGGCCGGGAACTTCTCCTTCGGCGACTACTTCAAGGAAGGCGCCATCGAGGCGGCCTGGGAGCTGATCACCAAGCCCCAGAGCGAAGGCGGCTACGGCCTCGACCCGGCCCGCATCTGGGCGACGGTCTACGAGGACGACTCCGAGGCGGCGGGCCTGTGGAAGAAGCTCACCGGCCTGCCCGGCGAGCGCATCCAGTCCCGTGACGGCAAGGACAACTACTGGGACATGGGCGTGCCCGGTCCCGGCGGCCCGTGCTCGGAGATCTACTACGACCGCGGCCCGGACTACGGCCGCGAGGGCGGCCCGGTCGCCGACGAGGATCGCTACATCGAGATCTGGAACCTCGTCTTCATGCAGGACGTGCGCGGCGACAAGAGCCCGAAGCACGGCCACAAGCCGATCGGTGAGCTGCCGAAGAAGAACATCGACACCGGCATGGGCGTCGAGCGGGTCGCGACGATCCTGCAGGGCGTCGAGAACGTCTACGAGACCGACCTCGTCCGCCCGGTGATCGGCCGCGCCGAGGAGTTCTCCGGACGGCGCTACGGATCCGACCACACCGACGACGTCCGGTTCCGCGTCATCGCCGACCACGCCCGCACCGGCGTCCTGCTCATCGGCGACGGCGTCACCCCGGGCAACGACGGCCGCGGTTACGTGCTGCGCCGCCTGCTGCGCCGCATCATCCGCTCCGCGCGCCTGCTCGGCGTGCACGAGCCGGTGCTGCCCGCCTTCGCCGCGGTCGTCCGCGACACCATGGGCCCGACCTACCCCGAGCTGGTCTCCGGTTTCGACCGCATCGAGGACGTCGTGCGCGTCGAGGAGGAGGCCTTCCTCTCCACGCTCACCAGCGGTTCGCGCATCTTCGACCTCGCGGCCGAGGAGACCAAGCGCTCCGGCGGTTCGCTGCTGGCCGGGGACAAGGCGTTCCAGCTGCACGACACCTACGGCTTCCCGATCGACCTGACGCTCGAGATGGCGTCCGAGCAGGGCCTGACGGTCGACGAAGAGGGCTTCCGCACGCTCATGAACGAGCAGCGGCAGCGCGCGAAGGCCGACGCGGCGTCGCGCAAGACCGGCCACGGCGACCTGTCCGAGTACCGCAAGGTGCTGGAGCGCACCGGTGAGACCGAGTTCCTCGGCTACACCGACCTGCAGGCCGAGGCGAAGGTCGTCGCGCTGCTCGAAGACGGCGTGCCGGTCTCCAGCGTCGGCGCGGGCAAGAAGGCGGAGCTGGTCCTGGACCGCACGCCGTTCTACGCGGAGAGCGGTGGCCAGGTCGCCGACACCGGAGTGCTGCTCGGCGACGGCGTCGAACTCAAGGTTCACGACGTGCAGAAGATCGTGCCGGGCCTGTTCGTGCACCGCGTCGAGGTGACCGAGGGCGAGGTCGGCATCGGCAGCACGCTGACCGGTTCGGTCGACCAGCACCGCCGCCTGTCGATCGAGCGGTCGCACTCCGCGACGCACCTGGTGCACGCCGCCGTGCGCGGCGCGTACGGCAAGCGCGCGGCGCAGGCCGGTTCGCTGAACTCGCCGGGCCGCATGCGTTTCGACTTCACCACCTCCGGCGGCGTGTCGGCCGACGTGCTGACCGAGGTCGAGGAGGAGGTCAACGACTACCTCCAGACCAACGTCGAGGTGAACACCTTCGTCACCACCAAGGACAAGGCCCTCGAACTGGGCGCGGTCGCGCTGTTCGGCGAGAAGTACGGCAACGACGTCCGCGTCGTCGACATGGGCGAGTACTCCCGCGAACTCTGCGGTGGCACCCACGTCGACCGCATCGGCCAGCTCGGCCTGGTGAAGCTGGTGGGCGACTCGTCCATCGGTTCCGGCGTGCACCGCGTCGAGGCGCTGGTCGGCACGGACGCGCTCAAGTACGTCCGCAAGGAGCAACTGCTCGTCTCGCAGCTCGCGAACACCTTCAAGGTGCCGTCGGAGCAGCTGCCGTCGCGGATCGACGACGTGCTCACCCGGCTCAAGAATGCCGAGAAGGAGATCGAGCAGCTGCGCACCCAGCAGGTGCTCGGTTCGGCGGGCTCGCTCGCGGACAAGGCCGAGGACATCGGCGGCGTCGCGGTCGTGGCGGAGAAGCTCGGCGAGGGCGTCGATTCGAACGGCCTGCGCGCGCTGGCTTCGGACATCCGAGGCAGGCTCGGCAACCGGCCCGGCATCGTCGCGCTGTTCGCCCCGCAAGGCGAGAAGGTCGCCTTCGTCGTCGCCACCACGAAGGCGGCGCAGGAGAAGGGCATCGCGGCGGGCAAGCTCGTCCCGTCGTTCGCCGAGGCGATCGGCGGCCGTGGCGGCGGCAAGCCGGACATGGCACAGGGCGGGGGCACCAACCCCGCCGGGGCCGAGCAGGCCATCGCCTCCCTGCGCGCGGCGGTCGCCCAAGTTGGCTGACGACGCCCCCCAGCGGCGCCCGGATCGGCCAGGAGAGTCCGATCCAGGGCGTGGCAGGCGGCTTGGCGTGGATGTCGGATCCGTCCGGGTCGGGGTCGCGTTGAGCGATCCCGACCCCATCCTCGCCAGCCCTCTCGTTACCCTCACTCGCGACGCGGCGGGCGACAAGGACGTCGACCTGCTCGTCGGACTCGTCACGGAACACGACGTGGTCGAGGTCGTCGTCGGCTTGCCGAGGACGCTCAAGGACCGTCATGGCCCGGCGGCCGAAGCGGCGCTGGACTATGCCGAAAAGGTCGCCGCCAGGATCGCGCCGGTGCCGGTGCGACTGGCCGACGAGCGGTTGACCACGGTGACGGCATCCAGGATGCTGTCGCAGCGTGGGGTGAAGGGACGTAAGCAACGTGCCGTCGTCGATCAGGCGGCCGCGGTCGAGATCCTGCAGGCGTGGATCGACGCGGTAGCGGCACATCGCGCACGGAAGGGCGATACATGACCGAGCCCCACGGCCGGCCCGAGCGCCGTCAGGGCGGTAGACGACGGTTGCGGGAGCCTGAGGAGGCCAGCCCGCCACCGGCACCGCCGCGTCGACGGCCCGAACCCCAGCCGACGGGACGACGGCACGTCCGGCAGGATCCGCCAGAGCCGCCGCCCGTCCGGCGTCCGGCGGAAGACCCACCGCCGCGTGCCCGCCGGTCGCCGGAAGAGCCGCCGCCGCGTGCCCGGCGCGCCGCCGAAGAGCCGCAGCGTCCGGTCCCGCCGAGGCGGGCCCCGGAACCCGCGGTCCCGCCACCGCCCCCCGCGCCGCAGCGGCGGTCCCCCCAGCCGGGTGACCGGAGTGTTGGTGTGCCCGCCTACGCCCAGGACGAGGCGCCCCGCCCCGGCCGCCGCAGGCGCCGCGAGGACGACGGCCCGCTCCCGGACGAGCGGCCGACCGACATCCTCCCCGCGATCCAGGAAGCGCCGATCGCCCGGCGTCCCGGCGCGAACCCCGCTTCGCCGCCCGAGGGCAGCGAAGCGGAATACAACGAGATCTTCGGCGACGACGACCCGTACGACGACTATGACGAGTACGACGACTACGAAGATTACGAAGACGAAGACCGGGCCGAGCCCGAACGCATCGAGGACGAGCGTCCCGAACGGCAGGGACCGCCGCCCAAGAAGCCCAAGAAGAAGCGCGCGCTGGGCTGGGTCGCCGCGCTGACCGTGCTCGTCCTGCTCGCCGGTGGCGCCTACTACGGCTTCACCGAGATCTTCGGGTACGACGACTACCAAGGTGCCGGCGAGAGCGACGTCCTCGTCCAGGTGGAGAAGGGCGATTCGACGTCGGCGATCGGTAACCGGCTGCAGGCGGCCGGCGTGGTCGCCAGCGGCAAGGCGTTCGTGAAGGCGGGCGAGGACAACACCGCCGTCTCGCGGCTCCAGCAGGGCTACTACGTCATGAAGACGAAGATGTCCGGTGCCAGCGCGGTCGAGAAGATGATCGCGCCCGCGTCGAAGGTCGGTCAGGTCGAGATCCGGCCGTACACCCAGTTCCACGACATCACCCAGCCGGGCGGCAAGGTGACCCCGGGTGTGTATTCCTTGCTGTCCAAGGCTTCCTGCGCCGATATCAACGGAACGAGCACCTGCGTCCCGGTCGAGGAACTGCGCAAGACGATCGAGACCGCGGATCTGGCGAAGCTGGGCGTCCCGTCGTGGGCCGTCGAGGCCGCCACGAACGCCGAGCACAAGGACCGGCGGCTCGAAGGACTGATCGCCCCGGGCATCTACAACATCAAGCCCGGCTGGACGGCCGAAGAACTGCTCACCTTCGTCGTCAAGACCTCGGCGGAGCGCATCTTGAACGCCGGGCTGAGCGATCAGTCGAAGGGGGAGGGCAAGTCGCCCTACGAGACGCTCGTCATCGCGTCGATCATCGAACGCGAGGCGGTGAAGGCCGACTTCGGGAAGATCTCGCAAGTCATCTACAACCGGCTCGACAAGAAGATGCGGCTCGAGATGGACTCGACGGTCAACTACGTCCTCGACCGGCCGACCCTGCTCACCAAACCCGAAGAACGGGAAAAAGCGGGCGCCTACAACACCTACAAGATGGTCGGCCTGACTCCGACACCGATCGCGGTCGTGAGCGCGGAGGCGATCCAGGCCGCGCTGAAGCCGACGGCCGGAGACTGGCTGTTCTTCGTCAAATGCGAGAAGAACGGGCTCTCCTGCTTCGCGGTGACGTTCGACGACCACAGGAAGAACCGAGATGAGGCGGAGAGGCGAGGTGTCATCTGACCGCAAGGCCGCGGTACTCGGGAAACCGGTCGAACACTCGCTCTCGCCCGTGCTGCACGGCGCCGCCTTCCGCGCGCTGGGGCTGGACGGCTGGACCTACGAGCGGGTCGAGATGGACGGTCCCGGGTTGCCTGCGTTCGTCGACGGCCTCGGCCCGGAGTGGGCCGGCCTTTCGGTGACCATGCCCGGGAAGCGGGCCGCGCTGGAGCACGCCGACGAGGTCACGCCGCGCGCGGCGGCCGTCGGCGCGGCGAACACGCTGGTGCGCCGGGAAACCGGTTGGCTGGCCGACTGCACCGACGTCGACGGGGTCACCGAGGCGCTGCGGATCGCGGGGGAGTACACCCCTGGCGAGAACGACACCGACGATGCCGCCGTCGTTCTCGGCGCGGGCGGGACCGCGGCCGCGGCCGTCGTCGGGCTGGCGTCGCTCGGCGTGCGGACGGTGCGGCTCGTCGTGCGCGATCCCGCGCGGGCGACGGAAACGGTCGAGGTGGCTCAGCGGGCCGGGCTCGACGCCGAGGTCGTCCGCTGGGCGGACGCCGACTTCGGGAAACTCGCGGCCGAGTCGGCGGTGCTGGTGAACACCGTGCCCCCGGACGCCGTCCGGCCGCATCTGGCGGAGCTGGCCCGGATCGCCTGCGTCCTCGACGTCATCTATCACCCTTGGCCGACCGCGCTCGCCGAAGCCGTCGCCGAGCGGGGCGGGCGGCTCGCGACCGGACTGGACATGTTGCTGCATCAGGCTTTCGGGCAGTCCGAGTACTTCACCGGGCAGCCGGCGCCGCGGGCCGAGATGCGGGACGCGCTGCGCGAAGCGACCGGCGGGATCCTTTCTCTGCCGATCGGCTGACCGGACCAAAGGGGCCAGGTCGCACGGCTGGGCGGGTAGTGAAGGAGTCCTTCACGGACCGGTGCCTTCCCTCACGGCTGTGTCCGGAGAGCTCCTTCAGCGGAAAACGCCTGACAAGATCGCTCGGGTTCGATAATCTGGCCGACTGCCTCGAGAGGGGCGTCGCGGCAACCAGGTGACCACCGCGCGCCCCTGGCCGGACGGCCCGCGATCTCGGCGGCAGGGCGCTCTTGACGGGGGACGGGACGTCTTGTTCCTCCTTGCGCCCTGGCGACGTGATCGCGTCGCGCGCAGACTCGCGAGGAGTGCTGAGGAAGGAACAAGGGGTCGATGCCTAAACCCGACCGGGACAACTACACCGAAGAAGACATCAGCAGCGCGTGGGTCGACCAGGCGCCCGTCCTGAATTCCACCGTCACGCTGGCCGAATACGACCCGGAGTGGCCCGAGCTGTTCGACCGGGAAGCGAAGCGCATCAGGGGGATCCTGGGGGAGCGCGCGTTGGTCCTGGAACACGTCGGCTCCACGTCGGTGCCGGGTCTCTGCGCGAAACCGATCATCGACCTCATGCTGATCGTCGCCGATTCGGACGACGAAGACGCCTACGTGCCGCACCTGGAGGCCGAGGGCTACAAGCTCGTCATCCGCGAGCCGGAGTGGGAGAAGCACCGCTGCTTCAAAGGCCCGGACACCAACATCAACCTGCACGTCTACTCACCGGACAACGGCCAGACCGAGCGCTACCGGCTCTTCCGCGAGCGCCTGATCGCACACGAGGACGAACTGAGGCTCTACGAGGCCAAGAAACGTGAACTGGCGTCGCGCACCTGGAAGTACATCCAGCACTACGCCGACGCCAAGACCGAGGTGATCGACGAGATCATCGAACGGGCGCGCGCCGCCCAGTACGACGGTTTCGCCCGGCTCTACGCCGCGCACGCCGAAACCAGCAGCACCAACGCCCACTACGACCGTCCCGCCATCGTGGAGCTGGCCGGGGACGTGGCGGGCAAACGGGTGCTGGACGTCGGCAGCGCGGCGGGTCACCTCAGCGCCCTGCTCGCCGCCAAGGGCGCGGACGTCCTCGGCGTCGACGCCAGCGCAGGCATGGTCGCCGTCGCCAGGGAGAAGTTCGGGGAGGTCGCTCGCTTCGAGGCGGCGGACGTCTCGCGGCCGATGCCGTTCCTCGAGGACGGCTCGATCGACGTCGTCACGGCGTCGCTGGTGCTGCATTACCTGAAGGACTGGGCGCCGGCGCTGGCGGAGTTCCGGCGGGTGCTCAAACCGGGCGGGCTCCTGGTGTTCTCGGTGCACCATCCCGGTGAGGACTGGCGCTGGTTCGACAAGCGGAACTACTTCCAGCTCGAACTGCTGGAGGACGAATTCCCGGCGGGCCAGAAGGTCCGGTTCTACCGGCGGCCGCTGAGCTGGACGTTCGGCGCGGTGCGGGACGCCGGGTTCGCCGTCGACAGGCTGGTCGAGCCGATGCCGCAGGAGACCGCCGCCGAAGCGGACCCGCGGTGGTACGCGAAACTGCGGACCGAGCCGCGGTTCCTGTACTTCCGGACCGTCCGGGAGTCCTGACCGCCCCGCATTCAGTCCTCTGAATGCGGTCGCTTCGTGGGTGTGCGCTCACCCCCACGACCGCCTTGGCGCGGCCCGCACCGCATTCAGAGGACTAAACGCGCGTCAAGCGACGTCGTCCCGCTTCGAGAGATCCCGGATCAGCGAAACGATCTCCCGGCTCACCGGCCGCAGCACCCGCAGCCGCGAGAGCCCCACCAGCCGCGCGATCAGCGGGACCGTCCGTTCCACCAGGATCCGGCTGCGCTTCTGCCCGGAAGACCGGTCGTGAACCCAGAACAGCACGACCCCCATCTGGTACAGCCACAGCAGATCGGGCAGGTCGTCGCGCAGGTCCGGGTCGAGTTTGACGTCGGAGTCGGCGATGACGTCGCGCATCAGGCCGACGGAGGCGTCCCGCGCGGGCGAGGACTCCTCGCTGAACGGGCTCAGCGGTGAGTCCGGGTCGGCGGCGTTGACGAAGAGCTGTTTGCCGAAGCGGTGGTACGGCTCGGCGACGTCGAGCCAGGTGAGCAGGACGGTCTTGAGCCGCGCGCTGAAGTCCCGCTCACCCGCGATCGTCTCGCGCGCCTTCGTCAGGTGCGCGTTGGCGATCTCGTCGTAGAAACCCTGGATCAGCTGATCCTTCGAGGCGAAGTAGTAGTAGGCGTTTCCGACCGACACACCCGCTTCGGCGGCGATGGCCCGCATGGTCGTGCGGTCGTAGCCGTTCTCGGCGAACAACCGCAACGCCGTCGCCACGATCAGTGACTTGGTTTCCTCACTCTTCGCCACCACTGCACGGTATCCGGTCAGGGCGCGGGGTGTGGAGCGGGCGCCGGGTAGCCGGGGTACGGCGGCGGCACCGGCACGGCCCGCTCGGCCGCGTGGTTGAGGTGTTTGCGCCGGATCCCGTTGAACACCAGCACGTTCCCGATGTGCATCACGCCGAGCACGAGCGCCACGGTGCCGACCTTGACCGACAGCATCTCGAAGACGTCGCGCGCGTCGAGGACGGTGGCGTCGCTGGTCAGGAACAGGGTCACGAAACCCAGGCTGACCAGGTAGAACCCGACGACGAGCAGTTGGTTGACCGAATGCGCCAAGGCTTGTTCGTCCTGGAAGACGTCTTCCAGGAACGTCTTGCCGTGTCTGCTCAGCGTGCGGGCGACCAGCACGGTCAGGGGGACGGTGATGGCCAGGTAGAGCGCGTAGGCCACGACTACGGGTTGCATGGGGACCTCCTTTTGAACGTGTTCAAGAAGCACCGTAGCCCAGATTTTGAACGCGTTCAAGAGGTGCTGTTCACCTGAACCTCACCCCAGCGGCCACGACGGGTGCGTAAGGTCGCCTCGACTGTCGCCCTCGAAATGGGAGTTCAAGACCGTGAAACGCATCGCCGCCGTGCTCACATCGGGCGCCTTGCTGGCCGGGACGCTGCTGGCCGCCACACCGGCGGAAGCCACCGTCGGGCAGAACATCCGCTTCGCGACGTACAACGCTTCGCTCAACCGCGGAGCCGCCGGTCAGCTGGTGACCGATCTGTCGCAGCCGGGCAACGCGCAGGCGAACGAGGTCGCCGAGGTGATCCAGCGCAACCGGCCGGACGTGCTGCTGATCAACGAGTTCGACTACGTGCCCGGCAACCGCGCCGCGGACCTGTTCCGCGAGAACTACCTCGCCCGCGGCCAGAACGGCGCGGCGCCGATCGACTACCCGTACGCCTTCACCGCGCCGTCGAACACCGGTGTCGCGACCGGGTTCGACCTCGACCGCAACGGCCAGGTCGGCGGCGGCAACGACGCGCACGGCTTCGGCCTCTTCGAGGGCCAGTACGGCATGCTCGTGCTTTCGAAGTACCCGATCGACACCCAGAACGCGCGGACGTTCCAGAAGTTCCTCTGGAAGGACATGCCGGGCGCGCTGCTCCCGGACGACCCGGCCACCGTGGCGCCGGACGACTGGTACTCGCGGCAGGCGCTCGACGTGCTGCGCCTGTCGTCGAAGTCCCATTGGGACGTTCCGATCCGGGTCGGCCGCTCGACCGTGCACTTCCTGGCCTCGCACCCGACGCCGCCCACCTTCGACGGCCCCGAAGACCGCAACGGCACCCGCAACCACGACGAGATCCGCTTCTGGGCGGACTACGTGACCCCGGGCAAGGGCCGCTACATCCACGACGACAACGGCCGCCGCGCCGGGCTGGGCGCGCGCGAGAAGTTCGTCATCGCCGGCGACCAGAATTCCGACCCGCTCGACGGCGACAGCGTCCCCGGCGCCATCTCGCGACTGCTGAACGCCCCGCGCGTCATCGAAACCCGGCCGGGCAGCGAAGGCGGTGTACGGGCCGCGCAGGACCAGGCCGGCGCCAACATCGGCCAGAAGGGCGACCCGTACTTCGACACCGGTGACTTCAACGACAACGCGCCGGGGAACCTGCGGATCGACTACGTCCTGCCGTCGAAGGGCCTGTTCCCCTGGCGCGCCGAGGTCTTCTGGCCGCTGCCCGAGTCACCGCTGGCCCGGCTCAACGACGCTTCGGACCACCATCTGGTGCGCGTGGACGTGTTCGTCCCGCGCTGGTGACGGTCAGCCGGCGCCGAGCCGGGCGGTGCCCGGGCCGGTGAGCGTGGCGAGGCCGATGCTTCGCCCGCTCACCGACAGGAGCAGGTCGACGAGCGGGCCCCGGACCTCTTCGGTGCCCGCTCCGCCGGACCAATCGGCGTCGGTGGCGACCAGCTTGAGGTCCTTGCAGCGTTTCTTGGCGCCCCAGAACGGGCTGACGAGAAGATGCTCCAGTGCCGCGATCGCCGGCTTCTCCGGCATGGGCCGGTCGATGCCGAGCGGCCGGGCGACGTCCTGGCCGTGGATGAGGACATCGGCGAGCTCGTCGACCGGTTTGGCGCCGAGCGGGCGGCGCGCCGAGCCGGCGTCCTCGCGGATCTGGGCGACGAGTTCGGCCGGGGTGAACCGCGCGGCGTAGGCGACGGCCTGGTCGACGTTCATCCGGTCCCAGTTCCCCTTGGCCTTCACGATGCCGACGAGGGTGTCCTTGAGCCGGTTCCTGGTGGTCTGCGCGAGATGGCCCGCCATCGCGTGGACCGTCCACTCCGTACACAGGGTCTTCACCGGCCAGTCCTGCTCGGCGAGGCTCTCCAGCAGATCCGCGAAGCTCAGCCGTTCGGTCTCGGTCCAGGCCAGGATTTCGCCCTCGTGCATCCCCACTCCTCGTTTCCCGGTCATCGTCGTTCGAGCGCCTTGACCGCCTCTTCGGAGGTCTCGATGGCGATCGTGTGGTAGCTCTCGATCCGCGAGACGATCGCCTCGCGCGGGCCCGTCAGCCACGCCTCGCTGCCATAGAACTCGCGTTCCTGCCGTTCGTGCTCCTCGAGCGAGCCGAACGCGCGGATCAGATACGCCTCTTCGTGTCCGTCCTCGGCGACCAGCGAGCGTCCGAAGTCGACGACCCGCAGCTCCGCGCGCTCCAGCAGGGGGATGGACTCTTCGGTCATCACGCGGAGGAATTCTTCGCTGGTCCCCGGCTTCAGCCGGTAGGTGCGGAACTCCAGGATCACGGTGGCCTCCCCAGGCGTGGCTTCGGCGCCGACTCTAGCCTGGGGAGCATGAAGATCGCGATTCTCGACGACTACCAGGAAGTGGCGCTCGGGTTCGGGGACTGGGATTCCCTCGGCGCCGACATCGAGGTGTTCACGAAACCGTTCGCGGATCCCGCCGACGTGGTCGCGCGCCTCCGTGCTTTCGAGGTCGTGGTCGCGATGCGCGAGCGCACCCGCTTCCCCGCCGAAGTCCTCGACCGGCTGCCCGCGCTCAAGCTGCTGGTGAGCACCGGCCACCGCAACGCCGCGATCGACGTGGCCGCCGCCCGGCGCAACGGCGTGGTCGTCTGCTCCACCGGCTACATCGCGGCCCCGGCGGCCGAGCACACCTGGGCGCTGATCCTCGCCGCCGCGCGGAACGTGCCGGTCGAGGCGCGGAACATGCGTGAGGGCGGCTGGCAGACCACCGTCGGCACGATCCTGTCCGGCAAGACCCTCGGGCTGCTCGGGCTCGGCAGGCTCGGCGCCGGTGCGGCCAAGATCGGCCAGGCGTTCGGCATGGAGACCATCGCCTGGAGCCAGAACCTGACCCAGGAGAAGGCCGATCCCCACGGTGTGACGGCGGTTTCGAAGGACGAACTGTTCGCCCGCGCGGACGTGCTGTCGATCCACCTGGTGCTCAGCCGCCGCAGCCGCGGGCTGGTCGGCGCGCCCGAACTCGCCGCGATGAAACCGACGGCGATGCTCGTCAACACCTCTCGCGGACCGATCGTGGACGAGGCCGCGCTGGTGGACGCCTTGCGTCGCAAGGAGATCGCGGTCGCCGCGCTGGACGTGTACGACGTCGAGCCGCTGCCTTCGGCGCATCCGTTGCGGACGCTGGACAACGTCGTGCTCACGCCGCACATCGGCTACGTCACCCGGGAGACCTACGAGATCTTCTACCGCGACGCGGTCGAGGATATCGCGGCCTTCCAGGCGGGTTCACCGATCCGGGTCATGGAGTGAGTTCGGCCAGTACGGCGTCGGTGTAGGGCGGCCACACCTCGGCCGCCCACGGGCCGAAGGCCCGGTCGGTGAGCGCGACGCAGGCGGCACCGGCGTCGGGATCGACCCAGAGGAACGTGCCGGACTGCCCGAAGTGGCCGAAGGTCCGCGGCGAGCTCGACGATCCGGTCCAATGTGGACTCTTGTGGTCGCGGATCTCGAATCCGAGCCCCCAGTCGTTCGGCTTCTGGTGGCCGAAGCCCGGCAGGACGCCGGAAAGCCCGGGGAAGACCACGGAAGTCGCCTCGCGCACCGTCTCGGCGGCGATGAGCTTCGGTGCCTGCAGTTCGGCGGCGAACGCGACCAGATCGTCCACAGTGGACTCGGCGCCCGAAGCGGGGGAACCGGTCAGCTTGGTCGCCTTCATGCCCAGCGGCTGGAAAAGCGCCTCCGCCTGATAGTCGGCGAAGGGGATGCCCGAATGCTCGGTGAGCGCGTCGGCGAGCTGCTCGAATCCGGCGTTGGAGTACAGGCGCCGGTTGCCCGGCGCGGCCATCGGCTTGTGCTCGTTGAAGGCAAGGCCCGAGGTGTGCGCGAGCAGATGCCGGATCGTGGAGCCCTCCGGCCCGGCGGGGGTGTCCAGTTCGACGACGCCCTCTTCGATGGCGATCAGCGCGGCGTAGGCGGTGAGCGGCTTGGTCACCGACGCCAGCTTGTACACCTTCGTCGTGTCGCCGTGCGTGCCCAGCACGTCACCGGCGGCGGTCACCACGGCCGTGGCGGCGTTGTCCACCGGCCACTGTTCGATCCTGCGCACGCTTTCCATGCCCCACACCCTACGAAGCCCGGGCCGGTCGGGGCGGCCCGGGCTTCGCAGAGGTGGATCGCGGTCGCGGGTTCACCGCGGACGGCAGGGATCGGGATCAGGCGTCGAGGTCGGTCGCCACCAGCTCGGCGATGGCCTCGACGGCCGCCTCGGCCCCCTCACCCTCGGCACTGATGATGACCTCGTCGCCGAAACCGGCGGCGAGCGTCATCAGGTTCAGCACGCTGCCGGCCGCGACCGGGTCACCGCCCGCCTTGGCGATGTGCACCGCGACGGGTTGCGCCGCGGCCGCCTTGGCGACCGTCGCCGCGGGCCTGGCGTGCAGGCCCACCTTGCTGGCCACGGTGACGCGTTTCTCCGGCATGTTCTTTCCCCTTCGTCCCTTCGGTCCTACTGAGCTGAAACTACTTGACGGGCTTCGCCGCGGTGGCTTCGAGATCCGCCTCGATCGCGTCGTCCTCGCGGCCGGGGGTCCGCAGGTTCCACTTCTTGATCACGAAACGGAAGATCACGTAGTAGATGACCGCGTAGGCGAGACCGATCGGGATGAGCAGCCAGACGTTGCCGCTCGCCGCCGGGAGACCGCTGTTGAGCGCGAAGTCGATCGCACCGGCGGAGAAACCGAAGCCGAGGTGGATGTCGAGCGCGTTCACCAGTGCCATCGACGTACCGGTCAGGACCGCGTGGATCAGGTACAGCGGCCACGCGACGAACATGAACGAGAACTCGATCGGCTCGGTGATACCCGTCAGGAACGAGGTCAGCGCGCCGGCGATCATCACGCCACCGACGATCTTCTTCTGGCTGGGCTTCGCGCTCTGCCAGATCGCCAGCGCAGCGGCGGGGATGGCGAACATGAAGATCGGGAAGAACCCGGTCATGAAGGCGCCGCGAGTGGGGTCGCCCTCGAAGAACATGGTGAGGTCACCACCGTCGAAGATGAACCACACCGGCACGTTCAGCAGCTGGTGCAGACCGACCGGGATCAGCAACCGGTTCAGCACACCGTAGATACCGCCACCGACGACCGGTGCGCCGGTGACCGCCTCGCCCGCGGCCTGGATGCCTTCGTTGACCCAGTGGAAGACCAGGCCGAAGGGCACCGCGAGGATCATCAGCGTCAGTGCGGTGATGATCGGCACGAACCGGCGGCCGCCGAAGAAGGCCAGGTACGGCGGCAGCTTGATGCGGTAGAACTTCTGCCACAGCAGGGCGGTGACCAGGCCGACGATCACGCCGGCCAGCACGCTGTAGGACCACTTCATCGGGTTGAGCATCAGGCCGGCGGGCTTCTCGGGGTCCCAGCCCGGCAGCTCGGAGAACGGCGTGAACACCTGGAGGACGCTGGTGAACACGAAGAAGCCGACCACGGCGGCCAGCGCGGTCGCGCCGTCGCTCTTCCGGGCGAAGCCGACGGCGATACCCACCGCGAACAGGAGCGGCAGCCAGTTGAACAGCGAGTTGCCCGCCGCGCCGAGCACTTCGGCGACCTTGTCCCAGCCGAGGCCGTCCTTGCCGAGCAGGTCGGGTTGACCGAACCTGTTCAGGAGCGCGGCGGCGGGCAGAGCGGCGATGGGGAGCATGAGGCTGCGGCCGAAGCGTTGAAGCCCAGCCAGTCCCTTGCCCTTGCCCTTCGCCCCCTCCGCGGTGGTGGAGCTCATCGGGTACCTCCGTAGTGAGGATGATGACCGGAATCCGGGGTGTTCCGGTCCAGCTGCATGGTGACCTGGTAGTGATCGCCCCGGTACCAGGAAGTCATGTCTTCGATCGGTTCCCCGTTGACGCTGGAGACCCGGCGGAAGACAAGAAGCGGACTGCCGGCGCGCATGCCGAGCAGGCGTGCTGTTTCGCGGTCCGCGGATTCGGCCCAGACCGTCTGCCACGCGTGGTCCGGGCGCAGGTCGTACGACTGGGCGAGTTGGACGTACAACGATCGGGTGAGATCGAGGTCGAGCAGACCGGGCATCCGGCCCGCGTGATACCAGCCGCGTTCGACCGCCAGCGGCACCCCGTCGGCTCGGCGGAGCCGGACGATGCGGTGTGCCGGGGTCCCGGCGGCCAGGCCGAGCGCGTGCGCCGAGGGGGCCGGCGGGACCTCGGTGGAGGTCTTGACGACCTCCGTGGTCGGGGTCATCCCGCGACGGCGCATGTCCTCGGTGAAGGACATCAGGTAGAGCTGCAGTTCCATCCGCCTCGCGGCGGTGAACGTCCCCTTGCCGCGCACCCGCGACAAGAGCCCTTCTTCGACCAGCTTGCCGATCGCCGAGCGGACCGTGAGCCTCGACACCTGGTAGGTCTCGGCGAGGTCACGTTCCGAGGGGATCGGTGAGCCGGGGGGTAGCTCACGCTCCACCGTGCGGCGCAGAATCTCCCGCAGCTGGGCGTGCTTGGGCGTCGGTCCGTTGATCACACGGTCGGACGGCGGCAGCTGCGCCGAAGCGCTCATGACGGTCACCGTCCTTTCGGGCCGGTCGGTCGGGGAACCCGTACTCGCATCTGGTCCGGAAGATTGGTACGTTCCGGTCTAGACCAATGATCCGATGGGGCAGGATGCTCCGTCGCACGAGCGGGTGTCAACCACCGTTACGCGTTCGTGGCCAGGGATCACGTGCGAGTCGGCGAACGGCGTAGTACAGCTGGTTCGCATGTGGGAAACCGACAGGGAACAGGGAGACCGCGATGGCGGATGACAGGGCGGAAAAGATCCTCGCGGGGCTCGGCGGTGCCGAGAACGTCATCGAGGTCGAGGGGTGCATCACCCGGCTGCGCTGTGAGCTGGAAGACATGAGCCTGCTCGACGAAGCGGCGCTGAAGGCCGCCGGTGCGATGGGCGTCGTGCGCATGGGTGCCGGTGTCCAGGTGATCGTGGGCCCCGAGGCCGACAACATCGCCAGCGACATCGAGGATCTGTTGTGAGTCTCGAAATCCTCAGCCCGGTGAGCGGCAAGACGACCGCCATGACCGAAGTGCCCGATCCGGTCTTCGCGCAGGCGATGGTCGGCCCCGGCATCGCGGTCCTGCCCTCGGGCGGACGCCAGGACGCGGTCGCCCCGGTGGACGGCACGGTCGTGACCCTGCACCCGCACGCGTTCGTGGTGGCCACCGAAGACGGCCGCGGCGTGCTGGTCCACCTGGGGATCGACACGGTGAAGCAGAAGGGCGAGGGGTTCACCCTCCACGTCGTCAAGGGTGAGGCCGTCCGAGCCGGGCAGCCGGTGGTCGGCTGGGACCCCGACGCGGTCAAAGCCGCGGGCTACTCGCCGATCGTGCCCGTCGTGGCGCTGGACGCGAAGGCGGAAGTCCTTTCCGGACTGCTCACCGGCGGCGACGTCGAGGCCGGCGACCCGATTTTCACCTGGGACAGCTGAAAGCTTGCCGAAAGGGTCCCTTCAGGACGGACTTCCCGTCCTGAAGGGACCCTTTCGTGTGTATCTCTCAGGCCGTGACGACCTGGCCGTTCGTGACCTTGACCGCGATCGAGGGCAGCGGCTGGTCCGCCGGTCCCTTTTTGACCGCGCCGGTCGCGGCGTCGAAGATCGAGTTGTGGCAGGGACATTTCAGCTCCGCGCCCTCGGGCACGACCGCGCACCCCTGATGCGTGCAGATCGCGCTGAACGCGGCCGCCGTGCCTTCGGCGGTCCTGGTGACGATGACGTCCTTGCCGTCCGCGGTCTTGGCGGCCTTCGCCTTGCCGACCTCGATGTCGGAGAGCGCGGTCAGGGTCTCGCCCGGTGCGGCGGCGGGCGGTGCGGCGGTCGAACCGGACGGCGGGTTGCTGTCGCTTCCGCAGGCCGTGAGGGCCACGGCACCGACGGCCGCGCCGGCGACGGCGGCCCCGGTGGTCAGGACGGTGCGGCGGGAGTGGAGTTCGGCAGTCATGCCCCTACACACGGCCCAGGCGGCCATCCGGTTCAATTTCGGCGACCATCGGGTGCCGGATTGAACCAGGAGGCCCGTTTTTCCGTGTTCACAGGCATAGGGGAACCGAACACGCGGAAAGAGATACGGACATGATCCGGTGGTTGTCGCGGGCGATCGTGGCGGCGGGCCTGCTCGGCTCGGCATGGGTGCACTACGTCGTATGGCAGGACTGGGCCTCGGAAACGGCTGTGGTCGGCCCGCTCTTCCTGGTGAACGTGGTGGCGGGCGTGGTCATCGCGGTCGCCGTCCTGGTCTGGCACCACTGGCTGCCCGCGCTCGCGGCGATCGGCTTCGGCTTGGCGACGCTGGGCGCGTACGTGCTCTCGCTGACCACAGGGTTCTTCGGCGTCACGGAGCGCTTCACCACCCAGGCCGAGCTGTGGGGCCTGATCACCGAAGTGGCTTGCGTGGTCTTCGCGCTCCCGCTGCTCCTGAACCGGGAAAGCACGGATCGGTGAAGGAATTCGCGGAGGACCGGCTGATGCGGGCTCTGCACGACGAGCACGCGGCGGCACTCTGGTCCTACGCGCTGCACCTCACCAGCGGCGACCGGGTCCGCGCGGAAGACGTCGTCCAGGAGACGCTGCTGCGGGCCTGGCGCAACGCCAAGGTGCTCGACCAGTCCGAAGGGTCGGCGCGGGGCTGGCTGTTCACCGTGGCGAGACGGATCGCCATCGACGACTGGCGCGCTTCCGAGGCCCACCCCGAGGTGGTGACCGGCCAACCGCCCGAAACGGCGGTCACCGACGGCACCGAACGCGCCGTCCAGGGCTGGCTGGTCGCCGAAGCCCTCGGCGAGCTCTCGCCAAGACATCGGGACGTCCTCGTCCTGTGTTATTTCCAGGGTTACTCCGTCGCCGACGCTGCGAAACGGCTGGGTGTGGCCGAAGGGACGATCAAGTCGCGGACGCACTACGCGTTGCGGGCGCTGCGGCTGATATTGGAGGAAAGAGGGGTGACTCAATGACCGACCCCTTCGCCACCTACGACGCGGCCTACGTGCTCGGGGCGTTGTCCCCGGAAGACCGGTCCGCCTACGAGCAGCACCTTCGCGTCTGTGACCGGTGCGCGGCTTCCGTGCGCGACCTGGCCGGGATTCCCGGGCTGCTCGCCCAAGCCGGTGCCCCTGCGCTGCTGGAGGACCCCTCGCCGGATCTGTTGCCGACCGTGCTCAAACGGGTCCGCCGGGGAAGGCGGATCCAACGGGCCATCACCACGACCGCGGCCGGGGTCGCCGTCGCCGCCGGTGTCGCGCTCGTGGTCGTCCTGACCGGGCCGGTCGCGGCGGTGGGCGACCCGATGACCCCGCTCGGCGACTACCCGGTGACCGCCGAGGTCGCCATGTCCGCCACGGAGACCGGCACGAAGGTCGACATGACCTGCAGCTACGGCGGCAACCGCACCGGGGACTACATCCTGGTCGCCGTCGGCGCCGACGGCGGCACCAGCGAGCTGGCGTCCTGGCGCGCGATGCCCAAGGACACCGCGCATATCGTGGTCGGCACCGCGATGCGCACCGGAGACATCAAGGCGCTGGAGATCCGCACGCCCTCGGGTCTCCCGCTGCTGCGGATGAGCCCCTGATCCCGGTGTCATGACAGGCCTTCGCTACGCCCTTGCCGACCGCTCTGCCCCCTGCCGTCGACGTTGCGAAAGCCACTTTCGCAACCTTCAACGTTGCGAAAGTGGCTTTCGCAACCTGTCATCTTGTCTTGCCTTCAAGAAGGGTGCTGAGCGCCGCTCGCTCCTTCAGCACCGGTCGGCGGGGCTGAAGGACGCTTTCCCCGCATGCCATGCGACGAAAGCTCCCGTCGCCGCATGCCACGCAGTAAAAGGCCCCCTTCAGCCCCGCCCCCGCCTGCCCGCGCATGAATGGTCCATTCACGACTTCCGCACCCACGCCCGACCTGCCGAAAGTGCGTGAAAGTTCCTGTCACGAAAAGAAATCCTTGCCGCACCGAGCGCGACGGGCGCACTCTTGATCTTGTGTTCACGCCGATCGCCTTCGCGGTGGCGGGCGCCGGATCGGCGCTCGCCACGCGCTCCTGCCTGCGCCGGGCCGGAGCGCCGATCACGGCGTGGGCCGCCGCCCTCACGGCGGTGGCGCTCGTCGCGGTCTGCCTCAGGTATCAGTCGGGAGCCTGGCCGTCGTGGTGGCTCGCGGTCCCGGCCGTGCTGACCGTCTTCGCCGTCCCGCTGGCGCTCGCTGACCTGAGGTACCGTCGCCTGCCCGACGTCCTGACCCTGCCCGCGTATCCGGCGCTGGCCGCCGCCCTCGCGCTCGCCGCGCACGGGGGAGGAGCGGCCATCGCGTGGCGGGCCGTGCTCGGCGCGCTGGTCTTCGGCGGGGCGCACGCGCTCGTCCACGCGTGGTCGCCACGCTCGCTCGGTGCCGGGGACGTGAAGCTGGCGGGCAGCCTGGGAGCGGTCCTCGCCGCGACGGGCTGGCCGTCGATCGTGCTCGGCGCCGTCGCCGCCGCGTTGCTGAGCGTGGCGCTCGCGGTGGGCGGGCCCCGGCATCCCACGGTGCCGCACGGGCCCGGTCTCCTGGTCGCGGCGTGGGCGCTCGCCGTCTTCGCCGGACCAGGTCCGGGATAGCCCGGCCTGTACCCGGACAGAGAGGAGGTTGTGACAGGATCTGTCAGGTGTTGCGCTGGATAACCGCAGGGGAATCGCACGGACCCGCCCTCGCCGCCATCCTGGAAGGGATGCCTGCCGGGGTCGAGGTCACCACCGCCGAAGTGGGCGAGCAGCTCGCGCGCCGGAGGCTCGGCTTCGGCCGTAGCCCCCGGATGGGCTTCGAGACCGACCACATCGAGTTCACCGGCGGCGTCCGGCACGGGCTCACCCAGGGCGGTCCCGTCGCGGTCCAGATCGAGAACGCCGAGTGGCCCAAATGGGAGAAGGTCATGTCGGCCGATCCCGTGCCCGCCGAGGAGCTGGAAGGCCTCGCGCGCAACGAGCCGCTGACGCGTCCCCGGCCCGGCCACGCGGATCTGCCGGGGATGCAGAAGTACGGCTTCCCCGAGGCGCGTCCGGTGCTGGAGCGCGCGAGCGCCCGCGAGACGGCGTCCCGCACGGCGCTCGGCACGGTGGCCCGCGCGTACCTCACGCAGCTGCTCGGGGTCGAGATCCTCAGCCACGTCGTGTCCATCGGCGGGGCGTCGGCGCCCGAGGGCCCGTTGCCGGTGCCGTCGGATCTGCCCGCCATCGACGAGAGCCCGGTCCGCGCCTTCGGCCAGGAGGGGACCGACGCGATGGTCGCCGAGGTCGACGCCGTGCGGAAGGCGGGTGACACCGTCGGCGGCGTGATCGAGGTCATCGCCTACGGCCTGCCGCCGGGCCTCGGCTCGCACGTCCACTGGGACCGCAGGCTCGACGCCCGTCTCGCCGGCGCGCTCATGGGCGTCCAGGCGATGAAGGGCGTGGAGGTCGGCGACGGTTTCACCACGGCCAAGCGCTGGGGCAGCCAGGCCCACGACGAGATCGACCGCGGCACCGGCCCGGTCGGGGTGACCCGCCGGTCCAACCGCGCGGGCGGCCTCGAAGGCGGCATCACCAACGGCGAGCCGCTGCGCGTGCGCGTCGCCATGAAGCCGATCTCGACCGTCCCCAAAGCACTGTCCACTGTGGATGTCACCACCGGCGAACCCGCGGTGGCCATCCACCAGCGTTCCGACGTCTGCGCGGTCCCCCGGGCCGGGGTCGTGCTGGAGTCGGTGGTCGCGCTGGTGCTCGCGGACGCCGCGCTGGAGAAGTTCGGCGGCGACTCGCTGGCCGAGGGCAAGCGCAACGCCGAGGCCTACCTGAAGGCGCTCGAGGAGCGCTGGTGACTCCTCGCGCGGTGATCATCGGGCCGCCGGGCTCGGGCAAGAGCACGGTCGGCCCGGCGCTCGCCGCCCGGCTCGGTCTCGCGTTCCGCGACAGCGACGACGACATCGTCGCGAGCGCGGGCAAGCCCATCACCGACATCTTCGCCGAGGAGGGCGAGCCCGTCTTCCGCGCGCTGGAGGAAGAGATGGTCGCGAAGGCGCTGGCCGAGCACGAAGGCGTCCTCTCGCTGGGCGGGGGAGCCCCGATCACGCCGGGCACCCGTGAACGCCTCGCCGGGCACACCGTGATCTTCCTCAACGTCGGGATGGCCGCGGGCGTCCAGCGCGCCGGGCTCTCGACCGCGCGCCCGCTGCTGGCCGGGGTGAACCCCCGCGCCACCTACAAGGCGCTTCTCGACGCGCGCCTGCCGGTGTACCGCGAGGTGGCCACGTTCGAGATCGAGACCGACCGCCTGACCGCCGACGAGGTCGTCGAGGCCGCCCTCATCGGGCTGCACGAGATCAGCAAGGACCGAGCATGAAGCGCACTACCGCCGGCGTACTGCTCGCCGTCGTCGCCTTGACCCTGACCGCGTGCGGCGAGGAGAAGCAGCCCGCGGGAGCCGACGTCGTCCAGGCCGGAGCGGCCACCACCGGCGCGCCCGCGTCGGCCGCTCCGGAAGCGGATGTCGCGGCCGACGTCAAGGTCACCAAATGCGACAGCAACAGCTACACCCCGAAGATCACCATCGAGGTCACCAACAGCACCGCGGAAGACGCGCGGTACGCCGTCACCATCGCGATCAAGGACGCTGACGGCAAGCCCTCCGGTGAGGCACTGTTCGCGAAGAACCGGATGACGCCCGGCCAGACGGTGACCGAAGAGATCCCGGGGGACACCCCGGTCAAGGGCAAGATCACCTGCGAGGTCGCGAGGGCCAAGCGGCTTCCGCCGAAGTGAGGGGAACGATGACCGAGCCGGTCCGCATCACCGTCAACACCGCCAAGCCCTACGACGTCGTCATCGGCCGCGGCCTGCTGAGCGAGCTCACCGAGCAGCTCGCCGACGCCTCCAAGGTCGCGCTGATCCACCCGCCGACGCTGACGACCACCGCGGAGGCCATCCGCGACGAACTGGCCGAGGCCGGGATCGACGCGCACCGGGTCGAGATCCCCGACGCCGAGGACGGCAAGGCGCTCACCGTCGCCAGCTTCTGCTGGGAGGTCCTCGGCCGCATCGGCCTCGACCGCCAGGGCGTGGTCGTCGGGCTCGGCGGCGGCGCCGTGACCGACCTCGCCGGTTTCGTCGCCGCCACCTGGATGCGCGGTGTCCGCCTGGTCAACGTGCCCACCACGCTGCTGGGCATGGTCGACGCCTCCCTCGGCGGGAAGACCGGCATCAACACCGAGGCCGGCAAGAACCTGGTCGGCGTCTTCCACGAGCCGAGCGCGGTCCTCGTCGACCTCGCGACACTGGAAACGTTGCCCCCCAACGAACTCGTCGCCGGAATGGCGGAGGTGGTCAAGGCCGGTTTCATCGCCGACCCCCGCATCGTCGAACTCGTCGAGCAGGATCCCGCCGCGGCGCTGGACACCACCGGCGAGGTCCTCGGCGAGCTGGTCCGCCGCTCGATCCAGGTCAAGGCCGATGTCGTCGCCGCGGATCTGCGCGAGTCGGATCTGCGCGAGATCCTCAACTACGGCCACACGCTCGCCCACGCCATCGAGCGCCGCGAGCGGTACCGGTGGCGCCACGGCGCGGCGGTCAGCGTCGGCCTGGTGTTCGCCGCCGAGCTCGCGCGCCTGGCGGGCCGTCTCGACGACGCCACCGCCGAGCGGCACTCGTCCGTGCTCAAGCTGCTGGGCCTGCCGACCACCTACGACCCGGACGCGCTCCCGCAACTGCTGGAGACGATGAAGGGTGACAAGAAGACCCGGTCCGGTGTGCTGCGTTTCGTCGTCCTCGACGGGCTCGCCAAACCCGGCAGGCTGGAAGGCCCGGACCCGTCGCTGCTCGCCGCCGCGTACTCGGTGGTGGCCGGCGACGCCCCCAAGCCGGGCGGGAGCGTGCTGCTGTGAAGGTGCTCGTCCTCAACGGCCCCAACCTCGGCAGGCTGGGCCTGCGTGAGCCCGGTATCTACGGTTCGGCCACGCACGCGGATCTCGTCTCCACCTGCGTCGAGACCGGCAAGGAACTGGGGATCGACGTCGAGGTCCGGCAGACCGATCACGAGGGCGAGATGGTCGGCTGGCTGCACGAGGCCGCCGACGCGGGATGGCCGGTGGTGCTCAACGCCGCCGCGTGGACGCACTATTCGATCGCGGTCCGCGACGCCGCCGCCCAGCTCAAGGCGCCGCTGATCGAGCTGCACATCTCCAACGTGCACAAGCGTGAGCAGTTCCGGCACCACAGCGTGCTGTCGGATGTCGCCACCGCCGTGATCGCCGGGCTCGGGGTCGACGGGTACCCGCTGGCCCTGCGCTGGATGGCCGCGAACGCGGCATGAACAACCCTCCCACCCTTGAAACCGCGAGACTGCGGTTACGCGCCCTGACGGAGGCGGACACCGACGCGATCGTCGAGTTCTTCGCCGACCCGGAGATGAGCGCGCATTTCGCGATGCCGCTCACCGAGCCGGAACGCGTCCGCGAAATGGTCGGCCGCAGGTTGTCCTACGACGGCCCGGCGGGGATGGGGCACTGGACGATCGAACGCGACGGCGCGGTGATCGGCCTCGCGCATCTGCGGCCGTCGCAGGAGCTGCCCGGCGACGTGCCGGAGATCGGCTATTACCTGGCGCGTGCGCACGGCGGGCAGGGCCTCGCGACCGAGGCCGCGAAGTCGCTGCTGGAGCACGGCCTCGTCGGGCTCGGCCTGTCGTCGGTGTGGGCGCTCGTCGGTGAGTCCAATGTGGGCAGTCAGAACCTGTTGCGGCGGTTGGGTTTCCTCGACGTCGGCGGCGGTGACCACTACGGCAGCGGGCCGCATCGGGTCTTCGTCGCGCTGCCTTCGGACCACGGCCGCGCGCATCACATCGAGCTGTGGGTCCCCGATCTCTGCCGCGCGGAGGAGAGCTGGGGCTGGCTGCTCGGCGAACTCGGCTGGCGGGAGTTCCAGCGCTGGCCGGCCGGGGTCAGCTGGAAACACGGCGCGACCTACCTCGTCGTCGAGCGTTCTCCCGCGCTCAGCGGCGAAAAGCACGAGCGCACCGCGCCGGGTCTGAACCATCTCGCCCTGCACGTCGAGTCCCGCGAACGGGTGAACGAACTGGCCGTGGAGGCCCTCGGACACGGCTGGTCGCCGATGTTCGCGGACAAGTATCCGTATGCGGGCGGTGATCACCACTACGCCGCCTACCTCGAAAACACCGATGGCTTCGAAGTGGAACTGGTCGCCCTCCCGGGTACTGAGGTCACTCGACCGGGTTAAGCCTCGCTACACTCGGCCATCATGCGCCTTTTTCGTGGGGGTCGGCGACCCGCCCGTGCCGTCGTGGCCCTCCTCGCGGCCGGCGCGGTCCTCGCGGCGTGCAGCGACGGCACGGTGCAGTCCCAGGCCGACGGCAAGGGCGGCGGGATCGGCGGGGCCCAGCAGGCGCCCAAGGAAAAGCCGCGCCCGATGGACGTCGAGCTCGCGACAAGCGATCCGCGGGCCAGCGGCGGCGTGGTGGCCGCGGGCGGTCAGGACGCGGTCTACAACTACAGCCCCACCGTGATGCGGGACGGCGGCAAACTCAAGATGTGGTGGTGCAGCCAGTACGGCAGCGCCCAGCCTCCCGGCGACGACGTCCTCTACGCGCAGTCGTCCTCGCTCGACGGCCCCTTCACCGGGCCGTCCGGTGGTGGCCCGGCGGCGGTGTTCTCGGGCGCGCCCGGCGGTTTCGACGGCATGCACACCTGCGATCCGTCGGTGATCAAGGTCGGCTCGACCTACTACATGTATTACACCGGCGCGGCGGGCGATCACGCGCTCGGCAACTCGATCGGCCTCGCGACCAGCCCCGACGGGCTCTCCTGGACGCGCGCGGCCGGCGGGAAGCCGATCATCGGGCCGTCGCACGACGTGCACCGCGACAACGTCTACGGCGCGGGCCAGCCCTCGGCGGTGTACCTCGACGGCTGGTTCTACGTGCTCTTCACCGACACCACGGCGAAGGGCGCCGGATGGAACGGCGCCGGGCAGTTCCTGCTCCGCGCCAAGGACGCGGCGTTCACCCGGAACGTGGAAACGCTGGGGGAGCAGGGCTTCGTCGCCTGGCCCACCACGAACTCGCCGCGCCCCCGTTCGCTGGTCGACGGGTTCAGCACCGACCTGATGTGGGTCGGTTCGCTCGACGCCTTCGTGATCGCGCACGAGACCGAAAAGGGCACCAGCCTCACGTTCTGGACCAGGGACTTCTCCGCGCAGCCGTACCGGCAGGCGCTCATCCCCGGCGTCTGGAAGGAAGGCCCGGGGCTGGTCCGGCGGCCCGACGGGCACGCGCCGCTCTCCTCGGGCGACGTCTGCGACCGGGTGCCGTTCGACGTCGTCCGCGCCACGGTCATCGGGGGCGCGGCGGCGCCGACCGACCTCAAGCACTTCGGCCTGGACGTCCGCGGTTCGCGGGCGTGCGAGAACGAGGCCCGGATCCGGACCGCGTTCGAAGGCGTCGCGATGCCGTCGCCGCAGCGGACCATCGACCTGGTGGCCGACGGCACCCTGGTGCGGGTCGACCGGCGCTCGGTGGCGGCGGTGCTCGCGGGTGAGGTGCTGAACCAGCGCCTGAAGGTCGTCGAGGACCTCCCGCGGACGGCGCGGTTGAGCGCCGGGGCGAGGGTGGTGCACGCACCGGGGCGAGGGTTCGGCATGGTGCTCGACGGCAAGCTCTTCGCGCTACCGGACGGCGGGGCGGCGGTGCTGAACGACTCGGCCGTCGAGACGATCGCCGATCAGGCCTGGGACGGCTTCCCGGCAGGTTTCTCGCTCGCGGGCTGATCGGGTTTGGCGATGCGGCCGCCGACGAACAGGCCGAGCCCGGCCGGGATGAGCACCAGCAGGGCCGAGAAGGCGGCGCCGCCGGTGAGCGCGCCGCCGAGCTCCGAAGCGCCGGTCTGATCGACGAACACCGCGCGGCCGATCACGTACAGCACGCCCGACACCGGACCGGCGATCAGCGCCGCGATGAACCAGTTCCTGCCGCGTTCGGGTTTGCCCTGCCAGGCGTCCACGGCGCCCCAGCCCGCGGCCGCACCGACGAGGACGGCGAGGGTGAGTGCGGTGACGAGGGTCTTGTCGGTGGGGTTGAAGACCTCGTACTTGGCCAGCACGGTGACGGCCGCGCCGTGCAGCAGCGCCATCACGAGTCCACGAGTCAGCCACGGTGCCATTGGGGGAGTTTAACTCGCCAGTAGCGACTGTCACGCCCCGCCGCAGGCAGCGCCACCCAGGCCACAACGCTCACTGGAGTCACATCTGCTTCCCTGGGCACCTGAAGGCCCCTTCCCGCGCAGACGTCGAGGCTGCTGATGCTGTGGTGGTGATCGCCCGAGTCCGTGAAGGCCTCCTTGAGGGACCCAGAGTCCCTCAAGGAGGCCTTCACGGACTCGGGCGGCGCCGAAACGCGTGCCACCGGTAGCCCACCCCCTAAACTCCATCACGTGCGTGAATACTTCTCTCGCCGCCGCGCGGCGCTGCGTTCCCTGCTGGCCGACTCCGGGGTGGACGCGCTGCTGGTCACGGACCTGCTCAACATCAGGTACCTGACCGGCTTCACCGGGTCCAACGCCGCTCTCCTCGTTCACGGGAGCGGCGACGACAAGACGATCTTCTGCACCGACGGCCGCTACACGGTCCAGTCGGCCACGGAGGTGCCCGACCTCGAGCGGGTGCTCGACCGCGCGAGCGCGGCGAAGCTCGCCGATCTGGCGGCCGAGAAGAAGCTCGGCAAGACCGGGTTCGAGAGCCAGCACGTCAGTGTCGAGCAGCACGAAGATCTCAAGGTCCGCTTCGACCGCGTCGAGCTGGTCCGGACGCCGGGGCTCGTCGAGCAGCTGCGGCTGGTCAAGGACGAGCAGGAGATCGAGGCGCTGCGCCAGGCGTGCGCGGCGGCCGACCGGGCGCTGGAGGACCTGGTGTCCGCCGGCGGGCTCCGGCCGGGCCGGACCGAGCTGGACGTCGCCCGTGACCTCGAGAATCGCATGCTCGGCCACGGGTCGACCGGGCCGTCCTTCGACACGATCGTCGCGGCGGGCACCAACTCCGCGATCCCGCATCACCGGCCCACCTCGGCCGTGCTGGCGACCGGCGACTTCGTCAAGATCGACTTCGGGGCCACGGTCGACGGCTACCACTCCGATATGACCCGCACGTTCGTCCTCGGCAAGCCCGCGGCCTGGCAGGAGGAGATCTACGAGCTGGTCCAGCGCGCGCAGGCGGCGGGCTGTGACGCCGTCCTCCCCGGCGCGGAAGTGTCCGAAGTGGACAAAGCGGCCCGTGGTGTGATCGTCGGCGCGGGGCGCGGTGAGGAGTTCGGCCACGGGCTCGGCCACGGCGTCGGGCTGCAGGTGCACGAGGCGCCCAGCCTCGCTGCCACCGGCGTCGGTACACTGTCCGCCGGTATGGCCGTCACCGTCGAGCCTGGTGTGTATCTGCCCGGACGCGGAGGCGTGCGCATCGAGGACACGCTGGTCGTGCGGGAAGGTACGCCCGAACTCCTCACGCTGAGCACCAAGGAACTCGTGGTCGTCTGACGGCGGCCCGGAAGATCGACACAGGAGACTGCACACTCGTGGCCACCACCAACGACCTGAAGAACGGGCTCGTCCTCAACCTCGACGGCCAGCTCTGGACCGTCACCGCGTTCCAGCACGTCAAGCCGGGCAAGGGCGGCGCGTTCGTCCGCACGACCCTCAAGCACGTGCTGACCGGCAAGGTCGTCGACAAGACCTTCAACGCGGGGACGAAGGTCGACACGGCCACCGTCGACCGCCGCAACATGACGTACCTGTACAAGGACGGTGCGGACTTCGTGTTCATGGACGCGGAGACCTACGACCAGATCACCGTCCTGGCCGAGACCGTCGGCGACAACGCGAACTACCTGCTCGAGAACTTCGAGGTCCAGGTCGCGGTGCACGAGGGTGTCCCGCTGTACATCGAGCTGCCGACCTCGGTCGAGCTGATCGTCCAGCACACCGACCCGGGTCTGCAGGGTGACCGCTCCACCGGTGGTACCAAGCCCGCCACCCTGGAGACCGGCGCCGAGATCCAGGTGCCGCTGTTCCTCACCACCGGCGAGAAGATCAAGGTCGACACCCGTGACGGCCGCTACCTGGGCCGCGTCTCCAGCTGATGGCAGGCTCAGGTAAATCCGGCAAGTCCCCGAACCGCGGCGGGCCGATCAGCCGTCGCCAGGCCCGCAAGCGGGCCGTCGAGATGATGTACGAGGCCGCCCAGCGCGGTGCCGACGCGGTGACGCTGCTGGCGGACCGGGTCGGTTCGGTCGAGGTCGACCCGATCGCGGACTACACGATCTCGCTGGTCGAGGGCGTCACCGGCCGCAAGACCCAGATCGACGAGCTGCTCTCGGAGCACGCTCAGGGCTGGACGCTGGACCGGATGCCGCCGGTGGACCTGGCGGTGCTCCGCGTCGGCGTCTACGAACTGCTGTGGGCCGAGGACGTGCCGGACCCGGTCGCCATCGACGAGGCCGTCGGGCTGGCGAAGGAGCTGTCGACCGACGATTCGCCGCGCTTCGTGAACGGCGTGCTCGGCCGGATCGGCACCATCGCGGACCGGCTCCGCGCGGTCCTCTAGCAGACGTACTGCAACGGGCCGTGTCCTCTGCCGAGGGCACGGCCCGTTCTCGTGCTCGGTGGTGTCGGTTGGCGTTTCCGGTCCCCCCGGACCGAAAACGTCGCCATCTCTAGTCCTCTTTGGACGGTCGAGCCTCGGGCGGCAGCACACCCCAGTCGATCAGCTGCTCGGTGAGCTCGCCGGGGGTCATGTCGTAGATGATCGCCAGCGAACGGAGGTCCTCGGTCCGGATCGAGAGCACCTTGCCGTTGTAGTCGCCGCGCTGGCTCTGGATGGTGGCCGCGTAGCGGGCCAGCGGCCCGACCTTCTCCGCCGGGAGCTGCTGGAGACGCTCCAGGTTGATGACGATCTTGGTGGCGGGTTCCGCGCCCGACGGCACCCGGCCCTCCGGCAGCAGCTCGACCACCGGGACCCCGTAGAAGTCGGCCAGCTCGGCGAGCTTCTGCACGGTGACGGCGCGGTCTCCGCGCTCGTACGAACCGACGACGACGGCCTTCCAGCGGCCTCCGGACTTCTGCTCGACCCCGTGCAGGGACAGACCCTGCTGCTGGCGGATCCCGCGGAGCTTGGCCCCGAGCGCCTTGGCGTAATCGCCCATCTGGTGGTTCTCCGTTTCCTCACCCCCGACCGGTCGGGGGTGACCGATCCAGGGGACTCCTAGAGTCGAATACTCAGAGTAATGGTTACGCATAGTTGTCACCAGGTCAAGCGGGTGCTTTCGAGAGGCCTTCGTCACCTGGGGCGCGCCACTCGTAAGAATGAGCGTCCGCTCCTGCTAGTGTCGGTTCGATTTCCTCGCCAAGCAGGAAGTCGACGTCCTTTAAGGACCCGTCCAGAGAGGCGGGGAAGGAGGTCCGCCTTGTCGTCACGCCCGCGTGGCGCGGCGGAACCGGCGGGAGAGCGTGAGCTGCTCTCGTCCGGCGATGTCGCGCGCACGATCGCCCGAATGGCCCACCAGGTCATCGAGAAGACCGCTCTCGGTGCCGGTGGCTCGACTCCGCCCGTGTTGCTGGGCATCCCCACCCGGGGGACCCCGCTCGCCCTGCGGCTCGCGGACAAGATCGCCGAGTTCTCCGGCATCCGTCCGCCGACCGGCGCGCTGGACATCACGCTCTACCGTGATGATCTCCGCCGCCGCCCGCCCCGCGCGCTCGAACATTCGCAGCTGCCGCAGACCGGTATCGACGACGCGGTGGTGATCCTGGTCGACGACGTGCTGTTCTCCGGCCGCACCATCCGCGCCGCCCTCGACGCCCTGCGCGACCACGGCCGCCCGCGCGCGGTCCAGCTGGCCGTGCTGGTCGACCGCGGCCACCGCGAACTGCCGATCCGCGCCGACTACGTGGGCAAGAACGTGCCCACCTCGCGTGCCGAGGGGATCGAGGTCCTACTGTCCGAAGTGGACGGGCGGGACACGGTTCTGCTTCGCGCGCAACCAGAAGGAGATCGATCGTGAAGCACCTGCTCGCCACCGACGGGCTCGACCCGGCGCTCGCGACAGCCGTGCTGGACACCGCCGAAGAGCTCAAGCACACCTTGCTGGGCCGCGAGGTCCGCAAACTGCCGACGTTGCGCGGCCGCACCGTCATCACGCTGTTCTACGAGAACTCGACCCGCACCCGCGTCTCGTTCGAGATCGCGGGGAAGTGGATGAGCGCCGACGTGATCAACGTCTCCGCGTCCAGTTCGTCGGTCAACAAGGGCGAATCGCTGCGGGACACCGCGTTGACGCTGGCCGCGGCCGGAGCGGACTGCGTGATCATCCGGCACCCCGCTTCCGGTGCGGCACAGCGGCTTTCGGGCTGGCTCGCCGAGGCCGGGACGGCGGTCGTCAACGCCGGTGACGGCACCCACGAGCATCCGACGCAGGCGTTGCTCGACGCGGCCACGCTGCGGGAGCGCCTCGGCTCGCTGGAGGGGCGCCGGATCGCGATCGTCGGCGACGTCCTGCACAGCCGGGTCGCGCGGTCGAATATCCACCTGCTGTCGGCGCTGGGCGCGGAAGTGGTGCTCGTCGCGCCGCCGACGTTGCTGCCCGCCGGGGTGGAAAGCCTGCCCGTCACGGTGTCGCACGAACTCGACGCCGAACTGCCCGCGGTCGACGCGGTCATGATGCTGCGAGTGCAGGCGGAGCGGATGACAGCCGGGGGGCCAGGGCAGAGCTTCTTCCCCTCGGCGCGTGAGTACTCGATCGCGTACGGCCTCAACGAACGACGGATGAAGCTCCTGCCCGAGCACGCCGTCGTCCTGCACCCCGGCCCGATGCTGCGCGGGATGGAGATCGCCTCGGCGGTCGCCGACTCCCCGGCCTCGGCCATCACCGAACAGGTCCGCAACGGCGTCCACGTGCGCATGGCGGTCCTCTACCACCTGCTCGCCAGCGAAGGAGCCACCGCGTGACCATCGTCCTGATCAAGGGCGCCCGACCCTACGGCGAGGGGGACCCGGTCGACGTACTCGTCGAGGACGGGGTCATCACCGACATCGGTTCGATCGACACCCCGGACGACGCCGAAGTGATCGAAGCGGGCGGCCAGGTGCTGCTCCCCGGTTTCGTCGACCTCCACACCCACCTGCGCGAACCCGGCCGCGAGGACACCGAGACCATCGCCACCGGTTCGGCCGCGGCCGCGCTCGGCGGCTACACCGCGGTGTTCGCCATGGCCAACACCGACCCGGTGGCCGACAACGCGGTGATAGTCGACCACGTGTGGCGCCGCGGCCAGGAGGCCGGGCTGGTCGACGTGCACCCGGTCGGCGCGGTCACCGTGGGACTCAAGGGCGAGAAACTCGCCGAACTGGGCACCATGGCGAAGTCCGAGGCCAAGGTGAAGGTCTTCTCCGACGACGGTCTCTGCGTCGCGGACCCGCTGCTCATGCGCCGCGCGCTGGAGTACTCGACGGCGCTCGGCGTGGTCATCGCTCAGCACGCCGAGGAGCCTCGGCTGACCGTCGGCGCGCAGGCGCACGAGGGCGAGCAAGCCGCCCGCCTGGGTTACACCGGCTGGCCCGCTTCGGCGGAGGAATCGATCGTCGCCCGTGACTGCCTGCTCGCCGAGCACGCGAACGCGCGGCTGCACGTATGCCATGTTTCGACCGCGGGCACCGCGGACATCCTCAAATGGGCCAAGGACCGCGGCACCAAGGTCTCGGCCGAGGTCACCCCGCACCACCTGCTGCTGACCGACGAGCGGCTCTCGACCTACGACCCGGTCAACAAGGTCAACCCGCCGCTGCGCACCGAATCCGACGCCGAGAAGCTGCGCGCCGCGCTCGCCGAGGGTGTCATCGACTGCGTCGCCACCGACCACGCGCCGCACGCCGTCCAGGACAAGGACTGCGAGTGGAACTCGGCGAGGCCGGGCATGCTCGGTCTGCAAACCGCGCTGTCGATCGTGGTCGAGACCATGGTCCGCACCGGCCTGCTGGACTGGCGGGGCGTCGCGCGCGTGATGAGCGAGCGGCCCGCCGAGATCGGCGACCTGACCGACCACGGCCGTCCGATCGAGGTGGGCGAACCGGCCAACCTGACGCTGGTGGACCCGGACACCGAATGGACCGTGCGGGGGGCCGAGTTCGCGAGTATCGCGGCGAACACCCCGTACGAAGGAATGCGGCTCCCCGGCGTGGTGACGGCGACGTTGCTGCGCGGGCGGATCACCGCACGGGAAGGGAAGATCGCATCATGAGCGACCGGCTTCTGCTGACCCTGGCGGTCTTCGCCTTCTTCCTCTTCTGCGTCTTCCTGATGTGGCGTGGCTGGCGCCGCAAGTCCCGCGCGCAGAGCGTCCAGGTGCCGCCGTTCCCGCAAATCCCCGCCGAGCCTGGCGGCGTTGAACTGGAGTCGACCGGCGTCTACATCAGCACGACGACCGCCGGGCACTGGCAGGAGCGCGTGGTCACCCGCGGCGCCGGCCTGCGCACCGGCGCGGTGTGGCGGCTGCACGAAGACGGCATCGCCATCGAACGCGGCGGTGCCCCGGACTTCTGGATCCCGCGCGCGTCCGTCACCGGCGTCCGCAAGGACAAGGGGATGGCCGGGAAGGTGATGGGCATCGACGGGCTGCTCGTCATCACCTGGCTGGCGGGCGACGTCGAACTGGACACCGGATTCCGCGGCGACGAAGTCGACGACTATCCACAGTGGATCGAAGCTTTGCAAGACATCCGCAACGACATCAAGGGAGGTGCCTGATGAGCACCGCGAACGGTTCCAGGACCCCCGCCGCGTTGGTCCTCGAAGACGGCAGGGTTTTCCGCGGCTCCGCGTACGGCGCCCGCGGCCGCAGCCTGGGTGAGGCGGTGTTCTGCACCGGCATGACCGGCTACCAGGAGACGCTGACCGATCCCTCCTACCACCGCCAGATCGTGGTCCAGACCGCGCCGCAGATCGGCAACACCGGCTGGAACGACGAGGACGACGAGTCCTCGCGCATCTGGGTCTCGGGCTACGTCGTCCGCGACCCCGCGCGCACCCCATCCAACTGGCGCTCGAAGCGCACGCTGGACGAGGAACTGGAGCGCCAGGGCGTCGTCGGGATCTCCGAGGTGGACACCCGCACGCTGACCCGGCACCTGCGCGAGCAGGGCGCCATGCGGTCCGGTGTCTTCTCCGGTGACGCGCTGGGCACCGACGCGGAGATGCTCGCGCAGGTGCGGGCGAGCCCGCAGATGAAGGGCGCCGACCTCGCCGGCGAGGTCACCACGAAGCAGGCGTACGTCGTCGAGGCGCAGGGCGAGCGGAAGTTCCGCGTGGCCGCGCTGGACCTGGGCATCAAGTCCAACACCCCGCGCATGATGGCCGCGCGCGGGATCGAGGTGCACGTGCTGCCCTCGTCGTCCACTGTGGACGAACTGCTCGCCGTCGAGGCGGACGGTGTGTTCCTGTCCAACGGCCCCGGCGACCCGGCGACCACCGCGCATGCCACGGAGTTGACGAAAGCGGTGCTGCAGCGGGAAATCCCGCTGTTCGGCATCTGCTTCGGCAACCAGATCCTCGGCCGCGCGCTGGGACTGGGCACCTACAAGATGCGCTACGGCCACCGCGGGATCAACATCCCGGTGATCGACGTGGCCACCAAACGCGTCGCGATCACCGCGCAGAACCACGGTTTCGCCCTCGAAGGCGAGCCGGGCCAGCGGTTCGAGACGCCGTTCGGCGCCGCGCAGGTCTCGCACTACTGCCCGAACGACGACACCGTCGAAGGTGTCCGCGCGTTCGACGTCCCCGCGTTCTCGGTGCAGTACCACCCCGAGGCCGCCGCCGGCCCGCACGACGCGGCCCCCCTGTTCGATGAGTTCGTCGGCTTGATGGAGAAGGCGAAGTAATGGCTTTGTCCACCGGGATCGAACGGATCCGGGTTCGCAACTACCGGGTGCTGCGGGACGTCGAGCTGGACGGCTTGACACCGATCACGGCGCTGCTCGGCCCCAACGGCAGTGGCAAGTCCGCTTTGCTGGACGCGACCGCCTTCGTGCACGAGGCGCTTTCCGGCGGTCTTCAGGACGCTTGGCGACGTCGCGGAGGGATGGAGGAGGTTCGTAGCCGAGGTGCTACCGGACCGGTCGAGATCGAGCTGACCTGGCGCTCGGATCACGAACTCTTCGAATACCTGCTCGTCGTTGACGAGCGGGACGGTGCGCCGGTGGCTGCCGAAGAGCGCTTGTCCTGGTCTCCCGGAGAGCGTGGTGATCTGGTGAACATCGTCGCGTTCCGCCACGGTACCGGGACCATCCGCCTTCCGGGCATGGACGGAAGAACGGAGCAGCTGACCGATCCGGGGCTGCTCGCCGTCGAGACGTTCGGCCGGTTGAGCGTGAACCGGCATATCGCGGCGTTCCTGCGGATCGCCAGGCGAGTTCAGTTATTCGATCTGGATGTGTCCCGGATGCGCGCGGGAGCGCGGGGGGCTCGCCGCGGAACCGGACTCGACCCGCGTGGCGACAACATTGCCATGCGGGTGGAGCACCTCAAAGAAGAAGAGCCTGGCGTCTGGGCGGAGATCCTCGGCTCGTTGCGGCGGTATGTCCCCAGGCTGGAGGACATCGAGCCGCTTCGGCTCGGTGACGGGACGCAGATCGTCCGGTTGAGGGAACGGGACACCGAGGAGCCGATTCTTCCGGAGAATATTTCGGACGGGACGTTGCTGCTGCTCGGATACTTGCTCGCGTTGCGGAGCCCGCTGTCGGTGATCTTGGTCGAGGAGCCGGAGAATCAGGTCCATCCGCGGCTTCACTACCTTCTGGCGGAGGAATCACGCTCGGCGTCCGAAGCGGGCCAGGTCATCTTGGCGACGCACGCTCCGCAACTCGTCGACGCGCTCAGGCCCGACGAGGTCTGGATGATGTTCCGGGACGATTCGGGTGCTGCCGGTGCTCGCCGAGCGGCCGATATTCCTCAGCTGGTGGCGATGGTCGAGGCCGGTGGGCTGCTCGGCAATCTCTGGACGGAAGGATATTTCGGTCTCGGTGATCCCTTGGTGAGGTCGGGGCGGCCTCGGTGAGTCACTTGGAAATCCTGGTCGAGGAACCCTCCGCCGAGGCGGCGTTACTGGCCTTGGTGCCGAAGATCGTCGGCCCGGATGTTTCGTTCGTCGTTCGACGGTTCCAAGGGAAGCCGGATCTGCTCAAGCGCCTTTCCGGGGTGCTGCGTGGCTACGCCTCCCGGCTTTCCTGGGAAGAGTTCCGGATCGTGGTGGTGCTCGATCGGGATGCCGACGATTGCCTGAAGCTGAAGAACGCGCTGGTCCGTATCGGGGAGGACGCTGGGATAGCGCCCGGCGCGATCCTGCACCGCATCGTGATCGACGAGCTGGAATCGTGGTTCCTCGGTGACGTCGCCGCGTTGTGCGCGGCCTACGCACGCGTCCCGAAGGACCTGGACAGGCAAGCACGCTTTCGGGATCCGGAAGGCACCGGCAAGGTGTCACGAACCCTCGAACATCTCCTGCAGTCCAAGGGGTACCACCGTGACCGGCTGGCGAAGGTTGCAGCGGCCCGTGACATCGCGCCGCACATGGATGTAGAGAACAATCGTTCCCAGAGTTTTCAGGTCTTCCGCGACGGTCTGCGGCGCCTGGTGAGTGAGGAAAACTAATGCCGAAGAGGACAGACATCCAGCACGTGCTGGTGATCGGCTCCGGGCCGATCGTGATCGGCCAGGCGGCGGAGTTCGACTACTCCGGCACCCAGGCCTGCCGCGTACTCCGCGAAGAGGGACTGCGCGTCTCGCTGGTGAACTCGAACCCGGCGACCATCATGACCGACCCCGAGTTCGCCGACGCCACCTACATCGAGCCGGTCACGCCGGAATTCGTCGAGAAGGTCATCGCCGCTGAACAAGCACAGGGGCGCCCCGTCGATACTCTTCTCGCGACCCTCGGCGGGCAGACGGCGCTCAACTGCGCGGTCGCCCTGCACGACCGCGGTGTCCTGGAGAAGTACGGCGTCGAGCTGATCGGCGCCGACGTCGAAGCCATCCAGCGCGGTGAGGACCGGCAGAAGTTCAAGGACATCGTCCGCACGATCGGCGCCGAGGTGCCGCGGTCGCGGGTCTGCCACGACATGGACGAGGTCCGCGCGACCGTCGCCGAGGTCGGCCTCCCGGTGGTCATCCGGCCGTCGTTCACCATGGGCGGGCTCGGCTCGGGCATGGCGCACACCGACGCGGAGCTGGAGCGGCTCGCCTCCACCGGCCTCACCGAGTCCCCGGTCACCGAAGTGCTCATCGAGGAGAGCGTCCTCGGCTGGAAGGAGTTCGAACTCGAGCTCATGCGCGACCGGCACGACAACGTGGTGGTCGTCTGCTCGATCGAGAACATCGACGCGATGGGCGTGCACACCGGCGACTCGGTCACCGTCGCGCCCGCGATGACCCTGACCGACCGCGAGTACCAGCACATGCGCGACGTCGGCATCGCCGTGCTGCGCGAGGTCGGCGTCGACACCGGCGGCTGCAACATCCAGTTCGCGATCAATCCCGAGGACGGCCGCATGGTCGTCATCGAGATGAACCCCCGCGTGTCGCGGTCGAGCGCGCTGGCGTCGAAGGCGACCGGTTTCCCGATCGCCAAGATCGCCGCGAAGCTCGCCATCGGCTACACCCTCGACGAGATCCGCAACGACATCACCGGCGAGACCCCGGCGGCCTTCGAGCCGACGCTGGACTACGTCGTGGTGAAGGTGCCGCGGTTCGCCTTCGAGAAGTTCCCCGGCGCGGACCCGACGCTGACCACGACGATGAAGAGCGTCGGCGAGGCGATGTCGTTCGGCCGCAGCTTCCCCGAGGCGCTCGGCAAGGCACTACGGTCCATCGACACCAAGGCCACCGGCTTCTGGACGCGCCCCGACCCCGAGGGGGTGACCAAGGGATCCATCCTGGACGCCTTGCGCACGCCGCACGACGGGCGCCTCTACGAGGTCGAGCGGGCGCTGCGGTTCGGCGCCACGGTCCAGCAGGTGCACGAGGCGTCGGGGATCGACCCGTGGTTCATCGACCAGATCGCCCTCATCGGCGAGGTCGGCGCCGAGGTCCGCGACGCGCAGGTCCTCGACGAGCCGCTGCTGCGGCGCGCCAAGCGGATCGGCCTCTCCGACCGCCAGATCGCCTCGCTGCGGCCGGAACTGGCCGGGGAGGACGGCGTCCGCGCGCTGCGCCGCCGTCTCGGCGTACGGCCGGTGTACAAGACCGTCGACACCTGTGCGGCCGAGTTCGCGGCCAAGACGCCCTACCACTACTCGGCCTACGAGACCGATCCCGCGGCGCAGTCGGAGATCACCGCGCAGACCGACAAGCCGAAGGTCCTGATCCTCGGCTCCGGGCCGAACCGCATCGGGCAGGGCATCGAGTTCGACTACTCGTGCGTGCACGCCGCGATCGCCCTGCGCGAGGCCGGTTTCGAGGCCGTCATGGTCAACTGCAATCCCGAGACCGTCTCCACCGACTACGACACCTCGGACCGGCTGTACTTCGAGCCGCTGTCGTTCGAGGACGTCCTCGAAGTCGTCAACGCCGAGCAGGAGTCGGGCACCGTCGCCGGGGTGATCGTGCAGCTGGGCGGCCAGACCCCGCTCTCGCTCGCGAAGCGCCTCGCCGACGCCGGTGTCCCCGTGATCGGCACCTCCCCGGACGCGATCCACCTCGCCGAGGACCGCGGCGCGTTCGGCGAGGTCCTCACCGACGCCGGGCTGCCCGCGCCGAAGTACGGCACGGCGACCTCGTTCGAGGGCGCGAAGCGGATCGCCGACAAGATCGGCTACCCGGTCTTGGTCCGGCCGTCCTACGTGCTCGGCGGGCGCGGTATGGAGATCGTGTACGACGAGGAGTCCCTCGCCGGCTACATCCACCGCGCCACCGAGGTCACCCCCGAGCACCCGGTGCTGGTCGACAGGTTCCTCGACGACGCCATCGAGATCGACGTCGACGCGCTGTTCGACGGCGACGAGCTGTTCCTGGGCGGCGTCATGGAGCACATCGAGGAGGCCGGGATCCACTCCGGCGACTCCTCGTGCGCGCTGCCGCCGATCACGCTGGGCCGGACCGACATCGAGACCGTGCGCCGTTCGACCGAGGCCATCGCGCGCGGCGTCGGCGTGCGCGGGCTCCTGAACGTCCAGTACGCGCTCAAGGACGACGTCCTGTACGTCCTGGAGGCCAACCCGCGCGCCTCGCGGACGGTGCCGTTCGTGTCGAAGGCGACCGCGGTGCCGCTGGCCAAGGCCGCGGCGCTGATCATGACCGGCTCGTCGATCAAGGATCTGCGCGAGTCCGGTGTCCTGCCCGCCGAGGGTGACGGCGGCCATATGCCCGCCGATTCGCCGGTCGCGGTCAAGGAGGCGGTCCTGCCGTTCCACCGCTTCCGCACGCCCGAAGGCCACGGCGTCGATTCGCTGCTCGGCCCGGAGATGAAGTCCACCGGTGAGGTCATGGGCGTGGACGTCTCCTTCGGCAAGGCGTTCGCCAAATCGCAGGCCGGCGCCTACGGTTCGCTGCCGACGTCGGGCAAGGTGTTCGTCTCCGTCGCCAACCGCGACAAGCGTTCGCTGGTGTTCCCGGTGAAGCGGCTGGCGGACCTCGGATTCGAGATCCTCGCCACGTCCGGCACCGCGGAAGTGTTGCGGCGCAACGGGATCGCCTGCACCGTCGTGCGCAAGCACTACGAGGGGTCCGCCGAAGGGGAGCAGAACGTCGTGGACGTCATCCTCAGCGGTGAGGTGCAGATGGTGATCAACACCCCGTACGGCAACAGCGGTCCCCGCATCGACGGTTACGAGATCCGCACCGCCGCGGTGTCGCGGGACATCCCCTGCATCACCACGGTGCAGGGCGCGGCGGCGGCCGTGCACGGGATCGAGGCCGTCATCAAGGGCGACATCGGCGTGCGGTCGCTGCAGAGCCTCCAGGCGGCGCTGAAGGCCAAGGCATGAGCGAGCGGTTCGGGGCGAGGCTGGCGCGGGCGGTCGCCGAGAAGGGACCGCTCTGCGCCGGTATCGACCCCCATCCAGGGCTGCTCCGGGCGTGGGGTCTCCCGGCGGACGCGGGCGGACTGGAGAAGTTCGCCCTCACGGCCGCTGAGACGATCGCTCCCGAGGTCGCGGTGATCAAGCCCCAGTCGGCCTTTTTCGAGGCCTACGGGCCTCCTGGGGTCGCTGTTCTGGCCAAGACGATGAAGGTGTGCCGGGACGCGGGCGCGCTCGTCCTGCTGGACGTCAAACGCGGCGACATCGGTTCGACGATGGCGGCGTACACGGCGGCGTTCCTGCCCGCCGGCGCGGAACTCGAAGCGGACGCCATCACGGTGTCGCCGTACCTCGGGTTCGGTTCGCTGGCCCCCGCGATCGACGTCGCGCAGGCACAGGGCAAGGGGCTGATCGTGCTCGCGCGTACCTCGAACCCGGAGGCGCAGGGACTGCAGAACGCCTTGCTGCCCAACGGAAAGACCGTCGCGCAGGACATCGTCGACACGGCCGCCGCGTACAACGCGGGCGTCGGGCCGCTGGGTGACATCGGCGTCGTCGTCGGCGCCACCATCGCGCCGGGAGAGCTCGATCTGAGCAAGCTGAACGGTCCCGTCCTGGCACCCGGTTTCGGGGCACAGGGGGCCACTCCGGCCGATCTGCGGGCCCTTTTCGGGCCGGGACTGCCGGGTGTGCTGCCCGCGTCGTCCCGCGACATCCTCCGGCACGGGCCGGACCCCGAAGCGCTGCGTGCGGCCGTTCGGCGGACCCGGGATTCCCTCGGTCCCCTGGAAAAAGGCCAATAGCAGGCCCGGGAATCCGTCATGACCAGCCACCCCCGCATTGTGGGCCGAGGTAACGGGTGGGTACCGTCGCCACACCCACCCAGATTTGAGAACTACCGGAGGAAAACGTGGCACTTCCCCAGCTGACAGAGGAACAGCGCGCTGCGGCGCTGGAGAAGGCCGCCGCCGCCCGCCGCATCCGTGCTGAGCTGAAGGAGCGGCTGAAGCGGGGCGGTACCACTCTGGTCGACGTGTTGAAGCAGGCCGAGGAGAACGAAGTCCTCGGCAAGATGAAGGTCTCGGCTCTGCTCGAGGCTCTTCCGGGCGTCGGCAAGGTCCGTGCCCAGCAGACCATGGAACGACTGGAGATCGCACCCAGCCGTCGTCTTCGCGGCCTCGGCGACCGGCAGCGCAAGGCGCTGCTGGCCGAATTCAGCGGCGAGTGAGCGGCACCGGTCAGGACCACCCGGCGAACCCGGGCGCTGACCGCGGCGGTGAGCCGGTGGCGGGAGTTGCATCCCGGCACCGGCTCACGGTCGTATCGGGGCCTTCGGGGGTCGGGAAGTCGAGCGTGGCGGGACAGCTGCGCAACCTGGATCCGGAGATCTACTTCAGCGTCTCGGTGACCACCAGGAAGCCGAGGCCGGGTGAGGTGGACGGCGAGCACTACCACTTCATCGACCGGGCCGAGTTCGACCGCATGGTCGCCGACGGCGAACTGCTGGAACACGCCGAGTTCGCGGGCAACTGCTACGGCACCCCGCGCGGGCCCGTCGAGCGGGCGCTCGCCGAAGGCCGCAACGCGATCCTGGAGATCGAACTCCAGGGTGCCCGGCAGGTCCGCAAGGCGATGCCGGAGGCCCGGCTGGTGATGCTGATGCCGCCGTCGTGGGAAGAACTGGTCGGCAGGCTGACCGGCCGCGGCACCGAGAACGAAGCCGCGGTGAAGGCCAGGCTGGCCGAGGCCGAGCGGGAACTCGCCGCCGCCGGGGAGTTCGACGAGCGCGTCGTCAACGCCGACGTGCGAGAGGCCGCCGAGCAGTTGCTAAACTTGATAACCGGCGACATCTCTACCGAAGATTCGGAGCACCACGAGTGACGACTCAGGCCACGCTGCACGAAGAGCTCGAAGGCATCACCAACCCGCCCATCGACGACCTCCTCGAGAAGGTCAGCTCGAAGTACGCGCTGGTGATCTACTCGGCCAAGCGCGCTCGCCAGATCAACGACTACTACGCCCAGCTGGGCGAGGGCCTGCTGGAGTACGTCGGCCCGCTGGTCGAGCCGGGCCCGCGCGAGAAGCCGCTCTCCATCGCCCTGCGCGAGATCCACGGCGGCCTGCTCGAGCACACCGAGGGTGAATAAGCCCCGCGTCGTACTGGGCGTGGGTGGCGGGATCGCCGCCTACAAGGCCTGTGAGGTCCTGCGCGGACTGACCGAATCCGGTCACGACGTCCGCGTGGTCCCCACCGAAGCCGCGCTGAACTTCGTCGGCGCGGCCACCTTCGAGGCACTGTCCGGGAACCCGGTGCACACCGGCGTGTTCACCGAGGTGCCCGAGGTGCAGCACGTCCGCGTCGGCAAGGAAGCCGATCTGGTGATCGTCGTGCCCGCCACGGCGAACCTGCTCGCCAAGGCCGCGCACGGCATCGCGGACGACCTGCTGACCAACACCCTGCTCACCGCCCGGTGCCCGGTCGCCTTCTTCCCGGCGATGCACACCGAGATGTGGGAGCACCCGGCCACCCGCGACAACGTGGCGCTGCTGCGTTCGCGCGGTCTGGTCGTCGCCGAACCCGCCGCCGGCAGGCTCACCGGCAAGGACACCGGCAAGGGGCGGCTCGCCGACCCGGCCGAGATCGTCGACCTCGCCCGGCTCCTGCTCGCCGTGCCGAAGGCCCTCCCGCGCGACCTCGAAGGCGTGCGCGTGGCCATTTCGGCAGGCGGCACCCGCGAGCCGCTGGACCCCGTCCGGTACCTGGGCAACCGTTCGTCGGGCAAACAGGGCTACGCGCTGGCCCGGGTCGCCGCCCAGCGCGGCGCCGAGGTCACGCTGGTCGCCGCGCACACCATCGCGCTGCCGGAGCCCGCGGGCGCGAAGGTCGTCCACGTGTCGACCGCGGAGGAACTGCGCCAGGCGATGCACGCCGAGGCCGCCACCGCCGACGTCGTGGTGATGGCCGCCGCCGTCGCCGATTTCCGGCCATCGAACCGGGCGGACCACAAGATCAAGAAGTCCGACGACGCGCCGGACCCCGTGGTCGAGCTCGCGCGCAACGCGGACATCCTGGCCGAGCTGGTGCGAAACCGGGCGAACGGCCAGGTGGTCGTCGGTTTCGCCGCCGAAACCGGGGACGACAAGGGTGGCGTCCTCGATCACGCCAGGGTCAAACTGAAGCGCAAGGGTGCGGACCTGCTGGTGGTGAACGCCGTCGGCGAGGGGAAGGCCTTCGGGACCGAGGACAACTCGGGCTGGCTGCTCGGGGCCGACGGCACCGAAATCCCGATCCCGCTCGGCGCCAAGGCAGAACTCGCGTCCACATTGTGGGATGCTGTTGTGACCTTGATGAAGCGTCGAGAGTCCCCCAAGCGATAGTCAGTAGGCTTGATTGCAAGCTGAGGGGTGCCTAACTTACTGGGCATCAGACGTCTAGGTGAGGGAGTGACGGCCACCGTGAGCGCGTCCACGAGCAGACTGTTCACGTCGGAATCGGTGACCGAAGGTCATCCCGACAAAATTTGCGATGCCATCAGCGATTCGATCCTGGACGGTCTGCTGGCTAAAGACCCGCGCAGCCGGGTCGCGGTCGAAACCCTCATCACCACCGGGCAGGTGCACGTCGCCGGCGAGGTGACCACCGAGGCCTACGCGGACATCCCGACCATCGTCCGCGACGTGATCCTGAAGATCGGCTACGACTCTTCGGCCAAGGGCTTCGACGGCAACTCCTGCGGCGTCAACGTCGCGATCGGCTCCCAGTCGCCGGACATCGCGCAGGGCGTCGACACCGCGTACGAGTCCCGCGTCGAATCCGACGAGGACGAGATCAACCGCCAGGGCGCCGGCGACCAGGGCCTGATGTTCGGCTACGCCTGCTCGGACACCCCCGAGCTGATGCCGCTGCCGATCGCGCTGGCGCACCGCCTCTCGCAGCGGCTGACCAGGGTCCGCAAGGACGGCGTGCTGCCGTACCTGCGCCCGGACGGGAAGACCCAGGTCACCATCGAGTACGCCGGCGACCAGCCGGTGCGGCTCGACACGGTGGTCGTGTCCACCCAGCACGCCGACGGCATCGACCTCGAGCAGATGCTCGGCGTCGACGTCCGCGAGCACGTGGTCGCCCCGGAGATCGCCGAGCTCGGGCTCGACACCTCCAACGTGCGGCTGCTGGTCAACCCGACCGGCCGCTTCGTCATCGGCGGCCCGATGGGCGACGCCGGCCTGACCGGCCGCAAGATCATCGTCGACACCTATGGCGGCATGGCCCGGCACGGTGGCGGCGCGTTCTCCGGCAAGGACCCCTCCAAGGTGGACCGCTCGGCCGCGTACGCGATGCGCTGGGTGGCGAAGAACGTCATCGCCGCCGGTCTCGCCTCGCGGGCCGAGGTCCAGGTCGCGTACGCGATCGGCAAGGCGGCCCCGGTGGGCCTCTTCGTCGAGACCTTCGGCACCGAGACGGTCGACCCGTCGAAGATCCAGGCCGCCATCCAGGAGGTCTTCGACCTGCGTCCGGCCGCGATCATCCGCGACCTCGACCTGCTTCGCCCGATCTACGCGCCGACGGCCGCGTACGGCCACTTCGGCCGTCCCGAGCTGGAGCTTCCGTGGGAGAGCACGGCGCGGGCCGCGGACCTGAAGTCGGCCGCGGGCGCCTGATCCGTCCGTCCGTGAAGGCCTCCTTGCCTACCCTGAGGGTAGGGAAGGAGGCCTTCACTACGTCCGGGCTGTGTGCTCCAGGGCGTGATTCGCGTGCTTGGAGACGTAACTCGCGTGATCAGGGCCGTAACTCACGTGTGTCGCCTCCGATCAGCGAGTTACGGCTTCAAGCACGCGAGTTCCGGATTCGGTCACCCCGGCCACGCGGTACGGCCGGTGACGACGGAGTCTGGTAGAGATCACCGGGTGAGCAGCAGTCCCGAACCGACCCCGCTGTGGGACCTTCCGGAGCCGAAAGCCGAGCCGGCGCGGAAGGCCAAGCCGGCGCGCGCGAAGACGGCCAGCCGGCGTGGCGCGCAGAACCCCGCGCCCGAGAAGCCGGTCGCGCGGATCGTCGTGGACATCCCGCTCACGCACCTCGACCGGACCTTCGACTACCGGATCCCGGAGAAGCTGCACGAAGCCGCCGTGCCCGGCTGCCGGGTGCGCGTCCGGTTCGCGGGCCAGCTCGTCGACGGGTACCTCGTCGAACGTGCCGACACCACCGAGTTCACCGGGAAGCTCGCGTACATCGACCGGGTGACCTCCAGCGAACCAGTGCTGCCTCCTGCGTTGCACACGCTCTGCCGGTCCGTCGCGGACCGGTACGGCGGCACGCTCAGCGACGTCCTGCGGCTCGCGATCCCGTCCAGGCACGCGAAGGTCGAGGCCGAACCTCCCGCCGAACCCGCGCCGACCCCGGAGTCACCCGAAACCACCGCCTGGGAGAAGTACCAAAGCGGCCCCGCTTTCCTGGAGGCCGTCGCGGAACGGCGTCCCGCCAACGCCGTCTGGCAGGCGCTACCGGGCGAGGACTGGCCTCGCCGTCTCGCCGAAGCCGCCGCCGTCGCGGCCGCCGCGGGCCGGGGTGTCGTGATGGTCGTCCCCGACCATCGCGACCTGACGCGGCTGCACGACGCGTGTGTTTCCTTGCTGGGCGCCGATTCCGTGGTCGCGCTGATCGCCGGGCTGGGGCCGGCCGAGCGCTATCGCCGCTGGCTCGCGGTGCTGCGCGGAGCGGTGCGGGTCGTCGTCGGCACGCGCGCGGCGATGTTCGCGCCGGTCGCCGATCCGGGCCTGTTCGTGGTGTGGGACGACGGCGACGACGTCCACCTCGACCAGCACGCGCCGTACCCCCATGTGCGCGACGTGCTGATGGACCGCGCGCACGCCGCGAAGGGGTCCATGCTCGTCGCCGGGTTCGCGCGGACCGCCGAGGCGCAGTACCTGGTGGAATCGGGCTGGGCGCAGCCCCTCGTGGCGGCCCGTCCCGAACTGCGGGCGGCCGCGCCGCGGGTCACGCCGGTCGGTGAGGACTTCGACGTCGCCCGGGACGAGGCTGCCAAGGCCGCGCGGCTCCCGTCGGTCGCCTTCGAGGCGGCGCGACAGTCGCTGGCCGGTGGATTCCCCGTGCTGGTCCAGGTTCCGCGTCGCGGCTACGTCCCGGGGCTCGCTTGCGGCAACTGCCGGACGTCGGCGCACTGCCGCCGGTGCGCCGGCCCGTTGTCCTTGCCCGGCGGGCTGATCGACGGCTCGCCGAGGCCGCCCGCCTGCCGGTGGTGCGGCGTCCCCGAGACGAACTTCCATTGCGCCGCTTGCGGTTCGGTGCGGCTGCGGGCGGTCATCGTCGGCTCCAAGCGCACCGCGGAGGAACTGGGCCGCGCGTTCTCCGGATTCCCCGTGCGGACCTCGGGCGCGTCGGAGGTTTTGGCTTCGGTACCCGGAAAACCGGCGTTGGTGGTGTGCACGCCGGGAGCCGAGCCGGTCGCGGAAGGCGGCTACGGCGCGGCGTTGCTGCTCGACGGCTGGGCACTGCTCGGACGGCAGGACCTGCGCGCGGGGGAGGAGACCCTGCGCCGCTGGATGGCGGCCGCGGCCCTGGTGCGGCCGGGGACCGAGGGCGGTCGCGTGTTCGTCGGCGCGGAAGCGGGTCTTTCGGTCGTGCAGGCGCTGGTGCGCTGGGATCCGGGCTGGCACGCGAGCCTGGAACTGGCCGAGCGGCGCGAACTCGGGTTCCCGCCCGCGATGCGGATGGCGAGTATCGAGGGCACGCCGGACGCGGTCGCCGGACTGCTCGACGACCTCGCCCTCCCCGAGACCGGCGAGGTGCTGGGCCCGGTGCCGCTCGGAGAGGTCGACGAGGACGGCAACGCCGAACGTGAGCGGGCCCTGGTGCGCGTCGCGCGGCCGGACGGAAAGGCGCTCGCCGCCGCCGTCCACGCCGCGGCCGCGCGCCGGGACGCGCGCAAGGCTTCCGAACCCATCCGGATCCAGCTGGACCCTCTGGAGCTCATCTAACCCCCGCATTTCGTCCTCCGAATGCGGTAGTTGCGTGTGCAAGGACCGCATTCAGAGGACGAAATGCATGGGGTCAGAGGGTCGTGCCGGGGGTCGCGAGGACGTCGGCGCGGGCCGAAGAGCCCGGAGCGGGTGAAGCGGGTTTGGTGGCCGTGCCGCCGAGAGCGGCGGTGAGCAGGGTGACGATCTGCGAGGAGATCGCAGCCCGCCGCGCTTCGAAGTCGGCGTCCGTCAGCGCGGAAGGATCGGCGGGCGTGCCGAGGACGGGCGTGTGCAGATGCCCGCCCGCGATCCCGGCCAGGCCGAGCCCTGTCCGCAACCGGTTGCTCCTGAACATCGACTCATTGCTCAAATAGTTGCCGCCGCCACCGGAAGCGGCGATCTCGCCGGGCTTCGGCGCGTCCGTCCGGCAGACCGCCGTTCCCGTCCCTGGGTTGCCGCTGTCCGGCCAGACACAGAACGCCTGGTTGTACAGCACCTGGTACGCCTCGGCGGGTGCGGCGAGCATTTTTTCGTACGGCAGCGTGGTTTCGATGAACTGGACGTCCGGCTGCGGCCAGTCGTCGGCCGGCGGGACCGGGCCGCGGACGGGCTCGTCGAGGTTGTCCGGCGAACCACCGCGCCAGGCGCCGGCCCAGCGTTCGATGTCGAACCGGCCGGGGCGGCCCTGACTGATCGTCATGATCAGCTCCGGGCGGCGGAAGCGATCCCTGAACGCCCGGCCGTAGGCGGCCTCGACGATGCCGGCGTCGAAGTAGCTCCACACCACCGGGAACGAGACGGCCTGCACCTGCGCGGGTCCGGTCGGGGTCTGGATCACCTTGCCGTCGAGGTGCAGCGCGGCCGCGCCCGACGGGTTCGCGATGCGGACGCCCGCACCGTTGAGGGTGAACGGGTCGAAACCGCTCACCAGCACGCGCCGCAGCTTCGGGCCGGAGGAGAAACGGGAGTCGTCGAGTCCGCGCGCGCCGAAGTCGAACGTCTTCAGCAGCTCCGCGCGGGCGGTCACGGACAACGGGAAGCGTGGCGTCCACTGCCGCAGCGCCTTGCTCATCCGCAGGCGCGCCCAGTAGAGCGGGCGGTCGTCGGCCTTGTCGATGCTGCCGAGATCCGGACGGCGGCCCTGCGCGCGGTCGACCGCGGTCCGCCAGAGCCCCTCACCGGCGGTCTCGGCGACCTTCCCGGCGCGCAAAGCGGTCTTCGTCGCGCAAAGGCGGGTGGTGAAGTCGGAGACGAGCTTGTCGAACCCGGCGAGCCGGACCAGCTCCGGGCCGACCGCCGGGCCACCGGAAGGCAGCGTCGCGGTGAGCCGTTTTTCTTCGACGGTGACCGCCGCGGACTCGTCGAAGCAGGAGCGGGCGCCTTCGGCTTGTGCGACGCCGGGGACAGCAAGGACAGGTAGGGCCATGGGGAGGACGATGAGCAGCGAGAGGAGCGCGCTCCACCGCCTGCCGGGTGTCTTCATGAGCCGCATTCTGCTCATCGAGGCCAGACCGCACTACCGACGTTCGCAGGTCTGGCCGGGTCTTGTCCGGGGTGGACAGGCGGGGCAGACTCGCGCCATGGCCGCGCACAGAAGCACTCTGGGACGCATCACCGCAGTCACCGCGATCGCCGCACTGGTCGGCACAGCCGCACCGGGAACCGCGGCCGCGGCACCACCGACACCCAAGTCGCCGACCGCCGTCGGCTATCTGGGCGCGGTGTCGAGTATCGACGCGGACGCGACCGCGATCGGCACGAAGATCCTGCGTGAGGGCGGCAACGCCGTCGACGCCGCCGTCGCGACGGCCGCCGCGCTGGGCGTCACCGACCCGTTCTCCGCCGGCTTCGGCGGTGGCGGCTTCTTCGTCTACTACGACGCGCGCACCGGCAAGGTGCACACCCTCGACGGCCGCGAGACCGCGCCGTCGACGGCGAACGAGAACCTCCTCGTCGAGAACGGCAAGGCGATCCCGTTCCCCGAAGCGGTGACCAGCGGGTTGAGCGTCGGCGTGCCAGGCACACCCGCCACCTGGGACGAAGCCCTGCGCAAGTGGGGGACCAGGTCGCTGGCGAAGGCGGTCAAGCCCGCCGAAGAGCTCGCCCGCAAGGGCTTCACCGTCGACCAGACCTTCGCCACCCAGATCGCGAACAACGCCGCCCGCTTCTCGGCGTTCCCCTCGACCAGGTCGCTGTACCTGCCCGGCGGCGCGCCGCCCGCGGTCGGCACGACGTTCAAGAACCCGGACCTCGCGGGCACGTACGCGCAGCTCGCCGCGAAGGGCACCGACGTGCTCTACCGCGGCCCGATCGGCGCGGACGTCGTCGACACCGTCCGGAAACCGCCGGTGGACCCCGCGTCGACGCTCAACGTCCGGCCCGGTGACATGACGGCGGCCGACCTCGCGAAGTACCGCGTCGTCGAGCGGAAGCCGACCAAGACCCACTACCGCGGCTTCGAGGTCTACGGCATGCCCGCGCCGTCGTCCGGCGGGCTGACCGTCGGCGAGGCGCTGAACATCCTCGAGAACACGAAGCTCTCCAAGCTGGAGAAGGCCGACTACCTGCACTACTTCCTGGAGTCGACGCGGTACGCCTTCGCCGACCGCAACCGGTGGATCGGCGACCCGGCCTTCGTCGACGTCCCGGCGAAGGAACTGATCAGCCAGAAGTTCGCCGACAGCCGCGCGTGCCTGATCGACCCCGCGAAGGCCGGAACGAGCCCGGTCGCGCCGGCCGACCCGCGCAAGCCCACGCCGTGCGTGGCGGGGACGAACCCCGCGCCGACGCCGTACGAAGGTGAGAACACCACGCACCTCACGGTCGCCGACCGGTGGGGCAACGTCGTCGCGTACACGCTGACCATCGAGCAGGAGGGCGGCAGCGGCATCGTCGTGCCGGGCCGCGGGTTCCTGCTCAACAACGAACTGACCGACTTCTCCTTCACCCCGGTGACGCCGGGCGTGCCCGACCCGAACCTGCCGGGCCCGGCCAAGCGGCCGCGTTCGTCGATGGCGCCGACCATCGTGCTCGACCACGGCAAGCCGTTCCTGGCCGTCGGCTCGCCCGGTGGCGCGTCGATCATCACCACGGTGCTGCAGATCATCACCGGCCGGATCGATCGCGGGCTGAAGCTCGTCGACGCGATCGCCGAACCGCGCGCTTCGCAGCGGAACTCGGCGGCCGCGCAGGTCGAGCAGGCGTTCCTCGATCAGACCAAGGTGCTCGCCGCGCTGAAGGCCAAGCAGCAGGGCTTCTCGACGACGCCCGCGGAGATCGGGGCGGCGACCGGCGTCGAACGGCTGCGGGACGGCCGGTGGCTCGCCGCGGCCGAACCCACGCGCCGGGGTGGCGGCTCGGCGGCCGTCGTGCTGCCCTGGCCGCCCCGGTAGGTCTTCGCCCACGTGCAATGAAGGGGCCTTTCATCGCAAAATTTGCGATGAAAGGCCCCTTCATCGCAGCCCCCGGAGCGCACGGGGAGAGCGAGCGCGCCGGGGCGGCGGGGCCCTTCTAGACTGAGCGGCGATGTTCGCCCAGTCAGAGGTACCCGTCCGCCCGGCGGAGGTGCGTTGATGCGCCTCGTCTTCGCCGGCACCCCCGAACCCGCCGTCCCGTCGCTGCGCGCCCTCCTCGCGTCCGAGCAGCACGAGGTCGTCGCCGTCGTGACCCGCCCGGACGCGCAGGCGGGCCGTGGCCGCCGCCTCGTCCGGTCCCCGATCGGCGCGCTGGCCGACGAGCACGGGATCGAGGTGCTGACCCCGCCGAAGGCGAGCGATCCGGCGTTCCTCGCCCGGCTCGCGGAGATCGCGCCCGACGCGTGCCCGGTGGTCGCGTACGGGGCGTTGCTGCCCCAGGCCGCGCTGGACATCCCGGTGCACGGCTGGGTCAACCTGCACTTCTCGCTGCTGCCCGCGTGGCGTGGCGCCGCGCCGGTCCAGGCCGCGATCCGCGCCGGGGACGAGATCACCGGCGCCTCGACCTTCCGCATCGTCAAGGAACTCGACGCGGGGCCGGTCTTCGGCGTGGTCACCGAGCAGATCGGTGACACCGACACCGCGGGTGAGACCTTAGCCAGGCTGGCGGAGTCCGGGGCGAAGCTGCTCGTGTCCACGATGGACGGAATCGCCGACGGAACACTGCGTGCGGTGGAACAGACCGGTGACGGAGTGACCTACGCGCCCAAGGTGACCGTCGAGGACGCACGGGTCTCGTTCGCCGACCCGGCCACGGCCGTCGACCGGCAGATCCGCGCGGTCACGCCGGAACCGGGCGCGTGGGCGGAGTTCCGCGGCGAGCGGCTGAAGCTCGGCCCGGTGACGGTCGTCGACGAGCCGGGGCCCCCGCCCGGCGAACTGGTCGTGGAGCGCAAGCGGGTCCTGGTCGGCACGGCGTCGAAGCCGGTGCGGCTGGGCGAGGTGCAGGCGCAGGGGAAGAAGCGGATGGCGGCCACCGACTGGGCGCGCGGTACGAGGATCGAACAAGGAGAGCGCCTGCAGTGAACGAGCGTAGGGAACGCCGGCCGTCGAGGCCGGATCGCGGCCGTCCGGGCCAGCGTAAAGAGGGGCCGAGCCGCCCGCCGCAAATCGATCCGGCTCGTCAGGTCGCCTTCGACGTCCTGCGCGCGGTGCGCGAGGATGACGCGTACGCGAACTTGGTGCTGCCGCAGCTGCTGCGCAACCGCCGGATCTCCGGCCGCGACGCGGCGCTGGCCACCGAACTGACCTACGGCACCTGCCGCGCGGTCGGCATGCTGGACGCGGTCATCGAGGCCTGCCTCGACCGGCCGCTGGCCAAGGTGGACGCCATCGTGCTGGACGGGCTGCGGCTCGGCGCGTACCAGCTGCTGCGCACCCGCATCCCCCAGCACGCCGCCGTCGGGTCCACTGTGGACCTCGTCCGCGCCGAAGTCGGCTCCTGGATCGCGGGTTTCGTGAACGCCGTGCTGCGTTCGGTGTCCGAAAAGGACGAAGAGAGCTGGCTGAACGAACTGGCGCCCGACGAGGCCGCCGACCCGATCGGGGCCTACGCCCTGCGGACAGCACATCCGCGCTGGGTCGCGCGGTCGTTCGCGGAAGCCTTGGGGGACAAGGGGCCCGAACTGAAGGCGGCCCTGGAGGCCGACGACGACCGCCCCGACGTCCATCTAGTCGCCCGGCCAGGTGAGATCAGCGCCGACGAACTGGCCGCGATCACCGGCGGCGACGTCGCGCCGTACTCGCCCTACGGCGTCCGGATGCCCGCCGGCTCCGGCGACCCCGGCGACATCGAGCCGATCAAGGAAAAGCTGGCCGCGGTGCAGGACGAGGGCAGCCAGCTGTGCGCCGTCGCCGTCACGAAGGTCCCGCTCACCGGCTCCGACGAGCGCTGGCTGGACCTGTGCGCCGGCCCGGGTGGCAAGGCCGCGCTGCTCGGCGCGCTGGCGGCGATCAGCGGCGCGACCGTCGACGCCGTCGAGAAGGCGCCGCACCGCGCGAAGCTGATCGAGAACGCCGTCCAGGGCTTGCCGGTGACGGTCCACGTCGCCGACGGCCGCGAGACCGGCCTCGAACCGGGCTACGACCGCGTCCTCGTCGACGCACCGTGCAGTGGTCTCGGCTCGCTGCGGCGCCGCCCCGAGGCGCGCTGGCGCCGTCAGCCCAGCGACATCTCGGACCTGACGAAACTGCAGGGCCAGCTGATCACCGCGGCGCTGGACCTGGTCCGGCCCGGTGGCGTCGTCACCTACGTCGTCTGCTCGCCGCATCTGGCCGAGACCGAAGGCGTCGTGGGGGAGACCGCACGCCGCGCCGGTGCCCAGATCGTCGACGCGCGGGAGTTCTTCCCGGATGTCCCGCAGCTCGGCGACGGCCCGTACGTCCAGTTGTGGCCGCACCGCCACGGCACGGACGCGATGTTCTGCGCCGTTCTTCGGAAGCCGGACTCCGCCGGGTGAGCAGGGTCCTCGGCCTGGTCGCGAGCTCGTGCGGCGGACTGGACACCCGGTTCGCCGCGCAGCTCGCGAAACCGGCCGCGGACCGCGGCTGGGAGCTCGCGATCACGCTGACCCCCACCGCGGCCCGCTGGATCGAGGAGACCGGTGGGCTCGGTGACCTGGAGAAATGCACCGAGCTGCCGGTCCGTAGCACCTCCAGGCTGCCGGGCGAACCCCGGCCGCATCCGGATCCCGAGGTGTTCCTCTTCGCGCCCGCGTCCGCGAACTCGGTGGCGAAACTGGCGCTGGGCATCGCCGACAACCAGGCGCTGACCCTGCTCGGTGACGTCCTCGGCACGCCGGGGATCACGATCGTGCTGGGCTACCAGATCCAGGACACGCGGATCCACCATCCGGCGTGGCAGCGCCATCTCGACACGCTCGCCTCGGCCGGGGTCACCACCGCGAGGCTCAGCCCGGCGGCCTCGTGGACCTCCGTGCTGGACCTGCTGCCGTCGGTTTAGCGGGCGCAGAACCCGGTGTCCAGCGCCTTGGCGAGGTCGTCCGAAACCTTGGGCGGCGCGGGATTCAGGTTCACCACGACGTTCACCCGCCTGCCGTGCGGGACGGCACCGGACAGGTTCGCGTAGCCGACGATGTTCCCGCCGTGCCCCCAGAACCTGCCACCGCACGACAGCGGGACGGACGCGATGCCGAGCCCGTACTCCGCGCCCGGAAGCCCGATGCGTGCCGGAACGGTCCGTTGCATTTCCGCCATTTGCACGCGCGGCAAGAGGCGGCCGTCGACGAGCGCGCCGTAGAACCGGTTCAGGTCCGCGCCGGTCGAGATGAGCCCGCCGGAGGCACCGGCCGCGGACGGATCGAATTCGGTGTAGTCGGTCTTGCCTGCGGGACCCGGGCCGTAACCCCTGGCGTGCGGATACGGCAGGCCCTCGTCGCCGCGCGAGGGCAGGTACGTGCCGCGCAGGCCGAGCGGCTCGGCGATCCGGCTCCGGATTTCGGTGGCGACGGAACGACCGGTGAGCTTCTCGATCAGCATTCCGGCGATGATGTAGTTCGTATTGGAGTACGACCAGTTCGTGCCGGGCGCGAACAGCGGCGGATGCGCGAGGCCGATCGCCACCAGCTCCTCGGGCTCGGCGCCGCGGTGGCGCCACTCCTCGAGATCGAGGTCGAGGAGGTAGTTGTAGATCCCGCTGGTGTGCTGGAGCAGCTGCCGCACGGTGATCTTCGTGCCGTCGTTGCCGTTCCCCTTGACGAGCCCGGGCAGATACCGCTCGATCGGCGTGTCCAGCCGGACCTTTCCTTCGGCGACCAGCTGCAGTACCACGACGGCGACGAACGTCTTGGTGATACTGGCCGCCCGGAACTTCGAGCCGTGCGGGAACGGCGTCCCGGTCTCGATGTTCCCGACGCCTTCGCGCTCCGACCACGTCCGCCCGGACGGGTTCGTCACCGTCGCCTGCGCGCCGGGGACACCGTCCTGTACCAGCGTCTTCAGCGCTTTGTCGACCTCGTCGTGGGGTTTGCCCACGGCGAGCGCCGGGGTGGCGGTCGTCGCGGCGAGCAGCGCGACCAGCGAACCGACGGCGATGATCTTCTTGCCTGGCAAGGATTTTCGCATGGATGCCACGCTAGGGACCCGTGAGTGCGGTGGCCATGGGGTGCGCCCCCGCGTCATACTGAGGTTTACCCCACTCTCGGGTGCCCGTCGCGTGGCGCGTGTTGCGAAAGCCACTTTCGCAACCTTCACCGTTGCGAAAGTGGCTTTCGCAACACGGCCGGGCGTGGGGCCGCGCGTCGAGAGGTCAGCGCAGGCTGTGCCCCGGTGCGACGATGCCGGTCTCGTAGGCGAACACCACCGCCTGGCTCCGGTTGGCCGCCCCCAGTTTCCCGAAGATGTTGCCCACATGGGTCTTGACGGTTTCGAGGCTGATCACCAGCTCGCCCGCTATGTCCACATTGGACTTACCGGTGGCGATGAGCCGCAGCACCTCGGTCTCCCGTTTCGTCAGCGAGGACGGCCGGGGAGCGAGGCCGGACGGCGCCGGGCGCGCGGTGACCATCCGGCGGATCGCGTCGGGGAACAGCAGGGTCTCCCCGGCGGCGATGGTCCGGATGGCGTGCGCGAACTCCTCCTTGCGCGCCCGCTTCAGCAGGAACCCGCTCGCCCCGGCCAGCAGCGCGTCGTAGACGTAATCGTCGTTGTCGAACGTCGTGATCACGAGGACCTTGGGCGGTTCCGGGATCTCGGCCAGTACCCGCCGGGTCGCCTCGATTCCGTCGACCCCTGGCATGCGCACGTCCATCAGGACCACGTCGGGATGTGCCCGCCGCACCAGATCGACCACTTCGCCGCCGTCACCGGCCTCCCCGACCACGGTCAGATCGGGCTGGTTGTCCAGCAGTGAGCGCAAACCGGCGCGCAGCAAGGGTTCGTCGTCGACGAGCAGGACCCGCAGTGTCATGAACGCGACCGTAGCGGGATCGTGGTGACCAGCCGCCACAGCGGTTCCCCGTCCACGGCGGGCCCCGCGACGAGTTCGCCGCGCAGCGCTTCGACCCGCTCCGTGAGCCCCGGCAGCCCGTTGCCGCCGCGGCCGGAAGCGATGGCGTGCTCCACGAGCGGGTTCACGATCTCGATCCGCAACGCGTCGGCGAGCACCGCGACCCGCACGCTCACCGGGCCGGGATGGGCGTGCCGCAGCGCGTTCGTCAGTCCTTCTTGGACGATCCGGTACGCCTCCCGCGAAAGGGTCGCGGGAAGTTCCGCGGCGGGCCCGGTCAGCTCGTAGTCGATCACCGCGCCGCCCGCGCGAGCCCGTTCGGCCAGCGTGGCGGCCTCGATCAGCCGTCGTTCGGGTTCACGGGAGGTCCGGTCGTCCCGCAGCAGGCCCAGTACGTGGTCGAGGTCTTCGAGCGCCGCGCGGGACGACTCTTCGATGGTGCCCAGCGCCCGGCGCACCAGCTGCGGTTCGGAATCGACCAGTTCGGCGGCCGCGGCCGCCTGGATGGTCGACGTCGTCAGCGTGTGGCCGATGGAGTCGTGCAGTTCGCGGGCGAGCCGGTTGCGCTGCTCGAAGTGGTTCGCCCGGACTTCGGCGGCGGTGACGCGTTCGGCGGCCGACGGGCCCAGCAGCGCGACCGCGCTGTACTGGAACAGTTTGGTGAAACCGGCGAGGACGTACGCGATCACCACGAGTGTGAAGAGCCCGATCGGCAGCGTCCACGCTCCGGCGACGCCGGGTTCGATCGTCACCTGTTCACCGAAGATCGCGATGGGACTGCCACCACCTCCCGCCCACACCAGGGTCAGGACGAACCCCAGGAACAGGAAGCAGCCGAGGCCGAACAGCACCCAGCCGAGCGCGGTGTGGACGAGCAGCCAGGCCGCCGAACGCCAGCGCTCCGGCCAGGCGACCTTCGTATTCGGCACGGGCTGCGCGATCCGCGTGCCCAGCATCTGGTTGGAGAACCAGATCCCGACCCGCCGCATCGGCCCGGGCAAACCGGCCAGCGCGACCAGTACGCCCATGGCGAGCACGCCGTAGACCGCCTTCGCCCGCACGTCGCCCGGGGTGAGGACGGCGGGGAGGAGCGCGATCGGGAACGGGATCGCGGTGATCGCCATGCCGAGGAAACCGAACGGCAGGCTGCGGTAACTGCCGATCCGGACCAGGGGTTTGAGTGGGTTGACCATGACCGGAACGCTATTCGGCGGCGGGTGCGCGCACCTCCCACTGCGGTGCCATTTCGCGTCATACTCCAGACCGGGCCGCCGGTCACAGCCGGTTAGCGGGCGTTAGCGGCGCCCTCTTACACTCGGGCGCGTGGCTCACCGACCTTTGATCGCACCCAGCATCCTCTCCGCGGACTTCGCCCGGCTCGGCGACGAGATCCGCGCCGTCGCGGGGGAGGGGAAGGGTGGGGGCGATACTTCAGTTCGCGCGGACTGGGTCCACGTCGACGTCATGGACGCGCATTTCGTGCCGAACCTGACCCTGGGCCTGCCCGTGGTGCAGTCGCTGCTCAAGGCCACCGACGTGCCGATCGACTGCCACCTGATGATCGAGAACCCCGACAAGTGGGCCATCGGGTACGCCGAAGCGGGCGCCTACAACGTCACCGTGCACGTCGAGGCCGCGCACGACCCGATCGCGCTGGCGAAGAACCTGCGCGCCGCCGGGGCGAAGGCCGGGCTGTCGATCAAGCCGAACACGCCGATCGAGGACCACCTCGAGACCCTCAAGCACTACGACACGCTGCTGGTGATGTCGGTCGAGCCCGGTTTCGGCGGCCAGTCGTTCATCGAGGGCGTCCTGGACAAGGTGCGCACCGCGCGGCGCCTGGTCGACACCGGCCACCTCAAGCTCGTCGTCGAGATCGACGGCGGGATCAACGCCGACACCATCGAGCAGGCCGCCGAAGCCGGTGTGGACTGCTTCGTCGCCGGTTCCGCCGTCTACGGCGCCGAAGACCCTGGTAAGGCCGTCGCGGCGCTGCGCGAGCAGGCCGCCCGCGCCCGCGGCTGATCCCGCTTCTTGATCCGCCGTCGGGTCAGGAGAAGGAATCGGTTCCGATGGGTGTTGGATGAGGGGAGCACCGTTTCCAGCGACGGTGCGAGCCAGGAGGAGGGCAGCAGGAGTGTTCACCGGCATTGTCGAGGAACTCGGCGAGGTCACCGCGGTCGAGCAGGTCCCGAACGCCGCGAGACTGACCGTGCGAGGGCCGCTGGTGACCAGCGACGCCGGGCACGGCGACTCCATCGCGGTGAGTGGCGTGTGCCTCACCGTGGTCGCGGTGGCGGGCGGTGAGTTTACCGTCGATGTCGTGCACGAGACCCTGCAACGTTCCAGCCTCGCGAAGGTGCACGTCGGCGACGTGGTCAACCTCGAACGCGCGACGCCGGCGGGCGGCAGGCTCGGCGGGCACATCATGCAGGGCCATGTCGACGGCACCGGCGTCTTCCTCAAACGCGACGAGCAGGGACTCACCACGTTCGCGCTGCCGAAGAAGCTTTCCCGGTACGTGGTCGAGAAGGGGTCGATCGCGGTCGACGGCGTCTCCCTCACGGTCGCTTCGGTGACCGACGAGGAGTTCTCCGTCGCCCTGATCCCGACCACCCTCGAACTCACCACCCTCGGCCGGAACACCCCGGGCGACCTGGTGAACCTCGAGGTCGACGTGGTCGCCAAATACGTCGAGAAGCTGGCCATGCCGCACCTGCGCGCGCAGGGGGACAATGGCGGTACGGAGGAGCGGGCGTGAGCGAGACGAGTGCGATTCCGGGGTCGGTGGAGCTGACCCCCTGTGGAGGCGGGGTGGCCGTGAACGCCGATGCCATCGAGGCGGCCATCGCCGACATCAAGGCGGGCCGTCCGGTCGTCGTGGTGGACGACGAGGACCGCGAGAACGAGGGCGACCTGATCTTCGCGGCGGAGAAGGCCACGCCGGAACTGATGGCCTTCATGGTGCGCTACACCTCGGGGTACGTCTGCGTGGCACTGACCGAGGCCGAGGCGGACAGGCTCGACCTGCCGCCGATGTACCACACGAACCAGGACCAGCGCGGCACCGCGTACAGCGTCACGGTCGACGCCGCCGAGGGCATCACCACCGGTATCTCCGCGGCCGACCGGTCGCACACCGTCCGGCTGCTCGCCGACCCGGCGTCCAAGGCGTCGGACTTCCGGCGGCCCGGCCACGTGGTCCCGCTGCGCGCCAAGCAGGGCGGCGTCCTGCGGCGCCCGGGGCACACCGAAGCCGCGGTCGACCTGGCCCGGCTCGCCGGGCTCTCGCCGTCCGGCGTGCTCTGCGAGATCGTTTCGCAGAAGGACGAGGGCGACATGGCCCGCCGCGACGAACTCGAGGTCTTCGCCGCGGACCACGACCTCAAGATGATCACCATCGCCGACCTGATCGCGTACCGGCGGCGCACCGAAAAGCAGGTCGAGCGGGTCGCCGAGGCGCGTATCCCGCTGACCGCGGGCACGTTCCGGGCGGTCGGGTACGACAGCCTGCTCGACGGGATCGAGCACATCGCGTTCGTCTACGGCGAGATCGGCGACGGCGAGGACATCCTGGTCCGCGTGCACTCCGAATGCCTGACCGGTGACGTCTTCGGCTCGCTGCGCTGCGACTGCGGCCCGCAGCTGGAGGCCGCGCTGGAAGCGGTCGCCAAGGAGGGGCGCGGGATCGTGCTCTACATCCGCGGCCACGAGGGCCGCGGCATCGGGCTGCTGCACAAACTGCAGGCCTACCAGCTGCAGGACGCCGGCGCGGACACCGTCGACGCGAACCTGCAGCTCGGCGTCCCCGCCGACGCGCGGGACTACGGCACCGGCGCGCAGATCCTGTGCGATCTCGGCGTCCGCTCGATGCGGCTGCTGACGAACAACCCGGCCAAGCGGGTCGGGCTGGAGGGCTACGGCCTGCGGGTGAGCGGGCGGGTGTCGCTGCCGATCTCGCCGAACCCGGAGAACCTGCGCTACCTCAAGACCAAACGGGACCGGATGGGGCACGACCTGTCCCAGCTGGAGCATTTCGACCAGGTCGGCGCCGAGGTCGACCAGGGCAACGGAGGTGGCACGCGGTGAGCGGCGAGGGCCGTCCGGACGTCGAACTCGACCTGTCCGACTGTAAGAACATCCGGCTCGGGATCGTGGCCACGCGCTGGCACACGCAGATCACGAGCGCGCTGCTGGAACGCGCCCTCGAGGCGGCCAAGGCGGCCGACCTGGAGGAGGAGCCGACGGTCGTGCGCGTCGCGGGTGCCGTCGAGCTGCCCGTCGCCGCGCAAGCGCTGGCCCGCACGCACGACGCGGTCGTCGCGCTGGGTGTGGTCATCCGGGGCGGGACGCCGCATTTCGAGTACGTCTGCGACGCGGTCACCGCGGGCCTGACCAGGGTCGCGCTCGACGAGAGCACCCCGGTCGGCAACGGCGTCCTCACCTGCGACACCGAGCAGCAGGCCCTCGACCGGTCGGGGCTGCCCGGCTCCGTCGAGGACAAAGGCTACGAAGCGACGGTCGCCGCGCTGGACGCCGCGCACGCGCTGCGGAACCTGCGCCAGCCGTGGACCGAGCGGGGTTTCGTGTGAGCGTCGAGGCGGATGTGATGACGGAGTCCGAGGTCGTGGTGGTGCGGCCCCGCCGTGCCCTGGTGATGTGCTCGGTGCTGGCGGTGATCATGCTGGCGACGTTCGTGGTCGTCGCGGTCCTGCTGCGCGGTTCGGACACCGGCGTGATCTTCCAGCCGTCCGACCAGGCGGCGATGATCGGCATCGGCGTCCTGCTCGCCGCGGGCACGATGCTGTTCGCGACCGCGCGCGTGAAGGCCGACGCCGACGGCATCGAGGTCCGGAACGTGCTGATGACCAAGAAGTTCGCGTGGAGCGAGGTGCTCTCGGTGAGTTTCCCGGACGGGGCCTCGTGGGCGCGGCTGGAGCTGCCGGATGACGAGTACTACTCGGTCATGGCGGTGCAGGCGGTGGACCGGGAACGCGCGGTGGCCGCGGTGCGGGCGCTCCGGAAGTTGCACAAGGCGGCCTGGGAGGGCTGACGCGCTCTTTCGTCGTGCTATGAAAGGTCCTTTCCTTGCAAAATTTGCAAGGAAAGGACCTTTCATAGCGATCGTGAGGCTTGTGGGGCGGTGCGCCTCGGGGGGCGTTGCGAAAGCCACTTTCGCAACCTTCAACGTTGCGAAAGTGGCTTTCGCAACGTCGGCCGGGCTTCGGCGCCTCAAACGCGCCGCAGATGTGCCCTTCGGCACCGGCGGGCGGACGGCCGGTGCGCTCCGGGAGTGTCACAGCCCGTTTACGGCACCTGGACCGACCGGCCGCTCAGAGCGAAAGATCCACCACGATCGGCGCGTGGTCCGAGGGTCCCTTGCCCTTCCGCGCCTCACGGTCCACATAGGAATCCGTCACCGCACCGGCCACGACGGCGTCGGCGTACACGAGGTCGATCCGCATTCCCTTGTTGTTCGGGAAGTTCCCGGCCCGGTAATCCCAGTACGTGAACGGGTGGTCGTACTTCAGCGGCCGCGGGAAGACGTCCGACAGCCCGAGGTCGCGCAGCGCGGCGAGCGCCTTCCGCTCCGGCTCGGTCACGTGCGTCGATTCGGCGAACACGCCGATGTCCCAGACGTCCGCGTCGGTCGGCGCGATGTTGAAGTCGCCGAGCACCGCGAACGGCAGCCCGCGCGCCTGCTCCTCCCGCACGGTCGCCTCCAGCGCCGAAAGCCAGGCGAGTTTGTAGCCGTAGTGCGGGTTCTCCAGGTCACGCCCGTTCGGCACGTACACCGACCACAGTCGCAGCCCGCCGCAGGTGGCGCCGATCGCTCGCGCGTCGGTCTTGTCCTCGAAGGTGGGCTCGCCGGTCAGGCCGCGTGTCACGTCTTCCAAGCCGACGCGGGACACGATCGCGACGCCGTTCCAGCGCCCGATGCCGTACGCGGCCGTTTCGTAGCCCAGTTCCTTCACGGCGTCGAAGGGAAAGGCGTCGGTGCCGCTCTTGAGTTCCTGCAGGCACAGCACGTCCGGCCGTACCGTGCCGAGCCAGTCCAGCACCCTCGGCAGCCGGGGCCCGATCGAGTTCACGTTCCAGGTCGCGATCCGCATGCCCGCGAGCGTCCCACACCCCACCGACACGACGACGAGAAAGGGGCCCTTCCGAGACGGGTCGCGTCTCGAAAGGGCCCCGGCCGGGGGGCTGCGGAGGGGGAGAGAATCAGACCCCGGTGGTCGAGCGGATCCAGGAGCGGGCCGAAGCGACGCTGCCGTAGTTGTTGGTGCCGCGGATGTTCGAGCCGCTCTGGTTCTGCACGGTCGAAGCGACACCGACCTGGACGCCGTTGGAGACCTGGGGGCCGCCCGAGTCGCCCTTCCACGCCGAACCGTTGATGCCGACGCTCTGGATGGCCGGGCCGCCGTAGGCGTCGCGCGAGGTGCCGGTGACGCGGACGTTGGCCACCTTCAGCGCCGAGGCGGGCGGGCCCGTCGGGGTCTCGCGGCCCCAGCCGTAGAGCTGGTTGGTGCTGCCGACCGACGGGTTCGAGCTGGCCAGGGAGATCGGCGTGACACCGGCGTCCGAGGCCAGGTGCAGCAGGGAGATGTCGGCACCGTTCGGCGAGGACACCTTGCGGTCGACGGCGATCTCACGGCCGCCCTGCAGCGCGTTGCTACCGACGCGGACCCGCATTCCGCTGCCGTCGGAGTCGAGGCAGTGCTTGGCGGTCAGGACCCAGCGCTGGGCGATGACGCTGCCGGAGCAGTTGAACCCGTCCCACTGACGGCCCGGGGTGTTGACGTAGACCTGGGCGCCCCAGCTCACGGTGGGGGCGGTGCCACCGCCCACGATGTTGGGCTGGACACCGGTGGGGGTGCCCGCGGAGGCGACCGCGCCTGCGGTCATGGTGAGGGCTGCGGCGGCGAGGGTGGCGGCGCCCAGCGTACGAAGACGGCTCACGGTGCAGGAGTCCTTTCGAGCGTCATCTGACGAAGAACCGAGTGAAGTGGAACTGGGACGGAAAGTAATCACCCGATTCACCCGCTAGGAACCAACGAACGTCTGATCCGGCCGAAGACCCGACTTAGGTCGGTATACGTAATGAAAGACCGACCGCATCGTGGTAGGCGCCACCCGAATGAGTGCTAGAGCATGGGGGCCCGCAAGACTGTCGGTGGTGCCCCATAGGCTTGGCGGCGTGGCTGACCCGACCACCTACCGTCCCTCGCCGGGGAGCATCCCGGACGCCCCTGGCGTGTACAAATTTCGTGACGCCACGAAGAGGGTCGTCTACGTCGGCAAGGCGAAAAGCCTCCGCAGCAGGCTGAACTCGTACTTCGCGGACCTCACGGGCTTGCACCCGCGCACGCGCCAGATGGTGACGACGGCGGCGAGCGTCGAGTGGACCGTGGTGAGCACCGAGGTCGAGGCGCTCCAGCTGGAGTACAACTGGATCAAGGAGTTCGACCCGCGGTTCAACGTCCGCTACCGCGACGACAAGAGCTATCCGGTCCTCGCCGTCACGATGAACGAGGAGTTCCCGCGTCTGCACGTCTATCGCGGCGCGCGCAAGAAGGGCGTGCGGTACTTCGGTCCGTACGCGCACGCCTGGGCCATCCGCGAAACGCTCGACCTGCTGCTCCGGGTCTTCCCCGCGCGCACCTGTTCGGCGGGCGTCTTCAAACGGCACGGCCAGATCGGCAGGCCCTGTCTGCTCGGCTACATCGGCAAGTGCTCCGCGCCGTGTGTGGGCAAGGTCTCCGCGGGCGAACACCGCGCGATCGTCGAGGACTTCTGCGATTTTCTCGCCGGTCGCACCGACGCGCTGATCCGCCGCCTGGAACAGGAAATGGCGGCCGCGTCCGAAGAGCTGGAGTTCGAGCGCGCGGCCCGGCTGCGCGACGACCTCGGCGCGTTGCGGCGCGCGATGGAGAAGCAGGCGGTCGTGCTCGGCGACGGTACCGACGCGGACGTAGTCGCCTTCGCCCACGACGAACTCGAAGCCGCGGTCCAGGTCTTCCACGTGCGCGGCGGCCGGGTCCGCGGCCAGCGCGGCTGGGTGATCGACAAGGCCGAAGAAATGGACGTCAAGGATCTCGTCGACCATTTCCTCACGCAGTTCTACGGTGAGGAGGCCGAGCGCGCGGACGATCCCGACCTCGGGTCGCCGGTGCCGCGCGAGGTCCTCGTCCCCGAGTTGCCCGCCGACGCGGAAGCGCTCGGCGAATGGCTTTCCGGGCTGCGCGGGTCGAGGGTGAGCCTGCGGGTGCCGCAGCGCGGCGACAAACGCGCGCTCGCGGAGACCGTGACCCGCAACGCCGGCGAGGCGTTCACCCAGCACAAGCTGCGCCGTGCCGGCGACCTCACCGCGCGTTCGGCCGCGCTGGCGGAACTGCAGGACTACCTGGCGCTGGAAACCGCGCCGCTGCGCATCGAATGCGTCGACATCAGCCATATCCAGGGCAGTGACGTGGTGGCGTCGCTCGTGGTGTTCGAGGACGGGATCCCGCGCAAGTCCGAGTACCGGCGCTTCGCGTTGCGCGAGGCCGCGGAGGAAGGCGACGTCGCCTCGATCGCGGAGGTCGTCCGCCGCAGGTTTTACCGGTACCTCAAGGAAAACGCCGAAGGTGCCGAGGTCGATCCGGACCGTCCGGGCATCGACCCCGAAACCGGCAAGCCGCGCAAGTTCGCGTACGCGCCGAACCTGTTGGTCGTCGACGGCGCGGGCCCGCAGGCCACCGCCGCCGCGGACGTCCTCTCCGAACTGGGCGTCACCGACGTCGCCGTGGTCGGCCTGGCGAAGCGGCTGGAGGAGGTGTGGCTCCCGGGCGATCCCGATCCGGTGATCCTGCCGCGCACCTCCGACGCGCTGTATCTGTTGCAGCGGCTGCGTGACGAGGCGCACCGGTTCGCCATCCGATACCACCGCGAGAAACGGTCCAAACGGATGCAGGTGTCCGCATTGGACGGTGTGCCCGGGCTGGGGCAGGCTCGCCGTACCGCGCTGATCAAGCATTTCGGCTCGGTGAAGAAACTCCGCGAAGCGCGGATAGAGGAGATCGAGGCGGTGCCCGGCTTCGGCAGGCGCACCGCCGAAGCGGTCGTCGCGGCACTCGCAGGGGAAACAGCCGCGGCGGCGGGGGAGTCCAGTACGTGACCGGTGAAGGGACCATCGTGAGTGCGCAAGAAGAAGGCCGCGGTTCGGGGATGGAGGTCGCGGTCGTTTCCGGTCTGTCCGGCGCCGGCCGCAGCACCGCCGCGAAATGCCTGGAGGATCTGGGCTGGTTCGTGGTGGACAACCTGCCGCCCGAACTGATCGCCACCATGGTCGAGCTCGGCGCGCAGGCGCGGGGCGCGATCACCAAGGTCGCCGTGGTGATGGACGTGCGCTCGCGCGCGTTCACCGACGACCTGGCGTCGGTCATCAAGGACCTCGACGCCCGCGGGTACAAGCCGCGCGTCCTGTTCCTGCAGGCGACGGACGCGGTGCTGGTGCGCCGGTTCGAGGCCGTCCGCCGAGGTCACCCGATGCAGGGTGACGGCAGGCTCGCCGACGGCATCACCGCCGAGCGCACGCTCCTGGAGCCGCTGCGGGAGGAGGCCGACCTCGTACTCGACACGTCGTCGCTTTCGGTGCACGACCTGCGCGCCAAGATCGAGGACGCCTTCGGTTCCGAGGCGAGCACGCAGACCAGGGTCACCGTGCTGTCCTTCGGCTACAAGTACGGCCTGCCGATGGACGCCGACCTGGTGATGGACGTCCGGTTCCTGCCGAACCCGTTCTGGATCCCGGAGTTGCGCGACCACACCGGCCTCGAAGGCGAGGTCCGCAACTACGTGCTCAGCCAGGAAGGCGCGGACGAGTTCCTCGACCGCTACCACCAGCTGCTGCGCCTGATCGGCGCGGGCTACAAGCGCGAGGGCAAGCGGTATCTGACGCTGGCCGTCGGCTGCACGGGCGGGAAGCACCGCAGCGTCGCCATTTCCGAGGAGCTCGCCCAGCGTCTGTCCAATGAGGACGGTATGGCCGTGAAGGTGGTGCACCGCGACCTTGGCCGCGAGTGATCCGCGCGCGGTCGCACTGGGGGGCGGGCACGGCCTGCACGCCACCCTCACCGCGTTGCGCCGGGTGACCTCGCAGGTCACCGCCGTGGTCACCGTCGCGGACGACGGGGGCTCGTCCGGCAGGCTGCGCCGGGAGCTCGGGCTGCTGCCGCCGGGCGACCTGCGGCAGGCCTTCGCCGCGTTCGCCGCCGAAGACGGCGGAACCTTGTGGGCCGAGGTGTTCCAGCATCGCTTCGGCGGCGACGGCGCGCTCGCCGGGCACGCGGTCGGGAACCTGTTGCTGGCCGGGCTGTTCGAGGTCCTCGGGGATCCGGTCGCCGCGCTCGACGAGGCGAGCAGGCTCATGGGCATTTCCGGCCGTGTCCTGCCGATGTCACCCGAACCGCTGGAGATCCAGGGTGAGGTTTCGGGGCTGGACGCCGAGAATCCCGAGGCGGTCCGGCGGATCCGCGGTCAGGTGGCGGTGGCGACGACCCCGGGGCAGGTGCACCGGATCAGCCTGCACCCGCCCGGCCAGGCCGACCGGCCGCCCCGCGGCTGCGCCGAGGCGATCGAGGCGGTGCTCGAGGCGGACGTGGTGTTCCTCGGCCCCGGGTCGTGGTTCACCAGCGTGCTGCCCCATCTGCTGGTGCCGGATCTGCACGACGCGTTGCTCCGAACGGACGCCACGAAGGTCGTGATCCTCAACCTGATCCCCCAACCGGGGGAGACGGCGGGGTTCTCGCCGGAAAAGCATTTGGACGTACTGTTCGAACACGCCCCGGAATTGCGGGTGGACGCGGTCATCGCGGATCGTGACTCGGTGCCCTCACCAGCCCGGTTGCGAGACGCTGCCGGGAGACTGGGCGCGCGGGCGTTGCTGGGGGCGGTGGCTGACCCGGTCGTGACGGGGCGGCATGATCCTGATGCGCTCGCGGGCTGTATGCGGGACGCTCTGGAGTCTCACCGGGGGAGGAGCTGAAGGTATGGAGGGGCAGCGATGGCGATGACCGCCGCCGTGAAGGACGAGCTGAGCCGGCTGGAGATCACCAAGATCGGCCCGCGCCGCGCGGAGGTCGCGTCGATGCTGCGATTCGCGGGCGGGCTGCACATCGTGGCCGGCCGCGTCGTGGTGGAGGCCGAACTCGACACCGGTTCGGTGGCGAGGCGGCTGCGCAAGGAGATCCACGAACTGTACGGACACCAGTCCGACGTCCACGTCATTTCCTCCAGCGGATTGCGCAAGGGCACGCGGTACGTCGTCCGGGTGGTCAAGGACGGCGAGGGGCTCGCCCGGCAGACCGGCCTGATCGACCAGCGCGGCCGTCCGGTGCGCGGGCTGCCCGCGGCCGTCGTGTCCGGTGGCGTCGCCGACGCGGAGGCCGCCTGGCGCGGTGCGTTCCTGGCGCACGGCTCGCTCACCGAACCCGGGCGTTCGTCGTCGCTCGAAGTCACCTGTCCCGGCCCCGAGGCCGCGCTGGCGCTCGTCGGCGCCGCCCGGCGGATGGGCATCCAGGCCAAGTCGCGTGAGGTCCGCGGTGCGGACCGGGTCGTCGTGCGTGACGGCGACGCCATCGGTGCGCTGTTGACCCGGCTCGGTGCGCACACGAGCGTGCTCGCCTGGGAAGAGCGGCGGATGCGCCGCGAGGTGCGCGCCACCGCGAACCGGCTCGCGAACTTCGACGACGCGAACCTGCGTCGTTCGGCCCGCGCGGCCGTCGCGGCGGCGGCCAGGGTGGAGCGCGCGCTGGACATCCTCGGCGAATCCGCCCCGGACCACCTGCTCGCCGCGGGCAAACTGCGCCTGTCGAACCGGCAGGCTTCGCTCGAAGAACTCGGTCAGCTGTCCGAGCCGCAGATGACCAAGGACGCCGTCGCCGGCCGGATCCGCCGTCTGCTGGCGATGGCCGACAAGAAGGCGAAGGAACAGGGCATTCCGGACACCGAATCCGCGGTCACGCCGGACATGCTGGAGGAAGACGAAGCCTGAGTAGCCCGCGTTTAGTCCTCTCGATGCGGTAGTTGCGCGTGCGACGACCGCATCCAGAGGACTAAACGCGGTGTTCGCCGAAGACCTCGCAGGTGGCCACCTCGCCGGCCATGGCCGCCGTCGCCAGGAGGACGGCGCCCGAGGTCCACGTGGTGCGCTCGTCCGGCCAGAATTCTTCGTCCGCGTACTGATAGCCGGTCCAGTACGAGCCGTCGTCGAGCCGGAGCCGGGTGAGGCACGCGAGGAGTTCGCCCGCGCGGTCCCGGTCACCGCGGGCGGCGAGGGTCAGTGCCAGTTCGGCGGTCTCCCCGCCGGTGACCCACGGCTCGTGGTGCACACAGCGCACTCCCAGCCCGGGAGCGACGAACCGGTCCCAGCCCGCCGCCAGCCGCGCCAAGGCGTCGGCGCCGGTCACCACGGAGCCCAGAACCGGGTAGTACCAGTCCATCGCGTGCGGTTTCGCCGCGAACAGCCGCGGCTCGCCGACCAGGGCCGCACGCAGCCGGTGTGCCGCGTCCCGCCATTGTGGACGGTCCAGTCCCATCGTGGACGCGAGTGCCAGCGCCTGCGTCAGCGCGTGGTGGATGCTGCTGCATCCCGCGACCAGCCGGACTTCGGGGTCGTCGCGCCAGGAGATGGCGCCAGACGGTTGCTGCCGCCGCAAGACGGCGTCGACGGCTCTGTCCACGACGGGCCACATCCGGTCCAGCCAGGCATGGTCCCCGGTCAGCAGGAAATGGTGCCGCGTCCCGACCGCGACGTAGGCGGTGAAGTTCGTGTCCATAGTGGACAAGTCGATCTCGTCGTCGTGGTACCGGGCCGCCCAGGATCCGTCCGGGCGCTGGTTGCGGACCAGCCAGCCGTACGCGGCTTCGGCCTCGGCCCCGAACGCGGCGGCGTCCAGCCCCATGGCGGCTTCGAGATGGTTCCACGGGTCGAGATGACCGCCGGTCTCCCAAGGGATCCCGCCGTCCGGCCGCTGCACGGCCGCGATCGTGGCGGCGGTGGCCTTCACGGTTTGCGCGCGTAGACGACGAGGCTCTTGCCGAGCACCGGGTTCAGCGCCCACTCGGCGAACCGCACCGGCCGGGGGCTCCGCATGATGTCCCAGACCAGGAACCGGTGGTACAGCGCGCAGAGCCGGTGCTCCTCGTCGGGACCGACGGCGCATTTCAGCCACCAGTACGGCGAGTGCAGGGCGTGCGCGTGATGGCCGCCTTCCGTCCGCAGCCCGGCTTCCCCGATCTTGCCGAGCAGTTCGCGGCGGCGGTAGATCCGGATGTGCCCGCCTTCGACCTCGTGATACGCGTCCGAGAGCAGCCAGCAGATCCGCTCCGGCCACCAGCGCGGCACGGTCGCCACCAGTCTGCCGCCGGGCGCCAGCACGCGGCTCGCCTCCGCGAGCACCGTCCGGTCGGCGTGGATGTGCTCCAGCGTCTCGGCCACGATCACCCGGGTGAATGAACCACTCGGGAACGGAAGCCGGAGGGCGTCCGCGCGGACGGCCAGCGCCGAAGCGGTGGCGGGAGCCTCGCCCGCCTCCGCCAGGTTGGCGAACATGTCCCGCACGTGTTTGAGCGCGATGTCGTCGAGGTCGGCGGCGACCACGTCCGCGCCGCGTTTGAACGCTTCGTAGGCGTGACGGCCGTCGCCGCAACCGAGATCCAGCACCCGGTCCCCGGGGCCGACGGGGAACCGTCCGAAGTCGACGGTCAGCATCCGGCACGCTCCCGGCCGAGGACACGCCGGTAGTACGCCGCGGTCTCCTCGGCGGTGCGCCGCCAGCTGAGCGCACCGGCCGTCGCCAGGCCGCGGTCCGCGAGGTCGGCGCGCAGGTGTTCGTCGCCGAGGACCTTGGTGAGCGCCTCCGCGAGCGCCGGTACGTCACCCGGCGGCACCAGGATCCCCGCGTCGCCGACGACCTCGGGAAGTGCCCCACCCGTCGTCGCGACGACCGGTGTCCCGCAGGCCATCGCCTCGGCGGCCGGGAGCGAGAACCCCTCGAACAACGAAGGTATACAAGCGATTTCGGCGGAGCAGAGCAACCGTGCGAGTTCGTCGTCGGTCAGCCCGCCGACGAATCGGACGCCGGCGCCGGGGCCGAGCCGGGCGAGCGCCCGCGCCGCCGGGCCGTCCGGTTTCGGTTTGCCGACGATCACCAGTTCGCCCTCGATCCGTTCCCACGCCGACAGCAGGTGATCGAGCCCCTTCAAGGGTTCGTCCGCGCTGGCGGTGACCACGACGCGTCCGGGGACCCGCGGGATCTCCGGCCGCGGCCGGAAGAACCTCGTGTCGGCGGCGAGCGGGACGACGTGGATCCGGTCCTCCGGCACGCCCATCTCCCGGCCGATGGCCGCGCGGGACGCCTGGGACACCGTCAGCGTCGGCAGCCGCCGTGCGACCCGGTGCTGCATGTCGACGAACCCGTACCACCGCTTGACCCGTGCCGCTTCGCGTCCGGTGACGGTCGCGAGCTTCAACGCCCGGTCCACGGCGATCGGATGGTGGACGGTGGCGACCGTCGGCAGTCCACAGTGGAGCATTCCGTAGCCGAGCCCCTGGTTGTCGTGGACGAGGTGGAATTCGCCCCGGCGCTTCGCGAGATGACGCGCGGCACGCAGGGAGAACGCGAGAGGTTCGGGGAAACCGCCGCGTCGCATGCCGAGGAACTCCACCCACGACGGCAGATCGCGCAGTTCACCCGGCCGCGGTGTCCGGAAGGGATTCGGCTCCGCGAACAGGTCGAGCCCCGGGATCTTCGTCAACCGCACGCCGTCATCCACCTCCGGGTAGGGCGGCCCGGACAGCACCTCGACGTGATGCCCCAGCGCGGCGAGTTCGCGGCTCAGATGCCGGACGTACACGCCCTGGCCGCCGCTGCGCGGGTTCCCGCGGTAGGTCAGGAGCGCGATCCGCAGTGCGCTCACCGCTCACTCCCGCGCGCCCCAGTAGCCGAGCTGCTCGCGGATCTTCCGGGTTTCGCCGTGCCGTTCGCCGCGGACCTCGACGGAATCGGCCAGCAGCAGGGCCCAGGTCGAGAGCGCCTCGGTGACCTGGCCCGCTTTGGCGAGCGCGAGCGCGAGACCGAACCGGCGGTCGAGGACGTCGGGATGCCGCTCACTCAGCCGTCCCCTCGCTTCGTCGAGGAGCCGTCGATACTCCGAAACGGCGGGGGGGGGCTCGATTTCGGCGCTCCAGAACGCGATGTTGTGCCGGACGTGGCTGACGATCTCGTCGTCGCCCAACGCCTGCTTCGCCTGCGGCAGCAGTTCCCGGGCGAGGCGGAGGGCCTCCTCCCCGTTCCCGGTCTTGCCCGTCGCCACCGCGAGGAAATGCCGGGCGTGCAGCGTCTCGCGATGGTCGGCTCCGAGGGCATGGGTGGCGTCGCGGACGAGAGCTTCGAACTCCGCCCGGGATTCTTCGTAACGGCCGAGTTCGGCGAGCAGATGCCCGATGTTGTTGCGGATGCTCAAGACGTCCTCGTCGTCACTCGACAGGGTGGTCGTGGCGATCGGCAGCAGTTCGCCGAACCGGGCGAGCGCGCCGGCCGCGTCGCCTGCCTTGCCGGTCCACGTGGCGTGCCTTGCCTTGCAGCGCAACGTGATCCGGTCGGTCTCGCCGAGTTCCCGTGCCGCGCGGTTCGTCCAGGCCGCCCAGCGTTCCCGGTTCTCGACGGGGATGTGCGACGCCCGGCGGTCCAGCGAGGCGAGGGCGTCTTCGTGGAGTCCGGCGAGCCAGAAGTGCTCGGCCTCGTTGGCTGCCGCGTAACTCTGCTCCGGCGTCGGCTCGTCGTCTCCGGTCACGAGTGCCACCTCCGAGGTCGCCGCCGCCAGCCGGGCGTGCGTTCGTTTCACTTCGCTGGGGAAGAGCACCGGCGGCTCTCCGGTCCACAGGACGGTTTCGTCGGCGAGACCCGCCCGCGTCCGGCTGACCGAGTCACCGAACCCGGCCAGGACGTCGCGGACGTGCACCCGCCGGTCCGGTCCGCCCGCCGCCGCGCTCGCCGCGGTGAGGATCGAGATCGGGACGGGCCCGCGGGTGGCGGCAGGTCCCAGCAGCTCCAGCAGGATCGTTCGCTCCGGTCGCGGCGAGGCCACCGCGCCGGTGCCGCGCTGGTCCTCCTCGTCCTGGTCCTCCTGCGTGACGCTGATGAAGGTGACCGTCGAGTCGCCGAGCCGGAGCACGTCGCGATGCGCCAGCTCGGCGTTCAGCACCCGGTGCCCGTTGACGAAAGTGCCGTTGGCGGAGTCCCGGTCGGTCAGCCACGCCGTAAAGCCGTCCCAGTGGATCTCGCAATGGAGCCGGGAAACCCGCGAATCCCCGAGCCGGAGCGCGGCGTTCCTGCTGCGGCCGAGCGTCGTGAGCCCGAAGGACAGTTCGTGCCGCGCGGGCGGCAGCCCCGGGACGTCGACGATCAAGGTGGCGGGGGTGATCCTCGGTGAAGTCGGTGAGCCGGTGTCGTGTTCCGGCAGGGGGGTCCAATCGGCGGCCTCCCTGGGCTCCCACTCCGGGTCGGACCCCGGCGGCCGCTCGAAACCGCCTGCCATCACCAGCGGGATCTCCACCGCGGGCGGAAGGCGGGCCGGATCCCGCGTCGCCACGACCGTCGTCACCAGGTCCAAGCCCGGGTCCGCAGACAGGCTTCGCATCAGGCCGCACAGGCGTTCCCGGACGTCGGGGTCGAGGTCGTCGAGCCCGTCGATGGCGATCCGGACCGGTGCTGCCGCGGTCCACTGTGGAGCGAGCGTCCGCAGCGGACCGAGCAAGGCCAGGTCGAAAGCGCTGGCCCCACTGCGGGCGGCGTCGTCGAGCCCGGCATGGTGAGCCTGCTCGGCTTCGGCGAAACCGGGCACGGTGCGCCGCAACTGGCGGGCGAGTTCCCGCGCGAGCCGCTCCGCCGTGTCGCCGCGGCTCGCGAACAGGACGCCGTGCAGGAAGTCGGGCGGCACATAGGAGCCGGCCACCGACGGCCGGGCGAGCGCGGCGAGCATGGTCGACTTCCCCGCGCCGGCTTCACCCGTGATCGCGACCAGCCGGGCGCCGGTGAGCAGGCGCCCGACGGTCTCGCCGAGTTTCGGATCCTGCTGGTAGTTCGCGGTGAGCCGTTCGATCCGGGGCGCGGCCGGGTTGCCCGCCAGCGGGGAGCGCCGCCAAGAAGGGGAGGAGTTCAGCGCGAGCCACAGCCCCTGATCGGCCTCGGCCACCTCACGGGTGCCGTCGAAACCGAGGTGGATGGCGGTCTGCATCGGGCACAGGCCGGTGATCACCCGTTTGAGATCCGCGCAGCGGACGCGTTCGCCGAACTCCGCGTGCCCCGACCGCAGGACCGAGACCAGTGACCGGCTGAAACAGCCGTTGGCCGCGACGCGGTCGTCCGAGGCGGTGAGCAGGTCGAAACGTTTGCCCGCTTCGCCGACGATCCTCAGCCAGCGTTGGCCCGCCTGCCTCGCCCCGATACCGGCGTGGCAGGTGTCGAGCAGGATCACCAGACCGTCCAGCGTCGAGTAGCGGCCGAGCAGCTCCTTGATGCGCTGGGCGAACAGGAACGACCGGCGGCTGTCCACCGGCAGGCCGGTGTCCTTGGTGAGGAAGTAGAAGTCGTCGTCGGCGTATTCGCCGTGGCCGACGAGCGAGAGGAAGAGCGTCGCCTCGTCGTCCGACGCGCGCTCGAAGGCCTCCACGAGCGCGTCGTCCAGCTCGACCATCGTCGGGTCGACGAGCAGGCCGCGGCCGTCTTCGAGCGCGGGCACGCAGCCGCCGATCTCGGGGTCGAGCAGGGCCGTCGACACCTGATGACCCGCGTCGGGGAGGAACGAGAGAAGGTTCAGTGAGTCGCATTGCGACGCGACCACCAACGACCTCCGCTCTCCCACGGAGATCACTTTGTCTCATCGGACGGTCACCGGCAAGGGCGGGCCGCGATACCGTGCGCCATGGCTCGGATCGTTCTGGTGCACGCATCGCCCAGGAACAGAAGTCCGCGGACACGCTCGAGGCCGAATGGCTGCCGAGTCTCGCGGGCGGTGTCCGGCTCGCCGGTGACGCCACGCTGGCCGACGCCGTGTGGCGTGACGCCCGGCCCGGCGACGCGCGGATGGCCTTCTACGGCGACCTTTTTCGCAGGGACGGCCAGCAGGGCGGCGCGGACGAATTCACCGCGGACGAGTGGGCGCTCGCCGAGACCCTGGCGGCGGAATGGCTCCGGAACGCGGCTTCGTCGGCGTCCCGCGAGACGGACCGGGACCGGGCGAGGGTCGAATTGGCTCAGCTCGGAGGCCTGGCGGGGGAGACCCAAGGGGTACGCGCGGCCGCCCGCCCGGTGCTGAACGCGCTGGTGCGGCTGAAGCCGTTCGCGCGGCTCGGGGTGGCGTTCGCCGAACGCGTGGTGATCAAGGCGCTCAAGCAGGTGACGCTGTACCTCACCGACGAAACGATCCGGGAACGTGTGCAGGAGCGCGTCGCCGAGCACATCGGGCCGGAGACGGAGGTGCTCGTCGGGCATTCGCTCGGTTCCGTCGTCGCCTATGAAGCCGCCCACCTGCACGGCCGTCCGTTGCCGCTGCTGCTCACCCTCGGCTCGCCGTTGGGCCTGCGCACGGTGGTTTACGAACGGACCCGTCCGCAGCCGCCGTCCGTCCCGCCCGGTGTCGCGCGCTGGGTGAACCTGGCCGACCGGGACGATCTCGTCGCCGCGCGGCCGGATCTGAGCGGGCTGTTCCCTGGCGCCGACGGTGTCCTGGACAGCGGCTACACCGTCGACAACGGGGCGAAACCGCACGAGGCGGCGTTCTACCTCGCGAAGCGACGGACCGGTGAGGTCCTCTCCCAGGCGTTGACCCGCGGCGGGCAGGCGTAACGCGGCGACGAGTGCTCGAGCGGGAACTCGTGCTCACCGATGTGGCCCTCACGCAGCGGCCGCCGCCGGAGATCCGCCCGGAGAACTCACCGGCCTTGCGCAGGAGCGCTTAGCGCCTCCTTGGGCTGCCAGCCCGGCGGGCCGAACACATAGCCGAATTTGTCCCGCCACGACTCCGCCGCGCGGACGTCGCGCAGGATCGAGCCGTACTCGTGGAAGCCGACCTTGAGCAGGTTGTAGGACTCGACGCTCTTGGTCAGCCCGTAGGTCGGGCGTTTGCCCTCCGGCACGAAACTGCCGAACATCCGGTCCCAGACGATGAGGATGCCGCCGTAGTTCGCGTCCAGGTATTCCTGGTCGCTACCGTGGTGCACACGATGGTGTGAAGGCGTGTTGAACACGTACTCGAACCAGCGCGGCAGTTTCCGGATCTTCTCGGTGTGCACGAAGAACTGGTACACGAGGTCGATCGACAGTCCGGTGAGGATCATCCACGGCGGAATCCCCGCGAGCGCGAGAATCGACCAGAACGGCAGCTGGAAGTACGGGGTCCACTTCTGCCGCAACGCCGTCGAGAAGTTGTAGTGCTCGCTCGAATGGTGCACCTGGTGGCCTGCCCACATGAGCCGGACGCGGTGGCTCGCCCGGTGGTAGGCGTAGAAGACGATCTCCTGGCCCAGCAGCATCAGGACCCAGGTCCACCAGTCGTGCGGGCTGAACTTCACCGGCGCCAGTTCGTAGAGCGCGGCGAACACGAACAGCATGGCGATGCGGAAGACACCGTTGATCACCACCGCCACCGCGCCCATCGACATGCTCGTGCGCGTGTCCTTGACGCTGTAGCCGATGACGTTGTCGTCATGGCCCAGTACGTGCAGAGCGAGGATCTCGATCGCGACGAACAGGAGGAACACCGGTGTCGCCATCAGCACCGGGTCACTCAGATGGGCAAGAAAATCCGCCACCGCACTTCTCCCTGGTCCGCCCCGTTATCTGACCATCAGGTAACTTACCCGAGGGTCACTTACCTCAGGGTAAGATAATCGCCGTGACAGAAGCAAGGGCCGTCGGCACGAAGGGGGTGCCTCGTGAAGAGCGGGAAACCCAGATCGTGCGCGCCGGGACGGAGGAATTCGGCAGGAACGGGTACGCCGGGGCGTCGATGGTGGAGATCGCCCGCCGGGTCGGCGTCACGAAACCCTTGCTGTACCAGTACTTCGGCTCGAAGGACGGGCTGTACCTCGCCTGCCTTCACCGGGCGGGGGACAGGCTGACCGAAGGGGTCGCCGAGACGATGGCGACGGAGGCCGAGCCGCCGGAACGGATGCCGCTCGCGGTGCTCTCGGCCATTTTCGAGACGTTCGACAACGACCGGTACGCGTGGAAGCTGCTCCGCGACCCGACGGTGCCTTCGACGGGTGAGATCGCCGGCGTCGCCATCGACTACCGCTACCGGCTCGACGGGTTCGCCCTGGTCGGCGCCGCTCAGCTGATGCGCTCACGGGGCCTGGACGACGATCGCGACATCGAGGCGATCGCCCAGGTGTGGACCGGCGTGGTCGATTCGCTGATCAGCTGGTGGATCGACCAGCCGGATCAGGACGCCGCGGCGATGACCGAGCGGTGCGGGCGGATCATGCGGAACCTGTTCGGCTGGTGAACGAAAAACCACCCCGCCGGGAGAACCCGGGCGGGGTGGCGTTCCTCCAGCTCACACTGGATACGGTCGGGGTGCCCGGCGCCGCTCCGGACACCCCGGCCGTGCTCAGGACGCGGCGCTGGATTTGCCGCGTAGCTTGACGTTGTCCGTCGAGGCGTTCTTGATCGCCGTCTCGATCTGCGCCATCGTCGAGGACGAGGACAAGCCCGGCACGGTCGCCGACTTCAGCGCGTAGAGCGTGAAGGTGTAGGGATGGCTGGAGCCGCCGGGGCAGGGGCCGAAGTACTTCTGCGAGTTCGCCCCGCTGCCCATGGCCTTCTGCTTGGCGCCGTTCTGGTTCGGAACGGAGTAGCCCGCGCCCAGGCCTTCGGGCAGTGACACTGTGGACGCCGTGGACGCCGCGGACGCCGGGATGTCCCAGATCGCCCAGTGCAGTTTGTTGCCGTTGTTGGCCACGTCGGCGAAGACGATCGCGTAGCCCTTGGCACCGGTGGTCCCGGCGCCCCATGCCAGCGGCGGGGAGGTGTCCTGGCCCGCGGTGCCGTCACCGGCGCAGGTGAACTTGTCCGGGATCGACGCGTTGTCGGCGAACGCGGAACTGGTCAGCTTGAACGCTCCCGGCTGTGCGGCGCCGGGGAACTTCAGCCGGACCACGACGTTGTCGATCCCGCTCGGGGTGCCGCCGTTCTTGTCCGCGTTGGTCGAGGTGACCCACAGGCCGCCGTCCGGGGTCTTGGTGACCGAGCGGAGCCTGCCCCAGCGGCCGGAGAACAGCGACTGCACCGAGCCGACGCCGTTGCCCGCCGCGTTGATCTGGGTGGCGAAGAGCTGTTCGCTGGTGACCGCCGCGACGTAGATCCAGTCGTTGACGATCTCGATCCCGCTCGGCCCGCCGGAACTGGTCGGCCAGGTCTTCTTCGGCGCGACCGTGCCACCACAGGTTCCGCTGGTGCCCTCGCACTGGGGCCAGCCGAAGTTGCCGCCCTTCTGGATCAGGTTGAGCTCGTCCAGTTTGCCGTCGCCGAACTCCGAAGCCCACAGCTGGCCGCGGGAGTCCCACGCCAGGCCCTGCGGGTTGCGGTGTCCGAAGCTCCACACGTAGCGGGCGTTGCCGCCGGTGGAGAAGAACGGGTTGTCGCTCGGAGCCGATCCGTCGGGGTTGACCCGCAGGATCTTGCCGTTGAGCGAACCCTTGTTCTGCGCGGTTTCCTTGTTCTGCCCGTCGCCGACGGTGGCGTAGAGCTTGCCGTCCGGGCCGAAGCGCAGCCTTCCGCCGTTGTGGTAACGGTTCTTGGCGATCCCGGTGAGCACCGGGGTCGAGGACGAAGACAGTTTTCCGTTGTCGTAGGTCATTTTCACGATCCGGTTGTCGCCGGATGCCGTGTGGTACAGGTAGATCGCGTGATCGGTGGCGTAGTTCGGCGAGATCGCGATGCCGAGCAGGCCGCCCTCGCCGTTGGTGCCGACCGCGCCGGGCACCTTGCCGACCGTGGTCTTCTCACCCGACGGCGTGATCCGCAGGATCTCGAACCGGTCGCGTTCGGTCGCCAGCGCCGTGCCGTCCGGCAGGAAGTCGACCGACCAGGCAAGGTCCGCCTTCGTGATGTCCTTGTCGTACTCGGGAATCCCACCGCCCGCGGCGCCGCTGGTCTTCGCGGTCAGCGCGGTGCTCGCGGCCGAAGCGTTGCCGTCGAGGTCGCGCGCCTTCACCGTGAAGGTGTACGACGTGTTCGCGGTCAGGCCGGTCACCGTGGCTTCGAGCGAAGGCGTCGTCGCGACCTTCGTGGTGCCCTGGTAAACGTCGTAACCGGCGATGGTGCCGCTGTTGTCCGTGGAAGCGTTCCACGCCAAGGAGACGCTGTTCGCGGTCACCGACGTCGAGCGGAGGTTCCCCGGCACCGTCGGTGGGGTGGTGTCCCCGCTGGGTGGGGTCGTGAACTGGACGACATTGCTTTGCTGTGAAGGGTTTCCGGCCGCGTCGAAGGCGCCGACCGAGATGTCGTAGGCCGTGTTCGGCTGCAGATTGTCGACGGTCGTGGTGAGCGTGTTGCCGTCGACGGTCTTGAGGACGTTGCCGCCGCGCATGACGTCGTAGCGGACCACGCCGACGTTGTCGGTCGCGGCCTCCCAGGTGAAGGTGGCGCTGCGGGCCTTGACGTCCTTGGCGGCCAGGTTCTTCGGCGGGGTCGGCGCTTCGGCGTCGAGGACCCCGCTCGCGGTGAGCTTGTCTGCGTTGGGCCCGCCGTTCGCGGTCGTCGCGGTGGTGCGGATCTTGTTGGCCCCGGCGGCCAGAACGACGTCCTTGGTGATGGTCTTCCAAGTGGTCCACGCCCCGGTGCCGGGGAAGGACAGCGTCCCGGCGGCGGTGCCGTTGACGCTCAAGGAGACGGGCCGGTCGATCGTGGTTCCGTTGGCGTAGCGGAAGGTCAGCGTCCGGGTTCCGGCCTGCGCGGCGTTCACCGTGTACTCGACATAGCTGCCGGCGACGTTGTCGAAGTTCACGAACCCGGTGCCGGAATAGCCCGCGTGGTTCTTTTCGACGGCGCCTTGGGAGATCGCCGCGGTTTCGGATTCGTGCTCGGTCGGTGCCGCGCCGGCGGGCAGCGCCGGCAGGACGGCGAAGGTCATCGCCGTTGCGGCGGCACACGTGAGCAACGCGCGCCACGGTGGTCGGGGTGCCACTGGAGCCTCCATGCGTGAAGTTCGGGGTCGGGAGGTGCAACGGCGGACCGGGCGAGCCCGGCGGGTGACGTGGAGTTTAGTTAGGAAACTTTCCTATCTATGTTTCAAATCACACACCAGCGGGTGCTTCGTGTCAATACTTGACCAACATCAACACGGAGGGTCACGCTCCCCGAACGCGTCCTTGCACACGCAAGTACCGCATCCAGAGGACTAAACGCGAGGAAAGGGTGTCGCGGCCAGCGACATGTCTCCGGGTCGGCGGGTTGCGAAAGCCACTTTCGCAACCTTCAGCGTTGCGAAAGTGGCTTTCGCAACGTCGCTTTGGTGATACACACGCAGCAGCCGTGCACCCGGAGAGGGAAGCGTCAGCCGGCGATGTCCGCCCGCGCGATCACCTTCGTGATCCGTGCCCGCACCAACGACTCCTCCGGGACGGCGTTCCGCTTGCCGTAGGCCTCGGCCTGGTCGGCGCCCATGTACCGCCCACCGAGCTTGGTCGCCCATTCGAGCATCTCGTCGAGATCGTCGTGCAACACGGCTTCGGCGGTGAACTGCACGTACGAGTACGGCGGCTTCTGGTCGTCGACGGCCAGCGAAAGCCGCGGATCGCGTCGCAGCGCCTTCCCCTTGAGGGTGTCCGTGCCGGTGGTGAAGATCAGTTCGTCACCGTCCGGCCCCTCGTTCAGCAGGAACCACACCGGCGTCACGATCGGTGCCCCGTTGGCGCGGACCAGGCCGAGCATGCCCGTCCGCGTGCCCTCGCTCGCGAACTCCCACCATTCGTCCCGGCTCATTTCACGCATGAACCAGACGCTACCGCCGCCCGGAACCCCGGGCACCCCGGTCACCCGTGCGAGGTGCCGGGGGCGGCGACTAGCCTGGCCTGCTGTGCGAGACGACGAGCTGACCGGGATGGGGCTGGCCGACGAGGGGCTGACCCGCCGCCTCAAGGCGCTGGCCTGCACCGCGCCCTTGCACGACCTCGACGCGCGCAAGGCGAAGCTGGACTGGGCGGACGCCACGATCTACCAAATGGCCGAGATCGCCCTGCATACGATCGACCAGGTCACCGTCTCGATGGACTTCGACACGGGCGCCGACCACGAACAGGTGATCACGCGGCTGCTGCCGTTCGTGGCGCTCCAGGCGCCCGGCCGGACTCCCGACGAGCATGCCAAGGTCGCCCGGTGGGTCCTCGACAATCTGATCAATGTCGGCACCACCGATCGCGGGTTCCGTCGCGTCTACGGCTCCATCGGCCCCGGCGGCGGCTACCAGCGCCGCCAGTTCGACTTCAAGCTGCTCGTCGAGCTGGCCGCGCCCGACGGCGAGGTCTACCTGCGCGCCACCGACGAGGCGATCAACGTGCTCGTCGGCGCGCTGGACACCGACGTCGAGTCCGCCCAGATCGCGGCCGAGGTCAAACTGGAGAACCTGATCAACCGGGGCCGCCTCGCCGACGCGAAGCTCGCGGCGGAACAGGCCCGCTACCGGACGGTCCAGTACGGTGAGACGCTGCGTGCCAAGCTCGACGCCACCCGTCGCGACGTGCGCGCGGTCGACTGGGAGCGTGAGGTCCCGGACCTGCTGGACCAGGCGCTGTCCCATATCGAGTCCCGCTTCCGCGCCGAAAACGCGATCCTCAAGAACATCACCGCGTCGAGGGACGAGACCGAAGACCTCGACCGGAAACGCCGCGCGGCCGAACTCGTCGACATCGTCGGCGACTGCATCCGCCGCCACACGCGGCTCCAGTCGAGGCTGGCCGACGCGGGCGCGGTGTTCCGCGCCGAACAAGACCGTCAGCAGTTCTCCGGGCCGCCGCAACGCGCGACGATCGACCTGTTCGGCCAGCTCCTGATGCCGACGCTGGGCCTGCCGATCGCCGAAGCCGTCGCGCCCGCCGAATCGTTCTTCCACGCCGGAGCCGGGATCTCCCCGCCGACCGTGCCGTCGCTGTCGTCGCTGGTGTCGTTGCTGCTGCGGCCCGCCCCCGAACGCGATCAGCTCGTCGGTGAGATCCCCGAACCCGAGCTCATGCCCGCCGAGGTCACCGACCGGTTCGGCGACGAGCAGTGGCGGCTCGCCGACGACCTGCTCGACCTGCCGGAGGTGCCGCGGCGGTTGTCCGGGCTGCTCGAAGAAGCCCGCCGGATCGATCCCGGGCTGCCCGCCCTGGTCGCCCTGCGGGCGGTGCACGCCTACAGTCCCGAAGTCGGCGCGGCGCTCCGGCAGGGGGAGCGCCAGGTGCTGCTGGCCGTCGACGACGGCACGCTGCTCGAAGACCCCGAGTTCGGCGGAGCGGATCTGCTGCTTTCGTCGGCCGCGGTCGATCGCCACGACGAAGAGGAGGAGGTCGCGTGACGACAACCGGGGACGTCGAATCCGCGGCCAGGCTGGTTTCCTTCGGCATGCGGCCGAAGCAGCTGCCGTCGCGGGACGTCGTGTACGGCGACCTCGTCCGGCGCTACGGCGAGGACAGGGCGTTCAAACAGCTCACGCACGCGGTCGCGGCCGGGCTCGGGCTGATGGTGCTGGAGGTCAACCTTCAGGCCGGTGCCGTGCTGGCGGCGACCGACGAGTCGGTCTTCGAGATCAAGATGGACAGCTACGCGCGGCAGAGCAAGATCCGCGAACGCCGCGAAACCGAGAAGGTCCTGCACGGGCTCGTGCACCTGGCCACCGCCGCGCTCGGTTACCCGCGCCCGGACGACCTCGCCAACGACACCTACATCGGCCGCGTCAGCGTCGAGCAGGTGGACGCGATGGTGCGGGAGGCCTGCCGGATCCTCGACGAGCGCGCGGCGGAGGCGGAGGCGAACAACGACCCGCTGGCCGACGCGCCCGAACTCGAACAGGCCTGGCGCGCCTACGCCCGGCGTCCGGCGGCGGCGGCGACCAAGGACGGCAGACTGGCGTCGGACACCACGCGCGGCATGGTCGCGCGGGCCCTGCGTTTCCTCGCCGATCAAGGCTTTCTCGTCCAGGTCAGCGGCGAACAGGGCGGCACTTACCGGACGACGCCGCGCTATCAGGTGCAGGTGCGCGAACTCGCCGCCGACGCGGCCTTCGACGATCTGCTGGAACTGAACGTGGTCTCGGTCGCCAACGGCGGCGGGACGTTGCGCGCGGCCGCGTCGGACACGCTTTAACCAAGGGGAGTCGATGTACGAGCTTTCGCGGGTTCGCCTGCACTCGGTGGGTCCGGCGGGCGCGCGGTACCAGGACGTCGTGCTGGACTTCAGCGGCGTCGGCGCGGCCATCACCGCGCCCAAACAGGACGCGCTGTTCAGCGCCGGGATCCACCTCGCGGGGGAGGGGCCGCCGCGGCGGCCGTCGCCGGCGAGCGTGCTGTTCCTGGAGAACGGCGGCGGCAAGTCCGTCCTGATCAAGCTGATCTTCTCGGTCATGCTGCCCGGCCGCCGCCAGGTCGTCGGCACGACGAACACCAAGGTGCTGGAGAAGTTCGTCGCCGCCAAGGACGTCTCGCACGTCGTGCTGGAATGGCTGCAGGTCGAGACCGGTCACCGGGTGATCACCGGCAAGGTGTCGGAATGGCGCGGGCACGTGGTGTCGGCGGATTCGGAGAACCTCGTCGATTCCTGGTACTGCTTCCGGCCGACGCCCTCGCTCGACCTGGACTCGCTGCCGCTGACGTCGGACGGCAGGCTGCTGACGATGTCCGGCTTCCACGACCAGCTCGACAAGGTGCACGGCGGCGAGCCGGAACTGGAGCTGTTCTGGACGCGGCGGCACCACGAATGGACGTCCCGGCTCGACGGTCTCGGCCTCGACACCGAACTCTTCCGGTACCAGCGCGCGATGAACGCCGGTGAGGGAGAGGCGGCGGACGCCTTCGCGTTCAGCACGGACGAGGCGTTCGTCGAGTTCCTGTTGCGCGCGGTGCTTTCGGAGGAGGAACCGAAGGACCTCGCCGAGGTCGTCGCGACGTACGCGCACAACCTCGCCCAGCGCGGGGACCTGTTGTCGGAGCGCGATTTCGTCGCCGGTGCCCTCGATCTGCTCACGCCGCTGGCGGAGGAGGAAGGCGTCGCCGCCGCGTCACGAAAGCTCGCCGAGGCGGCCCGCGCCGAGATGCGGACGCTGGCCGGTCAGGTCGCCGCGCGCGACAAGCTGGAGAACGAGCGACTGAGCGGGCTCGAACAGCACGTCGACGAGGTGAAGTCCGCCGAGAAACTGGCCGAGGGCGACCACCGTCGTCTCACCGCCGGAGTCACCGAACTCCGCCGCCTGGTCGGGAAACTGCGGCTGGAAGAGGCGCAGGAGGGCAAGAAGCGGATCGACGGCGAACTGGCCGAGGCCAAGACCGCCGCCGAGGCCTGGCGTGAATGCGCCACCGTGCTCAACCACCTCAACGCTTCCCGCAAGGCCCGCGATTTCCGGGAACTGGTGGGAAGTCGCGAGCAGAAGGCGCAGCCCGCGCTGCAGGCGCGCAACGCCGCCGCGGGCGCGCTCGCGCGGGGTCTGCTGGCGCTGGCCAAGAACGCCGCCGAGCAGGCGGCGAAGGCCGAAGCCCATGTCGGTGCCCTGCGTGCCGAGGCGGAGAAGGCGCAGGCGGAACGGGACGAGTCGGCGAACCTCGCGGCCTCGCGCCGGGCGGAGGCCCGGGGGCTGGGCGCGCGGATCGCCGAAATCCGTGAGGAGATCGCGGAAACGGTCCGGTCCGGCGCGCTCAAGGCCGGTGCCGACGTCGCCGAAGCGGCGCGTGCGGCCAGGGCCGAGGCCGAGGCGACCGCCGCGGAACTCGTTCGGCGCGAACAGGAACTCGAACGCGTCGCCGAAGATCTGCGCTCCGCGCAGGTCACCGTCAACGACGCGCACCGGCTCGCGGGGTCCACAAAGGACCGTCTCGAACGCGCGGCCGACGAACTCGACCGGGCCAACCGGCGCACCGACGCGCTCGCCGTCGAACCCCGGTTGAGCGAACTCCTCGGCGCCGACGACGTCACACTGGAGACGGACCTCCCGGTGCTGCTGGAGCGGCTTCGCGAGGCGGGTTCGGCCGCGGAGAGGGAACAGACCGCGTTGCGGATGGAGGAATCCGTCGACGAGCGCGCGCTGAACGCGCTCGGCTCCGGTGGTCTCCTGCCCGCCACCGAAGAGGTCCAGGCCGCTTTGGACGCGCTGGAAGCCGCCGGGATGAACGCCTGGTCCGGCTGGCGCTACCTGTCTACTTTGGACAAAAAGCGGCGGGCGGCCGTGCTGGCCCGCGCGCCCCAGCTGGTCTCGGGAATCCTGCTCAACGAACCGGAGCAGGTCCGGCTCGCCGAGAAGATCCTGGCGGAGCGGCGTCTGCTGCCCACCACGATCATCCCGGTCGCCACGACCGAGGCCACCACGACCGACCGCCTGCCGGACGAGGCCGGGATCGCCTTCCTCGTGCCGCCGAACCCGGCGATGTACGACGAAGAAGCCGCCGACGCCGAGCGCGAGGCCATCGCGCTCCGGCACGCGGAACGTCAGCGCCGCCTGGAAGCGCTGGCGACGTCGCTGGCCGACGACAGCGCCCTGTCGTGGAAGCTCAAAACCTGGCGCGAGGACTACCCGCCCGGCAGCATCGCGACACTGGCCGAGCAGCTCCAGAACGCGCGTACCGCACACGAAACCGCGCAGACCGCGTTGGAGCAGGCGGAAAAGGAGTTCCAGCGTCTCGGCGAGAAGGCGGCCGGGCTGCGGGAACGGGTCCCCGAGCTGCGTGCGGCTTCGGCCGAGGCGGGGGAGCGGGCCCGCGGGCTCGAAACACTCGCCGCGCGCGCCGCGAAGATTCCCGAGTGGACGGACGACGTCGAACGCGCGACCGAGACCGCCGAGCGGGCGGAGGCGACGGCGTCCGAAGCCGCGGTGAAGGCGTCCCGGTTGCGCGAGCAGGCGAGCGAGGAGCAGCGCACGGCCGACGGACACCGGCGCACGGCAACAACCGCGAAGGCGGAACTGGCCGAGGTGCCGGGATCGAGTGACGTCACCGAAAACGACCCCGTGCCCGCCGAGCCGGTGGACGCGCTGCGGCGGACTTTCGCGTCGGCTTCCGAGGCGTACGCGAAGGTGGAGGTCGGCAGCGACCTCCGTGCGGAACTCGATCAGGCCGAGAGTGTCGAGGCGTCCGCGCGGGCGGCTGTGGAGGCGTTGGACGACGCTGTCCGCGAGCGGGCCTCGGCGTTGCTGGAGACGCCGGACGGCTCCGACGCATCGGCGCGGGCGGCGGCGCAGGCGCGGGCGAACCGCGCGGTCACGGTGCTGGAGGAAGAACGCACCGAGATCGTCGGGCTCGTCGCGACCCGCAAGGCGGAACTGAGCCAGCTTCCGGAGCTAGCGAGCCCCCAGCTCGCCCTCGACGCGAGGCCGAAGGACATCGAACACGGCCTGGAGCTGATCGACGAAGCCGGTCTCGAAGTGTCCGCCGCCGCCCGGAAATGGGAGGAACTGCAGGACCGCCGCGCGGCGGCCGAAGCGACGCTGGAGTCCGCGAAGACGTCCGCGTCCGGCTTCGGTCTGCTGGCCGAGTCCATGGCGCACCTTTTGGCCAAAGAGGACGAAGAGGCGGCCTTCGACGGCGATGTCGAATCCGCGCGCGTCAAGCACTCCCGGCTCAACACCTCGCTCACCGAGGCGCAGGACGCCGCCGACGCGGGTGACCGCCGGGTGCGGGCCGCGGCCGACCAGCTGGCGCAGTACGCCACCGACAAACGGTTCGAAAAGCTCAGCACACCGGTGCGGCAGCAGGTGATCTCGGTCCGCCGCGATCAGCTGCCCGCCCACGCCGCGGAATGGGCGGAGGCACTGCGGCCCCGGCTGCGGACGCTCACCGACGATCTCGCGCAGATCGACCGGCACCGCGGCGGCATCATCACGCGCCTGCAGGGCATGGTCGACGGCGCACTGCGCACTCTCCGTGCGGCACAACGGGTTTCGCGGCTGCCGGACGGTCTCGGCGACTGGTCGGGCCAGGAGTTCCTGCGGATCCGCTTCACCGAACTCGAAGAGAACGTGCTCGCCGAGAAGCTGGGCGAGGTCGTCGACGAAGCCGCGGTGGGGAAGACCTCCGACGGCCGGGACGTCAAGCGGGACGGGCCTTCGCTCGTACTGCGCGGCGTGCAGGCCGCCGCTCCCAAGGGTTTCCGGGTCGACATGCTGAAGCCGGACTCCGTGCTGCGGACCGAGCGGCAGCGTGTCTCCGAGATCAGGGACGTGTTCTCCGGCGGGCAGCAGCTGACCGCGGCGATCATCCTGTACTGCACCCTGGCGGCGCTGCGGGCGAACAACCGCGGCAAGGCCCGCAACCGGCACTCCGGCGTGCTGTTCCTCGACAACCCGATCGGCCGTGCGTCGGCGGGCTACCTGCTGGAACTGCAGCGCGCGGTCGCGGAGGCGCTGGGCGTCCAGCTGATCTACACCACCGGCCTTTTCGACGCCGGCGCGCTGAGCGAGTTCCCGCTGATCGTGCGGTTGCGCAACGACGCGGACCTGCGGGCGGGACGCAAGTACCTGTCCGTCGACGCGACGATCCGGAACGCGACCGACGAACTCGGCGAGCCGGACGGCGTCGCGCGGCTCTCGGCGACGCGGCTGTTCACGCGGCCGGCGGACGAGCCGGAGCCGGAGGAGGAGACGGCCTGAGGGGGTGTGGCACGCAGTGGCACAAGGTGGCACTTCGTGGTAAAGTGCGGATATGAGCGTTCAGCACGAGATCTCCCAGCGTGATCTCCGGAACCGGTCCGGCGAGATCATGGACGCGGTCGAGCACGGCGAAACCTTCACCGTGACCCGTAGCGGTTCGCCCATCGCCCAGCTGATTCCGCTGTGTCGACGGCACGCCGTTTCCCGTGACCAGTTCGCCACCGGTTCGGCGAACGCTCCGCTCATCGACCCGGACAGGTTCCGTGCGGACCTCGACGAGGCCTTCGAAGGGGAGGCGGACGATCCCTATGGCCGCTGAGGTCCACGGCCTGCTCGACACGAACATCCTCATTCTGCGCCGGGCGATCGATCACGCCCAGCTGCCGGACCTGATGTCGATCAGCACGATCACGCTCGCCGAACTGTCGGCGGGTCCGCATTACGCCGCCGACCCGGCCGAACGGGCCCGGCGCACGGATCTGCTGCAACGGGTGGAATCCGAGTTCGACCCGCTGCCCTTCGGTACCGAGGCGGCGCGGATCTTCGGCCGGGTGTCGGCGTCCGTGCTCGCGATGGGCAGGACACCCCGGCGGCGGGTGGCCGACCTGATGATCGCCAGTGTCGCCATCGCGCACCGGATGCCGTTGTACACCACCGATCCGCAGGATTTCGAAGGCCTGAAGGAACTTCTCGAGGTCGTTCCGGTCACCCGGCCGGCTTGAGGTCTTCACGCGCCGAGGCCCGGTACTGCCCGGGCGCCTGACAGCGAGCCCGGCGGAAGGCCCGGCTGAACGCGTACACCGACGTGTAGCCGACCGAGTGGGCGATGGTGTCCACCGTGTCTCCGGTGTCGCGCAGCCGGACGGCGGCCAGGTCCATCCGCCACTGGGTGAGGTACTCGCCGGGGGTCCGGCCGGTGGTCTCGCGGAAGCGCCGGGTCAGTGTGCTGCGCGATGTCGCCAGTTCCGCCGCGAGCAGGTCGGTGGTCCACGGTTTCGCCGGGTCCTCGTGGATCTTCGCCAGTGCCACGCTGATCAGTGGATCGCCGAGGACGCCGAGCCACGTCCCCCGGGCCTCGGCCGGTTTCTCGGTCCGCCACGCGCGGAGCAACTGGACGAGGAGGATGTCGACGAGCCGGTTGAGGACGAACTCGGTGGCGATCTGCGGGGAGGCCAGTTCCCGCGACAACAGACGGACGGTGTCGTCGAGCCCGCCGCCGACGTGGTTCGCGCGGATGTGCACCAGTTCCGGCAGGGTGGCGAGCACCTGGGTGGACACCGCCGGGTCGTAGGCGTAGGACGCGCCGAGGACATGGGTCTCCACCTCGCCGGAACCGAGGCGCAGCACGCCACCGCAGTCCCGGGCCTTCTCCGCCGCCGTGCACAGGTTGGGAATGATCGCGACGTCCGGGGCGCTGCGCAGAGTGTGCTCCGGGCCGTTCGGCAGCAGGACGACGTCGCCGGGCATGAGCTGCCGCGGCGGGTGCCCGGCGAGTTCCAGCCAGGCGGTGCCGCAGGTGACGGCGTAGAAGGCGGCGCGGGTGATGCCGTGCCAGAGGATGCCCCATGGTCCGGATGCCTCGATCCGCGCTCCGGCGGCGCCACGCACTCCGCCCACGGCGAGCGCTTCGGCCAACAGGTCAATGCCATCGAGGATAGTGCGACAGATGGATATCTTCGTGGCGTTTTCAGGCATCGATATGGTCACTGGATGCGCCATACGATCGAGGTCATGACTGACACGTTCGACTTCGACCAGATCAACCGCACCGTGATCGCCGAGTTCCGTGAGACCGGCGGCAAGGCGGGGGGCATGTTCGAGGGCTACCCGCTCGTCCTCGTCCACCACACCGGCGCGAAGTCCGGCGCTCAGCGGATCGCGCCGCTGGTCCCGCTTCTCGAAGGTGACCGGATCTTCATCTTCGCGAGCAAGGGCGGCTCGGACGACAACCCGGCGTGGTTCCACAACCTGGTGGCCCACCCGGACACAAAGGTCGAACTCGGCACCGAGACCTTCCCCGTCCGCGCGCGGTTGCTCGCCGGCGCCGAGCGCGACGAGGTCTACGCCAGGCAGTCCGCCCTCCAGCCGCAGTTCGCCGATTACCAGAGCAAGACCGGCCGCGTCATCCCGGTCTTCGAGCTGGAGCGGGTCTAGCCCTTCACGAGTGGCCTCGGTACATGAAGGCCCCCTTGCTGTACCTAGGCGCAAGGAAGGGGGCCTTCATGTACTCGAGGAGGCCTTTACGGACCGGGCCGGGGTCACGACGACGGGGGAACGGCCATCCCGCGCAAGTTGAACACGAGCCCGGTCCGATCCGGGGTTTTGTCGGGGCCCGGTGGTAGGAACGATCCGTGACCCCCAAGATCGGTATCGGGCAGCGTCGTGCCCGCCTCGCGACGCGTCATCGCCTCGTCGCGCCCGCCGAGTCGGTGCACGCCGCCGCGGACGCGGTCGTCGCGCTGCATGCCACCGATCCGGCGTCGGTGCACCTGTCGGCGTGGGCGCGCGTCAAAGGCAGCGGTGTCGCCGAGCTGGAAAGCGCGCTGTACGAGGAGCGCACCCTGATCCGGATGCTCGGCATGCGCCGCACGGTCTTCGTCCTCGGTCACGAGAACGCGGCGCTCGTGCAGGCCGCGTGTTCCGCCGACATCGCCAAGAAGCAGCGCCGCCTGCTCGAACAGCACCTCGGCACGCAGGGACATCCGGTGAACGTGCCGGAGCCGGAGCGCTGGCTCGCCGAGGTCGAGGACGCGACCGAGCGCGCGCTGAAGGCCCGCGGTTCCGCCACGGCACAGCAGCTTTCCGAGGACGAGCCGCGGCTCAAACAGCAGCTGCTGATGGCGAAGGGCAAGCCGTACGAGGCGATCGCCAACGTCACCAGCCGTGTCCTGTTCCAGCTCGCGGTCGACGGCCGTATCGTGCGTGGCCGCCCGCGCGGCAGCTGGATCAGCAGCCAGTACTACTGGGCCCCGATGGCGGGCTGGCTGCCACAGGGTCTCGCCGCATGGGACGCCGACGCCGCCAGGGCCGAGCTGGCCCGAAGGTGGCTGTACGCCTACGGACCCGCCCCGGTCGCGGACCTTCGCTGGTGGACGGGCTGGACGATAGGCCAGACGAAGAGGGCGCTCGCGGCGATTCAGCCGGTCGAGGTCGATCTCGACGGCGTACCCGGCGTCGTGCTCGTCGACGATCTGGAGCCGGTCGCGGAGCCCGCCCCCTGGGTCGCCCTGCTCCCGTCCCTCGATCCGACGGCGATGGGCTGGATCGAGCGCGACTGGTATCTCGGCCCGCACAAGGCGCCGCTGTTCGACGGCACCGGGAACATCGGGCCCACCGTCTGGGCCGACGGCCGCATCGTCGGCGGCTGGGCGCAGCGGCCGGACGGCGAGGTCGTCCACCACTTCCTGGAGGACGTCGGCGCGGACGTCGAACGGGCCGTCGAGGCGGAGGCGAACCACCTGGCCGAGTGGTTCGGAGAGGTGCGAGTCACGCCACGAATGCGGACACCGTTGGAGCGACGGCTAGCACAGGGAAGCTGAGAGTTTCGACAAGACGGCCTGGTAGCGGCGGTCTTAATCGATTCTTGACCTGACCCACCGAGTGGTGGAAGTCTCGTCAGGGCAAAGAGGGTCGCCCGAGCACGCACGCTAGGGTTGCGCCCGAGTAAAGGACGTCTTACCGGGGCGATCCCGGACGAGTCTCAAGGGAGTGGCAGCAGTGACGGTTCGCGTAGGTGTCAACGGCTTCGGCCGCATCGGCCGCAACTTCTTCCGGGCCGTGCAGGCCGCCGGTCACGACATCGAGGTAGTCGCGTTCAACGACCTCGGCGACGTCGCCACCATGGCCCACCTGCTCAAGTACGACTCCATCCTCGGCCGTTTCCCGGGCGAGGTCAGCGTCAGCGACGAGGGCATCGTCGTCGACGGCAAGACGATCAAGGCCCTCGCCGAGCGCGACCCGGCCAACCTGCCCTGGGGCGACCTCGGCGTGGACGTCGTCGTCGAGTCGACCGGTTTCTTCACCACCGGTGACGCCGCCAAGGCGCACCTCGCCGGTGGCGCCAAGAAGGTCATCATCTCCGCGCCCGCCAAGGGCGAGGACCTGACCGTGGTGCTGGGCGTCAACGACGACAAGTACGACGGTTCGCAGAACATCATCTCGAACGCGTCCTGCACCACCAACTGCCTCGGCCCGCTGGCCAAGGTGCTGAACGACGCCTTCGGTGTCGAGCAGGGCCTGATGACCACGATCCACGCGTACACGCAGGACCAGAACCTCCAGGACGCGCCGCACAAGGACCTGCGCCGCGCCCGTGCCGCCGCGCTGTCCATGGTCCCGACCTCGACCGGTGCCGCCAAGGCCATCGGCCTGGTCCTGCCGGAGCTCAACGGCAAGCTCGACGGCTACGCGGTCCGCGTCCCGGTCCCGACCGGTTCGGCCACCGACCTCACCGTCACGCTGACCAAGAGCGCGACCCTCGAGGAGATCAACGCCGCGTACAAGGCCGCCGCCGAGGGCCCCCTGGCCGGCATCCTGCGCTACAGCGACGACCCGATCGTTTCGGCCGATATCGTCACCGACCCGGCGTCCTGCATCTACGACGCGCCGCTGACCAAGGTCATCGGCAACCAGGTCAAGGTCGTCGGCTGGTACGACAACGAGTGGGGCTACTCCAACCGCCTCGCCGACCTCGTCAAGCTCGTCGGCAACAAGCTCTCCTGAGCCATGGCGCTGAAGAACCTCGAAGACCTGCTGGGCGAGGACGTCTCGGGCCGGTTCGTACTCGTGCGATCCGACCTGAACGTCCCGCTCGACGGGAACAAGATCACCGACGACGGCCGCGTCCGCGCGGCCCTGCCGACGCTCAAGCGCCTCGCCGAGGCGGGCGCGAAGGTGGTCGTCATGGCGCACCTCGGCCGTCCGAAGGGCGAGCCGGACCCGAAGTTCTCGCTCGCGCCCGTCGCCGTGAAGCTCACCGAGCTGCTCGGCGTCGACGTCCCGCTGGCCGGTGACCTGGTCGGCGAGTCCGCCAAGGCCACCGTCGCGGGTCTGACCGACGGACAGGTGGCCCTGCTGGAGAACGTGCGGTTCGACGCGCGCGAGACCAGCAAGGTCGAGGCCGAGCGGCAGGAGCTGGCCGCGGAGCTGGCCGCGCTCGTTCCGGGCGGCGCGTTCGTCTCCGACGGTTTCGGCGTCGTGCACCGCAAGCAGGCCTCGGTCTACGAGATCGCGCGGGCGCTTCCGGCGTATGCGGGCGGGCTCGTGCTGGCTGAGGTCGACGTCCTCAAGAAGCTCACTGAGGACCTCGCGCGGCCGTACGTCGTCGTCCTCGGCGGCGCGAAGGTGTCGGACAAGCTGGGTGTCATCGCGAACCTGCTGACCAAGGTCGACAGGCTGCTCATCGGCGGCGGCATGGCGTACACCTTCCTCAAGGCCCAGGGCCACGAGGTCGGCGACTCGCTGCTGCAGGAGGACCAGCTGGAGCAGGTCCGCGGTTTCCTCGCCGAGGCGGAGAAGCGCGGTGTCGAGCTGATCCTGCCGGTGGACGTCCTCGCGGCGACGGGCTTCGCGGCCGACGCGGAGTTCGACGTCGTCGACGCGAAGGCCATCCCGGCCGACCGCATGGGTCTCGACATCGGCCCGAAGTCGCGGGAACTGTTCGCGGGCAAGCTGGCCGACGCGGCGACCGTGTTCTGGAACGGCCCGATGGGCGTGTTCGAGTTCGAGTCCTTCGCCGGTGGCACCCGTGCCGTGGCCGAAGCGCTGGTCGAGAGCGACGCCTTCACCGTGGTCGGCGGGGGCGACTCCGCCGCGGCCGTGCGGCAGCTCGGTCTGCCGGAGGACGGCTTCTCGCACATCTCGACCGGCGGCGGCGCGTCGCTGGAGTACCTGGAGGGCAAGGAACTGCCCGGAGTCGCTGTGCTGGGAGAGAACGACTAGTGGCGCGCAAACCGCTCATCGCCGGCAACTGGAAGATGAACCAGAACCACCTCGAAGCCATCGCGCTGGTTCAGAAGATCGCCTTCGCTCTGCCGGAGAAGTACTACGCGAAGGTCGACGTCGCGGTCCTGCCGCCGTTCACCGACATCCGCAGCGTCCAGACGCTGACCGACGGCGACAAGCTGTCGCTCACCTACGGCGCCCAGGACCTGTCGCCGCACGACTCCGGTGCCTACACCGGTGACGTGTCGGGTCCGATGCTGGCGAAGCTGGGGTGCAGCTTCGTCACCGTCGGGCACTCGGAGCGGCGTGAGTACCACGGCGAGTCCGACGAACTGGTGAACAAGAAGGTCAAGGCCGCGCTCAAGCACGGCATCACGCCGATCCTGTGCGTGGGGGAGAAGCTCGAGGTCCGCGAGGCCGGCGAGCACATCGCCCACACCACGACCCAGCTGGTGGAGGGCCTCAAGGGGCTCAAGGCCGAGCAGGTCAAGGACGTCGTCGTCGCCTACGAGCCCGTCTGGGCGATCGGGACCGGCAAGGTCGCGACCCCGCAGGACGCCGAGGAGGTGTGCGGAGCCATCCGCGCCACCCTCGCGGAGAAGTACAGCGCCGAGGTCGCGTCCTCGGTCCGCGTGCTCTACGGGGGCTCGGCCAAGGCCAACAACATCAGTGACCTCGTCGCCTGCGAGAACATCGATGGGGCGCTCGTCGGTGGTGCCAGCCTGGATGGTGACGAGTTCACCAAACTCTGCGCACTCGCCGCGGGCGGGCCCCTTCCCTGATCGGGGCACCTACCGGGTAGCCTGGGTATCCGGTCCGTCACACAGCAGTGGACGAGTCCAGGAGTACGGTGTGTTCTGGCGGTGCTGGGTTGTTTCAACCCCGGCCGCCGGTGGCACACCGTTTTCCTGCATTCTCCAAAGAGCGCAGAGGATGACATGAAGCTGTTCCTGCAAATCCTGTTGATCGCCTCGAGCTTTTTCCTGGTGGTCGCCGTGTTGCTGCACCGCGGCCGTGGTGGCGGTCTGTCTTCGCTGTTCGGTGGCGGTATGCAGTCGAGCCTGTCCGGTTCCAGCGTGGCCGAGAAGAACCTCGACCGGATCACGGTGCTGCTGGGTTCGGTGTGGCTGATCAGCATCATCGGCCTCGGGCTCCTGCTCAAGGTCTGATCGATCCAGGTGTTTCGGCGTGCCTATGGGGGGCGCGCCGCCGATCCCTATAGGTGTGAGGATTCATGGTTGGCGGTAACGCGATTCGTGGCACCCGTGTGGGTGCCGGTCCTTCGGGCGAATCGGAACGGGGTGAGTCGGCGCCGCGGCGCCGCATTTCCTACTGGTGCGCCAACGGGCACGAGGCACAGCCCTCGTTCTCGATGGACGCCGAGATTCCCGACGAGTGGGACTGCCCGCGCTGCGGGCTCCCCGGTGGGCAGGACGAGAAGAACCCTCCTGCCGCGCCGCGGACCGAGCCCTACAAGACTCACCTCGCGTACGTGAAGGAACGGCGTTCCGACGCCGACGGCGAGGCCATCCTCGCCGAGGCGCTGGAGCGGTTGCGCCAGCGCCGGGAGATCTAGTCCCCGATCACCGGTCGAGCGGGTACCGGGCACGCACCCGGAACCCGCCGTCCTCGGTGTCGGCGGTCTCGAAACTCCCACCCAGCAGTCGAGCGCGTTCGGCCAGCCCGGTCAGCCCGTGTCCTCCCGAGGGCAGGGCCGCACCGGAGGTCCGGGCGCGCTCGTTGCGTATTTCGACCTTGAGCGAACCGTGTTCGCCCTGGATCCGGATGGTCGCGGTGGCGCCGGGCGCGTGCTTGTGCACGTTGGTCAGACATTCCTGCACGGTCCGGTAGGCCGCCGCCGAAACCTGGCTGGGCAGGAGGTCGGGGATCCGCTCGACGGTCAGATGCACCGGGACGTCCGAGCCGCGGATCAACCGGTCGAGTTCGTTGATCCCCGGCCGGGGACCGTCGTCGTCGGAGCCCGAGCGGAGCACGCTCACGAGTGAGCGCAGTTCTTCGAGCGTCTTGGTGCTCAGCTTCCGGATGACCTGCGCGGTTTCGAGCGAGCGGGCGTCGGTGGTCTGCGCCTGCAGCGCGCCGGCCTGCATCGCGATCAGCGTGATCTGGTGCGAGACGACGTCGTGCATCTCCCGCGCGAGGCGGGCACGTTCTTCCGCGCGGACGGCGTCGGCGTGGAAGCGGCGCTCACGGTCGCGGCTGGCGGCCAGTTCGGACAGTTTCTGCGAGATCTCGGTCCGCGCCCCGATGAGCAGGCCGATGGCCACCGGCATCCCGGCGACGATGACGCCGTAGATGCCGTCCAGGACGTGCTCACGCCAGCTGAGCTCGACGAAGTCGGCCAGCGGCCACTGGACGAACCGGCAGGTGAAGACGAGCGCGAACCCGGTCCAGGTCTGCCAGTGCATCTGTTTGCGGGTGGCGAGGAAGCCGAGCGCGATCATCGCGGCCAGCTGCGACCAGCCCGCCAGGAACCCGGGGACGGTGACGATCACCGCGAGGAACGGCAGCTTGCGCCGGAAGGCGAGGCCGAGGCACGCGGCGCCGGACAGGTAGATGGAGTACGGCTGAGCCTTCTCGGGGATCACCAGCCACACGTCGAGCGCGGCGAGGAAGATCGCGAGTGTGTCGATGCCCAGCGCGACCAGCGCAGGGCGTTTGATCTTGGCGAACGACATGACCCCGGCGGCACGGCGCATCCGGTCGGCGGCGTCCGCTCCGGAGCCGCCCACCGAGATACCTGGCATCGAGAGACCCTCTGTGCTCATCGCTGGCGACCTCACTCGTCTTGTGGACTTGAATGGTGAGAGGTGTTCTTCGCCCGATCGGGACGCGCAGGAACGAACAAATGTGCGGATGCTAACGGGTGGATGTACAAGGGCGGTAAGTTTCCCCCAGTCGGGCTAGCGACTGGTCGGTCACTGTCCGTTCTGCGGACAAGTGCATGAACGTTCGGTCGGTCGAATCCACACCGGACCACCCGGGCTCGGTGGTCCGTTGATCGTTTCGACGCGCGAACAAGTCCTCTCTGATGCGAAAGTCCCCGGAAGTTGATCTAAGTCACGTTTCGTGGCCGCGCGGTGACCCTGCCGCGCATCCTTCCCGTCCTTCAGCGTAGGGAAGGAGGCCTTCGCGGACTTCCGCCATGGGGGTGTCACTACCGGGGTGGCCGTGCTCGAACTCGCGACTCGCGTGCTTGGAGGCGTAACTCGCGTGATCAGAGACGTAACTCGCGAGTTACGCCTTGGGGCACCTCGGCCGGAAGCGCGTGAAGGCCCCCTTCCCTCGGCTCAGTCGAGGGAAGGGGGCCTTCACGCGCGAAAGCGTCAGCTTGTAGGTGTCTGGTAGACCTTCGTGAGTTTCGAGGCGGAGCCTCGGTCCAGCAGCCAGAGCGTGCGGCGGCTGCCGCGTGCTCCCGCCACCGGAAGCTCGACCTCGCCCGCACCGGCCAGCGCCTGTGCGACGGCGTCCGCCTTGGCGTCGCCGCCGGTGACCAGCCAGATGTCCTGCGCGCGACGGATCGCGGGCAGGGTCAGCGAGATCCGGGTCGGCGGCGGCTTCGGGCAGTCCCGCACCGCGACGACCGAGCGTTCCTTCTCGTGCACCGCCGGGCTGTCGGGGAAGATCGAGGCGGTGTGCCCCTCCCCGCCGAGGCCCAGCAACATGATGTCGAACGCCGAGTCGTTGGCGGCGAGCACGTCAGCGTACGCCGCGGCAGCGTTGTCCACGTCATCGCCGAACTCGCCGTCCGAGGGTGCCATGGCGTGCACCCGCTTCGGGTCGAGCGGCACGTGGTCGAGCAGCGCCTCGCGGGCCTGCTTCTCGTTGCGGTCGTCCGAGTCCGCCGGGACGAAGCGCTCATCGCCCCAGTAGAGGTCCAGCCGCGACCAGTCGATGGCGTCACGGGCACTGGAGTCGCGCAGTTCCCTCAGGATCGCGATCCCGGTGCCGCCGCCGGTGAGCACCACGGAAGCCGAGCCCTTGGCCGCTTGGACGTCCACGATCCGGGTGACCAGCCTGGCCGCCGCGGCGGCGGCCAGGAGGTCCGGATTCTCGTAGACGACGACCTCGGTCTTGCTCATGAGGTGCCCTTCTTCGACGAAACGGCGGCCTTCTTCGCCGCCGGAGCCGCCTTCTTCACCGGATCGGCCTTGGCCGCGGTGCCCGACGAGATCTTGCCCAGCCCGTTCAGCGAAGCCTCGTAGACCTCGTCCGGGTCGAGCCGCCGCAGTTCCTCGATCAGGCAGTCCTTGTTGTCCCGCCGCTGCAGGGCGATCCGGCGCGTCGGCTGGCCCGGCTGGGTCAGCATGCCGACCCGCCCGTCGGGCCGGTGCAGTTCCACCGGTCCGGACCGCCGGTCCAGCCTCACCGAGATGATGCCCGCGGCACCGCTGCTCTTGACCCGCTTCACCGGCACTTTGAGGTACTCGGCCAGCCAGCCGGCGAGCAGTTCGGTCGACGGCGAGTCGGCCTCGCCGGTCACCGTCGCGCCGGTGACCTTCTCATGCGGCGGAAGGTCCAAAGCGGACACCAGCTGCGCGCGCCAGCTGGTGAGCCGGGTCCACGCCAGGTCGGTGTCACCCTCCACATAGGACTTCGCCCGGGTGGTGAGTGCTCTTATGGGTGCCTTTTCCGCCGCGGAGTCGGTGATCCGGCGCTGGGCCAGTTCGCCGAGGGGGTCCTTGGCCGGGGCCTTCGGACCGGTGCCCGGCCACCAGGTGACGATCGGCGCGTCCGGCAGCAGCAGCGGCACGACCGCGCTCTGGCCCTGCGAGGCCAGCGGACCGTAGAGCCGCAGGACGATGACCTCGCTCGCGCCGGCGTCGCCGCCGACCCGGATCTGGCCGTCGATCCGCGGCGCCGCGGTCCGTGCGCCCTTGGCCACCACGATCACCCGCGAGGGGTGTTCCCGGCTGGCTTCGTTGGCGGCTTCGATCGCCTCTTCGAGCCGGTCGTCGTCGTCGGCCACGATGACCAGCGTCAGCACGCGGCCGAGCGCCACCTGCCCGCCCTGTTCGCGGATCTCGACGAGTTTCTTGTTCAGCTGCGACGTCGTGGTCGACGGCAGGTCGATGATCACGGACGCCTCCAGTTCCGGCCGGTACGTTCCAGCATTTCGTCCGCGGACGGCGGCCCCCACGAACCGGGCGGGTACGCCTCGGGCGCGCCCTTCTTGGCCCAGTGGTCGAGGATCGGGTCCAGGATCTCCCAGGACAGCTCGACCTCTTCGTTCACCGGGAACAGCGACGGCTCGCCGAGCAGCACGTCCAGGATCAGCCGTTCGTAGGCTTCGGGGGACGACTCGGTGAACGCGTGCCCGTAGCCGAAGTCCATGGTGACGTCGCGGACCTCCATCGTGGTCCCCGGCACCTTCGACCCGAACCGCAGCGTGATGCCCTCGTCGGGCTGCACCCGGATCACCAGCGCGTTCTGGCCCAGCTCCTCGGTGGAGGTCGAGTCGAACGGCAGGTGCGGCGCCCGCTTGAACACCACGGCGATCTCGGTGACCCGGCGGCCCAGCCGCTTGCCGGTGCGCAGGTAGAACGGAACCCCCGCCCAGCGGCGGTTCTGCACCTCCAGCGTCACCGCGGCGTAGGTCTCGGTGGTCGAGTCCTTCGCGAAACCGCCTTCCTGCAGCAGTCCCGGCACCTTCATACCGCCCTGCCAGCCGCCCGCGTACTGCCCGCGCGCGGTGGTCTCGTCGAACGGCGCCAGCGGCTTGGTCGCCGAAAGCACCTTGACCTTCTCCGCGCGGAGAGCGCGCGGAGCGAACGAGACCGGCTCCTCCATCGCGGTCAGCGCGAGGAGCTGCAGCAGGTGGTTCTGGATGACGTCGCGTGCGGCGCCGATACCGTCGTAGTACCCCGCGCGGCCGCCGAGACCGATGTCCTCGGCCATGGTGATCTGCACGTGGTCGACGTAGTTGGCGTTCCAGATCGGCTCGAACAGCTGGTTCGCGAAGCGCAGCGCCAGCAGGTTCTGCACCGTCTCCTTGCCGAGGTAGTGATCGATGCGGAACACCGACTCCTCGGGGAAGACGTCGTTCACGATCTCGTTGAGTTCCTTGGCGCTCTTGAGATCGCGGCCGAAGGGCTTCTCGATGACGACGCGGCGCCAGGTGTCCTCACTCGCCTCGGCGAGGCCGGAGCGGGCGAGCTGCTTGGTCACCACCGGGAACGCGCTCGGCGGGATCGACAGGTAGAACGCGGTGTTGCCACCGGTGCCGCGCTCGGCGTCGAGGTCCTTGACCGTCTGCGCGAGCCGGTCGAAGGCGTCGTCGTCGTCGAAGGTGCCTTGGACGAAGCGGATCCCTTCGGCGAGCCGGTTCCACACCGACTCCTTGAACGGCGTCCGCGCGTGCTCCTTGACCGAGTCGTGCACGAGCTCGCCGAAGTCCTGGTGTTCCCAGTCCCGGCGGGCGAACCCGACCAGAGAGAACCCGGCGGGCAGCAGCCCACGGTGGGCGAGGTCGTAGATCGCCGGCATCAGCTTCTTGCGGGCGAGGTCACCGGTGACGCCGAAGATCACCAGGCTGGACGGCCCGGCGATCCGCGGCAGCCGCTTGTCGCGCGGGTCGCGCAGCGGGTTGTTCCAGGCACGTGTCACTCGCCGGCCTCCTGTACCGCGCGGACCAGTTCGGCCAGGCCGGCGGCCCGGTCCGTGAGGTGCAGGCGCAGCACCGGACGGCCGTGCTCGGCGAGCACCTGGCCGTCACCCAGCGCCTGCGCGTGCTGCAGGACGCCGAGCGTGTACGGCCGGTCCGGAACGTCGAGATCGTCCTCGACGGCGCCGGTGAGCTGCAGGAAGACGCCGTTCTGGTGCCCGCCCTTGTGGTACTGCCCGGTCGAGTGCAGGAACCGCGGCCCCCACCCGAAGGTGGTCTGGCGGCCGGTCCGCTTGGCGATCTCGCCACGCAGGAGCGACGTCGACGCGTCGTCGAGACGGTCTAGGTACGCCTGCACCGCGATGTAGCCGGTTTCCGGTGCGGAGTCGAAGAAAGCCCGCAGGATGTCCGCGAGCTTTCCTTCCGTGGCCACGCCTGCCGAGCCGAACACCTCGACCGCGCCGTCCACAGTGGACGGCTTCTCGCCGCCCTTCAGCTTGTCCGGGTCGTCGAGCAGCGACCGCGCGGCCTTCTTGGCGGCCTCGACGTCGGGCTGGTCGAACGGGTTGATCCCGAGCAGCCGCCCGGCGAGCGCGGTGGCGAACTCCCACAGCAGGAACTGCGCGCCGAGCGAGCCGGTCACGGAGATCTTCGCCGCGCCCTCCGCCGGTCCGACCGCCACCGGGGTGGCGTCGTCCTTGGCGTCGGCGAATCCGGGCGCGCTCGGGCCCTCGACGGCGACCGGCAGCAGACCGGTGCCCTGTTTGCCGGTGGATTCGGCGATCAGCTGCTCCGCCCAGTCGGCGAAACCCTTGATCCCGGAACCGGTGTCGCCGATGACGACCTTCTCGGCGCCCTTTTCGTGCGCCGCCGCCCACGCCGCCGCCAGCTTGACCGCGGGGTTGTCCACGGAGTCGGCGGCCAGCTCGTCGGCCACCGAAGCGGCCTGGTCGAGCAGGCGGGCGACGTCCGCGCCGGCGAGCCCGGCCGGGACGAGCCCGAACGCGGTCAGTGCCGAGTAACGGCCGCCGACGTTCGGGTCGGCGAGGAAGACCTTGCGGTAACCCTCTTTTTCGGACAGTTCCGCGAACGGCGAGCCCGGGTCGGTGACGACCACGATCCGCCGCGCCGCGTCGATGCCCGCGTCGGCGAAGGCCTTCGCGAAGATCCGGCGGTGGCTGTCGGTCTCGACGGTGCCGCCGGACTTCGACGACACGACGATGACCGTCCGCTCCAGGTCACCGGCGAGAGCGTCGGCGACCTGGCCCGGGTCAGTGGTGTCGAGGACGGTCAGCGCGACGCCATCCGTCGCGGTGATGACCTCGGGGGCCAGCGATGAACCGCCCATGCCCGCGAGGACGACGCGGTCGACGCCCTCCGAGCGCAGGTCGGTCCGCAATGTCTCGATTTCGCCGATCAACGGCCGCGAGGACTTGTGCAGCGTCGTCCACGAGAGACGGATCGACGCTTCGGACTCGGCTTCGGGACCCCACAGTGTGGCGTCCTGGGACGCCAGTTTCGATGCGACCTGGTCGGCGACGAGCCGCTCCGCGAACGGAGCGGCTTCGCCGGCCAGGGCGGCGTCGACGATTTCGACGCCGGTCGTTTCCCCTGCCATGGTCGGGATCAGTCCTTTGCCTTTTCCAGCTGCCCGGTGACGGTCTCGAGAAGTTCGGTCCACGACTTCTCGAACTTCTCGACGCCCTCGTTCTCGAGGGTGAGGAACACGTCGGTGATGTCGATGCCTGCCGCGCTCAGCTTGTCGAAGACGGCCTGCGCGTCGGCGCCCTTGCCGGTCACCGTGTCACCGGTGACGTCGGCGTGGTCCGCGGCCGCGTCGAGGGTCTTCTCCGGCATCGTGTTGACCGTGTCCTTGACGACGAGCTGGTCCACGTAGCGGGTGTCGGAGTACTGCGGGTCCTTCACACCGGTGGAGGCCCACAGGGGACGCTGCGCGTTCGCGCCCGCCTCGGCGAGTGCCTTCCAGCGGTCCGAAGCGAAGAGCTCCTCGAACGCCGCGTACGCGAGCCGCGCGTTGGCGATGGCGGCTTCACCGCGCAGCGCCTTGGCCTCGTCGGTGCCGATGGCGTCGAGCCGCTTGTCGATCTCGGTGTCCACACGGGACACGAAGAACGACGCGACCGAGTGGATGCCCTTGAGGTCGTGGCCGTTGGCCTTCGCCTGCTCCAGACCGGCGAAGTAAGCCTCGATGACCGCCCGGTACCGCTCGACCGAGAAGATCAGCGTGACGTTGACGCTGATGCCCTCGGCCAGGGTCTTGGTGATCGCCGGGAGACCCTCTTCGGTGGCCGGGATCTTGATCAGCACGTTCGGCCGGTCCACGGTCTTCCACAGGTCCTGCGCCTCGGCCACCGTCTTGTCGGAGTCCTTGGCCAGCCGCGGGTCCACCTCGATGGACACCCGGCCGTCGACCCCGTTCGTGGCGGTGTAGACGTCGCGGAACAGGTCCGCGGCGTTGCGCACGTCGGTGGTGGTCAGCTCACGGATGGTGGCCTCGACGTCGGCGCCGCGGGCGGCGAGCTCCTTGGTCTGCTCGTCGTACGCCTCGCCCTTCGACATCGCGTTGGCGAAGATCGTCGGGTTGGTCGTCACGCCCACGACGTGCTTGTCGCGGATCAGGCCGGCGAGGTTGCCGGTGTTCAGGCGCTCACGGGACAGGTCGTCGAGCCAGATCGAGACGCCTGCCTCGGACAGCTGCGCGAGCTTGTCGTTGCTCATGCTTGCTTTCCCCTTCAGTTCTTGGTGTTGGCGATCGAGCGACGGGCGGCCTCGACGACTGCCTCCGCGGTGAAACCGAACTCACGGAACAGCGTGGCGGCGTCGGCCGAAGCACCGAAGTGCTCGATCGAAACGTTCACCCCGGCGTCACCGGTGAAGCGGTGCCACGACTGGGCGATACCGGCTTCGACGGAGACGCGTGCCTTGACCGACGGCGGGATCACGGAGTCCTTGTAGGACTGGTCCTGCGCGTCGAACCACTCGACACACGGCATCGAGACGACGCTCGCCGGGATGCCGTCGGCCTCGAGGGTCTTGCGGGCCTCGACGGCCAGCTGGACCTCGGAGCCGGTCGCGATCAGCACGACCTCGGGGCTGCCGTTGGACGCCTCGGCGAGGACGTAACCGCCCCGCTTGACGCCTTCGGCGCTGGTGCCCTCCAGGACCGGCACGTTCTGCCGGGTGAGCGCGAGGCCCGACGGGTGGTGGACGTCCTCCAGGACGGCCTTCCACGCGTACGCGGTCTCGTTGGCGTCCGCCGGGCGGACGACGTTGAGGCCGGGGATGGCGCGCAGGGCGGAGAGCTGCTCGATCGGCTGGTGGGTGGGGCCGTCCTCGCCCAGGCCGATCGAGTCGTGCGTCCACACGTAGGTGACCGGCGCCTTCATCAGCGCGGCCAGCCGCACGGGCGGGCGCATGTAGTCGGAGAAGATCAGGAACGTCGCGCCGTAGGGACGGGTGCCGCCGTGCAGCGCGATGCCGTTGAGGATCGAGCCCATCGCGTGCTCGCGGATGCCGAAGTGCAGCGTCCGGCCGTACGGGCTGGTCTTCCACATCTCGGTGGAAGCCTTCTCCGGGCCGAACGAGTCGGCCCCCTTCATGGTGGTGTTGTTGCTTTCCGCGAGGTCCGCGGAACCGCCCCACAGCTCGGGAAGCGGGTCGGCGAGGGCGTTGAGCACCTCACCGGAGGCCTTGCGGGTCGCGATGCCCTTGGCGTCCGGCTCCCACGTCGGCAGGTTGTCCGCGAAACCCTCGGGCAGCGTGCGGGTCGACATCCGGTCCGCGATCTTCTTGCGCTCCGGGTTCGCGGCGCCCCACGCCTCGAACTTCTCCTGCCATTCGGCGCGGGCGCTCTTGCCGCGGTCGACGGCCTGGCGGGTGTGCGCGATGACCTCGTCGTCGACCTGGAAGGTCCGCTCCGGGTCGAAGCCGAGGATCTCCTTGACCGCGGCGACCTCTTCGGCGCCGAGCGCGGCGCCGTGGGCCTTGCCGGTGCCCATCTTCTTCGGCGCCGGGTACCCGATGACGGTCTTCAGCGCGATGAACGACGGGCGCTCGGTCTCGGCCTTCGCGGCCTTGATGGCCTCTTCGATCGCGACGACGTCCTCGCCACCCTCGACGACCTGGGTGTGCCACCCGTAGGCCTCGTAGCGCTTCACGACGTCCTCGGACAGCGCGATCTTGGTGTCGTCCTCGATCGAGATCTCGTTGTCGTCCCAGAAGACGATCAGGTTGCCCAGCTCCTGGCGGCCGGCGATCGAGGAGGCCTCGGCGGTGACGCCCTCTTCGATGTCACCGTCGGAAGCGATCACGTAGACGTAGTGGTCGAAGATGCTCTCGCCGACGGCGGGCTCCGGGTCCAGCAGGCCGCGCTCGCGGCGGGCCGCCATCGCCATGCCGACGCCGTTGGCGAGACCCTGGCCGAGCGGGCCGGTGGTGGTCTCGACACCCTTGGTGTGGCGGTACTCCGGGTGACCCGGGGTCTTCGAGTCCCATTTGCGCAGCTGCTTCAGGTCTTCCAGCTCCAGGCCGAACCCGGCGAGGTACAGCTGGATGTAGAGGGTGAGGCTCGAGTGACCGGCGGAGAGGATGAAGCGGTCACGGGCGGGCCACTCCGGGTCGGCGGGGTCATGACGCAGCGTCCGCTGGAAGAGCGTGTACGCGAGCGGCGCCAGGCTCATCGCGGTGCCGGGGTGACCGCTGCCGCAGTTCTCGACCGCGTCCGCGGCGAGCACCCGAACGGTGTCGACGGCCCGCGTGTCGTTCTCGGTCCAGTCGGCGGGCACGTTGCGCCGGAGGAGTGGGTTCTTCTCGCTGGTAGAGGCGGTTTCGGACACTGAACTCGAACTCCCCGTCATCAGGTTGTGGCTTCTCTTCCCTCGTGGGTAACCCATGTGTACCGCTACTAATCTCAATCGATCCGGAAGGGACGATATTCCTGGTCCGGGCCGTTCGCAGAGGTACGCCGCTGGCTACCGCGGCCAGCCTAATGGTTCGGCCGGTCGAGGACCCGCGATCACCCTCTGGAAACAGCACGTCTAACATCGGGGAAGGGTTCAGATCACGCCGGATCCGGGGCCGCCACATCACCCGGAAGCCTGGTGGACCCCGCCCCGAAAACTGACGCAGGGAGTGAAATGTCGTTGGTGAACGCTGCGCACGGACGCAGTGACAGCACCAGCGCCGTACATCCGACCGGTGAACTGCCGCACGGTGGCCGGCGAACGATCCGCCAGGTCGTCGGCGCGTACGCCGCCCTAGCGAAGCCCAGGGTGATCGAGCTCCTCCTGGTCACCACGATTCCCGCGATGTTCCTGGCAGGCCGGGAAATCCCGTCGCCGTGGCTGGTGCTCGCGACGCTCGTGGGCGGCACCATGGCCGCCGGCAGTGCCAACGCCTTGAACTGCGTCATCGACGCGGATATCGACAAGGTGATGAACCGCACCAAGCGTCGCCCGCTGGTGAAGGAATCGGTGCCCCGGCGAGGCGCGCTGATCTTCGGTCTCGTGCTCGGTGTCCTGTCGTTCGTCGTGCTCTATTTCACGGTGAACCTGCTCTCGGCGATCCTCGCGATCGTGACGATCCTCTTCTACATCTTCGTCTACACGCTGGTGCTGAAGCGGCGTACGTCACAGAACGTGGTCTGGGGCGGTGCGGCGGGCTGCATGCCGGTCGTCATCGGCTGGGCCGCCGTCACCGGCACCGTCGAGTGGCCCGCGTTCGTGATGTTCGGCGTCATCTTCTTCTGGACCCCGCCGCACACCTGGGCGCTGGGCATGAAGTACCGCGACGACTACGAGCGCGCCGGCGTGCCGATGCTGCCGGTGGTCGCCACCCCGCAGCACGTGGCGCGGCAGATCGTCATCTACTCGTGGGTGATGGTCGCGTGGACGCTGCTGCTGGTCCCGGTGACGAGCTGGATCTACACGACGTTCGCGCTCCTGGCGGGCGGCTGGTTCCTCTTCTACGCGCACAGCCTGAACGCGGCGGTGCGGCGCGGCGAGGAGACCAAGCCGATGTCGCTGTTCCACCGGTCGAACACGTACCTGATGATCGTGTTCGTCGCGCTGGCCGTCGATTCGGCGATCGGGCTGCCGGTCATCGGGCTGCCTTTCTGATCTTGTAACGCGTGAAGGCCCCCTTCCCTCGGCTGAACCGAGGGAAGGGGGCCTTCACGCGTTCCCACCTGCTGGCGCGCGTTGCCCAGCCGGGTTACCCGTCGGTACCGTCCGGCGGAGTGAGGAGCACAACCGAGCACCCGGCCACCGTCCGCGCCGGACGCGGGACCATGGCGGTCGCCTGCCTGGTCGTCTTCACCGCGCAGATGGCGACGACGATCTACCTTCCCTCGCTTCCGATGATCGAGCGCGACTTCGGGGTGTCGCGCAGCTTCGCGGCGCTCTCGGTGTCGCTGTTCGTCGTCGGCGCGGCGGCGCCGGTGGTGCTGTGGGGCCGGGCGGCCGACCGTCTCGGGCGCCGGGCCGCGATGCTGGCGTCACTGGGCCTGTTCGTCGCCGCCAGCGCGGTCCTCATCGTCAGCACCTCGCCCGCGTGGCTCCTCGTTCTCCGTTCCCTGCAAGGGATCGGCGCCGGAGGCGCGGCCATCGTCGCCCGTATCGTCGTGCGGGACCTCGGTGACGGCGACGCGCTCGCCCAGCGGCTTTCGGTGCTGTCCATCGCGTTCGTCACCGCGCTCGGCGGCGGGCAGTTCGCCGGCGGGCTGATCGGCGGATGGCAGGGCGGTTTCGCGGTGCTGACGGCGGCGGGCGTGCTCTGTGTCCTGGGCACGCTGATGATCCCGCTCGCCAGGGGCCGCGTGGAGAAGACCGGGATGATCCGGATCTACCTCCGGATCCTCGCCGTTCCGGCATTCCTGCGGCCGACGATCGCGGCGGGGCTCGGCTTCGCGACGATCGTGCTCCTCCAAGAGGTCTCGCCGTTCGTCTTCCAGCAGCACTTCGGGCTGAGCATCGACCAGTACGGCGGACTCGGCCTCCTCTTCGGGCTGGCCTACTTCGCCGGCGCGCTGCTGGTGAACCAGCTGGCCGGGCGCAAAGGCTCGCCGTGGCTGACGCGCGCGGGCGCCCTGGTCATGGCCGGCGCCGGCCTGCTGACGATCGTCTTGTGGCTCTTGCCCGCGATTCCGCTCACAGCCGCCCTCGTGACGTTCGTCGCGCTCTACTGCGGGACCACCTTCGGCCAGGCCGCGCTTTTCCCGAGCAGCATGGCCGTGGCGGTGAGCGAAGTGCCCGGGCAAGGCGCATACGCGGTCGCGCTGTGCGGGTTCGTCGCACAGTCCATCGCGGGCGTCACGGCCACCTTCGCCGCGCTGCTCCACGAGAACGTCGTGTGGGCGAGTGTGGCCACCGTCCTGTCCCTCGCCGCCTTCCTCCTGGTCCGGGTGAGAGCGCGGGAATGAGATGATGGCGGGCGCCGTTGTAGTTCATTCGGCCCCTGTCCCACCTCTCGAAAGCAGGCTGCTTTTGTCCGTGTCCCCGGACCGGGAACTCGACGCGCTCGAGCAGGACGTCGCGCTCGAGCAGCAGTACGTCACCACCCTCTATCGCAAGCTCGACGCCGAACGCGTCGACGCGCAGCGCAGGCTCGACGAGACGCTGCGCCAGACCGGCGGCACCCCGCAGGCGCGCACCGAACGCGACGTCGCCACGACGCTGTACACCGACAGGCTGGCCCAGCTGAGCTCCGTCGAGCAGGGCCTGTGCTTCGGCCGTCTCGACTTCCTGCCGGAGCACGGCGAGGAGACCACCTACATCGGGCGGCTCGGGCTGTTCGACGAGGACGACGACTACCGTCCGCTGCTCGTCGACTGGCGCGCGCCGGTCGCGCGGCCCTTCTATCTCGCCACCGCCGCTTCACCCGAAGGTGTGCGGCGCCGCCGCCACATCCGGTCGCTGAGCCGGAAGGTCGTCGGCGTCGACGACGAGATCCTCGACCTCTCCGCCGCCGACCAGGGCCAGGACCTCGGGCTCGCGGGCGAGGCGGCGCTGCTGGCCGCGCTCGAACGCCGCCGCACCGGCGAGATGAGCGACATCGTCGCCACCATCCAGGCCGAACAGGACCGCATCATCCGCGCGTCGCCGAACGGTGTCCTGGTGGTCCAGGGCGGTCCGGGAACCGGCAAGACCGCCGTCGCGCTGCACCGCGCGGCGTACCTGCTCTACACGCATCGCCAGCAGCTCACCACGCGCGGCGTGCTGGTGGTCGGGCCGAACAGCACGTTCCTCCGCTACATCGGGCAGGTCCTGCCGTCGCTGGGCGAGACCGGGGTGCTGCTGGCCACGATCGGGCAGCTGTACCCGGGCCTGGACGCCGACGGGCCGGTCACCCGCGAGGCCGCCGAGATCAAGGGCCGCCCGGTGATGGCCGGCGTGCTCGCCAACGCGGTCCGCGACCGGCAGCGCGTGCCGGAACCGGTGCTGGAGATCGAGTTCGAGCGCGAGATCCTCATGCTCGACCGCAAGACCTGCACCGAGGCGCGGACGCGGGCCCGCCGGTCGCGCCGTCCGCACAACCTCGCCCGGCGGATCTTCGTCTCGGATCTCCTCGACGCGCTGACCCGGCAGGCCGCCCGCAAACTGGGGGAGGACCTGCTCGACGCGCGGGACGTCCAGGACATCCGGGCCGAGGTGGCCGCGGACAAGAACGTGGCGGCCGCGATCGACGGGCTGTGGCCGAAACTCACCCCCGAGATCGTGCTCGACGAGCTGTTCGCCGACCGCGAACGGTTGCGCAGCGCGGCCGGAAAGGCCCTGTCGGACACCGACCGTGAGCATCTCTACAGCCCCACGGACGCGAAGTGGAGCCCCTCGGACGTCCCGCTGCTCGACGAACTCGCCGAGCTGCTCGGCGAGGACGACACCGAAGCCCGTGCCGAGGCCGCCCGCCGCGAGCGGGAGGACCGCGCGTACGCGGAAGGCGTGCTCGACATCCTCGAACAGGACGAGGAGATCGTCGACGAGGAACTGCTGCGGGTGGGCGACGTCCTCGACGCGGAGCTGTTCGCCGAACGTCAGCAGCGCCGCAGCGAGATGACCGCGGCGCAGCGGGCCGCCCAGGACCGAACGTGGACCTTCGGGCACGTGATCGTCGACGAGGCACAGGAACTGACCGCGATGGACTGGCGGCTGCTGATGCGCCGGTCGCCGAACCGGTCGATGACGCTGGTCGGCGACGTCGCCCAGACCGGGGCGGCCGGCGGGGCGCGGACGTGGGGCGAGGCGCTTTCGCCGTACGTCGCCGATCGCTGGCGGCTCGAGGAACTGACCGTGAACTACCGGACCCCGGCGGAGATCATGGCCGTCGCCTCCCGGGTGCTCGCCGAGGTGAACCCGGAACTGGAGGCACCGGTTTCGGTGCGGGAGACGGGTTTCGAACCCTGGCTTCGGTCCGTGGACCCGGCGGATCTCACCGCGGAACTGCCCGGCCTCGTCGACGCCGAACTGTCCGCCGTGGACGGTGGGACGGTCGCCGTGCTGTGCCCGTCGCCGTTGGTCGCTTCGCTCTCGGAGACGCTCGGCGAGGCCGGAGACCGGGTGTCGGTGATGCCGGTCGAGCGAGCGAAGGGCCTCGAGTTCGATTCGGTGCTGCTGGTGTCCCCGGACGAGGTCGTCGCCGGGTCGCCGCGCGGGCTCAACGATCTCTATGTGGCCCTGACCAGGGCGACCCGGCGGATGGGCGTAGTGCAGACCGGTGACCTTGTTCCCGCGCTGGAGGGTCTTGGCTAAGGTCGGCCGCATGCGCACATTCGGCAAGATCGTGGTCATCGGCGCGGGCGTCCTCGCCCTGGCGGCCTGTGGCGAGAAACAGAACACCGCAGGTTCGGCCCAGACCTCCGGCGCGGCCCCCGCGTCGGCGTCGTCGTCGGCTCCGGCCGCCCCGAAGGGCAAGGAATGCACGGCCGAGGACGTGAAGACCACCGGGAAGTTCGGCGAAGCGCCGACCATCACCATCCCGGACGACTGCGACCCGCCGAAGAAGCTCATCACCAAGGACCTCGAGCCCGGCACCGGCGAGGGCGCCAAGGCGGGCGCGAACCTGAAGATGAACTATTCGCTGGTCACCTGGTCCAACAAGCAGAAACTGGACAGCTCCTTCGACCGCGGTGAACCGTTCGAGCTGACGCTCGGCGCCGGCATGGTCATCCAGGGCTGGGACAAGGGCCTCGAAGGGATCAAACAGGGCGCGCGGCGGCTGCTGATCATCCCGCCGGACCTCGGCTACGGCCAGGGCGGGAACGGTATCGCGCCGAACGAGACCCTGGTGTTCGTGACCGACGCGGTGAGCGTCCCGACCGACAAGGGTTGATGGGGACTTCCGACGGCTTGACCGGCCCGGTTGCTTTGCCTGGTGTACATGAGATCGCCCCCTTCCTTGCGCCTAAGTACAGGAAGGGGGCCTTCATGTACTGGGGAAGGTGTGAACGTCGAGTTTCTTCGGCTGACCCGAGGGCGATCATCGAGTCCGTGAAGGCCTCCTTGAGGGACCCAAAGTCCCTCAAGGAGGCCTTCACGGCGTCCTGCTCAGCCGGCGTACTCCCAGGTGAGCAGCGTGATCTCCAGCCCCTTCTCGACCTTCGTCTCGGGCGCGGCGTCGGTCGGGGCATAGCCGACGCGGCGGGCGACGGCCTGGCTGGCCGCGTTCTCGGCGTCGATCTTCAGCTGCAGCGGTCCGAGCCCGAGGTCCAGCGCGTGAGCGGTGAGGACCCGCAGCGACCGTGCCGCCAGGTCCTGCCCCCGGTGGGCGGGACCGACGGCGTACCCGAGTTCGGCCGCGTCCTCTTTCAGGAACAGCACCACCTCGCCGAGCGGATCGCCGCCGTCGGCGGTGATGGCGAGCCGTAGTCCGTTGCCTTCCGCGCGGCGGGCGACGGACTTCGCGTAGTGGGCCTTCGCGGCCACCTCGTCGAACGGGGAAGGCAGCGGCGTGAACCGCGCGACGGCCGGGTTGTCGAACAGTCCCGGCATGTGCGCGATGTCGTCCTCGACCCACTCCCGCAGGACGAGCCCCTCAGCGGTGAGCCGGACTTCTTCCGGCCAGAGTGTCGTCACGGGATCAGCAGGAGCTTGCCGGTGGTGCGGCGGCCCTGGAGGTCTTCGTGCGCCTGACGGGCGTCGGCCAGCGGGTAGCGGCCGCCGATCCGGATGTTCAGCGAGCCGTCTCCGACGGCGGCGAACAGCTCGTTCACGCGCCACTCCAGTTCCTCGCGGGTGAGCACGTAATGCGCGGAAGTCGGGCGGGTGAGGTAAACCGAGCCGCTGCGGTTGAGCTGCTGCGGGTCGATCGGCGGCACCGGGCCGCTGGCCGCGCCGTAGAGGGCGAGCAGGCCGCGGATCTTCAGGCTCGCCAGGCTGCCGTCCACAGTGGACTTGCCGACGCCGTCGTAGACGACCTCGACACCCTTGCCGCCGGTGAGGTCGCGGGTGGCCTCGGCGAAGTCGACCTGGTCGTAGCGGATGACGTCGTCCGCGCCCGCCTGCTTGGCGAGTTCGGCCTTCTCGTCCGTGGAGACGGTGCCGATGACCCGGGCGCCGCGTGCCTTGGCCAGCTGGACCAGCAGCAGGCCCATGCCGCCCGCCGCGGCGTGGATCAGCACGTCGTCACCGGCCTTGACGTCGTAGGTCGAGGCGATCAGCGCGTGCGCGGTGATCCCCTGGAGCATCGTGGCGGCGGCGGTCTCCTCGGAAACGCCGTCCGGGATCTTCACCGCGATCGTGGCGGGAACCAGACGACGCTGGGCGTAGCTGCCGAGCGAGCCCTGCCAGGCGACGCGGTCGCCGACGGCGAACCCGGTCACGTCCGCGCCGGCCGCGGCCACCGTGCCTGCCCCCTCCATGCCCAGGATGAACGGCGTGTCGACCGGGTAGATGCCCTCGCGGTGATAGGTGTCGATGTAGTTGACGCCCGCCGCCGCGACGTCCACGAGCAGTTCACCGGAACCGGGTTCACCGACCTCGACTTCCGACAGCTCAAGGACTTCGGGACCACCGGTTCGCCGGATCTGCACTGCCGCGGGCATACATCCTCCTCGTTCAAGGTCGTTCCGACCGGCACAACTATGGCCGACGCCACGGTTATTCCGCGCCTCGGGCCTTTCGCGGTTAAGCTCGGCGCGTGGCTGAGACCGAAGAGAAGACCGAGACCGCCGCCCCCACGTCGCGCCAGGTCGCGGCCGCCCGCGACTTCGTGAAGCGGCACGGGAAGCCGTCGCGCGCGGTGGTGGAGAACATCGGCCGGGTCGGGGCGCGGGTCGTGCTCGTAGGCGCCGACGGCGCGCTCGGCGACGTCGTCGTCACCTCCGTGGAGGCGGGCGAGGCGCTGGTCGAGGCCGTCGAAGACCTCGAGCCCGCCGAGTGGGACAGCGAGACCGTGAAGGCCACCAAGATCGGCGCCGAGCACCGCCGCCGGATGGCGGGGAAGTGAGCGGCTCCGCGATCTTCGTCGGCTGCTCCGCGCTGCCCGACGGCGACGGCGACGAGCACGCCGTACCCGAGGCGCTGGCCGACCTGGGCTTCAAGACCCGCTGGGCCGCTTGGGACGACACGACCGTCGACTTCGCCGCCGCGGACATCGTCGTGCTGCGTGCCACCTGGGACTACGCCGAGCGCCGCGACGAGTTCCTGTCCTGGACCGAGTCCGTGCCGGCGCTGGCCAATTCGGCCGAGGTCGCGCGGTGGAACACCGACAAGTCCTACCTGGCCGAACTCGGCGACGCCGGGGTCGCGGTCGTGCCGACGACCCTGATCGCGCCGGACGAGAAGGCCCCGCGCTGGCCCAAGGACGAGTTCGTGCTGAAGCCCGCCATCGGCGCCGGCTCGCGGGGAGCGGGCCGGTTCACCGCGGGCGACGCGGCCGCCGCGCACCTCTCCGGGCTGCAGGCCGACGGGAACACGGTGCTGCTCCAGCCGTATCAGTCCAGTGTGGACAGTGCGGGCGAGATCGCGCTGGTGTACTTCGGCGGTGTGTACTCGCACGCGTTCTCGAAGGCCGCGATGCTGGGCCGGGAACTCGACGAGTCCGGGCTGTACGTGACGGAGAAGCTCGCTCCCGTGCAGCCCGCTGCGACCTTCCGCGCGCTGGCCGAAGACGCTCTGGACGCGACGGCGGCGCTGCTCGGCATCCTGCGCGCGGAACTGCTTTACGCCCGCGTCGACCTCGTCGCCGGGCCGGACGGGCGGCCACTGGTGCTGGAACTGGAGCTCGTCGAGCCTTCGCTCGGGTTCCGGCAGACCGACGCCGCCGCGGCCTGGCGGTTCGCCTCCGCCGTACGCCAGCAACTCGCCTGACGCCCCGCGTTTCGTCCTCTGAATGCGGTGGATGCGTGTGCAACTACCGCATTCAGAGGACTGATTGCGACGGGGGTCAGGCGGGCTTGACGAGTTTCGCGGCCAAGCGCTCCGGCTTCGGCCACCGCACGTCCCGCGCCCAGCCGAACTTCTCGAACAGCCAGATCACCCGCGCCGACACGTCGACCTGTCCGCGCAGGACACCGTGCCGCGCGCAGGTCGGGTCGGCGTGGTGGGAGTTGTGCCACGACTCGCCCATGGACAGGATCGCCAGCGGCCAGAAGTTCGCCGCCTTGTCACGGCTGGCGAACGGGCGCTCGCCGACCAGGTGACAGATCGAGTTCACCGACCAGGTGACGTGGTGCAGGAACGCGATCCGGACCAGCCCGGCCCAGAAGAACCCGGTCACCGCACCCCACCACGACCAGCTGATCAGCCCGCCGAGCACCGCGGGCAGCGCGAGACTCAGCGTGATCCACAGCCAGAAGTACCGGTTCACCACTCGAAGATCCTTGTCGGCCACCAGGTCCGGCGCGAAGCGGTCGTAGTTGGTCACCTCGCGGCTGAACATCCAGCCCATGTGCGCGTGCCAGAAACCGCGCAGCAGCGCCGAGGGCGACGTCCCGAACAGCCAGGGGGAGTGCGGGTCGCCTTCGCGGTCGGCGAAGGCGTGGTGGCGACGGTGGCTGGCCACCCAGAAGATGACCGAACCCTGCACCGCGAAACTGCCGGCGATCGCGAGCGCCACACGCAGCGGCCGCCCGGCCTTGAAGGCGCCGTGGGTGAAGTAGCGGTGGTATCCGACGGTCACCCCGAGCGTCCCGACGGTGTAGAACACGGCCGCCAGCGCCAGATCGACCCAGGTCATACCCCAGCCCCACACGATCGGCACGGCGGCGAGCAGCGCGACGAACGGGACCAGTAGGAAGGTCTTGAGTATCAGCATCTCCCCGGAGCCCCGGCGGTGGGAGATCAGGGGTTTGGACGGACTGGCCGGTGCGTCCGGCTCGGTGCTGGCGGTCATACGACACCTCGTGCCTCGACTCGGTGGTGACCCCCGTGCGGGGCACCGAACGCAGCGTAAGGGCAGTGTCTGGCGAGCACGCCGCCCGGGGGTTACGTCCGGTTTGCCAGGGGGTCAGTTCGAAGTGGCGAGTTCCCGGTCAGCGGCGGGCGAAACCGGCGCGGACCCGCGATCGCGTGAACCGCACCACAGTGCCGCGGTCGAGATGATCACCAGCGCGGAGCCGAGGACGTGGAACGAGACCAGCGCCTCCGGGACACCGAGGGCGTACTGCACCGAGCCCACGACGCCCTGGAGGACCGCGACGACCCATACGATGGTGTACCGCTGCCACAGCTGCTTCGGTGTCTCGCCACGCATCAGCTGGAGGCCGAAGACGGCCAGCACGATCAGGTAGACCACCAGCAGCCCGCCGTGGATCTGGGTGAGGGTCTCGATCGGGGCCTGGAGCCGGTGGGTGCCGGGGTCGCCGCCGTGCGGGCCCGCCCCGGTCACGGTGGTTCCCGCCGCGAGGACGGCCCACATGGACACGGCGAGCGCGATCAGCGTCTTGCGGCCCGCGTCCGGGATCAGCCAGCGGGCGGGTTCGTCGCCCTCCTTGAACGCACGCAGCAGCAGGACCGCGAGCCAGACCAGGGGAGTGGAGGCCAGGAAGTGGAGCGCGACGGTCCACCATTCGAGTTTCGCGAGCACGGTGATCCCGCCGACGACGGCCTGCAGCATCACGCCGGCGGGCATCGTCCAGGCCAGCTTCACCAGACGGCGGCGGCTCGGGTGCTCGATCTGCACGCGCCACGCGGTGATCACGCACAACGCGGCGACCAGGATGACCACCCCGGTCAACATCCGGTTGCTGAACTCGATCCACTGGGTGAGCATGTCCAATTCGGGATGCGCGACGGGCACGATGCTGCCTTCGACGCACTGCGGCCAGGTCGGGCAGCCGAGGCCCGAACCCGTCACCCGGACGACCGAGCCGGTGACGCCGATTCCGGCCTGAGCGATCACCGCCGCCATCGCGACCGCTCGCTGGACCGCGGACGAGGGATACGGCAGACGCGCTACAAGGCTCTGGAACGGCACCGTCCGATGCTAGAACGCCCTTCCTGAGAGCGTTCCACCGGCCGCACCCGCTGTGTCGGCCGCCTCAGGTCAGCTTCGTGGTCTTGCTCGCCAGCGCGCCCGCGACGACGCCCCAGCCGACGAGGACCGCGAACGGGCCCCAGCCGAACGAGCCGTCCAGCAGGACCGACCGCAGGCCTTCGGCGAGCGCGCCCGAGGGCAGGAGTTCGACGATCCACGCGACGCCGGAGGGCATGGTCGACGGCGCCAGCAGGATGCCGCCGGCGAGCAGGAGGACGAACCAGACGATGTTCGCCAGCGCCAGCACGGCCTCCGCGCGCAGCGCCCCGCCGAGCAACAGGCCCAGCGCGCCGAACGCGAGCGTGCCGACGATCAGGAACGGGACGGCACCGAGGACCCCACCCGGCGACGGCGACCAGCCCAGCAGTGCGGCGACGCCACCGAGGATCACCGCCTGCAGCGCGACCACGACCAGCGCGGCGGCCACCCGGCCCGCGACGAGCAGCCAGCGGGGGAGCGCGGTGGCGGAAAGTCGTTTGAGGACCCCGTAACGGCGGTCGAAGCCCAGCGCGATGGCCTGCCCGGTGAACGCCGAAGACATCACCGCCAGCGCCAGGATCCTCGGCGTGATCCAGTCCACTTTGGACGAATCGCCGAGTTGCGACGACGGCAGGATGTCCAGCAGCGACAGGCCGATCAGCAGCGCGAGCGGGATCAGCAGGGTCAGCAGGATCTGCTCGCCGTGGCGCAGCGTCAGGCTCGCTTCGACCTTCGCGTGCGTGCGCAGCATCTTGCCGAGCGAACCGCGGCCGGGAGCCGGGGTGAACGTGCCCGGGGCGAACCGCGGCGTGGGGGTGGTCGTCATGCGCGCAGTTCCCGTCCGGTCAGCTCCAGGAAGACCTCTTCCAGCGTGCGCCTGCCGACCTGCAGTTCCTCGGGCATGACACCCTGCTGCGCGCACCACGCTGTCACCGTCGACACCACCTGCGGGTCGATCGGGCCCTCGACGAGGTACGTCCCCGGCGACGACTCGTGGACGAGGTGCCCCTCGGGCAGCGCCGCGGTCAGCAGCGCCGTGTCGAGCCGCGTCCGGGCCTTGAACCGCAGCTGCGCGGACTCCCCGGCCTCGACGGTCAGCGACCGCGGGGAACCTTCGACGACGACCTTGCCGTGGTCCACGATCACCACGGTGTCGGCCAGCGTTTCGGCCTCCTCCATCAGATGCGTGGTGAGCAGCACGCTGACCCCGTCGGCGCGCAGCGCTCCGAGCAGATCCCAGACCAGGCGGCGAGCTTGCGGGTCCATCCCCGCCGTCGGTTCGTCGAGGAAGAGCAGTTCCGGTCGTCCGACGAGCGCGCAGGCGAGCGAGAGCCGCTGCTGCTGCCCGCCGGAAAGCCGTTTGAACGGCGTCTTCCGCGCTCCCGCGAGACCGAGGACGTCCAGTAGCCAGGCCGGGTCGAGCGGGTTCGCGGCACACGCGGCGACCAGACCGAGCATCTCGTCGGCGCGGACGCCGGGATACGCGCCGCCACCCTGGGGCATCACGCCGATCCGGGGCCGCAGCGCGGCGCCGTCGCGTGCCGGATTCAGGCCCAGCACCCGGACTTCGCCGTCGTCAGGCCGCAGGAAGCCTTCGCAGATCTCGACGGTGGTGGTCTTGCCGGCCCCGTTCGGGCCGAGCAGAGCGAGCAGTGCGCCACGTTCCATCCGCAGGTCGAGTCCATCGACGGCGGTGGTGGATCCGTAGCGTTTCACCAGCCCGGTGATCTCGACGGCGGGGGCGTTCACGACAGGTCACGATACGGCGTCACGCCGGGACCGAATGCTCCGGGGACGGTCTGGACAGCAGCAGTGGTGAGAGGCGGTGGACGATGAACAGCCCCAGAAGCGTGACGACCCCGGCGGCGGCCCACGCGAACGGCAGGACGAAACCGCGACCCTCGAAGGTGCTTCCCGTCGTCGGCAACAGGAACGGCAGGACGGCGGTGACGATCGTCGCGGCGATGCGGAACCGCGAGGTCCCCGCCGCCGCGGCGAGCGGGATGATCGCCCACAGCAGGTACCAGGGCTGGAGCGCGACGTGCAGCACCATCACCGCGCCCAGCGAAACACCGAGGCCGATGATCGGCCGGTAGCGCCATTTGAAGCTGTCCCAGAGGAACTTGACCGTCACCGCGCCCGCGACGAGGTAGCCCAGCGTGCCGAGGATCGGCACCATCGCGTTGGTGTGGTTGCCCAGGCCGAGCGCGATGCCGAGGACGCCGCCGAGCGCGGCGAGTTCCGACGTCGGCGAGATCCACGAGCGGACCAGTCCCGGTGTCCCGAGCGCGCCGACCCAGCCGAAACCGAGTCCGGTGCCGTAACAGACCGCCACCAGCACCACGCCGAACAACAGCGCCATCGGCACCGCGGCGGTGACCAGGTCCTTGATCCGGCCGTGCCGGCGTCTGGCCACCATCACCGTGAAGAACGGCAGCGCCAGGACCGCGTTGATCTTCACCGCGACGCCGAGGGTGATGAGCGCCACTCCGAGCCCGATGTAGAGCAGTTCGCCCTTGGCCAGCGGGGGAGGGGCGTCGTCCTTGAACCGCACCGGCATCCGCTGGAGACCGACCTCCAGCCCGGCCACCATGAGCCCGATCGCGAGCGCGTCGTTGTGGGCGCCGGCGACGAAGTGGAAGATCAGCAGCGGGTTCGCCGCGCCGAGCCACAGCGCGGTGGCGGGCTGCACGCCGAACCGCCGGGCCAGCCGGGGCAGCGCCCAGATGATCAGGATGACGCCGATCAGCGCGAGCCCGCGCTGCAGCAGCACCCCGGTGACGATGTTGCCGCTGCTCAGCGGGGCGAGCCAGCCGCCGAGACGCAGCAGCAGCGGGCCGTAGGGCGCCGGCGTCTCGCGCCACATGTTCGAGACACCGGAGGTCAGCGGGTCGGAGACACCGAGGGCCTCGGCCGGGCCGAGGGAATACGGGTCCATCCCGCGGGCGACGATCTCGCTCTGCGCGAGATAGCTGTAGACGTCACGGGAGAACAGCGGCGGGATGAACAGCAGCGGCGCGCACCAGAGCGCGATGGTGCGGGCGAGCTGGCCCTGGGTGGCGAGGCGGCGGCGCGCGGGTTGCGCGAACCGGCCGAGCAGCAGCCAGCTGAGCACGATGATCGCCATGCCCGCGAGGCCCATCGCGAGCGAGACCATCGGGATCCGGGTGAACAGCCGCAGGACCGGGATCTCCTGCACCGGGTTGATCACCGGGGCGGCTCCCGCGCCGAGCGAGCCGAGGGCGAGGAAGAGCGAACCGACCGCGCCGAACCGGCGGACCACGTTCAGTCCGCGCAGTTCCTTATCGTCCAGCGGTTCCGGCTCGTGCGGGCGCCCGGGGACGAGCGTCGCCACCGGCCCGGCCGCGCGGTCTTCCGGCTTCGCCCCGTCCGTGCCCCGCTGTGCCGGGTGATCGCCCACTACCACGCACGAAGGGTAGCGATGCCGGGAACAGACCGGGCGGGTACGTGGTTTCCCCTGTGCTCGACCCCGGCGGACGTGACCCACGCCACTCCGTGAGGCACCCCTCTTTGCCGTCTCCCCGGAAATACGTCACACTTGTGTTGTGAAAAAGACGGGGACGCAGGACGAGGCCGGTGGCGACATGCCCCGCGCCGAGGTCCAGCCTGTCCCCGTGCAGGTCGGTCCCGAGGGGCGGACCAGGCACGAAGTGGCCCGTTTGCTGCTGGAACAGGGTCCGATGACCGCCGTGGTGGTGGCCGAGCAGCTGGGGATCAGCGCCGCCGCCGTCCGCCGTCATCTCGACGCCCTGCTCGCCGACGGCGAGGCCGAAACCCGGGACGCGCCCCGCCGCGGCCCCCGCGGACGAGGCCGTCCGGCCAAGAACTTCCTCCTCACCGAAGCCGGTCGCGCCCGGTTCGGGCACGCCTACGACGACCTCGCGTCCTCGGCCATCCGCTTCCTCGCCGAACACGCCGGCGAAGACGCCGTGAAGGCCTTCGCGGAGGCTCGCGTCGCTTCGCTGGTCGGCCCGCATCAGGACGCGATCACCAAGCACGCGGACCCCGCCTCGCGCGCCGAGGCCCTCGCTGCGGCGCTGACCAGGGAGGGTTACGCTGCGTCGACCCGTCAGGTCGGCGTCGGCGAACAGCTCTGCCAGCACCATTGCCCGGTCGCCCACGTCGCCGCCGAGTTCCCTCAGCTGTGTGAAGCCGAGACAGAGGCTTTCGCGGCACTTCTGGGTACTCACGTGCAGCGGCTGGCGACCATCGCACGCGGTGACAACGCGTGCACCACACACGTACCCGTCGTCTCGACGGGTCACCCGGCCACACCTGGGCCGGGAAGCACGGCGCCCTCTCCAGGGCGCACAGCACGGATCCCGAATGGAGGGAAACCCGCATGACTGCCGCTGCCGAGCAGCGCACTCCCACCACCGCGCCCATGAGCCAGGAAGAGACCATCGAGTCCCTTGGCAAGTACGCGTTCGGCTGGGCGGACTCCGACGAGGCGGGCTCAACGGCCCGTCGCGGACTGAACGAGGACGTCGTCACCGACATCTCCTCGAAGAAGTCCGAGCCGGAGTGGATGCGCGAAGCGCGACTCAAGGCGCTCAAGCTCTTCGACTTGAAGCCGATGCCCAACTGGGGTGCGGACCTCTCCGGGATCGACTTCGACAACATCAAGTACTTCGTGCGGTCCAGTGAGAAGCAGGCCACTTCCTGGGAAGACCTGCCCGAGGACATCAAGAACACGTACGACCGGCTCGGCATCCCCGAGGCGGAGAAGCAGCGCCTCGTCGCCGGTGTCGCCGCGCAGTACGAGTCCGAGGTCGTCTACCACTCGATCCGCGAGGATCTGGAGGCGCAGGGCGTCCTGTTCCTGGACACCGACACCGCGCTCAAGGAGCACCCGGAGATCTTCAAGGAGTACTTCGGCTCCGTGATCCCGGCCGGGGACAACAAGTTCTCCGCGCTGAACACCGCGGTGTGGTCCGGCGGTTCGTTCATCTACGTGCCCAAGGGCGTCAAGGTGGACATCCCGCTGCAGGCGTACTTCCGCATCAACACCGAGAACATGGGTCAGTTCGAGCGGACCCTGATCATCGTCGACGAAGACGCCTACGTGCACTACGTCGAGGGTTGCACCGCGCCGATCTACCAGTCCGACTCGCTGCACTCGGCGGTCGTGGAGATCATCGTGAAGAAGGGCGCCCGCTGCCGGTACACGACCATCCAGAACTGGTCGAACAACGTCTACAACCTGGTCACCAAGCGCGCCAAGTGCGAAGAGGGCGCGACCATGGAGTGGATCGACGGCAACATCGGTTCCAAGGTCACGATGAAGTACCCGTCCGTGTTCCTCATGGGCGAGCACGCCAAGGGCGAGGTCCTCTCGGTCGCGTTCGCGGGCGAGGGCCAGCACCAGGACGCCGGCGCGAAGATGGAGCACCTGGCGCCGCACACCTCCTCGACGATCGTGTCGAAGTCGGTGGCGCGCGGCGGTGGCCGCACCTCGTACCGCGGCCTGGTCAAGGTCGCGAAGCGGGCGCACCACTCGCGGTCCAGCGTCGTCTGTGACGCGCTGCTCGTCGACACGATCTCGCGGTCGGACACGTACCCGTACGTCGACATCCGCAACGACGAGGTCTCCATGGGCCACGAGGCGACCGTCTCGAAGGTCAGCGAAGACCAGATGTTCTACCTCATGTCGCGCGGTCTCGACGAGGCCGAGGCCATGGCGATGATCGTGCGCGGGTTCGTCGAGCCCATCGCGCGTGAGCTGCCGATGGAGTACGCGCTCGAGCTGAACCGCCTGATCGAGCTTCAGATGGAAGGGTCCGTCGGCTAGTCATGTCGGTTACCGAGAACAACGTTTCCGAAGCGATGCGCGAGGGCGTGGTCATCCCGGCCACGTCCCGCGCGGAGCGCTTCACCTCCTACGACGTCGAGGCCTTCGAGGTTCCCGGCGGTCGTGAGGAGAACTGGCGGTTCACTCCGATGAAGCGGCTGCGCGGCCTGCACGACGGGTCCGCCGCCGCTTCGGGTTCGGCCACGGTGGACGCCGACGCCGCGCCTGAGCTGAAGATCGAGACGGTCGGCCGGGACGACGAGCGCCTCGGCGCCGCGGGTGTCCCGAGCGACCGGATCGCCGCGCAGGCGTACTCCTCGTTCACCGAGGCCACCGTCATCACGGTGCCCAAGGAGACGAAGACGTCCAAGCCGTCGACGGTGAAGATCACCGGCCCCGGCGAGGGCAAGGTCGCCTACGGGCACATGCAGGTGCGCGCCGAGCAGTTCTCCGAGGCCGTCATCGTCCTCGACCACGCCGGCTCCGGCACCTACGCCGACAACGTCGAGTTCGTCATCGGCGATTCGGCGAACGTGACCGTGGTCAGCGTCCAGGACTGGGCCGACGACGCGGTGCACGTCTCCGAGCAGCACCTCAAGCTCGGCCGCGACGCCACGCTGAAGCACATCGTCATCACCCTGGGCGGTGACCTCGTCCGCGTCTCCCCGACGGCGACCTTCGCCGACAAGGGCGGCGACGTCGAGATGCTCGGCCTGTACTTCGCGGACGAAGCGCAGCACCAGGAGCACCGTCTCTTCGTCGACCACGCGGTGCCGAACTGCAAGTCTCGCGTGATGTACAAGGGCGCGCTGCAGGGCGATGGCGCGCACACCGTGTGGGTCGGCGACGTGCTGATCCGGGCGGCCGCCGAGGCCACCGACACCTACGAGCTCAACCGCAACCTGGTGCTGACGCCGGGCGCGCGGGCGGACTCGATCCCGAACCTGGAGATCGAGACCGGCGAGATCGAAGGCGCCGGCCACGCGAGCGCCACGGGAAGGTTCGACGACGAGCAGTTGTTCTACCTTCAGTCGCGCGGAATCGGCGAAGACGCCGCGCGCCGCCTGGTCGTACGCGGGTTCTTCCACGAGATCCTGGTCAAGATCGGCGTTCCCGAGGTGCGCGAGCGTCTCGAGGCCGCGATCGAAGCCGAGCTCGAAGCCGTGGGCGTCTAAGCCCTCGTCCGTCCACATCAGACTTTAGGAAAGAAATGCCTACGCTGGAAATCAAGGATCTGCACGCCTCGGTCACGACCGAGGAGGGCCCCAAGGAGATCCTCAAGGGCGTCAACCTGACCATCAAGTCGGGCGAGACCCACGCGATCATGGGCCCCAACGGTTCGGGCAAGTCCACGCTGTCCTACGCCATCGCCGGTCACCCCAAGTACGAAGTCACCTCCGGGCAGGTCCTGCTCGACGGTGAGGACGTGCTGGAGATGAGCGTCGACGAGCGCGCCCGCGCGGGCCTGTTCCTCGCCATGCAGTACCCGGTCGAGGTGCCGGGCGTGTCCATGTCCAACTTCCTCCGCACCGCGGCCACCGCGGTCCGTGGCGAGGCCCCCAAGCTGCGTCACTGGGTCAAGGAGGTCAAGGAGGAGATGGGCAAGCTGGAGATCTCGTCCGAGTTCGCCGAGCGTTCGGTGAACGAGGGCTTCTCCGGCGGCGAGAAGAAGCGCCACGAGATCCTGCAGCTGGCGCTGCTCAAGCCGAAGATCGCCATCCTCGACGAGACCGACTCCGGCCTCGACGTCGACGCGCTGCGCGTCGTGTCCGAGGGCGTCAACGAGTTCAAGGCCAACAACGACGCCGGCGTCATGCTGATCACGCACTACACGCGGATCCTGCGGCACATCACGCCCGACTTCGTGCACGTGTTCGCCGGCGGCAAGATCGTCGCGTCCGGCGGCCGTGAGCTCGCGGACGAGCTGGAGGAGAACGGGTACGTCAAGTACGCCGGCTCCACCGAGACCGCCGCGGTCTGAGCTCGTACAGCCTGATCACTGAACTTCACGACTACACCGAGAGGAGTTGGCCCGATGACCACCACCACGGCTAACTCTGCTGTACCGCTGGACGTAGCGGCCATCAGGGCCGACTTCCCGATCCTGACCCGCACGGTGCGGGACGGGAAACCCTTGGTGTATCTGGATTCCGGTGCGACGTCCCAGAAACCGGCGCAGGTGCTCGAAGCCGAGCGCCGGTTCCTGGAGACCTCGAACGCCGCGGTGCACCGCGGCGCGCACCAGCTCGCCGAGGAGGCGACCGACGCCTACGAGTCCGCCCGCGTGCGGATCGCGGAGTTCGTCGGTGCCTCCCCGCACGAGCTGGTGTTCACCAAGAACGCCACCGAGGGCATCAACCTCGTCGCCTACGCGATGAGCAACGCCGCCACGGCCGGTCCCGGCGCCGAGCGGTTCAAGATCGGTCCCGGCGACGAGATCGTCATCACCGAGATGGAGCACCACGCGAACCTGGTGCCGTGGCAGCAGCTCTGCCAGCGCACCGGCGCGACGCTGAAGTGGTTCTCCGTCACCGCCGACGGCCGCCTCGATATGGCTAATGTGGACGAGCTGATCACCGAGCGGACCAAGGTGCTCGCGTTCACGCATCAGTCCAACGTGCTCGGCACGATCAACCCGGTCAAGTTCCTGGTGGAGAAGGCCCGCAAGGTCGGCGCGCTGGTCGTACTGGACGCCTGCCAGTCGGTGCCTCATTTCCCGGTGGACTTCCATGACCTGGACGTCGACTTCGCCGCTTTCGCCGGGCACAAGATGGTCGGCCCGTACGGCATCGGCGTCCTTTACGGACGTCGTGAGCTGCTCGAAGCGATGCCGCCGTTCCTGACCGGCGGCTCGATGATCGAGCTGGTCCGCATGGAGCAGACCACCTTCGCCGCGCCGCCGCAGCGGTTCGAGGCGGGCACCCCGATGACGTCGCAGGCCGTCGGCCTCGGCGCGGCAGCGGACTACCTGTCGGGGATCGGCATGGACCGGGTCGCCGCGCACGAGCACGTGCTTACCGAGGCGGCGCTCGCCGGGCTCGGCGAGATCCCGGGTGTGCGGATCATCGGCCCCACCGACATGGCCGACCGCGGCGGACTGGTCTCGTTCGTCATCGACGGTGTCCACCCGCACGACTCGGGACAGGTGCTGGACAGCCTCGGCATCGCCGTCCGCGTCGGGCACCACTGCGCGTGGCCGCTGCACCGGGCCTGCTCGGTGCCCGCGACCGTGCGCGCGTCGTTCTACGTCTACAACACCCTGTCCGAAGTGGACGCGCTGGTGAACGGGGTGCGTGAGGCGCAGAAGTTCTTCGGGGTGGCCTGATGAACCTGGAGAGCATGTACCAGGAGATCATCCTGGACCACTACAAGAACCCGCACGGCCGCGGTTTGCGCGAGCCGTTCGACGCCGAATCGTTCCAGGTCAACCCGACCTGCGGCGATGAGGTGACGCTGCGGGTGAAGGTCGACGACGGGAAAGTCGCCGACGTCTCCTACGAGGGGCAGGGCTGCTCGATCAGCCAGGCTTCCACGTCGGTCTTGACGGATCTCGTCGTCGGGCACACCGTGGAGGAGGCGTTCACCACCATGGACGCCTTCGTCGAGCTGATGCAGGGCAAAGGACAGATCGAGCCGGACGAGGAAGTGCTGGAGGACGGCATCGCCTTCGCCGGCGTGGCCAAGTACCCGGCCCGCGTGAAATGCGCCCTGCTCGGGTGGATGGCGTTCAAGGACGCCGTCACCCGCACGACCAACGGAGTTGAGACGGCATGACCGAACAGCAGACCGAAACCCGCGAGGGGCGCACGGCCGCCGACCTCGACGCCGAGACCACCGCCGCCCCGGACAGTGCCGACGTGGCGAAGGTCGAGGACGTCGAAGAGGCGATGCGCGACGTCGTCGACCCCGAACTCGGCATCAACGTCGTCGACCTCGGGCTGGTCTACGGCATCCATGTCGAGGCGGACAACACCGCCACCATCGACATGACCCTGACCTCGGCGGCCTGCCCGCTGACCGACGTCATCGAGGACCAGACCGGAGCCGCGCTCGTCGGCGGGGGAACGGGGCTGGTCAAGGACTTCCGGATCAACTGGGTCTGGATGCCGCCGTGGGGTCCGGAAAAGATCACCGACGACGGCCGCGAACAGTTGCGGGCGCTCGGCTTCACCGTCTGATTCCTGCTTTCGCGCGTGAAGGCCTCCTTCCCTCGGCTCAGCCGAGGGAAGGAGGCCTTCACGCGCTCTGGGACCAGGTCGTATAACGGCCTATACGCGTGTCGGTATAGGGTCGTGAGTGGTAAGGGTGGTTGGAGCCGAGCCCGGGGCCCAGCAACACCACCAGCCCCTTCAGTCACAGCAAGGGCGGCGGTACGGGGTCGGTCCAGTCTCGTGAGTGTTTTGGGTCGTTAGAACGACACTTACCACTCACGACCACTGGATCCGATGTCTCGCTGGTCAGTCCTGTCACGACGTTCGAGACCTCACGACATGAGGGCCACACCGCACCGCAATAAGCTGCCGGAATGATCTTCCGGTCCATCGCGCTGTTCGCGCTCGCCGCGCTGCTGGAGATCGGCGGCGCCTGGCTGATCTGGCAGGGCGTCCGGGAGCACCGCGGTTATCTCTGGATCGGCGCGGGTGTCGTCGCACTGGGTCTCTACGGCTTCGTCGCGACACTCCAGCCCGACGCCAACTTCGGCCGCATCCTCGCCGCGTACGGCGGAGTGTTCGTCGCGGGTTCACTGGCGTGGGGGATGGTCGCCGACGGCTACCGGCCGGACCGCTACGACGTCATCGGCGCCTTGATCTGTCTCACCGGGGTCGGGGTCATCATGTACGCGCCCCGAGGGTGAGGGACGGCGCTATTGTGCGCTGTGATTGAAACGGATTTCCCCGCTCCGCCCGCCGACAGACCGGGGCCGAAGCGAAGATTCTCCCCGCTCCTGTTCGTGATGATCCTGCTGGCGGTCGTCGGCGTGGGCACCGGGGGATACGGGTTCGTGACCCTGATGAGCTATCGCATGGTGAGTGTTCCCAGCGGCGGGATGTTGCCCTCGGTCCAGCCTGGGACGGTCGTGCTCTACCGCTGGACCCCGCTCGCCGAGATCCCTCGCGGCGCGGTCGTGCTCATGGACCTTTCCGCGTTCCCGGACGCGAGCCCCGGCGACGGTCAGATCATCAAGCGGGTGATCGGCGTCGGGGGTGATCAGGTCGTCTGCTGCACGCTCGACAACCTGATCACCGTCAACGGGAAGCCGGTCAAGGAGCCGTACGCCGACGACGACGACGGGTCCGGCCGCAAGGTGTACCGGCCGTTCAGCGTCCAGGTGCCGCCGGAAGCGGTCTTCGTCGTGGGGGATCAGCGCAACAACTCCCGCGACTCGCGGCTCTACGTCGGCATGCCGGGCGACGGCGCCGTGCCGCTCTCGAAGGTGAACGGGGTCGTCGTCGGCATGGGAAGCACCCTCAGTGCCGATCCCTTCCCGCAGACCACCGCTTTCGTCGAGGCCGGGCTTCCCGGTGATCCCGTGGCCGACGTCGGCTTCCGTTCCTCGCGGAACCTCGTTTTCCTCGGCGCCGGACTCGTCGTCCTCGGTGTCATCGGGACGATCGTGACCGTTGCCCGCTCCGCCGGAAAACGACGAAGAGCAGCCGCAATCCCACCAGCGCACTGACCACCAGCAGGTTGTAGCCGAACATCTGGTGCAGCGTGACCCCGGCCAGGACCTCCGGGCCGGTCGCGCTGCCCAGCAGCAATACGGCCATCAGCCCGGTGGCCACCCCGACGAACGCCAGCAGGATCTCGTGCACCAGTCCGGTGACCACGTCGCGGTCGCGTTCGTCGGAGAACAGCCGGACGTTGACCGAAAGCCTGCCCTGTTCCAGCGCGTTGCCGATCCGGTCGACGCGACGAGGCAGCCGCCGCAGCACCGGCAGGAGCGCCATCAGTTCGTTGGTGGCCGTGGACCGCAGCGATTCCGGTCGCAATCCGGCACCTACCTGCTCGGCGGCGTAGGCGCGGGATTCGACGACGATATTGAATCCCGGCGCCAGGGCGGCCAGCGTTCCCTCCAGGGTGGCCAGCGCGCGGAACACGGCGGCGATCGGCGGGGGCACGCTGAGCCGGAAGTCGGCGATCACCCGGAACAGGTCGGTGAACATATCGAGATCCGGTGCCTGTCCGTGGTTGAAATGCTTGGCCACCAAGGAACCCAGTGCCCGCTCCAGGCGCCGTTCGTCGATCTCGTCCGGCTGGTCGACGATCTCCAGCAGGCCGTCGCGCAACGCGGCCGGGTCGCCGCGGTCGAGGGCGAGGATGAGGTTCTGCAGCCCGCCGCGCAGGCCGGAGTCGAGCCGTCCGACGGAGCCGAAGTCGAGCAGGCCCAGCCTGCCGTCGGTGAGCAGCAGGACGTTGCCGGGATGCGGGTCGGCGTGGAAGACACCGCTGCCCATCACCTGGCCGAGCACGCACCGCAGCATCGACCGCGCGAGGTCGGCCCGTTCCGCGGCCGGGACCTGCTCCCGCGCGGCGGCGAGCGGTTTGCCCTCGAGGCGCCGCATCACCAGTACCCGTTCGGTGGACAGTGCTTTGTGGACGGTCGGCAGGGCGACCTCGGTGCCGGAGTAGGCCGCGGCGACCGCTTCGATGTTCCTGGCTTCGGTGCGGAAATCGAGCTCTTCGACCAGTGCGTCGGCGAATCCCTCGGCGAGGTCGACGACGCCGAGCGAACGTGCCCAGTCCGCGCGCTGGTCCAGCGCGGCCGCCACCCGGCGGACGATGTCGAGGTCCCGGTCGACCAGCGCCTGCACGCCGGGCCGCTGCACCTTGACGACCACGTCCTGCCCGTCGCGCAGCTTCGCGCGGTAGACCTGCGCGATCGACGCGGCCGCGATCGGTTCCGGGTCGAACTCGGCGAAGATCTCGCCAGGGGCGCCGCCCAGTTCCTCCCGCAGCACCGTCGCGACCTCGTCGGCGTCGGCGAAGGCGACCTGGTCCTGGAGTTTGCTGAGCTCGTCGACGAATACCGGCGGGAGCAGGTCGGAGCGCGTCGAGAGCAACTGGCCGAGTTTCACGAACGTCACGCCGCCCTCCTCCAGCGCGCGCCGCAGCGATCGCGCCAGTTTGGCGTGCCGGACCTGGGCGAGGCCGGGTTCGCGGCGGCCGGTGAGGTACCGGCCGAGCCCGTGCTTGATCGCGAGCCGGGTGATCTGCGAGTAGCGCCGCGTCCGGGCCGCGCGGCGGCGCATCGACCGGATCCTGCCGATCAGCCCGAGCCCCGACCCCGACGGCAGGACGAACTCCGCGACGAACAGGAAGATCAGCGTCGCGAGGAACGCGCCGCCCGCCACCGGGATGACCAGCCCCGCGAAGGCCCCGCCCGTGTACATCGGCGAGGGGAACGCGCTCAGGATGCCGCCGGCGACCAGCCAGCCGAAGCCGGCGGCGCAAAACGCGCGGATCACGCCGATCCGCACACCCAGCACGCGGCGGGCGGCGACCACGAGCGGCCACAGCATCAGCGCGTAGACGGGCAGGGTGAGCAGGCCGAGCAGCAGGTTCATGCCGAAGAGCACATCACGCGCAGTCCGTGCGGGATTCCCGCTCGGGCGGGACGGTACTCACCCTTGCGAGGGAGCGGAGCCTGAGGTTACAGGTCAAGAGCGACTGAATGCGGAACCCGCCTCGGCCGGAGGCCCCGCTATCGCGGTGGCAGGGCGCCTCGGTTGGCATCGTGAGCCGGATGATCAGGTTGCGCCCTGCCGACGTCGATCGCGGATGCGGGTTCGCAGGCAAGCACTGCGAGGGAGCGGACCCCGAAGTTGTAGGTAGTGGTCGCCTCCCGGGGCGCGAACAGGACGCCGAGAACGGCGATCGCCGCCGCCGCGAGGAAGCCTGCACGCAGGTCGAGGAGATCCCCGAGGAAACCGATGAGCGGCGCCCCGACGGCCTGGCCGAGTGCCAGCGCCAGGAAGGCCACGCCGACCCCGAACGCGGGCGCCGTCGGATAGGCCCTGGTGCCCCAGAGGATCAGGACGCCGGTCAGTCCGATGTAGACGGCTCCGAAGAGCGCGGCCGCGATGACGAGCGCCGGGAGGGAGCGGGTGGCGAGCGCGAAGAGTGCGGTGGCGGCGGCGAACAGGATCATGCCCGCCGACCAGGCCCGGCGCAGTCCCGCCCGCGAGGTCAGTTCGGCGGTGAAGGCGCCGGCCAGGCCGACCGCGCCAAGGACGATCCACACCACCGTGGAAGCGGTCTCGTCGAGGCCGCCGACACTCACGGCGATGTCCCGGCCGAAGGTCCAGATCGCCGCGCTGGCCAGGCCGAGCGTCGCGGCGGCGGGCAGCAGCCGTTTAGTGGCCGGCGGGAACAGCGGCACCGGCAGCCCACGCGCGCGGTCCTCCTTGACCGGCGGCACGACGCGGGCGATCCACAAGGTCACCAGCGCCGAGGCCGCGGCGAAGGCCCACCACGCCATTCGCCAGTCACCGATGGCGAGCAGGGAGACCGGGCCGGAGATCAGCACGCCGAGCCCGGTCCCGGCGTTCACCACGGACTGGGCGCGGTCACGGCGGGTCGCCCGGACGACGCGTGAGACCGCGTCGGCGAGCGAAGGGGACGCCAGGCCGGTGCTCGCGCCGGCGAGGACGACACCGAGCGCGAGCACGCCGGCGTTCGGCGCGGACGCGATCAAGGCGGTTCCCGCCGTGGCCGTCGCTCCGGCGGCGAGCGCGCCCGCTCGCGCGCCCCACCGGGTCGTGACGGCGGTCGAGGCGATGACGGCGAGGCAGTACGCGACGTAACTTCCCGCCGCGATGGCGCCGAGAGCGCCGCCGTCGAGGTCGAACTCCGTCCGGAGGGTCGGCGCGAAGAGACCGTACGCGTACCTCGCGAGCCCGTAGGAGACCGCGATCAGCGACAACCCGGCCGCCGTGAGGGTCAGTTCGCGTTTGTACGAAGAAACCATCAGCTCTCCTCCACGTGTATACCGATCGGTATACTTCAGGACTGTTCCAGCATTTCGCGCTTAGGTCAACCGATCGGTATACTCGGTGTCATGCTGACCCCAGCCGGCGAGCGTGTCCTGAGCGCCGCGAGCGAGCTCTTCTACCGGGAGGGCGTCAACGCGGTGGGCGTCGCGGCGGTGGCCGAAGCCGCCGGCGTCACGAAGAAAACCCTGTACGCGTGCTTCGGGTCGAAGACGGAGCTCACCGTCGCGTATCTGCGACGCCGGCACGACGTCTGGTGGGTGTACCTCGAAGAGCGGCTGGCGGAAGCCGATCAGCCCCGGGCGCTGGTGGTCTTCGACGCCTACATCGACCACCCCCGGCTCGGGAGCGACCGGGGGTGCGCGTTCCTCAACGCGGCCGCCGAACTGCCCGCGGACCATCCCGGACTCGACGTGATCCGGCGGCACAAGGCGGCGGTACGGGCGAAGTTCGCCGAACTGATCCGTGAGGACGCCCCGGACGCGGACGATCCGGAAAGGCTCGCGGAGCAGCTCTTCCTCCTCGTCGAGGGCGCTGTCTCGCACACCGGGATCGACGGGGACGCGCATCGGATCACCCTCGCGAGGGAGATCGCGGAGGTACTGATGCGGGATCCGCGTACGGCCGGCACGCGCTAGAAAGAGCGCATGCGACTTTTCGGCCCGCTCGTCGACCGGGCGACCTACCGCCGCTGGGTGTACTTCATCCTCGGCGGCGCGCTGAGCGTGCCGTACATCCTCTTCGCCGCCATCGTGGTGCCGTCGTTGCTTCCCCTCGTCGTGACGGTGGAACGCGGCCTCGTCATCGCGATGATCACCGTCGTCGTGGTGATGGTCGCGTCGTCGTTCATCCCCGCCGTCCGGGTGCTGGAGGGCGCGGCCGTGCGGGAACTCCTGGACGACCCTGTACCCGGGGTGACGTTCGGGCCCGCGGCGAGCTGGCCCGTCCGCCTGCGGTCGACCGCGATGTTCCTGCTGCACGTGAGCACCGGTTGCGTCGTCAGCCTGGCGAGCCTGTTCGTGCCGGTCGGCTTCGGTTTCACCATCGCGGCTCCGTTCACCGGCCGGATCGCGCTGTCCACGGAGGATCCGATCGTCGTGCCGGAGGGCTGGGCGAGCGCGTGGATCCCGGTGGCGTTCCTGCTCGGCGTCGTCGCGCTGGCCTACGTCGTATGGGGTGCGGGCGCGGTGCTGACCCGTTGCGCCAAGAGCCTGCTGGGGATCTCGGCCGCGGAGCGGATCGCCCAGCTGGAGAAGCGCACCGAGCAACTCGCCGAACGGAACCGGCTCGCGCGCGAACTGCACGACTCGGTCGGGCACGCGCTGAGCGTCGTGACCATCCAGGCGGGGGCAGCGCGCCGGACACTGAGGACGGATCCCGATTTCACCGAGCAGGCGCTCACCGCCATCGAGGAATCCGCCCGCGCGGCGCTGGACGACCTCGATCACGTACTCGGGTTGCTGCGTGACGAGGCGTCTTCGCGGACGCCGCAATCGGGCCTGGCGGAGCTGCCCGCGCTGGTCGAAGCGACGCGGCTGGCGGGCGCCGAGGTGGCGGCGGAGGTGCGGGGTGAGCCGACCTCGGTGCCGCCGGTCGTCTCCCGTGAGGCGTACCGGATCCTGCAGGAATGCCTGACGAACGCGCTGCGGCACGCCGGTAAGGTTCCGGTGACGGTCCTCGTCGACGCCGGAACGGAGCTGTTGCGCCTGCGGGTGTCCAACCCGCTCGGCGCCGCTTCGCCGTCGCGTGACGGGGGCGGCCGGGGGCTGCGGGGAATGACGGAACGGGTGGAAGTGCTCGGAGGCACGATCACCGCGGGCCGTGCGGACGGATTCTGGAAGGTCGAGGTGGCGGTGCCATGGGGGAAGCGGCGATGAGCATCGGGGTGCTGCTGGTCGACGATGAACAGCTCATCCGGGCGGGGCTGCGGGCGATCGTCGCCTCCGAGCCCGACCTGGAGGTCGTGGGCGAAGCGTCCGACGGCGCCGAGGTGCCGGGGCTGGTCTCGCGGTTCCGGCCCGACGTCGTGCTGATGGACGTCCGGATGCCCTCCGTCGACGGTATCCGCGCGACCGCGCATCTGATGTCCACTATGGACAACCCGCCGAAGGTGATCGTGGTGACCACCTTCGAAAACGACGACTACGTCTACGACGCCTTGCTCGCCGGCGCGAGCGGCTTCCTGCTGAAGCGGGCGCGGCCCGAGGAGATCGTCGCGGCGATCCGGACGGTGGCGGCGGGGGAGTCGCTGCTGTTCCCGGCCGCGATCCGGCGGCTGGCCGCGCAGCAGGCGAACCGGGGCCCGCAGGACGGTCTCGCCGGTGCCGGGCTCACCGAACGCGAAAGCGAGGTGCTGCGGCTGATGGCGGGCGGACTGTCCAATGTGGAGATCGCGGGCGAGTTGTACCTCGGCGTGCAGACGGTCAAGACGCATGTCGGGAACGTGCTCGCGAAACTCGGCGCGCGGGACCGGACGCAAGCGGTGATCAAGGCCTACGACACCGGATTCGTCACACCGGCGGGCTGAACGCGGTAGGGTTCCGGAGTGGACATCAACGTCGATCGCCGTCGCCTGCTGGGGCTGGGCACGGTCGCCGCCGCGGGCGCGATGCTCGGGACGGTGCAGGTCGCTCAGGCCGCCGAAGAGTCCGAACCGGACACTCCCGCCGCCGACGCTTCGTCCGCCGCGCGCCGGATTTCCCAGGTCTACGCCCGGGAGACCGCGAAGGCGGGCGGCACCTGGTCGTCCTACGTCAGCGTCGCGGATTCCGCCGGGAACCTGGTGCCCGCCGTGTCCGAGCGGGCCGACGAGGTCGTCGAGGCGTACAGCGTCAACAAGATCGCCGTCGCCACCGCGGTGCTCGACAAGATCGACCGCGGGCTGCTCACCTTGGACCAGCGGGTCGACGTCACGGCCGACATCGTCATCAAGGACACCGACGGCATCTTCGCCCTCGACGGCGCGTACCCGAGTTCGGTGACACTCGGACACGCGATGGCCGCGCTGCTGACGCTGTCCGACAACACGGCCGTCCGCCTGTGCGGGCTGGTCTGCCCGGCCGCGGAGCTCAACGAGATCCTGCGTGGCAAGGGATTCGTGCACACCCAGGTCGTTCCCGTGGCGAACCCGAACCGCTTCTTCCTCGGCAAGACGACTCCGGCCGAAACGCATACGCTGCTGCGGAAACTGGTCGGCGGGACGCTGCTTTCGGCGAAGTCCACCGAGTACCTGCTGGACATCCTGCGCTCGCTGAGCGCGTTCACCGACGGCGTGCGCCTCGGCTTGACGTCGGCCGAGCGGCTGCGGGTCGCCACGAAGGCCGGCTGGTTCAACGACGGCCGCAACGAGGCCGGGGTGATGTTCAGCGCGGACGGCAAGCCGATCCTGACCTATTCGCTGTTCGCCTCCGGTGAGTTCGCGGGTGATTCCGCGGTGAACAAGGACGACTACGCCGCGACGCATCCGGCGTTGAAGGCGCGGGCGAAGCTCGGGAAGACGATGTTCCGTTCGGTCGAAAAGCTGACGGCCGCCACCGCTCGCACCTACGCGACCGCTCCGTATCGGGCGACGAACGGCGGTTGAGGGTGAGGCGGCGGTTTCGTGGCCGACGCCTCCGTCGGCGCGCGTTGCGAAAGCCACTTTCGCAACCTTCAACGTTGTGAAAGTGGCTTTCGCAACGCGTCCTGGCATCGAGCCAGCTGTCGGCCGAGGTTGCGAAAGCCGCTTTGGCGAGAAGCGTTGGTAGCGCCGAGTCCTCGGTGAGGTGGACGTTGTGAAAGCCACTTTCACAACCTTCAACGTTGCGAAAGTGGCTTTCGCAACGCGCCCTGGCAGCCTCAACAGGCCACCACGGCGGCAGGTGACGCGGGAAGGCTCAGGTCTACTCCAAGGCGGCGAGAATCAGTGCGGCCATCGCGGCCGGATCCCCGTTTTCGGGGCGCAGCACCAGATCCGGGCTCTCCGGCTGTTCATAAGGCGCGTCGACCCCGGTGAACCCGCTGATCTCCCCCGCCCGCGCCTTCGCGTACATCCCCTTGGGGTCGCGGTCTTCGCAGACTTCGAGCGGAGTGTCGACGAAGACTTCGAGGAACGGCAGCCCGGCCGCCTCGTGCGCGGCGCGGGCGAGTTCGCGGTCGGCCCGGTATGGGCTGATCAGGGAGACCACCGACACCACACCGGCATCGGCGAACAGCTTCGCGACCTCGGTGACGCGGCGGACGTTCTCGGCACGATCGGCGGGACTGAAGCCGAGATTCCCGTTCAGACCGTGCCGGAGGTTGTCGCCGTCCAGCAGGTACGCGGGCCTGCCGGACGCGACCAGCCGCCGCTCCAGTTCCACCGCCACACTCGACTTCCCGGACGCGGAAAGCCCGGTGAGCCAGACGGTGAGCCCGCGTGTCGCCCGTTCCGCCCTGCTGACCGCAGCGGTGTGCCAGACGACGTTCGACGCGGTCACGCTCGGACCGGTGATCATGCCCGCCGCGACCGTCGCCCCGGAATGCTCGTCGACGAGAAGGAAGCCGCCGGTGGAGCGGTTGCGGCGGTAGGAATCGAACAGCAGCGGCTGTCGCGTACGCAGCCGGATCCGGCCGATTTCGTTGAGTGACAACGACTTCGCGGTCTCGTCGCGGTGCAGGGTGGTGACGTCGAGCCGGTAGTCCAGATCGCGGATCTCGGCCTTGGTCTCCCTGGTGGTGTGCCGTACGAGGAAGTTGTTCCCTGCTTTCAAAGCTTCTTGTTCGGAGAACCAGCACACCATCGCGTCGACGTCCCTGCTGGTGTGAGGACGGTTGCCGGGACGGCAGATCAGGTCGCCGCGGCCGAGGTCGAGGTCGTCGGCGAGCTCTATCGTGACGGCCTGCGAGGCGAAGGCTTCGGTGACCGTGGTGCCGCCCGGGCCCCAGATCGCGCGCACCGTCGTGGTGAAGCCGGACGGCAGGACGGCGACCTCGTCGCCGGGTTTGAACACTCCGCCCGCGACGGTGCCCGCATAGCCGCGGAAGTCGCGGCTGTGCTCCCGGATCACATACTGCACCGGGAATCGCGCGTCGATGAGGTTGCGATCCGAGGCGACATGCACCTGTTCGAGGTGATGCAGAAGCGAAGTCCCTTCGTACCAAGGCATACTGGCGCCCCGGTGCACGACGTTGTCGCCGTGCAGCGCCGACATCGGCACGAAGGTGAGATCGTGCACCTGGAGTTTCATGGCGAAGCGGCGGAACTCCTCGCGGATCTCTTCGAAGCGTTCCCGGGACCAGCCGACCAGGTCCATCTTGTTGACGCACAGCACCAGGTGTGGGATGCCCAGCAGGCTGGCCAGGAACGCGTGCCGCCGCGACTGTTCGAGCACGCCCTTGCGGGCGTCGATCAGGATCAGCGCGAGATCCGCGGTGGACGCGCCGGTGACCATGTTCCGGGTGTACTGCACGTGCCCCGGCGTGTCGGCGATGATGAACTTCCGTCGGGGAGTGGCGAAGTAGCGGTGGGCGACGTCGATGGTGATGCCCTGTTCGCGCTCCGCGCGGAGACCGTCGGTCAGCAGCGCGAGGTTCGGGTACGCCTCGCCCCGGTCGCGGCTGGTGCGTTCGATGGCTTCGAGCTGGTCGGTGAACACCGTCTTCGAATCGAACAGCAGACGGCCGATCAGGGTCGACTTCCCGTCGTCGACACTGCCCGCGGTCGCGAGGCGGACCAGCGAAGCGCTCATCAGAAGTAGCCTTCCTTCTTACGGTCTTCCATGCCCGCTTCGGAGATCCGGTCGTCGGCACGGGTGGCGCCGCGTTCGGTGAGCCTGCTGACGGCCACCTCGGCGACCACCTCGCCCGGCGACGTCGCCGTCGACTCGACGCAGCCCGTGCAGGTCGCGTCACCGACGGTCCGGAAGCGAACCGTTGTCTCGTAAGGACTTTCTCCTTCGTTCAGGGTGAGGAACCGGGTGTGCGCGAGCAGCATGCCGTCCCGCTGGACGACCGGGCGCCGGTGCGAGTAGTAGATCGACGGCAGGTCGACGTTCTCGGCTTCGATGTACTGCCAGATGTCGAGTTCGGTCCAGTTCGAGAGCGGGAAGACGCGGATGTGCTCGCCTTTGCGGTGCCTGCCGTTGTAGAGGTCCCAGAGTTCGGGCCGCTGATTGCGCGGGTCCCATTGGCCGAACTCGTCGCGGAAGCTGAACACACGCTCCTTCGCGCGGGCCTTCTCTTCGTCGCGCCGCGCTCCGCCGAACACGGCGTCGAAGGAATGCTCGCGGATACCCCGGAGCAGGGCGGCGGTCTGGAGACGGTTGCGGCCGGCCTTCGGGTCTTCGACGACCCGGCCCGCGTCGATGTCGTCCTGGACGCTGGAGACGACGAGCCTGAGGCCGTACGTGTCGACGGTGCGGTCACGGAACTCGATGACCTCGTCGAAGTTGTGCCCGGTGTCGACGTGCATCACCGGGAACGGCGGCGGCGACGGCCAGAACGCCTTGGCCGCCACGTGGAGCATCACCATCGAGTCCTTGCCGCCGGAGAACAGCAGCACCGGCCGTTCGAAGGTCGCCGCGACCTCGCGGAAGATGTGCACGGCTTCGGCTTCCAGTGCTTCGAGATGGGTGAGCTCGTATGCCGGGGACGCCATCGGGACCTCCGTGGTTCGAGATCAGAAAAGTAGAACAAGTTCTTGCTCTTGGTCAAGGGCTGGGGGACGCTGTCGGCATGGACCTGGTCGCGCTCGAAGAGATCCGTCGCCTCAAAGCCCGTTACCTCCGCTGCCTCGACCTCAAGCTGTGGGACGAGATGGCGGACACCCTGACCGCCGACGCGCACGCGCGCTACGGCACGCCGTCGTACGGCAAGCCGCTGACCTTCGAAAGCCGCGAAGCGATCGTCGAGTTCTTCCGGAACGCTGTCGGCCCGGGCGTCACGACGGTGCACTTCGCCGGGCAGCCGGAGATCGACGTCGACGGCGACACCGCGACGGGTACGTGGCTGATGCGGGACAAGGTGATCGTGCCCGAACACCGGGTGGTGATCGAGGGCGCGGCGTACTACGAGGACACCTACCGGCGGGTCGACGGCGTGTGGCTGACCGCCTCGACCCAGTACGACCGGCTGTACGAGACGATGATGTCGATGGACGACGTGCCGAGCCTGAAGCTGACCGCGAACCGCTGGTCCCGCGTTTAGTCCTCTGAACGCGGGTGGGGTCGGCGACGGCGTGCACCGGGCAGCGTGTGCAACTACCGCATTCAGAGGACTAAACGCGGGGGTGGCGGCCGCCGGATTCGGCGGTGACGGCGTCGGCGGTGGCGACCAGTGCCGCGCCCCGCCGCGCGATCTCGGCGCCGGTGATCGGTTCGCCGACCGACAGGGTGAGCACGAGCTCCTGCCGTCCCGAAGCGTCGAACGTCGGCGCGGCGAGCAGGCTCACCGCGTGCCTGCGGCGTGGCTCCAGATCGGCGCCGAGGTAGACGCGCTCGCCGAGGCTCGAGACGAGTTCCCCCACCAGCCCGCGCACTTCCGGCGGGAGTTCCTCCGCGCCGACGCCCGCCATCAGCGCGTAGAGCCGCCGTCCCGCGGAAGTCAGGCTCTCCACCAGGTAGCCGTGCTCCCGGCATTCGGCGACGACGCGGCGCAGGTGCGCTTCGTCCAGCCGCACCGGCACCGTCGGGGGTTTGGTGAGCCACGCGTCGAACGCCGCGTCGGAGTCCCACAACACGTACATCAGGCCGACCGGCGGCGCGAACGGATAGGTCTCGCCCAGTTTGATCCGGCCGGGCCCGGCGCTCTGCAGCATCAGGATCCGGTCGCCGACCACGGCCGACGCCGTGCACGTGGCGCCGTATCGCCTGCTCAGCTCCTCCAGATGCCGGCGCGCGACCTCGCTCGCGCCGAATCCTTCGCTCGCGACGCGGCCGGCGGCGATCAGCGCCGGGCCGAGCCGGTACGTGACCGGCTGAGGGGCCCGGACCAGGTAACCGCCCGCCGTCAGTTCGGTGACGATGCCGAGACAGGTCGGTTTGGCCAGGTCCAGCTCGCGGGCGAGTTCCGACAGGCCGAAGCGACGGCCCGGGTGCGCGGCGAAGTGGTCGAGCAGCCGCACGACTCGCTCGGTGGGCGGGGAGCGTCGGGTCATTGACCCATCCTTAGAACGCGTTCTAGTCTGATGGCTCGAAGAACGTACCAAGCTGGTACGTATTTGTACCAGTATGAGGAGTCGCCGGTGCTCACTCAACCGTTCGCGGACGCGATCGTCGAAGCCGAGAAGGTCATCGCGGAGGCGCCGCACATCCGGACCGAACAGGATCTGGTCGAGGGGTACGACTACCTCGCCGGCAGTATCCGCGCGTCCTTGCAGATGGCGTGGGCCTACGAACGGGACTATCCGTTCTTCACCCAGTCCACCGGGCCGTACACGAAGATGGGCCTGGACAACCCGGACACGCTGTACTTCAACGCGAACATCCGCGAGGACCGCGAATACGTCGTCACCGGGACGCGGGGGAGTACGGCCGACGTCAGTTTCCAGGTCCTCAACGGCGACTATTCGCCCGTCGAGGTGCCCGACAGTCTCGCCGCCTTCGACGACCGCGAGATCGAGATCGCCGAGGACGGCTCGTTCGAACTCCGCTTCGGGCCGGCGAAACCCGACCCCGGGCCGAACTACTTCGTCCTCGGCCCGGGTTCGTCGATGCTCGTCGTGCGTGAGGTCTACAGCGACTGGGCCGCCGAACGCCGAGGCACGATCCAGATCCAGTGCGCCGACACCGCGGGTGGCGCGCCCGCGCCGCTCACCCGCGACGGGCTGGCCAAACGCTATGGCGTGACCGGCAAGATCCTGCTGAGCAGGCTCCGCACCTTCCTCGCCTTCCCGAAATGGTTCTACCTGAACCTGCCGGTGAACACGATGACCGAGCCGCGACCGACGCCGGGCGGCCTGACCACGCAGTACTCGTCGGCCGGGCACTACGAACTCGGCGACGAAGAGGTCATGATCGTGACGGTGCCGCGATCGGACGCGCCGTATCAGGGCATCCAGCTCGGCAGCGTCTGGTATCTCTCGCTGGACTACATCAACCATCAGACGAGCCTCACCGCCGACCAGGCGCGGGTCGACCCGGACGGCAAGATCCGCTTCGTGATCAGCGAACGCGATCCCGGCCTGGCGAACTGGCTCGAACGCACCGGGCACGACCGCGGATACGTCCAGATTCGGTGGCAGCGTCTGTCCCGAGCGCTGGACAAGGCCGACGGGCCCGAGGTCGAGGTGGTGAAGTTCGGTGAACTCGCCGACCGGCTGCCGTTCCACGACGCGGCGCGGGTGACCCCGCAGGAATGGGCGGACCGGATCTCCGCCCGGCAGCAGGCGGTCGCGGCGAGGATGCTGGGATGACGGATCTCTTGCGGGACAAGGTGATCGTGGTCTCCGGCGTCGGACCGGGGCTCGGCCGGTCGATCGCCGTGCGCTGCGCCGCGGCGGGCGCAGACGTCGTCCTCGCCGCCCGTACCGAATCCCGGCTCGCCGAGGTCGCCAAGGAGGTCGACGCGCTCGGCCGCCGCGCGGTCACCGTGCCCACTGACATCACCGACGACGCTTCGGCCGCGAACCTCACCGAGGCCGCGGTGAAGGCGTTCGGCCGGGTGGACGCCTTGGTGAACAACGCTTTCGCGATCCCGCCGCTCATGGATCTCGCCGACGTAGACCTCGCCGACGTGCGAGCGGGCTTCGAGACCAACGTGCTCGCCGCGCTTCGGCTCACGCGCCTGTTCACGCCCGCGCTCGCCGAGAGCGGCGGTTCGGTGGTGATGATCAATTCGGCCGTCCTGCGGCATTCCCGCCGGACGTTCGGCGCGTACAAGATGGCGAAAGCCAGCCTGCTCGCGCTCGCCCAGAGCCTCGCCTCGGAACTCGGGCCGCGGGGGATCAGGGTCAATTCCGTGGCGCCGGGCTATATCTGGGCGGACTCGCTGAAGTGGTACTTCGCTTATCTGGCCAAGGAACGCGGGGTGCCGCCGGAGCAGGTGTACGCCGAGACGGCGGAGACGATCGACCTGCGCCGCCTGCCGGAACCGGACGAGATCGCCGACACCGTCGTGTTCCTGGCGTCGTCGCTCGCCCGGTGCGTCACCGGTCAGTGCCTCGACGTCAACGCCGGCGAGTACCACCACTGAAGGGGAGAACATGCTGCCAGGGCGGGAAAACGTCGGCACCGTGGAGGATCTGCACGCGTCGGCGGCGAAACTCACCGGGCTGGACGACTTCGGCGGCGACGATCATCTCGAAGGTCTCCGTGTGCTGCTGGATTCGTATGCCGGTGAGGCGGGTCTGACCGCGTACGGCAACAAGATCCATCGCGCGTTCCTGCGTGGCGCCCTGGTGGCGAGGTCGTTGAGCGAGGCCTCGTGGAAGCGGAATCCGGAGTACGCCGACGTTCCCGTCGAGCGCCCCGTCTTCGTCACCGGCCTGCCGCGCACCGGGACCACGGCATTGCACCGGCTGCTCACCGAAGACCCGGCGCACCAGGGGCTGGAAGTCTGGCTGACCGAAGTACCGCAACCGCGTCCGCCGCGCGAGACCTGGGCGGAGAACCCGGTTTTCCAAGGGATACAGGCGGGTTACGAGAAACACCACGTCGAACATCCCGAATTCATGGGCCTGCACCACATGTCCGCCGACCAGGTCGAGGAATGCTGGCAGCTCCTGCGGCAGTCGTTGAAATCGGTGTCCTACGAATGTCTCGCGCATGTGCCGTCTTACTCGCGCTGGCTGGACGGGCAGAGCTGGACCGACGCTTATCGGAGGCATCGGCGCAACCTGCAGCTCATCGGCCTGCCGGACGCCGGACGCCGGTGGGTGCTCAAGAACCCGAGCCATCTTTTCGCGCTGGACGCGCTGCTGGAGGTGTACCCGGACGCCCTGATCGTCCAGACCCATCGCGCGCCGAGCACGATCGTCGCGTCGGTGTGCAGTTTGAACGAGCAGGCGTCGGCGGGCTGGTCCGACGTCTTCCGCGGCGACGTGATCGGCCGCAGCCAGCTGGATCTCTGGGCACGCGGTACGGAAAAGTCTCTGGAGGCAAGGAAACGTCACGATCCGGCGCAGTTCTGCGATGTCCGGTACGAGGATTTCGTCGCCGACCCGATCGGCACGGTCGAAGGCGTCTACCGGCATTTCGGGCTGCCGCTGAGCGACGCCGCCCGGGACGCGATGGCCGTGGTGCACGCGGAAAGCCGTTCCGGGGAAAGGAAACCCGTGCATCGGTACGACCTCGCGGACTTCGGGCTCACCGCCGGCGAGGTCGACGAACGCTTCTCGGCCTACCGCGCCGCCTACGCCCTCTGAAACTCCCGCATCCAGAGGACGAAATGCGAGGGTCAGAAGCTGGCGGCGGCGCGTTGCGAGGGGAGTCCGCGGGTCGTGATCCCGCGCAGGACCTCGACGCGGTCCGAGCCTGGCCGCCCGAGCACCCAGCTCGACCCGGGAACCTCCTTGGCCCGCTTCTTCAGCGGCGCCAAGAGCCGGGAAGCGTCCTTGTAGGACCCGATCGCGCCGTGCCCGCACACCAGGGTCGCCAGCGAAACCGTCACCGGCAGCCCGTCGGCCGACCACGCTGTGTCCAGCAGCGCGGCGGCGACCGTGCCGATCTCGTCGACGTCGCAGGCGATCAGGAAGTCGTCTCCGCCGACGTGGCTGACGCGCATCCGGCGCAGCCGGGCCTCCAGATCGGTGAGGGTCCGGCCGAGCGTGCGGATCAGGTCGTCGCCCGCGGCGAACCCCGCGGTGTCGTTGACCGTTTTGAACGAGTCGACGTCCAGCCAGGCCGCGACGAACGGCTCCCGCGCGTTGATCCGGCGGTCGACGTCCCTGGCGACGGCGTCGCTGCCGGGCAAGCGGGTCAGCGGGCTCAGCGAGACCGCCTCTTCGACCTTCGCCTCCGCGACCCCGCGGACGACCTCGTTCACCAGCACCACGCCGACACACCGGCCGCGGTCGTCGACCACCACGACGTCGTCGCCGGTCCGGCCCCAGTCCGCGTCGGTGACCAGTTCGAGGAATTCGAGCGCGCTCGCGTCGGTGTGGATCGTGTGCGGCCGGTCGGCGAGCCGCGACGCCGGCCGTTTGGCGTGCAGGGCGTGGCCGTACAACCCGGTGACCGCGACCAGGAACCGGGTCCGGTCGATCGACCATTGTGGACGGTGTCGGTCGTCGATGCCGACGATGCCGCTCGGCCCGTCGGCGGCGGCCAGCACCTCGCGCACGTCGTCGCAGGTCGCGTCTTCCGGCAGCGTGGTCGCGGGCCGGAGGAAGTCGCCGACGCGGCGGGCGCGGGCGGTGCCGGGGATGAACGGTCCTGGCGCGTCCGGCGCGGGCAGCGGCGCGTGGTCGCCGTCCGGCGGGGCGAGCAGGTTGCCCTGCGCGATCCGCACGCCGAGCCGCCGCGCGGATTCCAGCTGCTCGGTGGTTTCGAGCCCGGTCGCGACCAGGCGGTTGTCGGTGCGCGACGCGAAGTGCAGCACCGCCTCGACCACCGCGACGGCCGCCGGGTCGTGCGGCAGGCCGCGCAGCACGCTGCGGTCCAGTTTCACCAGATCGACGGGCGCCGAAGCGAGCAGCGTGAGCGGGAGGTCGCCGCGGCCGAGACCGTCGAGCGCGAGCCGGAACCCGAGGTCGGTGAGCCGCCGCATCCCGGTGAGCAGCAGGTCGGCGGGGATCTGCGTGAACGGCGGCCCGATCTCCAGCACGACGTCCCTGGTCCGGCGGCCCGCCAGGCTGAGCGCGTCGGTCAGCGGGTCGAAGTGGGCGGGCGGTGCCGCCACCGTCCGCGCGGACAGGTTCAGGTGCAGGGGGAGGGCGGCCTGCGGTTCACGCAGCTGCCGGACGGCCTCGGCGGCCAGGCCGACGTCGACCTCGGCCAGCCTGCCGCTGCGCCGGGCGTCGGCGAGCAGTTCGTGGGCGGTGCCGCGGCCTGGCCGTGCCAGTGCTTCGAACGCGACGACGCCACCGGTGTGCAGGCTGTACAACGGCTGGTAAGCGAAGCGGACAGCGATCTGCAACGTCACAAGCGCATGTTCTCCGGTGGCGGCGGGAAACGAAATACGTGTCAACTGATGTTCATCGCGAAGGCACCTGGGTTACCTAGAACGGCGTAACGTACGCCACCCGATCAGGTGTTTTCTTACTGCCCATGGTGACAACCGGAAAAGCGCCGACATCGCTTCGGCGTTACCCGAAACATCCTCGCGACCGCTGATGAATGCGCGCTGGTGCGAGATGGGCAACGTGAAGAACAGATCGAAGAACACCGGGACCGATTCGGGCGGCATCCCGCACAGTGTTCGCAGCCCGTGCCGCCGCAATCCGTGCACGGCTCGTGCCGAGGACGGCCACAGCGCCCGGTGCGCGGCCGACGCCGCCGCGGCGGGGCCTCGATCCCAAGCCCGGGCCACGGCGTCGGCGACCGGTTCCGCGAGCCGGATCGACGTCGCGACGCTGTATCCGGTCGCCGGATGCACCAGGGCGGCGGCGGTCCCGAACGGCACGGTCCGGCCGCGGCGCGGCACCGGCGCGTCGAGCACGATCCGCACGCGTTCCTCGCGCCCGCGCGACGTCAGCCCGACGGCCCTCAGGCGGGCGCGCAGCCGCGCCGCCAGGACGTCGAGCGGCAGGCCGGGCCGGCGGGCCAGCGAGGTCTCCTCGACCAGGACGGAGCCGTCGCCGAGCGGCAGGACATACAGGAATCCGGACTCCGTGTCCCGCCAGTCCATGAACACGGCGGTGTCCGGGGCGTCGGCCAGCCGTAGCGCGTCCTCGGCCGGGAGGACCGCGCCGAACGCCGTCTGTTCGTACCGGTCACCTCGCGGCCGGACACCGGACGCGTCGACGTACAGGCCGGTGGCGAGGATTCGTCCGTCTTCGAGGTGTACCGACGAACCTCGCCCGCCGTGGTCCACACCGGACACCGCCCCGGCGACGACGTCGTAACCCCCGTCGAGCCACGTGCGCAGGCCGGCGTTGTCCAGCACCAGGTAGCGCCGATCCAGGACATGCCGCCTGGTCCCGAAGGCGAGCGTGGTCGAAGGCGCGCACGCGACGGCGCTCCCGGGCAGCGCGGGCAGTTCGTCGGCGAACGACCCGTAGGTCGCCCGCCAGCGTCGGTCCGGCGCCGGGTCGACGAGGGTCGTCTCCAGGCCGCGCCGCGAGCAGGCACGTGCGAGCGCTCGTCCGGCCGGGCCTCCGCCCGCGATCACCACGTCCGCCACCTGGGCAGTGTCTCTCAAAGTCTCGACGGATACCGTGTGAGGCATGGAACAGACGGACCCGAGGGCGTGGCGGCGCGATCCGGAAAGCGCGAACGCCGGGTTCAGCGATCTCGCCACGAGCCCGTTCCGCATCGACCGGGACCGGATCGCCGCTTCGCCGTTCTTCGCCCGGCTCGGCGGCGTGACCCAGGTCGTCAGCGCCGGGGGCGCCGGGTTGCTGCACAACCGGCTCACGCACAGCCTCAAGGTCGCGCAGGTCGCGCGCGCCATCGCCGAGCGGATCAACGCGAACGGCGATTCCGCCGAACTCGCCGCGAAACTGGGCGGCTGCGATCCGGACGTCGCCGAGGCCGCGTCGCTCGCGCACGATCTGGGACATCCGCCGTTCGGGCACCTCGGCGAGCAGACCCTGGACCGGATCGCCCGCCACCGCTTCGGCCTCGCCGACGGTTTCGAAGGCAACGCGCAGTCGTTCCGCATCATCACCACCACCGACGTGCGCGGTCCGTCGGCATCCGGGCTCGACCTCACGACGGCGGTGCGCGCCGCGGTGCTGAAGTACCCGTGGGCGCGGTTGCACGTGCCCGATCCGCACCCGACGTCGATGCGCGTCCAGCCGCGCGGCGCGGCCGAGCCCGCCGACGCCCCCGGCACCGGTGCGAGCAAGTTCTCCGCCTACAGCACCGAACTCGACGACTTCACTCAGGCGCGTGCCCCGTTCGACGGCCGGATCGAACCCTGGCAGCAGACCGTCGAAGCGTCCGTGATGGACACCGCCGACGACATCGCCTACGCCATCCACGACCTCCAGGACTTCCACCGGATCGGTGTCCTGCAGCACGCGCCGGTCGCCGCCGAGTTCGCCGGCTGGGTCGACCACGCGCTGGAACTGGCCGGGCTGGACGACGCGACGTTGACCGCGGAACGGCGGCTGCCGGGCCGTTCGCTGGAACGGCTGCGCCGCCGGATGCACGCCAAGGACGGCTGGATCGTCGACGACGACGCCTTCACCAGTGCCGTCGCCCGTGTCCGCGCCGAACTCGTCGACGGCCTGCTCGCCACCGGCTTCGACGGTTCCATCGAGGCCGAGCAGGCCACCGCCGCCTTCTCTTCGAAGTGGACCGCTCGGCTCGTCGACGGTGTCCAGATGGTGGCATCGCCTTCGACCCGGACGGGGCATCTGACGCTGCGTCCCGCCCAGTGGCACGAGGTGCAGGTGCTGAAATTCGTGCACCGGCAGTTCGTGCTGCTGCGCCCGGAACTCGCGCTGCACCAACGCGGGCAGGCGAGCCTGGTGACGACGCTGGTCGACGCGCTCGACGCGTGGCTGCTCGACCGCGACGAGTTCTACCGCCTCCCGCGACGGCTGCACGATCTGATGGAACTGGCGCGGGCCGAGTTCAGCGAACTGGCGCGGACGTCGCCGGATCTGCTCATCGGAGCGACCGGGGAACCGGTCACCGGTGCCGACGCCGTACGCGGCCTGGCGCGCGGGCGGGCCGTCGTCGACTTCGTGGCGTCGCTGACCGACAAACAAGCGGTGACCCTTTTGGACGGCTTGTCCGGCCGTGCCTCGCAGCCTTGGTCGGATTCGTTCGTCCTGTAATGGCGCGATTACCCTGAACGGCCCACGATCTGCGGCCGAATCCGGAAATTCTCCATCCGACGTCACCCGAACGGCGCCTGCCGCCGGTGCACGCCCGGTACTTAGCTTGATCGAGCCGGTGATCGCCGGCGTCGGTCAGCGTGAGTCGGGGCACGCGCCCATGAATCGGAGGCGCACGTGCGTCCAACCCGTTCCAGCAGGAGAAGAAGAACGATCCTGACCGCGGGCACCGCTGCCCTCGTCACCGCGCTCGGTCTGGTGAGTCCGCCCGTCGCGGCGGCGGAAAGCGGCGGATCCCCGGACGCGTTCTCGGCGAACACCGTCCGGCAGATCGAGGCGCTGCAGTCGATCAAGAAGAGCCAGCACGCCGGTGAGTCCAAAGTGGACAGCCGATTGCTCGTCGAACAGAAACTCCGCGCGCAGCGGATGCCGGCCTCCGCGGTTCCCGCACTGGGGTCTGGGGCGAATGTCTCCGCGGCCGGCACCGTACTCGTGGACATCCGGGGCCAGGTCTCGGAAGAACTCCTCAAGGGACTGCGTGAATCCGGTGCGGGGATCCGCGCGGTCTCCGAGCGGTACGGCAGTGTCCGCGCCGAGGTGCCGCTGAACGCGGTCCCGGCGATCGCGGCCCGTGCCGACGTCAAGAAGGTCGAGACCGCCAACGAGGCGTTCACGGCCCGCCAGCTCGCCGAGCCCGCCACCGCGGGCAAACGGGAAAGCAAGGAAGAGAAGGGCGCCCGGATCGCGGACGAGCTGAAGAAGGCCGTCGAAGCCAAGGGACAGGCCGGAATCGCCGCCGGGCCGATCAACAGCGAGGGCGATCGAGCGCACAACGCCGACACCGCGCGCCGGCAGTTCGGCGTCACCGGTGTGGGCACCAAGATCTGCGCGCTGTCCGACGGGATCGACTCGCTCGCGACCTCGCAGGCGCGCGGCGAACTCCCGGCGGGCGTCGACGTGATCCCCGGCCAGGAAGGCGAAGGCGACGAGGGCACCGCGATGCTCGAGATCATCCACGATCTCGCGCCGAACGCGGCGCTCGGTTTCGCCAGCGCGTTCAACTCCGACGCCAGTTTCGCCGACAACATCCGCAAACTGCGGTTCGACGCGGGCTGCGACGTCATCGTCGACGACGTCCTGTACTTCAAGGAATCGCCGTTCCAGGACTGGATCATCGCCCAGGCCGTGAACGACGTGACCGCCGACGGCGCGCTGTACTTCTCCTCGGCCGGCAACGAAGGCAACGTCACCGACGGCACTTCCGGCCACTGGGAAGGTGACTTCGTCGACTCCGGCAAGAGCGTCGGCAAATTCGCCGGTGCCGCGCACAACTTCGCCGGTGCCGCGGGCAATCAGATCTTCCAGCCGCTCTCGAACGCGTCGGGCCGGGTGCCGGTCACGCTGTTCTGGTCCGACCCGCTGGGTGCCTCGAACAACGACTACGACCTGTACCTGCTGAACGCGGCGGGCAACGTGGTCGACTTCAGCCAGGACGTCCAGACCGGCACTCAGGACGCCTACGAACGGGTCGACACCACGGGCGTCGCCGGCCTGCGCCTGGCCATCGTCAAGTTCTCCGGTGAAGGCCGCTACCTGTCGCTTTCCGCGCTGCGTGGCCGGTTCTCCGACTCGGCCGACGGCCTCAAGGCCTACACCAGCCCCGGCGTGACCGTGGGCCACTCGGCCGCACGGGACGCGTTCAGTGTCGCGGCGGCACCGGCGGCCAAGGCGTTCCCCCGAGCCCTCGAACCGGGCGACCCGGCCAACCCCGCCGGTCCGTTCCCCGGCGCGTTCGACGCCACCACGAAGGTCGAACGGTTCACTTCGGACGGTCCGCGGCGAATGTTCTACCAGGCCGACGGCACGCCGATCACCCCGGGCAACGTCTCCGGGACCGGTGGTGAGGTCCGCGCCAAGCCGGACATCACCGCGGCCGACGGCGTCTCGACCAGCGTCACCGGCTTCACCACGTTCTACGGCACGTCGGCCGCCGCGCCGCACGCCGCCGCGATCGCGGGCCTGGTGCTCTCGGGCAATCCGGGGCTGCCCCCGGCCGACGTGCGCGAGGCGCTGATCAACACCGCCGTCGACATCCTCGCGCCCGGCCGCGACAACTCCAGCGGTGCGGGAGTCATCCTCGCCGACAAGGTGCTCGCCTACACCGGCGCCAGCCCGCAGCCGCTCGCGTCCGCGAGCCAGCCGACGGTCACCCCGGCCGACGGCGGCTCCGCGCTCGACCCGGGCGACACCGCCAAGGTCACCCTTCCGGTGACCAACCGCGGCGACGGCACCGCGACGTCCACCAGCGTCGTGCTCTCCAGCCCGACCCCCGGTGTCACGGTGGCGCCGCGGTCGAAGTCGTACGGGACGATCAGCCCCGGCCAGACCGGCGTGAACGACTTCACCATCAACGTTCCCGCCACGCAGGAACCCGGGGTGCCGGTGGTGCTGAACGCCCGCGTGACCTTCGCGGGTTCGTACTCGCCGACGACGTCCACGTTCTCGCTGCCGGTCGGCACCCCGTCGCCGGTTTCGCGGGACTTCGCCTACGCCGGTGAGGCGGTGGCGATCCCGGACAGCGACCCGACCGGCGTGACCGTGCCGATCGCGGTGAGCGGGGTCGGGCGCGCGTCGAAGCTGACGTTCTCGGTGGACGGGGCGACCTGCGACGCCGACCAGACCTCGACGACGGTGGGCATCAACCACTCGTACGCAGGTGACCTGGTCGGCACGCTGACGTCGCCCTCGGGTGCGAAGGCGACCGTGTTCCAGCGCAGCGGCGGCTCGGGCAACAACCTGTGCCAGGTCGTCTTCGCCGACAACGCGACCACCGCCTTCAGCTCGGTGAACGCGGCGAACGCGCCGTTCAGCGGCACTTACAAGCCGGCGCAGGCGCTCGGCGGCCTGGCCGCCGGTTCGGCCGACGGCACCTGGAAGTTCACCGCGGTGGACGTCGCCGGTGGTGACACCGGGTCGATCCGCGCGATCTCCTTGCACATCAACGGTTTCGTTCAGTCCGGCGTGGCTGAGCGGCCCGCGGGTGTCGGGAAGTCGGTCGGTCGTGGGCCGGTGAAGCCGGTCTAGTCCTTTCGGTTTGCGCGTGAAGGCCCCTTCCCTCGGCTCAGCCGAGGGAAGGGGGCCTTCACGCGTGTCGGGCGGGCGGGTGTTGCGAGAGTTGCTTTCGCAACGCATGCACGCGTCTGCTGTTGCCGCGAATCGGCGACAGTCGTATGGGCGGGGGGCTTCTGGGTTGCCAGGCGGGTCGTGAAGGCTGCTTGTGCGACGTCTGAGGTTCCGAGAGTGGTTTTCGCGACCCGGCCGATGGGCGACTCCGTGCTCACTTTGCCGCAGCCGCGGCGTAGGTGTTGCGAAAGCCACTTTCGCAACCTTCAACGTTGCGAAAGTGGCTTTCGCAACGCACGTACGCGTCTGCTGTTGCCGCGAATCGGCGACAGTCGTATGGGCAGGGGCTTCTGGCTTGCCAGGCGGGTCGGGCCGGGTCGCGAAGGCCACTTGCGCGACGTCTGAGGTCCCGAGAGTGGTTTTCGCGACACGGCCGATGGGCAACTCCGCGCTCACTTTGCCGCAGCCGCGGCGTAGATGTTGCGAAAGCCACTTTCGCAACCTTCAACGTTGCGAAAGTGGCTTTCGCAACCCGGCCGGGGAGCAGCGCCGCGAAACGGCAACGAACGATCCCTGCCGAACACGGCCAGGCCCCGTACGTTGGACCCATGGCGAGGGAGCGGCAGGTGGCGGGCGGGGGACGGGCGGTCGAGGTCGCGCCGGATCGCCTCGAAGGCTGGTACGCCCGCTTCGCCGTCCGCAACGAAGGTGTCCGCGAGACCGAGCTGAGCCCCGGCACCGTCACGGTCGTCGCGAGCAACGGCGTGAAAGCCGTCGCGAGCGTCCCTTTCGGACCGCTGAACGCCGAAGGAACCGTGCCGGGTCTCGCCGTCGGCCCGCTCGTCGAGCACGCGCTGATCTCGCGGCGGATCGCGCTCCTGCTGGTGCGCCGCGGCGGGCACAGCGTCGGGATCGCGCGCGGGGGAGTGGTCGTGCAGTCCAGGACGGACCGCCATCTCGTCCAGGGCCGGTCCGCGGCGGGCGGCTGGTCCCAGCAGCGGTTCGCTCGGCGGCGGGAAGGGCAAGCGCGCTCAGCGCTGCGCTCCGCCGCGGACGACGCTTTCGAGGTACTCGTCCCACAACTGTCCGAAGTGGACGCCGTAGTACTCGGCGGTGACCGCCGCGCCCTGGAATCCCTGCGTGACGACAAGCGTCTCGCGCCGTTGTTCGAGCGTGCCGAGGCCCGCGTCCTCGACATCGCCGAACCGCGCCGCACGGTGCTCGAAGACGCGGCGGAACGGGCTGCCGCGGTCGAAATCACCCTGTCCGGGCCGTGACGTCGGGCACGGTCGGATAAAACCGTTCGACACCGGCCCGTACACTGATCGCGTGGACATCCTCTTGGAGTGAGCTCCTCGTCTGCCCGACGGCAGACGAGTCGAAGCCGTCCACTCATCCACCCCTTTTTACCGGGAGTTCCCGTGATCACGGCCTCTGGCCTGCAGCTGCGCGCAGGGTCGCGCATCCTGCTCGACGACACCAACGTCCGCATCCAGCAGGGCGACCGCATCGGCCTGGTCGGCCGCAACGGCGCCGGCAAGACCACCTCGCTCAAGGTGCTGGCGGGGGAGGGCGAGCCGTACGCGGGCGAGGTCCGCCGCAGCGGCGAGCTCGGTTACCTCCCGCAGGACCCGCGCGAGGGCGACCTGTCCGTCACCGCGAAGGACCGCGTGCTCTCCGCGCGCGGCCTCGACACCTTGCTGCGCAACATGGAAAAAGCGCAGACAGCGATGTCGGAGCTGGCGGACGAGAAGGAACGCGACAAGGCGGTCAACCGCTACAGCCGCCTCGAAGAGCGCTTCGCCTCCCTCGGGGGGTACGCCGCCGAGAGCGAGGCCGCGCGGATCTGTTCCAACCTCGGCCTGGCCGACCGGGTGCTCGAGCAGACGCTGCAGACGCTCTCGGGTGGTCAGCGCCGCCGGGTGGAGCTCGCCCGGATCCTGTTCGCCGCCGCCGAGGCGGGCGCGGGCGGTAAATCCGAGACGATCCTGCTGCTCGACGAGCCCACCAACCACCTCGACGCCGACTCCATCAACTGGCTTCGCGGCTTCCTGAAGCAGCACGACGGCGGTCTCGTGGTCATCAGCCACGACGTCGAACTGCTCGCGGACGTCGTCAACAAGGTGTGGTTCCTCGACGCGACCCGCAGTGAGCTCGACCTCTACAACATGGGCTGGCAGCGCTACCTCGACGCGCGCGCCACCGACGAGAAGCGGCGCCGCCGCGAGCGCGCGAACGCCGAGAAGAAGGCGTCCGCACTGCAGCAGCAGGCCGCCAAACTGGGGGCCAAGGCGACGAAGGCCGTGGCCGCCAAGAACATGGCCCGCCGTGCCGAGCAGATGCTTTCCGCGCTCGACGAGACCCGGCAGGCCGACAAGGTCGCCCGGATCAAGTTCCCCGAGCCCGCCCCGTGTGGCCGGACCCCGCTCACCGCGGAGGGACTCTCGAAGTCCTACGGTTCGCTCGAGATCTTCACCGGAGTCGACCTCGCGATCGATCGCGGGTCGAAGGTCGTCGTGCTCGGATTGAACGGTGCCGGAAAGACCACATTGCTCCGGTTGCTCGGCGGAATGGAAACTCCGGATACCGGGGAGACCATTCCAGGTCACGGATTGCGTTTGGGCTATTACGCACAGGAACATGAAACGCTCGACCACGACGCGTCCGTGTGGGAAAATATCCGTCACCTCGCGCCGGACACCGGCGCGCAGGAGTTGCGGAACCTTCTCGGTTCGTTCCTGTTCACCGGCGAGCAGCTCGATCAGCCCGCCGGCACGCTCTCCGGCGGTGAGAAGACGCGGCTCGCGCTCGCCGGGCTGGTGTCCAGCGCTGCCAACGTTTTGCTGCTCGACGAGCCGACGAACAACCTGGACCCGGCCAGTCGCGCCCAGGTCCTGGACGCTTTGCGCAGCTTCGCCGGAGCCGTCGTCCTGGTCACGCACGACCCGGGTGCCGTCGAGGCGCTGGAGCCGGAACGCGTGATCCTCCTGCCGGACGGAACCGAGGACCATTGGTCGGCGGATTATCTGGAACTTGTCCAGCTTGCGTGAGGCCTGCGTCCGTTCGGGTGCTTGATCGATGCCATCCGGCCACTGAAATGGCCCAATGTGATCGCGGTTTCAGCAGTTTTGCGCTCGTCGTCTGGCATTCCGGCGCTCAGTGTTCGATCATTGCGGCGACAGGGGCCGTTATGTGGCCCAGAACACTCTCGGCGGGAAGGCGATCGACGTGGCTGATCTCAAGAAAGGCGCGCGGATCACCGGCAACACGCGTGACAAGCTGGCCGCTGACCTGAAGAAGAAATACGAGAAGGGCTCGAGCATCCGCGCTCTCGCGGAGTCCACGGGTCGCTCGTACGGGTTCGTGCACCGGGTCCTCTCGGAGTCCGGCGTCCAGCTGCGCGGCCGTGGCGGTGCCACCAGGGTCAAGAAGAAGTAGTCACGAGGAAGTAGCGGACTGCTGCGCGGGGGGCGCAGTTCCCTTTCCAGGGACCGCTGTTTCACGGGTTTCCGCGGCCAGGAAGACCAGCCTGGCGCCGAGCAGGACCAGCGGATACACCAGGTAGCCGTACCTCGTCGCCGGCGTGAGCATGATCAGCGCGACGAGTCCGACGGCCATGCGCAGCAGCGCGTCGGAACCGGTCGCGGGAGGGCGGCGAAGCAGCCAGACCAGGATCGCGACGGCAGCGATCCCGAGCAGGGCGAAGGAAACCGCCGTGCCCACCGGGCCGAGCGAGGCGATGAGGTGTCCGGGCAACGGGCTCTCCGCCGGTGACTTGATCACGCCGATTCCCAGCGGGAACCGGAAGACATGCTCGGCGAACGCCTTGGGGTCGACCAGGTAGACGGGGACGTGCACGACGAGCGTCGTCACCACGAGTGCCGCGGCGAATCCGCCCAGTGCGCGAGGACCACGCCTCGTGATCAAGAGGACACCCAGCACCACTATCGCGGGCGCGACGATGAGTTTCGCGCTGACCACCAACGCCAGCACCAGACCCGCCAGGATCGCGCGGCCGGTCGTGGCCAGCGTGAAGGACAGCACCAGCAGGCCGACGATGGCCAGATCCGGGCCGGCGACCGCCCAGGTCAGTGCCGTGAGCGGGCAGGCGAGCGCGAGTTGCGCCGCGCTGACCGGGATCTTCGGCCACTTCAGCAGCCGCAGCGTCAGCAGCACACACGCGACGGCCGCGAGCGCGAACACCCAGCGCGCGTCGGTGAGGGCGTTCGCGACCGGCCCGCCGCCGAAGAGCGCACGCGGCAGACCGAAGACGGTCATCACCGGACCGTATGGCGTGTAATCGTTTACTTCCACCGCGCGACCGAGCGCGGTGACGTCGACGTACGGGGTTCCGTTCTCCAGAAGGAGTTTCGCCGACCGCTCGATCACCCAGACCTCGGGCTGGGCGGCCCACGAGTTCGGCGTGACGAGCCAGTCCACTCCGGTCAGACGGCGAATGACGAGCATTCCCAACGGAAGGATCATGGCGAACAGGCCGATGGCGCCGATGCCGATCCACCGTGAACCGAGCGCGCCCGGCGGCCGCTCGCCGCGCCGGGCGGCGACCATCAGCCAGCCGGAGTGGAGCACGGCGAGGCCATAACCCGCTACAGCGAAGTTCGCCCACACGCGATAGCCGTAGAACTCCGCGACGGCCGTGTTCACGACGGCGAAGATCAGGCAGCCCGTGTAGAAGACCAGGTCTATGGTCAATCGCCGCCGGTCGGGGTCCATGGTCACCGGCTCAGGCTACCGACGTGGCCGCGTCCGCCGGAAAGCGGACGCGCAAACCGGGAAGCATCCCGTGTCCTTCGGTGTTGGTGGTGGTTATATCCGGGAAAACCCTCGACTAATATCGAGGTTCTGGGGGCAAAGAGAGGGTTCTCATGGACAACACCTGGTCGCTGATGAACTCGGCGATGAAGTCGGCCGACGTTCCGAAGGGACTGCACAAGGGAACACTCCGCCGTGTCGCGCGGTTCGCCAGACCGCATTGGCGGAGGCTGCTGATATTCCTGGCGCTCACCGTCGTCTCCGCGGTGCTGGCGGTCAGCACGCCGGTACTGGCCGGGAAAGTGGTCGACACGATCGTCGGCGGGCACGACGTCTCGCTGGTGGTGTGGCTCGCCGTCGTGATCGCCGTGCTGGCGCTGATCGACGCCGGGCTCGGGCTGGCCGAACGGGCGCAGTCGTCGAGGATCGGCGAGGGGATCATCCTCGACCTGCGGCTCGCGGTGTACCGGCACGTGCAGCGGATGCCGGTCGCGTTCTTCACCCGCACCCGCACCGGCGCGCTGGTGAGCAGGCTCAACAACGACGTCATCGGCGCGCAGCGCACGTTCACCGCGACCCTGTCCGGGTTGGTCACCAACGTGATCCAGCTCGTGCTGTCGCTGGTGGTCATGATGACGCTGTCCTGGCAGGTCACGCTGCTGGCGCTGGTGCTGCTGCCGGTGTTCATCCTGCCGACGCGGCGGCTCGGACGGCGGATGGCGGCGCTGCAACGGGAGGCGGGCCAGCTCAACGCGTCGATGACCACGCAGATGACCGAACGGTTCTCCGCGCCGGGCGCGACGCTGGTGAAGCTGTTCGGCGACCCGGCACGCGAGGCGGGCGACTTCGGCTCGCGAGCCGGGCGAGTGCGCGACATCGGGGTGCGGACGGCGATGCTGACGCGCTGGTTCCTGACCAGCCTGACCACGGTCTCCGCGCTCGCGCAGGCCCTGGTCTACGGGCTCGGCGGCTACCTCGCGCTGACCGGGGCGCTCGCGCCGGGCACCGTCGTGGCGCTGGCGTTGCTGCTGACCAGGCTGTACTCACCGCTGACCGCGCTGGCGAACGTCCGGGTGGACGTGATGACCGCGCTGGTCTCGTTCGAGCGGGTCTTCGAGGTGCTCGACCTCAAGCCGATGATCGAGGAGAAGCCTTCCCCGCGTGGTCTGCCCGAAGGCCCGGTTTCGGTGGAGTTCTCGGACGTGCGGTTCGGCTACCCCGCGGCGGACCGGTACTCGCTGGCGTCACTGGAGGACGTGTCCACTTTGGATCACCGAGGTGGCGAGGAGGTGTTGCACGGCATCAGCTTCCGCGCCGAACCGGGACAGATGGTGGCGTTGGTCGGTTCGTCCGGTGCGGGTAAGTCGACGATCGCCTCGCTGCTGCCGCGGCTCTACGACGTCGACGCCGGATCCGTCCGATTGTCCGATGTGGACGTTCGGGACCTCGGTTTCGCCACGTTGCGGGAAACCGTCGGCGTGGTGACCCAGGACGGCCATCTCTTCCACGACACGATCCGGTCGAACCTCGAATACGCGCGGGCCGGCGTCACCGACGCCGAGATCTGGTCGGCCCTGGAGAAGGCGCGGCTGGCCGAGCTGATCCGGGACCTGCCGGACGGGCTGGAGACCGTGGTGGGGGAGCGGGGCTACCGGCTCTCCGGCGGGGAACGGCAGCGGCTGACCATCGCCCGGCTCCTGCTGGCGCAGCCGAGGGTGGTCGTCCTCGACGAGGCGACCGCGCATCTGGACTCGCAGTCCGAGGCCGCCGTCGGTGAGGCGCTGACCGACGCGCTCGACGGGCGGACCGCGCTGGTCATCGCGCACCGGTTGTCGACGGTCCGGGCGGCGGACCAGATCCTGGTGATCGAGCACGGGGAGATCGTCGAGCGGGGGACGCACGAAGAGCTTCTCGCGCGGGAAGGGCGCTACGCGGCGCTTTACCTGACGCAGTTCTCGGAGGAGCCTGCGGCCGTGTGACCTCATGGCGCGCGGGGGTCTGCGGGCTCGGTGGTCGTGAGTGTTTTGGGTCGTTAGAACGACCCGAAACACTCACGACCCTGACCGCTACCGCAGCGCCGGGACCCGCGCGCCGTACTTGGCCAGCAGCGCGGCGTTGGCCTCGTCGCCACCGTCCACGTTGGAACTGCGCCACAGCGGGATGTCGACGCCCTGTGCCGCACCGAGATCGACGACCTCGGCGAGCACGAGGTTCCACAGGAACGCGTTGATCACCGTGGACAGCGGCGCGGTCCGCGGCGCGTCCGGCGGGTAGCTCGCGTCCCCGGGCCGGACGTGGGAGTCGAGCACGATGCTCGCCTCTTCGAGCAGCGTCGTGGCCGCGCGTTTGGGTGCCTTGGCCACCGACGCGGCCGAGCTCACCGCGATGACCGACGCCCCGCGCTTCCGCGCACCGGCGGCCAGTTCGACCGGGTACGGGTTGACCCCCGAGGTCGAGAACACCACCAGCACGTCGTCCGGCCCCGGCGCGCGCTCGGCCAGCACCTCTTCGGCCAGCCCGGAGCGGCGCTCGGTCTTGGTGCTGTGCTGCGCGCCGTGCAGCGGCAGCAACTCGGGGTGGTAGACCGGGTACACGCAGGCGAGCCCGCCCGCCCGGTAGAAGGTCTCGGCGACCGCGGCCAGCGAATGCCCGGCCCCGGCGGTGAACACCAGGGCGTCCGCCCGGATGACCCCCAGGATCAGCTCGGCCGATTTCCGGATCTGCTCCGCGTTACCCCGTTCGGCCTCAGCGAGCCGTTCGGCGACGTCTGCACAACGTTCGGTGGTGCTCACCACATCCGCCCTTCCGTCTGGAGATCAGCGACGAATGTATCGCGTGGACCAATGGCCGAAGTGGAATACATCGGGTCATGATCGAGGTTGACCCGACCACTGCGGCCGGGGTTTCGGAGACTGGAGGGTCCAGGGTGAGCGAGGCTGATCCCGCGGTGCGGACTTGGCGAGCACGCGGCCGGGTGAAAGGCGTGGTGCTGGTCTTGCACGGCGGCGCGGAGCACAGTCATGCCCGCGTGGCGCCGTGGCGGCTGGCGTACCAGCGGATGGTGCCGCTGGCGAGGGACGTCCACCGGGCGGTCCGGGGGCACGGGGCCGAGGTGCGGCTCCTGCGCAACCGGGTCTACGGCTGGAACGACCACGGCACCGACGCGCTCGCCGACGCACGCTGGGCGTTGGAACAGATCCACGACGAGCACCCTGGGGTTCCGGTGATCCTGGTCGGCCACTCGATGGGCGGACGGGTCGCTCTGCGCGTCGCCGACGATCCGGCCGTCATCGGCGTCTGCGCGCTGGCGCCGTGGACACCGCCGGGTGAACCCGTCGGCGCCGTCGACGGGCGTGCCGTGCTCATCGCGCACGGGACCAAGGACCGGATGACCGATCCGGTGGCGTCACACGCTTTCGCGGAACGCGCCGAAAAGGTGACGTCACGGTCCGCGCGATTCGAAATAAGCGGCGAAGGGCACGCGATGCTACGGAGGTCTCGCGTCTGGAACCGTCTCGTACGGGCTTTCACGCTCGAGCTGATCGAGGCCGGGGGAAGCGACGAAACGCTGAGCGGCGCCTGGGGGCGGCCGAGCTCGGAACGGCTGCGGATCCCGGTCTAGACCGGGCGGGAGGGAGTACTCATGTCCACGTCGAGCGTCGATCGGATGGCCGGTTCGTCCGGCCTGCCCACCCCCGACGAAAACCGGTGGCCCGGGCTGGCCACCCCGCCGCAGTCCCCGTTCCGGGCGCGGATCGCCGAGCAGTTGTTCCGGCAGGCGGTGCGCCCGCTGAACGTCCGCGTGCGCATGCCCGACGGCTCGCAGCTCGGCTCGGGCGGGCCGGACGCGCCCGAGATGCGGATCAACCGCCCCGCCGCCTTCTTCCACCGCCTCGGTGTGGACGCGAAGATCGGCTTCGGCGAGGCCTACATGGTCGGCGACTGGACGAGCGACGCGCTCGCCGAGGTGCTGACCCCGTTCGCGGAGCGGATGGCGACGCTCATCCCGCCGCTGCTGCAACGGTTCCGCCGGTTCGTCGACCGCGGCCACCCCGCGGACGAGGAGAACACCGTCGAGGGCGCGCGGGCGAACATCCATCGGCACTACGACCTGTCGAACGAACTGTTCGGCGCGTTCCTGGACCCGTCGATGATGTACTCGGCGGCGTTGTTCGGCCCGGACGACGACCTCACCGCCGCCCAGCACCGCAAGATCGACAGCGTCCTCGACTACGCCGGCGTCCGCGAAGGCAGCACCGTGCTCGAGATCGGCACCGGCTGGGGCGAACTCTCGATCCGGGCCGCCGCGCGCGGGGCCACGGTCACGTCACTGACCATTTCCCAGGAGCAGGCGAAGCTGGCGACCGAGCGTATCGCGGCGGCGGGTTTCGCCGACCGCGTCGACGTCCGGCTGTGCGACTACCGTGACGCAGGCGGTCAGTACGACGCCGTGGTCAGCGTCGAGATGATCGAGGCCGTCGGCGAGTCCTACTGGCCCACGTTCTTCGAGACCATCGGGAAGCGGCTGAAGCCGGGCGGCAGGTTCGGGCTCCAGGCCATCACCATGGACCACGAACGCATGCTCGCCGCGGCCCGGTCCTACACCTGGGTGCACAAGTACATCTTCCCCGGCGGGCTCATCCCGTCGACCACGTCGGTCGAACAGGGCATGCTGGCGCACACCCGGCTGAATCTGCAGGGCGTACGCGAGTTCGGCCAGGACTACGCCCGCACGTTGCGGCTGTGGCGGGAGAAGTTCACCCAGCGGTGGGACGAAATCACCGAACTGGGCTTCGACGACGTCTTCAAACGGACGTGGGAGTTCTACCTGGCGTACTCCGAAGCGGGCTTCCGGTCGGGATATCTCAAGGTCCACCAGTTCGGATTCGCCGAAAACGGACAGTGAGCTCCACCCAACCGATGCGGGGTGCCGGACGTCCTTCACCTAGGGTCTGCGGTTGACTGGGCCCTACACGCGAGATCGGGACGGGTGATTCGGCATGACGTATGGAGGCGACGACCGAGGGCGACGGATGCCGCCGCCGCAGCGGCCGCCGTCCGGTCGCCCCCGGCGGCACCAGCCCGCGCAGATGATGCCGCTGCCGGGCCGGGGGAGCAGCCCGTACGACGAGCGGACGCGGCCCATGGGGCACGGCGGCCAGGAGCGGCCCGCCGGCCCGCCTCCGCGCCGCCCGGGCCCGCCGCACCCCCCTCCGGGGCGCCCGATGGACGACGCGCGGCCGCCGCGGCGACGTAAGCGCTGGGGTTTCGGCAAGGTGCTGCTCACCCTGCTGACCGTGTTCGTGGTCTTCCTCGCCGGCGTCTGGGTGTACCTGGAGTTCTCCATCAACCGCGTCGACGCGCTGGCCGACTACTCCGGCCGTCCCGTCGCGGCCGAAGGCACCAACTGGCTGATCGTGGGTTCGGACAGCCGCGACGGGCTGACCCCCGAGGAGCAGGAGAAACTGGTCACCGGGGACAGCAAGGCCGCCGGCGGCGGCAAGCGCACCGACACCATCATGATCGCGCACGTGCCGTCCAACAGCACCAAACCGACCCTGCTGAGCCTCCCGCGCGACTCGCAGGTGACCATTCCGGGGCACGGCAAGAACAAGATCAACGCCGCGTTCTCGATCGGCGGCCCGGCGCTGCTCGCACAGACCGTCGAAGGCGCCACCGGCCTGCGCATGGACCACTACGCCGAGATCGGCTTCGGCGGGTTCGCCAAGATCGTCGACGCGATCGGCGGGGTCCACATGTGCGTCGAGAAGCCGATGGAGGACACCCTCACCAAGATCAAGATCCCGGCGGGCTGCCAGGACCTCCAGGGTCCGCAGGCGCTCGGGTTCGTCCGCATGCGGCACAGCGAGGCCACCCCGCGTTCGGACCTCGACCGCGTCGCCAACCAGCGCAAGTTCATCGGCGCGCTGGTCAGCGAGATCGGCAGCCCCGGCACCCTGCTGAACCCGTTCTCGCTGTTCCCGCTGCTGTCGACGGGACCCGACGCGCTGACGATGGATTCGGGTGACCACGTACACAACCTGGTGGGGCTGGCGCTGGCGATGCGGGGGATCTCCTCGGGCGGCGTCGTCACCACGACGGTGCCGGTGACCAGCGGTTCGGCGGAGAACTGGGACAAGACGAAGTCGAAGCTGCTCTTCGACGCGTTGAAGAACGACACGGAGATCCCGGACAGCGCGATCCTGACCTGATCCGGCCGCCATGAACGGGCCGTTCCTTGCGAAATTCGCCAGGAACGGCCCGTTCATGGCGTCGGCGGGACCGGAAAACCGGAGGCGCCGGGAACGGAGGCGAGTCACCATGGGCGGATGGAAGCACCCGCCGAAACCCTCGCCGACGAAGTCGTCACGCTGCGCCGCTGGAAGCCGGAGCAGCTCGAAACCCTTGCCGCCGTGGCGGGGGGTTCGGACGCGCATCTCGGTGCGTGGATGCTGTGGGCCACCTACGGTTACGGCCGTCGCGAAGCCGCCGATTTCCTGGAGAACACCGCACGGAACTGGGCCGAAGACAGGACTTACGACTTCGCGATCTTCGCCGGGGACGAACTCGTGGGCGGCACGGGCATGATCATCCATCCGGACCGGATCGAGATCGGCTATTGGCTCGGCCGCCATCACACCGGCCGCGGCTACGTGACCAGGGCGGCGCGCCTTTTGACCGCCGAGGCCTTCCGGCTCGGCGCGCCGGAGGTCGAGATCCGGCACGACGAGGAGAACCGCGCGAGCGGTGCCGTGCCCGCGCGGCTGGGGTTCACGATGATCGGCGACGAGGTCACCGAACCGCCGCTCGCCCCCGCCTGTGCGGGTGTCACCAGGATCTGGCGGCTCAGGCGTCCTTAGTCTTGCGCTCGCGCAAGGCCGCGAGTGCCTTGTCCGCGTGCACGGTGAACTTCAGTTCGCTCTTGATCACTTCGAGCACCTTGCGGTCGGTGTCGATGACGAAGGTGTGCCGTTTGGCGTGCAGCGGGCTGAATTTGCGCCATACGCCGAACTGTTTCGCCACCACACCGTCCACATCGGACAGCAGGGGATAGTCGAAACCGTGTTTGGCCGAGAACTCCTGCTGTTTGGCGACGGCGTCCGGGCTGATGCCGACGCGGTGCGCGCCCACTTCGGCGAATTCGGCGGCGAGATCGCGGAAGTGGCAGCTTTCCGCGGTGCAGCCGCTGGTCATCGCGGCGGGGTAGAAGAACAGCACGACCGGGCCGGACGAGAGGAGGTCCGACAGCGTGCGCTCCTCGCCCTTGTCGTCGGGCAGGGTGAAGTCCGGGGCGATGTCACCTTGGTCCATGGACCGATCCTGTCACGTCAGTGGGCGTGCCGTTCGATCAGCTCGTCGACCTCGTCCCCGGTCGCGGAATCCGCCACGAACGAACCACGCGCCGCGAGAACGCCGTACCGCCGCAGCCGTTCGGCCTGTTCGTGACTGTGGACGCCTTCCGCGCCGATGCGCAGTTTCAGCTCCTTGGCCCTGGCGACCAGCTGGCACAGGTGGCGGACGTCGGCCTCGTCCTCGCCGTCGGCCAGCGCGTCGACGACCGCGCCGGACAGGATCACGTGGCGGACCGGCAGCCCGTGCCGCGGGATCAGCTCCAGATCGTCCGAACCGGAGATGGTCAGCACCAGCTGGGCGCCCAGATCGGCCAGTACGGCGAAGGAGTCGAGCACCTCGCCGTCTCCGTCGAGGATGGATTCGCGGTCCGTGCACAGGCGCAGCGCCTGGGCGGGCAGGTTGTGCCGGTCGAGCTGTTCCTTGACCAGCAGGACCAGATCGGGCTCGATGGCCAGCCGGTTCGGCAGCCGCACGCAGACGTCGGGCGCGGCCTCGCCGAACCTGTTCCGCCACCTCGCGGTGGCGGCGAGCGATTCGGCCAGCAGCCATCGGCCGAGCGGGATGGTCATCCCGGTGATCTGCGCGAGCGGGTAGAACTCGTCCGAGTCGAGTTCGCCCTTCTCCGGATGGCTCCAGCGCAGCCCGGCGTTGACGGCGGCCAGCTGGTCGGGATTCGCGAGCTTCACCGTCGGCTGGTAGATCAGCGAGAACTCGCCGTTCTCCAGCGCGCCGGCGATGACCGCGCCGAGCTGGTAGCGGCCACGATCACGCGCGTCGAGTTCCGGATCGAACAGCATCCACTGCGCCTTGCCCGCCTCCTTGGCACGGTGCAGCGCGATCTCCGCGGCGCGAAGCAGGTCTTCGGGTCCGCCGTCGGTGACCGGGCGGACGACGATGCCCGCGCTCGCGCTGACGCCGATCCCGTGCCCGCCGAGATAGATCGGCTCGACCAGTTCCTCCAGTGCCTGCTCGACCAGCGCGATCACCTCGGGCGAGGTGAAGTCGCCGCGCAGCAGGACGGCGAACCCGTCGCCGGACAGCCGGGCGACCGAACCTTCGTGCCTGCCGGTGAACACGGCCGTGAGCTTGTTCGCGACCCCGCGCAGCACCTGATCACCCACGCCGGCCCCGAGACCGTCGTTGATCACCTTGAAGCCGTCGACGTCGAGATACACGAGCGCGACCTGCTCGCCGCCGGATCCGGCCAGCGCGGCTTCGAGGGCGTTGCCGAACGCGGTGCCGTTGGGCAGGCCGGTCAGCGGGTCGTGCACGTTCTGGTGCCGCAGTTGTTCCTGCAGCAGGTGGATTTCGTTGGCGTCGGAGACCATCAGCACCGGATAGGTCGAACCGGGCCGGTCGCCGGGCAGATCGGTCAGGGTCACGTCGACCCAGAGAGGGCCTTCCTCGCTGTGATTCACCAGCAGACGCTCTTCCTGCGTCGGCTGGCCGTGCGTCATCAGCTGAGCGAGCCCGTTGCGCAGGCGGGCGACGTCGTGTTCGGCGGAGCCGAGATCGGGGATCTCCCGGCCGCGCAGCGAGGCGGGACGACAACCGAGGAGGCGGCCGAGCGCGGCGTTCGCCTCCACGATGGTGCCGTCGGCGTCGGCGAGGGCGATCCCGACGGGAGAGGCGGAATAGAGCTTGGAGAAGCGCAGCACGGCAGGCTGATGGTCGGGCTCGGCCAGAACGGCGTCCTGGGCGACACCGAGCAGCAGCTGCTCGAGTTGCTCCTTGGGAAGCGATACTCCTTTAGTGTCAGCGAGCGTCTCGGCCCATCTCCGAGCGACGTCCACCAACCCTGGCGCGGAACCAGGTTCGGGCACACTTCACCTCTTCATGCGCGGTTGATGACCAGCTCAGACCGGGTGTCCGAGCCCATGGGCCCACACTAGGTATGAGCCGGCCGGGTGTAGTGCCACGGCATCATGCGCGATCCGGGGTGTCTACCGGCTGAAAGGGTGATCGCAGCTACACGAGTGGTGACCGGAAGTCACCAAGAGTACTCGATCGTGGTTGTCCGATTGGTCCGGCTTCAGCGGGCCGTCAGGTGGATCGGCAAGCCGTCCGCCGGCACGGGCAGCGAGACGTAGTCCCAGCGTGCGGTGTAGTTCTCCGGTACCGACCACCGATACGCCCGCAGCATCTCGTGCAGCAGCGCCTTCACCTCGAACGTCCCGAAATGCAGGCCGATGCACTTGTGCGCGCCGCCGCCGAACGGCATCCACGCGTAGCGATGCGACTTGTCCTCGCGGCGTGCCTCGCCGAAGCGGTCCGGGTCGAACCGCATCGGGTCGGTCCAGTGCTCCGGCGAGAAATGGTTGACGGTGGGGGAAACCCCGACGAGTGTCCCTTCGGGAATGAAATGCCCGAGAACCTCGGTGTCCTTCACGGTCTTCCTGGTCAGGGAAGGAACCGGCGCCACCAGCCGGAGGGCCTCCTTGATCACCAGGTCCAGCGTCGTCAGGGTCTCCAGCGCCTCGATGTCCGGCACGTCGTCGCCGAGCGCGAGCGATTCCCGACGCGCGCGTTCCTGCCACTCGGGGTTCTTGGCGAGGTGGTAGACGGCGGCGGCGCTGGTGATCGTCGACGTGTCGTGCGCGGCCATCATCAGGAAGATCATGTGGTTGACGACGTCGGCGTCGGTGAAGCGGTCACCGTCTTCGGTGGTGGCGTGGCACAACGCGGTGAAGAGGTCGTCGCCGTCGCCTGCCCGTTTCGCGGGCAGGTTCGCCGAAAAGTAGCGTTCGAGGACCTTGCGGCCGTGCAAACCCGCGGCCCAGCGGCCGCCGGGAACGGGGAACCGCACGATGGCCGTGCCCGCGCGCACGGAGTTCACGAACGCGCGGTTGATCGCGGCCGCGTCGTCGCCGGATCGCATGCCCATGAACACGCGCGTCGCGACGTCGAGCGTGAGTTGCTTGAGGGACCAGTAGATCCGCGGGTTCGGCCGGTCCGCCCACGCGGCGACGCCCTCGCGCAGGGCCGGTCCCATCTGGTCGACGTAACCGGTGAGCCGTTGCCGGGTGAACGCCGCCTGCATGATCCGGCGGTGCAGGTGGTGCTCGCCGAAGTCGAGCAGCATCAGGCCGCGGTCGAAGAACTGTTCGATGAAGAACTTCCAGCCCTCCTGGGAGAAGGCCTTGTCCTTGTTCACCAACGCGATCTGCGTGGCCTCCGGGCCGGAGAGCGCGACGATGCGGCGCCCGAACGCGCCCATCCACGACACCGGTCCGTAGGTCTCATAGCGTTTGAGGCCGAACTCGATGCCGAAGCGCATGAAGTCCAGCGCGTGCCCGATGACCGGCGGGCCTTCGTCGCCGAGAACGGGTTTGAGGCCCGGCGGGGCGGGCGCGAGTTCGCGGACCGGCCAGGTCGCGCCGAGCCAGCGCTGGTCGACCGACCGTGGCAGGGGGATCGAGGTGAGCGGCGGGACCCGTTCGCGCAGTGCCCCGGTGACCTTTTCGACGGCGTTCGCCATGGTGACCATCTCCCCGCTGAGATCGGTTACCGCTCCACCATCGCACCCTTGTTGACGTCCTGACAATACCCTGGGGGAGGTACATGAAGGCCCCCTTCCTGTACCTGGGCGCAAGGAAGGGGGCCTTCATGTACTTCAGGTCAGCGGAGTTCGGAACGGACGGTGCGGGCCGCGGCGACGAGGTTCCGCAGGGCCGGTTCGACCTCGGCGTATCCGCGGGTCTTCAGGCCGCAGTCCGGGTTGACCCAGATCCGCTCGGCGGGTACGGCACCGACGGCGGTCCGCAGCAGCCCGCCGACCTCGTCGACGCCGGGGACGCGCGGCGAGTGGATGTCGTAGACGCCCGGCCCGACGCCGCGGCCGAAGCCCGCCGCGCCGAGGTCGGTGACGACCTCCATCTTCGACCGCGCGGCCTCGATGCTGGTGACGTCCGCGTCGAGCGCGTCGATCGCCTTGACCACGTCGCCGAATTCCGAGTAGCACATATGCGTGTGAATCTGCGTCGCGTCGTCGATCCCCGACGTCGCGAGCCGGAACGACGAAACCGCCCACGCGAAGTACGCCTCATGCGCCGCTGCGCGCAGCGGGAGCAGTTCCCGCAGCGCCGGTTCATCCACCTGGATGACGCGGATGCCCGCCTCCTGCAGATCGTGCACCTCGTCGCGGATGGCCAGCGCCACCTGGCGGGCGGTCTCGCCCAGCGGCTGATCGTCGCGGACGAACGACCACGCCAGGATCGTCACCGGCCCGGTCAGCATCCCCTTGACGGGCTTGCCGGTCAGGCTCTGCGCGTAGCGCGCCCACTCGACGGTCATCGGCTCCGGACGCGAGACGTCGCCGTACAGGATCGGCGGCCGGACGCAGCGCGAACCGTAGGACTGCACCCAGCCGAAGTCGGTGGCCGCGAACCCGGCCAGCCGCTCGGCGAAGTACTGCACCATGTCGTTGCGCTCGGGCTCGCCGTGCACCAGCACGTCCAGGCCGAGGTCCTCCTGCAACCGGATGACTCGTTCGATCTCGGCCTTCATCGCCGCCTCGTAGCCCGCGTCGTCCAGCGAGCCCGCCTTGTGCGCGGCGCGCGCCTTGCGGACGTCGGTGGTCTGCGGGAACGAGCCGATCGTCGTGCTCGGCAACGGCGGCAGATCCAGCGCGGCCTGCTGAGCCGCCGCACGCCGGGCGTAGGGGGAGCGGACGGTGTCTTCCGGTCGCAGCGCCTCCAGCCGGGCGCGGACGCCGCTGTCGGCCAGATCCACCGCCGTCGCCCGATCCGCGGCCGCGGCACGGGCGACGGCGAGGTCGACGCCCTCCTTCTTCAACGCGCGTCCGAGCAGGACGACCTCGTCGACCTTCTGTTCGGCGAAGGCGAGCCAGCCCTTGAGACGCGGGTGGAGCCCGTCCTCCCGCTCGACGTCGTAGGGCACGTGCAGCAACGAGCAGGACGTCGACACGCTGACCGACTTCGCGATGCCGAGCAGGGTCGTCGCTCGGCTGAGCGCGCGGGTCGGATCCGTGCGCCAGACGTTGCGCCCGTCCACGACACCGGCCAGCACCTCCTTGTCCCGCAAGGCGGGTTCGGCGGCGACGGCGTCCACAAAGGACTCATCGGTGACGAGGTCGACGGCGATCGCGTCGATCGGGGAGCGGGCGAGCACGCCCAAGCCGCGACCGAGGGCGCCGAAGTACCCGGCGACCAGGATCTTGGGCCGCGCGGTCTCCTTCGCGAGCCGGTGGTAGGCGCGGATGAGCGCGTTGAGCTCCCGCTCGGTGCGGTCGGCGGCGAAGGCGGGTTCGTCGAACTGGACCCACTCGACGCCTTCGTCGTGCAGGCGCCTTAGCAGCTCGACGCAGCCGTCGAGGAGGCTGTCGAGCAGGTCCAGCGGGCGGAAACCTTCCGGGGCGGCCTCGGCCGGCTTCGCGAGCAGCAGAAAGGTCACCGGGCCCACCAGCACCGGCCGGGTCTCGACGCCGACCGCGCGGGCTTCGCGGTATTCGTCGAGCGGTTTGGTGCCGGTGAGCGAAAACGTCGTGTCCGGGCCGAGTTCGGGGACGATGTAGTGGTAGTTCGTGTCGAACCACTTCGTCATCTCCATCGCCGGCGCGTCCTGCACCCCGCGTGCGGCGGCGAAGTAGGTGTCGAGCGCCGAGAGACCGAGCGTCGTGAAGCGCTCCGGCAGCGCTCCGAACAGCTCGGTGGTGTCGAGCACCTGGTCGTAATGGGAAAAGGTGTTGGAGGGGACGGAATCCAGCCCCGCGTCCTTGAGTTCCCGCCAGGTCCGGGTGCGCAGCGCGCGGCCGGTGCCCAGCAGCTCGGCCTCGTCGATCTTGCCCGCCCAGTAGCGTTCGAGTGAACGCTTGAGTTCCCGGTCCGGTCCGATCCGGGGGTAGCCCAGCACTGTCGTGCCGATTTCGGTCACAGCTCTCTCCTCGCGAGCTTGTCGTGAGAGCCCGGAGCGCGCAGGAGTGACCGCCGTTCGGTCGTGCCCATCCCACGAGGCCCGGACTCACGCACGCCGTCGGCGCGCGTACCACGGGCAGGTCTTCGGACTCGTGGGCGACTCGCTCGTTCCTACCGGCCGTCGCTTCCCGGGGCGCCATGTCCCAGTGCTTTACCGTGTCTCGCACGGTGACGGCTTTCGTTCCCACATACCGCTGCGGGGCAGTCCCGGATTCGCACCGGGTTCCCTGTTACCTCGACCGGCCGGGGAGGCCGGGCGAACCAGTAGCACCCCGGAGCGTACCGAGCCCCGCTACAGCCCCGCTGGACATGTGACGAACCGGACGCCACGCGTGATCAGACGGCCAACACGCGTGATCAGACGGACGACACGCGTGATTGAACGGCGAACTCTCGTGATCGGGGGCGTAACTCGCGTGTCCGGAAACGGAACACGCCGGGCGGAGGCCGCCCGGCGTGTTACGTGTCTGATCACGTGAGTTACGTGCAGGGGTCAGTCCCAGTCGAGGGCGCCGCCCGACTGGTACTCGATGACGCGGGTCTCGAAGAAGTTCTTCTCCTTCTTGAGGTCCATCGCCTCCGACATCCACGGGAACGGGTTCTCCGTCTCGCCGAAGATCGGCGCGAGACCGATCTGCTGCGCCCGCCGGTCGGTGATGAAGTGCATGTACTGCTCGATCAGCTCGGCCGAGAGCCCGAGCATGCCGCGCGGCATGGTGTCGCGGGCGTAGGCGACCTCGAGCTCGCACGCCTCGGTCAGCATGCCGCGGACCTCGGCCTGGAACTCCTCGGTCCACAGGTGCGGGTTCTCGATCTTGATCTGGTTGATGCAGTCGATGCCGAAGTTCAGGTGGATCGACTCGTCGCGCAGGATGTACTGGTACTGCTCGGCGATGCCGACCATCTTATTCCGGCGGCCGAGCGACAGGATCTGCGCGAAACCGGTGTAGAACCACATGCCCTCGAAGATCACGTAGAACGCGACCAGGTCACGCAGGAAGTTCTGGTCCGCCTCGGGGGTGCCGGTCTCGAAGTCCGGGTTCTCCAGGTTCTGCGTGTACTTCAGTGCCCACGCGTCCTTCTCCGAGATGGAGGGGACCTCGCGGTACATGTTGAACAGCTCGCCCTCGACCAGGCCGAGGCTCTCGCAGATGTACTGGAAGGTGTGCGTGTGCACGGCCTCCTCGAACGCCTGGCGCAGCAGGTACTGGCGGCATTCGGGGTTGGTGATCTGGCGGTACACCGCGAGCACGATGTTGTTGGCCACCAGCGATTCAGCGGTGGCGAAGAAGCCGAGATTGCGCTTGAGCATGGTGCGCTCGTCCTCGGTGAGGCCGTCGGTCGACTTCCACAGCGCGATGTCGGCCTGCATGGCGACCTCGGTCGGCATCCAGTGGTTGTTGCAGCCGGCGAGGTACTTTTCCCACGCCCAGGTGTACTTCATCGGCAGCAGCTGGTTGACGTCGGCGCGGGCGTTGATCATCCGCTTGTCGTCGACGTTGATCCGGGCGGCGCCGACTTCGATCTCACCGAGGCCGGTGGCGTCGGCGGAGGCGTCAAAAGTGGTCATGAAAGAGGCACACTCCAAGAGGCGTCGTGAGTGGTGAGGACGGTCCGAACCCGTCCTCACCACTCACGAAGATGTATTACTGGCAGGCTTCGCAGTCGGGGTCGTCGATCCGGCAGGCGGCGCCGTCGGTGGCGACGAAGTCGACGTCCGAGACCTGCGGCATCTCCTTCGGCTCCGGCTTCGCGGCCGGGGCGGGGGCGGTCACCGGGACGGCCGGGACCGCGGCGGTGGCCGACGGGGCGGGCGAAGCGGCGGGAGCCGGCGCCGGAGCGGCGGCGGGCTTGGGCGTGGCCGGGGCCGGGGTGGCCGAGACCGCGTTCAGCTTGCCGTCGGTGCCGCGCAGGGTGCTCTTCTCCACGTGCGTCGCGGACCGCGCCCGCAGGTAGTACGTGGTCTTGAGGCCCTTGTGCCAGGCGTAGCGGTACAGCTCGTCGAGCTTGCGGCCGCTGGGCGCCGCGATGTACAGGTTCAGCGACTGTGCCTGGTCGATCCACTTCTGGCGCCGCGAACCGGCGTCCACCAGCCACTTGGACTCGATCTCGAACGCGGTGGCGTACAGCGCCTTCAGATCGTCCGGCACGCGGTCGATCTGGCCGAGGCTGCCGTCGAAGTACTTCAGGTCCGACACCATGACCTCGTCCCACAGCCCGCGCTCCTTGAGCGAGCGGACCAGGTGCGGGTTCACCACGGTGAAGTCACCGGACATGTTCGACTTGACGAACAGGTTCTGGAACAGCGGCTCGATCGACTGCCCGACCCCGCAGATGTTGGAGATCGTCGCGGTCGGCGCGATCGCCATCACGTTGGAGTTGCGCATACCGACGGTCTTGACCCGCTCGCGCAGCGGCGCCCAGTCCAAAGTGGACGAGGTGTCGACGTCGAGCGCGTCGCCCTGCCGCGCGTCGATCAGCAGCTGCAGCGAGTCGATCGGCAGGATTCCCTTGCTCCACAAGGAACCCTCGAACGTCTGGTACTGGCCGCGCTCCTCGGCGAGGTCGGTCGAGGCCGAGATCGCGTAGTAGCTGATGTGCTCCATGCTGGTGTCCGCGAACTGGACGGCCTCGTCCGAGGACAGCGGGACACCGATCTCGAACAGCGCGTCCTGGAAGCCCATCAGGCCCAGCCCGATCGGGCGGTGGCGCAGGTTGGAGCGGCGCGCTTCCGGGATCGTGTAGAAGTTGATGTCGATCACGTTGTCGAGCATGCGAACGGCCGTGCGCACGGTCTTCTCGAGGCGCTTCGTGTCGAGGCCCTCGGGGGTGACGTGCTTGAGCAGGTTCACCGAGCCGAGGTTGCAGACCGCGACCTCGTCGGTGGTCGTGTTCAGGGTGATCTCGGTGCACAGGTTGGACGAGTGCACGACACCCACGTGCTGCTGCGGCGAACGCAGGTTGCACGGGTCCTTGAAGGTGATCCACGGGTGGCCGGTCTCGAACAGCATGGTCAGCATGCGGCGCCACAGGTCGACCGCGCGGACCTTGCGGAACACCTTCAGCTCGCCACGCTCGGCGGCGGCCTCGTACTCGCGGTAGCGCTCGGCGAACGCGTTGCCGTAGAGGTCGTGCAGGTCCGGGGTCTCGTTCGGCGAGAACAGCGTCCACTGCGCGTCGGCCTCGACACGGCGCAGGAACTCGTCCGGCACCCAGTTCGCGGTGTTCATGTCGTGCGTGCGACGACGGTCGTCACCGGTGTTCTTGCGCAGGTCGAGGAATTCCTCGATGTCCACGTGCCAGGTCTCGAGGTACGCGCAGGCCGCGCCCTTGCGCTTGCCGCCCTGGTTTACCGCGACCGCGGTGTCGTTGGCGATCTTGAGGAACGGCACGACACCCTGCGACTGGCCGTTGGTGCCCTTGATGTGCGCGCCGAGGCCGCGGACCGGGGTCCAGTCGTTGCCGAGGCCGCCCGAGTACTTCGCCAGCAGCGCGTTGTTCTTGTACGCCTGGAAGATCGAGTCCAGGTCGTCGTCGACCGTGGTCAGGAAGCAGGACGACAGCTGCGGGCGCGTGGTGCCCGAGTTGAACAGCGTCGGGGTGGACGCCATGAAGTGGAACGTCGAGAGCAGCTCATAAAATTCAATCGCACGAGATTCCCTGTCATCCTCGCGGATCGCCAGGCCCATCGCGACGCGCATGAAGAACGCCTGCGGCAGCTCGAAACGGACACCGTCGTGGTGCTGGAAGTACCGGTCGTACAGGGTCTGCAGGCCGAGGAAGCCGAAGTCGAGGTCACGCTCGGCGCGGATGGCCGAGGTGATCTTGTCCAGATCGAAGGTCTGCAGCTCGGGGTTGACCAGCTCCAGTTCGATGGCGCGCTTGAGGTAATCGCGGAAGTACTGCGGGTACCGTGCGGTCATCTCGTTCTGGCTGGCCTGCTGCGGCACGCCCGCGAGGTAGCTGAGTGCCTCGCCGCGGAGCTTGTCCGCGAGCAGCCGGGCACTGACGTAGGAGTAGTTCGGCTCCTGCTCGACGAGCACGCGCGCGGCCATGATCTGGGCGAGGGCGAGTTCGTCGGCGCTGATGCCGTCGTAGACGTTGCGCTTGGTCTCGGCAAGGACCGGCTCGGCCGAAACATCCTCGAGACCGGCGACGGCCTCTCCGACGACGTGCGAGACGCGGGCCCAGTCGAGCGGGCGAAGCGAGCCGTCGGCGGCCTTGACGCTGATGGCGATGTCGGACGAAGCGGGCTTCTCGGCCTCACGGGCCTTCGCGCGCTCATCGCGGTACAGGACGTACGCGCGGGCGACCTTGTGGTGCTCGCCGCGCATCAGCGCCAGTTCGACGATGTCCTGGATCTGCTCGATGTGCAGCGCGGTCTCGGGGCCGGCGTGGCGGAGCAGGGTGGTCTCGATCTGCTCGGTCAATTCCTTGACCAGGTGGTGGACCCGCGACGAGGCGGCCGCGTCACCGCCCTCGACGGCGAGGAAGGCCTTGGTCACGGCGACCGAGATCTTGTTCGCGTCGAAGGGGGACACGCTGCCGTCCCGCCGGATGACTCGCACGGTCGCGGGCGTGGTGTCCGAGGACGAGGGCGGCCGCTGACCGGTTTCCGAGTTGACCACTGTCATGCATGACTCCAAGAGGGCGCGTTGAAGCACCACAAGGCCTCACAAGGCCGTGCGCTGCACGTTCACAAAGCTGTCCGGCAACCGCTCCCGAGCGGTCTCCCCGTCGCTGGGCGGTACCGGTTCCCAGAGACTACATGTAGGGGTCAGGGGCTGCACGTGCCCCAATGGGTGGCGTGTCGTGGTCTCACCCTGGCGGGTTAGACGATCACGCTGAGCGGCCGGTCAGCCGCCGAAAACGATCTTGAAGTCGCGCAGGCAGGCGCTCAGCGCGGGCCGCTGACCGGCGAGGAAGCCGAACGGGCCGGACTCGTTGATCCGCCACTCCGCGGTCGCCGGACGCGGGTTCGCCGTCGCCCGGACGGGGCTTCTTTTGAGACGGCCGTCCAGCATTTGGACGACATCGAAGGCCGCGGGCATCCGCACCGGGAGGCTCGGCCGGGCGGTGAAGGCCGCCGTCGCGATCCAGTCCTCGTGGGTGGCCGCCGAGGCGGTGAAGGTCCGCCCGTGGGTGAAGTCGAGCGCGGCGAGATCCTTCGGGATGCCCCACAGGGCGCGCCCGCCGGCGAGCGAGACCTCGCTGTCGACCCAGATGTCGGTGATGGAGCTGGACAGGCGTTCGCCGCGGACCGCGACGGTCGCCAGCAGCTCGTGGTACCGAAGCTGCCCGGGCTCCTGGTAGTCGATCCACGCGGTGAACACCTGGGCGCGGCCACCGAGTGTGATCGGCTCGACGCCGCCGGGGAGTCCGGGCAGTTCGCTCACCGGGACACGCCAGATCGACAGGTACGCCTGGCCCGCCAGGTTCCAGGGCTCCGGGGGATAGGCGGTCACGACTTCCGCCACGGCAGGCAGGCGGGCTGGTCGGTGTCGACGCGCATGGAGAACTCCGGTGGTCGTTTCTGCAGGAAGGACACGACTCCCTCGACCGCGTCCGGGCTGGAGCCCAGGCCGCCGATCAGCTTGGAGTCCAGTTCGTGCACGGGGAACGGCGATTCCGCGCTGGCCATCCGGTACAACAGTTGCCGGGTCACCGCGACCGACACCGGCGACGTGGTCGTGGCGATTTCGAGCGCCAGTTCGCGCGCTTTGCCCAGCACTTCGTCCGGCTCATGGACACTGTGGACCAGTCCGGCGGTTTTCGCTTCGTCGGCGCCGAAGACGCGGCCGCTGATCATCCAGTCGAGTGCCGTGCCCATCCCGACGAGCCGCGGGAGGAACCACGCGGACGCGCCTTCGGGGTAGATCCCGCGGCGGACGAAGACGAAACCGAACCGGGAATCCGTGGACGCCAGCCGGTAGTCGCAGGACAGCGTGATCGTGACGCCGCCGCCGACGGCCGCGCCCCGCAGGGCCGCGATCACCGGCTTGTTCATCGTGAAGATCCGTTTCGAGCAGCGTCCCGCCGGTTCCTGCCACGCCGCGTCCGGCCCGGACTCGGGGTCGAAGTCGAAACCGCCCTGCGTGAGGTCGGCGCCCACCGAGAAATCCTTGCCGTTGCCGGTCAGGATCACCACCCGGACCGCTTCGTCGCGGTCGGCCCGGTCCATCGCGTCACCGAGTTCGTCGGCCATGCGGATGGTGTAGCCGTTGCGGGCCTCGGGCCGGTTGAGCGTGACCGTCGCGATGCGGTCGGCGACCTCGTAGGTGATTTCGGCGTACGCGCTCATGACGGGAAAGTACCAGTGTTGACAAGATGTCAACAAGGCTCACTCGACGTCGTCCAGATGGTCCGCGTAGTACTCGACCGCTCGCCGGTACCGCTGGACCCCGGCGTCCGCGCTGGTCGCCGCGAGCACCTTCAGCAGCGTTCCCGTCGCCTCGCGCGCCTCGCCGACGTTGTAGAGCGCCATCGCGAGGAACGTCCTCAGCGCCGCGTCGTCCGGGAACTCGCCGAGGCCGCGCCGCAGGGTCTCGAGTGACTCGTCGTACCGGCCGAGAACGCGATACGTGCTGCCGAGTCCGACGAACACCCCGTGCCTGTCCTCCGTGGACAGACCTTCGCCCGCGAGTGCCTGTTCGTAGAACGGGGCCGCTTCGGCTTCCAGCCCGGCCGAATCGTGGGCCCAGGCCGTCTGGTAGGCGATCACGGCGTCCCGCGGGTTTCGCCCGGCCAGTTCGATCAGCCGCCGGCGCGCCTCGTCGGTGCCCTGCTCCCGCAGCCGGATCGCCTCGTTCACGCGGCGGCCCCGTCGAAGGGAGGGTACGTCTCGCCGCCGACACGCTCGGCCACGACGATGTACTCGGCCAGCGCGTCGCGCGACCGCGTCAGCTTGGCTAGTTGCTCGTCCAGGCGGCCGAGGCGCTCGCGCATCGCGGCCAGCAACTCGGGGCAGCCGATCAGCTCGGGTTCCTCGCCGATCGCGCAGGGGAGCAGGTACGCGATGTCTTCGGACGACAGGCCGGCGGCGAGCAGATGGCGGATCTGCTTCACCCGCAGCAAAGCCGTCTCGTCGTATTCGCGGTAACCGTTCGCGCCGCGGCTCGCCTCCAGGAGCCCTTGTGCCTCGTAGTAGCGCAACTGGTGGGCGTTGACGCCCGCCCGGTGACTCAGTTCGCCGATCTTCATCGCTTTCCCCACTTGACCTTCATACCGGTATCAACGTTGACGATCGTGCCATGACAGACAACGAGAACACCCCGGTTTCGGTCATCGGTCTTGGTCTCATGGGCACCGCGCTCGCCCGCGCGTTCCTGAAGGCGGGGCATCCCACGACCGTGTGGAACCGGACGGCCGCCAAGGCGGACTCCCTGGTGGCCGAAGGCGCGCGGCTCGCGCCGTCGATCGGCGACGCGCTCGGCTCAGGCGGCGTGACGATCCTGTGTCTCACCGACTATTCCGCCGTGCGCGAACTGCTCGGCGACGCCGCGCTGGCGGGCACGACACTGCTCAACCTGACCTCGGGCGATTCGGCTCAGGCCCGGGAAACCGCCGCCTGGGCCGAGAAACAGGGCGCCCGCTACGTGGACGGCGCGATCATGGCCATCCCGTCGTCGATCGGGACCGCCGACGCGGTGATCCTGCTGAGCGGGCCGCGGCCGGACTTCGGGATCGGCGCGCTCGGCACGATCAGCTACCTCGGCGAGGACCCCGGGCTCGCGTCCCTGTACGACGTCGCCGGTCTGACGATGATGTGGAGTGTCCTGAACGCGTGGCTCCAGGGCACCGCGATGCTCAAGACGGCCGGTGTCGACGCCGCGACGTACGCGCCCTTCGCGCAGCAGATCGCCGTCGGGGTGGCGAGCTGGCTGCCCGGGTACGCCGAACAGGTCGACAAGGGTTCCTTCCCCGCCGACGTGTCGGCCCTGGAGACCGACGCGCGGGCGATGGCGCACATGGTCGAGGAGAGCGAGGCGCTGGGTGTGAACGCCGAACTGCCGAAGCTGATCAAGGCGATGGCCGACCGCGCGATCGCCGCCGGGCACGGCGGGGAGCAGTATCCGGTGCTGATCCGGGAATTCGAGCGTGCGGGGGAGTAGCTGCGGCTCGCACGCCGGTCTGTGAAGGCCTCCTTGAGGGACCCTGGGTCCCTCGAAGTTCCCCTCACGCGCCCCAGCAGCCACCAGTCGCAGCGGCGGTGCGTGAAGGACTCCTCCCGTAGCTCAGCCGAGGACACCCCCAAGTACATGAGGGCCCCCTTCCTTGCGCCCAGGTACAGGAAGGGGGCCTTCACGTACTTCCACCCCTGTGACGCGGGCAACATACTGACCAACTGAACATTTTGGTCAGTATGTTCGAAAGCATGACTGGAACCGAGGTCGGACGCGTACTCGTCGTCGGAATGGGAGTCAGCGGCATCGCCACGGCGGCGCGACTGCACAAGGCCGGCTGGCAGACCGTGCTGATCGAGAAGGCGCCGGAAAGGCGTTCCGGCGGGTACTTCGTCGCCCTGTTCGGGGCAGGCCAGGCCGCCGCGAGGAGACTGGGCATGGTCGACGCCATCCACGACCGTGCCTCCCTGGCACAGGGCCTCGACCTCGCCCGTGACGGCTCGAGCCGTCCGGGGATGTCGTATGCCGACCTGCCCGGCAAGCCCTGGATGATGCTGCGGAGTGACGTCGAGAAGGCCGCCTTCGCCGTTCTCCCCGACGATGTGGAGATCCGGTACTCGACCGTCCCCACCGCCATCGAGCAGGACGCCGACGGTGTCGACGTCACCTTGCTCGACACCGCTTCGAACACCGCGACGACCGAACGCTTCGACCTCGTCGTCGGCGCGGACGGGCTGCGGTCCACGGTGCGGTCACTGGTGTTCGGGCCGCACGAGAAGTATCTACGGCGGATGGGCTACATGGTCGCGGCCTTCCAGTACACCGGCACGCCCGCCGGCCTCGCCCCCGGGCAGGGTGCCACGCTGCTCGAACCGGACCGCTCGATGTGGGTTTTCGCGTTCTCCGACCACGACCCGACGGTGATGCTGACCTACCGCACCGACGACGTCGACGCCGAGTTCACCCGGCCGCCCGTGGAACGCGTGCGGGCGGCGTTCGGCCCGCGGCCGCTGGGAAAGGTGCTCGGTGACGTCGTCGGCGCGCTGGAGTCCGCCGACGACGTCCTGTTCGACTCCGTCGAGCAGGTGCGCCTGGACCGGTGGCACAAGGGACGCGTCGTCCTGATGGGTGACGCCGCCTGGTGTGTCACGCTCTACGCCGGAATGGGCGTCTCGTCCGGGCTCACCGGAGCCGATCTGCTCGGCGGGATGCTGGAGCGGTATCCCGGTGACCTCGGCGCCGCCCTCGCCGCATGGGAACGAGCACTGCGGCCGTACGTCGATCATTATCAGGACGGCGCGTTCGCCGACCGGAAGATCTTCGTCGTCGACAACCGGATGCAGCTTCTGCTCCGGCGGGCGGTGCCGGTGCTGAGCCGCTTCAAGCTCGGCAAACGGCTGACCGACCGGATCATGCGGCTCGACGAGATCGCGCTGTACAAGAATGCGGATATCGTCGGCGCGATACCGGAAAGGACCACTGTTGGCGGAACTGCCTGAACACGGCTCGCCCAAGGCGGCCCGCATCCTGGCGGCGGCGGGCGAGCTGCTCCTCGGCCGGGGCAGCAAGGGCGTCACCATCGCGGAGGTCGCCACCAAGGCCCACGTCGGCAAGGGCACCGTCTACCTGTACTGGAAGACCAAGGAAGACCTGCTGCTCGGCCTGATCAGCCGCGATTTCATCGCGCTCGCCGACGAGGTCGTCGCGGCGGTCACCGCGGACCCCGAGCTGGCCCGGCCGTCGCGGCTCGGCCCGAACATGCTGGAGGTCGCGGCCCGGCATCCGTACGTCAACGCGTTGCAGACCGGCGACGACGTCCTGCTCGGTGTCCTCGCCGACGACCCCCGGTCGGCGACCCTGCTCGAAACGCTGGGCGCGGGCGCGTTCCTGCATCACATCCTGCCCATCTGGCGGCGGCACGACCTCGCCAGGGACGATTGGGAAGTGGCTGATCAGGCCTTCGCGTTGCAGGCCCTTCTCGCGGGTTTCCTGACGGCGGCCCCTTCGCTCAAGAGCAGGCTGCCGGTCGACGATCCCGCCCGGGTGTTCGCCGCGTCCATCACCGCGCTCCTGGGCCCCGAGCGGGCCACGCCGGAGCAGGTGAGGGCGGCGGCGGAAGAGGGGATCCGTTCGCTGGCCGGGGGCCGTTCCGTCGCGCTGGACATCATCTCCGGCTGACCGCGAGGCAGCTTTTGCCGCTAAAACAATCAGGCGTGCTTGATTTTTCCGGCGCGGGGTGCCAGCCTGAGGAAGACGCGAGGAGGCGGGCATGGCTGACCTGGGCGTGATCCTTGGGGATCTCGCGGCGGAATCGCAGGCCATCGACGACGTGGTGGCGGAGCTGCCCGCGTCGGACTGGGCGAGGAAGACCCCGGCCGAAGGCTGGACGATCGCCCATCAGATCGCTCATCTGGCCTGGACGGACAAGAAGGCACTGATCGCGGCGCGCGGATCCGAAGCCGAGTGGCAGACCGAGATCGAAGGTCTGCTCGCGACGGGCGAGTCCTATGTCGACGACGGTGCGGCAGAGGGCGCGAAGACGCCGCCGCGTGAGCTGCTGGCGGAGTGGCGCGCCAGCCGCGCCGAACTCGCCGACGCGCTCGCCGCGGTGCCCGACGGCCAGAAGATCCCTTGGTACGGCCCGCCGATGAGCGCCGCGTCCATGATGACGGCGCGCCTCATGGAGACCTGGGCGCACGGCCAGGACATCCACGACGCGCTCGGCCTCGAGCGGGAGAACACGGCCAGGATCTGGCATATCGCCCGGTTCGGCACCCGCACCCGCGACTTCGCCTACAAGCTCAACTCGCTTTCCCCGCCCAGCGAGGAATTCCGTGTCGAGCTGACCGCACCCGACGGCACCACCTGGGCGTTCGGGCCCGAGGACGCGGCGCAGCGGCTCACCGGCGGCGCCGTCGACTTCTGCCTCGTCATCACCCAGCGCCGTCACCCCGCCGACACCGACCTGGTCGCCACGGGCAAGGACGTCGAGGAATGGCTCGGCATCGCGCAGGCCTTCGCCGGGCCACCCGGTGCCGGGCGGACACCGGGGCAGTTCGCGTGACCCCGGCTCCGATCAGGATCGGCAACGCGTCCGGGTTCTACGGTGACCGGTTCTCCGCGGTCCACGAGATGCTCACCGGTGGCCCGCTCGACGTGCTGACCGGCGACTACCTCGCCGAGCTGACCATGCTCATCCTCGGCCGCGACCGGATGAAGGACCCGAATCGCGGTTACGCCAAGACCTTCCTGCGCCAGATGGATCAGAATCTCGCGCTGGCGAAGGAAAAGGGCGTCAAGATCGTGGCGAACGCCGGTGGGCTCAACTCCGCCGGTCTCGCGGACGCGCTTCGTGAACTGGCCGCGAAACTCGGCGTCGACGTCGCCATCGCGCACGTCGAGGGTGACGACCTCGTCCAGCGCGCGGAAGAACTCGGCTTCGGCAAGACCTTGACCGCCAACGCCTACCTCGGCGCGTGGGGGATCGCGGAATGCCTGGACGCGGGCGCCGACATCGTGGTGACCGGCCGTGTCACCGACGCGTCGGTGATCGTCGGCCCGGCCGCCGCGCACTTCGGCTGGGCGCGCGACGACTACGACGCGCTGGCGGGCGCGGTCGCGGCCGGGCACGTGATCGAATGCGGCACGCAGGCCACCGGCGGCAACTACGCCTTCTTCACCGAACACGAGGTCGGCGTCCCCGGCTTCCCGATCGCCGAGATCTCCGCCGACGGCTCCAGCGTGATCACCAAACACCCCGGCACCGGGGGCGTGGTGAACGCCGGAACCGTTACGGCGCAACTGCTCTACGAGATCACCGGCGCCCGGTACGCCGGGCCGGACGTCACGGCGCGGTTCGACACGCTGACGCTCACCGAGGACGGCCCGGACCGCGTCCGGATCAGCGGCGTCACCGGAGAACCGCCGCCTCCGACCCTGAAGGTGTGCTTGAACGGGCTCGGCGGATTCCGCAACGAGACGACGTTCGTCCTCACCGGACTGGACATCGAGGCGAAAGCCGCGCTGGTGAAGGAACAACTCGAAGGCGCGCTCAAGGCCAAGCCGCCGGCGGACGTCCAGTGGACCTTGGCCCGCACCGATCACCCTGACGCGGGAACCGAGCAGCAGGCGAGCGCGCTGCTGCACGTCGCGGTGAAGGACGCCGATCCGGAGGTCGCGGGGCGCGCGTTCAGCGGCGCGGCGATCGAACTCGCGCTGGCGAGCTACCCGGGCTTCCACGTCACCGCACCGCCCGCGGCCGCCTCGCCCTACGGCGTGTACCGGCCCGCTTTCGTCGACGCGCACGAGGTCCCGCACATCGCCGTTCTGCCGGACGGAACGCGCCGTGACATCGCGCCCGCCGCGGAAACGCTGCCTCTGTCCGAAGTGGACGAAGATCGGCTGCCCGCGCCGTTCACCCAGGCGCAGGTCCGGCGGGCACCGCTCGGCAGGGTGGTCGGCGCCCGCAGCGGTGACAAGGGCGGCAACGCGAACGTCGGTGTCTGGGCGCGCTCCGACGAGGCGTGGCGCTGGCTCGCGCACCGGCTCACCGTCACCGAGTTCAAACTGCTGCTCCCGGAGACCGCGGACCTCGAGGTCCGGCGGCATCTCCTGCCGAACCTGCGGGCACTCAACTTCGTCGTCGAAGGCATCCTCGGCGAGGGTGTCGCGTCGCAGGCGAGGTTCGACCCGCAGGCGAAGGCGCTCGGGGAATGGCTGCGCTCCCGCGAGATCGACATCCCGGAGGCCCTCCTGTGACCGACCCCTTCTCCACGCCGGAACGCGCCGAACTGCGCAAGACCGTGCGGCGGTTCGCCGAAACCGAGATCCTGCCTCATCTCGAAGACTGGGAGCGCGAGGGTGAACTGCCTCGCGATCTGCATCGGAAGGCCGGAAAACTCGGGCTGCTCGGCGTCGGCTTCCCCGAAGAGGTCGGTGGCGGAGGCGGCGACTACCTCGACGCCGTCGTCATCGCCGAGGAACTGCACTACGCGGGCGGATCCGGCGGGCTCTTCGCCTCGCTGTTCACCTGCGGCATCGCCGTCCCGCATATCGCGGCGGCCGGGGACCCGGTGCAGATCGAACGCTGGGTGCGGCCGACGCTGGAAGGCCACAAGATCGGCTCGCTCGCGGTCACCGAACCCGACGGCGGCTCCGACGTCGCCGGGATCCGCACCACCGCGGTGCGCGAGGGCGACGAGTACGTCGTCAACGGGGCCAAGACCTTCATCACCTCGGGTTGCCGCGCCGACTTCGTGACCACCGTGGTCCGCACCGGGGAGTCCGGCGCCCACGGGATCTCGCTCATCGTCGTCGAACGCGGCACGCCGGGCTTCACCGTCTCCCGCAAACTGGAGAAGATGGGCTGGCTCTGCTCGGACACCGCCGAGCTGTCCTATGTGGACGTCCGGGTGCCCGTCGAGAACCTGATCGGCGCCGAGAACAGCGGATTCGCGCAGGTCGCCACCCAGTTCGTCACCGAGCGGGTCTCGCTGGCGGTGCAGGGCTACGCGCACGCGCAGCGGGCTCTGGACCTGACGCTGGACTGGTGCCGCCTGCGCGAGACCTTCGGCCGTCCGCTGATCTCCCGCCAGCTGGTGCAGCACAAGCTCACCGAGATGGCCCGCAAGATCGACGTCGCCCGCACCTACACCCGGCAGGTCGCCCAGCGGCACGTCGCGGGCGAAGAGGTCATCGCCGAAGCCTGTTTCGCGAAGAACACCGCCGTCGAGACCGCTGAATGGGTGGTCAACGAGGCCGTGCAGCTGCACGGCGGGCTCGGCTACATGCGGGAGTCCGAAGTGGAGCGTCACTACCGTGACGTGCGCATCCTCGGTATCGGCGGCGGGACCAACGAGATCCTCACCGGCTTGGCCGCGAAGCGATTGGGATACACCGCATGAGCACGATCAGGTCCACTGTGGACACGCGAAGCGAGGAGTTCGCCACCAACCGCGAGTCCATGCTCGGCAAGCTCGCCGAGATCGACGGCGAGCACGCCAAGGCGATCGCGGGCGGCGGCGAGAAGTACGTCACCCGCCACCGTAAACGCGGCAAGCTGCTGGCCCGTGAGCGGATCGAACTTCTCCTCGACGAGGACTCACCGTTCCTGGAGCTGTCGCCGCTGGCGGCCTGGGGTTCGGACTACCAGGTCGGCGCCAGCGTGATCACCGGCATCGGTGTCGTCGAAGGCGTCGAGTGCATGATCTCCGCGAGCGACCCGACGGTCAAAGGCGGGGCGAGCAACCCGTGGACGGCCAAGAAGAGCTACCGGGCCGCGGACATCGCCGCGCAGAACCGCCTGCCGGTGATCAACCTCGTCGAGTCCGGCGGGGCGGATCTGCCGACGCAGAAGGAGATCTTCATCCCCGGCGGCCGGATCTTCCGTGACCTCACGCGGTCATCGGCGGCGAAGGTGCCCACCATCGCGCTGGTGTTCGGCAACTCGACCGCCGGCGGCGCGTACCTGCCCGGCATGTCGGACTACGTCGTGATGGTGAAGGAACGCGCGAAGGTGTTCCTCGGGGGACCGCCGCTGGTCAAGATGGCCACCGGCGAGGAGTCCGACGACGAATCGCTCGGCGGCGCCGAGATGCACGCCCGCACGTCGGGGCTCGCCGACTACCTCGCGGCGGACGAAGAGGACGCGATCCGCCTCGGCCGCAGCATCGTCAAACGGCTCAACTGGACCAAACAGGGCCCGACACCGAAGCCCGATTACGCGGAGCCGCTGTACTCCGCCGAAGACCTGCTCGGCATCGTGCCCACCGACCTCAAGGTGCCGTTCGACCCGCGCGAAGTGATCGCCAGGGTCGCCGACGGTTCGGACTTCGACGAGTTCAAACCCTTGTACGGCAGCAGTCTCGCCACCGGCTGGGCGAGTATCCACGGCTACCCGGTCGGCATCCTGGCCAACGCCCAAGGTGTGTTGTTCGGCGAGGAGTCGCAGAAGGCCGCGCAGTTCATCCAGCTGGCCAACCAGATCGACACGCCGCTGGTCTTCCTGCACAACACCACCGGCTACATGGTCGGCAAGGAATACGAGCAGAGCGGCATCATCAAACACGGCGCGATGATGATCAACGCCGTCTCGAACTCGAAAGTGCCGCATCTGTCGGTGCTCATGGGCGCCTCGTACGGTGCCGGGCACTACGGGATGTGCGGCCGTGCCTACGATCCCCGATTCCTCTTCGCCTGGCCCAGTGCGAAATCGGCGGTCATGGGGCCGCAGCAGCTGGCGGGTGTGCTGTCCATCGTGGCCCGTGCCGCCGCCGCGTCGCGCGGGCAGGAGTACAACGAGGAGCACGACGCCGCCATGCGTTCCATGGTCGAAGGCCAGATCGAAGCCGAGTCGATGCCGATGTTCCTCTCCGGGATGCTCTACGACGACGGGATCATCGATCCCCGCGACACCCGCACGGTGCTCGGGCTCAGCCTGTCCGTGATCCACAATGGACCAGTGAAGGGCGCCGAAGGCTTCGGCGTCTTCAGGATGTGAGCGGCATGATCGAGAAACTTCTGGTCGCCAACCGCGGCGAGATCGCCCGCCGCGTGTTCCGCACCTGCCGCGACGCCGGGATCGGCACGGTCGCGGTGTTCTCCGACGCGGACGCCGACGCGCCGCACACCACCGAGGCGGACGTCGCCGTCCGGCTGCCGGGTAACGCGCCCTCTGACACCTATCTGCGAGCCGAGCTGCTGATCAAGGCCGCCGTCGAGACCGGCGCCGACGCGGTCCACCCCGGCTACGGTTTCCTGTCCGAGAACGCCGCGTTCGCCCGCGCCGTGATCGACGCGGGGCTCACCTGGGTCGGGCCGCCGCCGGAAGCCATCGAAAGCATGGGCTCCAAGGTCGAGTCCAAGCGGATGATGGCCGAAGCCGGGGTCCCGATCCTGTCCGAATTGGATCCGGCCGAGGTCACCGAAACCGACCTTCCCTTGCTGGTCAAGGCTTCGGCCGGAGGTGGCGGACGCGGGATGCGCGTCGTGCGCTCGCTCGGCGAACTCGCCGAGGCCGTCGAAGGCGCGAGCGCGGAGGCCGCGTCGGCGTTCGGCGACCCGACCGTGTTCTGCGAGCGCTACCTGGAGACCGGCCGTCACATCGAAGTCCAGGTGCTCGCCGATACGCACGGCACGGTGTGGGCGGTGGGGGAGCGCGAATGCTCGATCCAGCGCCGTCACCAGAAGGTCGTCGAAGAGGCGCCGTCGCCGTTCGTCGACGAAACCATGCGGGAGGCGCTGTTCGACGCCGCGCGCAAAGCCGCGCAGGCGATCGACTACGTCGGTGCCGGGACGGTCGAGTTCCTCGCCGGACCGGACGGGCGCTTCTACTTCCTGGAGATGAACACCCGGCTCCAGGTGGAACATCCGGTCACCGAGGCCACGACCGGACTCGACCTCGTCTCGTTGCAACTGCGGATCGCCGAGGGTGAGCATCTCCCGATCGAGGAGCCGGAGACGACCGGCCATGCAATCGAGGTCCGGCTTTACGCCGAAGATCCGGCCGCGGGCTGGCAGCCGCAGAGCGGCACCCTGCACCGCTTCGAACTGCCTGCCGCACAACGGGAATTCGAGATCGGCCCGGGTGTCCGGCTGGATTCCGGTTTCGTCAGCGGCCAGACCGTCGGCGTGCACTACGACCCGATGCTCGCCAAGGTCATCGCCTACGCCCCGGATCGCCGGAGCGCGGCACGGGCACTGGCCGGGGCGTTGGCCGGTGCGGAGATCCACGGCGTGGTGACCAACCGCGATCTGCTGGTGAACGTCCTGCGCCACGAGGCCTTCCTCGACGGCGAGACCGACACGGCGTTCTTCGACCGGCACGGGCTCGAAACCCTGGCCCGTCCACTGGCCACTGTGGACACCGTGCGGATTTCCGCGCTGGCCGCGGCTTTGGCGGGGGCGGCGGCGAATCGCTCGGACGCGCGGGTGCAACGGCGGCTGCCGAGCGGTTGGCGCAACGTCCCCTCCCAGGGGCAGCGCAAACGTTTTCGTCGTGGCGAAGACGAGATCGAAGTCGGCTACAGCCTCGGCCGGGACGGCCTGCGCGCCGACGGTTTCGAAGGTGTCGAACTGGTTTCCGCCGGAAACGGCGCCGTCGTCCTGGAAATTTCCGGGATACGGCGCAAGTTCGCCGTCGCCCGATACGGCGACACGGTGTACGTCGATTCGCCGGAAGGCGCCGTCGAACTCGGTGTGGTGCCGAGGTACACCGACCCCGACGCGGCACTCGCCGCCGGATCGCTGGTGGCGCCGATGCCGGGCACCGTCGTCCGGCTCGCGGTCGAGGCGGGCGACACCGTCAAGACCGGCGATCCGTTGCTGTGGCTCGAAGCGATGAAGATGGAACACCGGATCGCGGCGCCCGCCGACGGCGTCGTGACGGAACTTCCGGTGGTCGTCGGACAACAGGTCGAAGTGGGCACGATCCTCGCGGTGGTAGGAGAGAACGAATGAACGCGATGAACTTCACCGAACCCGAGGAGCGTGTCGCGCTGCGGGCCGCGGTCGCCGAACTCGGCAAGAAGTACGGGCACGAGTACTACGCGAAACAGGCCCGTGCCGGGCTCAAGACCGACGAGCTGTGGGCCGAGGCCGGACGGCTCGGCTACCTCGGCGTCAACCTGCCCGAGGAGTACGGCGGCGGGGGAGCGGGGATCGCGGATCTCGCCGCGGTGCTCGAAGAACTCGCCGCGGCGGGCTGCCCGCTGCTGCTCATGGTCGTCTCGCCGGCGATCTGCGGCACGGTGATCTCGCGGTTCGGCACCGAGGAACAGAAGAAGCGCTGGCTGCCCGGCATCGCCGACGGCAGCGGGCGGATGGTCTTCGCGATCACCGAACCGGACGCCGGGTCGAATTCGCACAAGATCACCACCACCGCGAAACGCGACGGTGACGGCTGGGTCCTCAGCGGACGGAAGGTCTACATCTCCGGTGTCGACGAGGCGGACGCCGTCCTGGTCGTCGGCCGCACCGAGGACGCGAAGACCGGCAAGCTCAAGCCCGCGCTGTTCACCGTCCCGACCGACGCGCCCGGCTTCGAGTACAAGCAGATCGACATGGACATCATCTCGCCGGAGAAGCAGTTCGGCCTGTTCCTCGACGACGTCCACCTGCCCGCCGACGCGCTGGTCGGCGAGGAGGACGCGGCGATCGCGCAGCTGTTCGCCGGGCTCAACCCCGAACGCATCATGGGCGCGTCGTTCTCGCTCGGCATCGCCCGCTACGCGCTGGGCAAAGCCGTCGCCTACGCCAACGAGCGCAAGGTATGGGGCGCGCCGATCGGCACCCACCAGGGTCTCGCGCATCCGCTGGCCGAGATCAAGATCGAACTGGAACTGGCGAAGCTCATGACGCAGAAGGCCGCGTCGCTCTACGACTCCGGTGACGACTTCGGCGCGGGCGAGTCGGCGAACATGGCGAAGTACGCCGCCGCCGAGGTCGCCATCCGCGCGGTCGACCAGGCCGTGCAGACCCACGGCGGCAACGGTCTCGCCAGCGAATACGGGCTGGGCACGCTGGTCACGGCCGTCCGGCTGGGCCGGATCGCGCCGGTGAGCCGCGAGATGGTGCTCAACTTCGTCGGCCAGCACAGCCTCGGCCTGCCCCGCTCCTACTGAGAGGCCGGCCCATGAGCACGCTCCACGGCAAGACGATCATCATCTCCGGCGGCAGCCGCGGGATCGGCGAGGCCATCGCGGTCCGCGCCGCCCGCGACGGAGCGAACATCGCCCTGCTCGCGAAGACCGCCGAGCCACATCCGAAGCTGCCGGGGACGCTCTACACCGCGGCCAAGGCGATCGAGGACGCCGGCGGGCAGGCGTTGCCGATCGTCGGCGACGTCCGGGACGACACGTCGGTCGAGGCCGCGATCGCGAGGACCGCGGAGCAGTTCGGCGGCATCGACATCGTGCTCAACAACGCCAGCGCGATCGACCTGACCCCGACCGAGACGGTCAGCATGAAGCGCTACGACCTGATGCAGGACATCAACGCGCGCGGGTCGTTCCTGCTGTCGAAACTCGCCATTCCGTACCTGAAGCAGGCGGAGAACGCGCATGTCCTGACGCTGTCGCCGCCGATCAGCCTCGACGAGAAGTGGTTCCAGGCCGGGCATCTCGCGTACAGCATCGCGAAGTACTCGATGAGCCTGGTGACGGTCGGGCTCGCCGCGGAACTGCGGCGGTACGGGATCGCGGCGAACTCGCTGTGGCCGCGGACGACGATCGACACCGCGGCGATCCGCAACGTCGTCGGCGCGGAACTGGCGGCCAGGTCGCGGACGCCGGAGATCATGGCGGACGCGGCGCACGCGATCCTGACCAAACCGAGCACCGAGGCGACGGGGAACTTCTACCTCGACGACGAGGTGCTGGCCGCCGAAGGGATCACGGACTTCTCGAAGTACCGCGTCGGCGGGCGCGAGGAAGACCTGCAGCTCGATTTCTGGGTCGAAGGCCGTACCCCGTGATCCGCGAACCACAGCAGGAGCGCAGCCGCACGACTCGGCGGCGGCTGGTCGAGGCCGCCGTCGAGACGATCGCGGAGCTGGGCTGGAACGGGACCACCGTCGCGCTGATCGCCGAACGCGCCGGGGTCTCGCGCGGTGCCGCCCAGCACCACTTCCCGACCAGGGAGGATCTGGTCGCGGCCGCGGTCGAGCATGTCGGCGAGATCCAGATCGTGGAACTGCGCGCCCGCGCGGCGGAACTGCCGTCGGGGCGCTCGCGGATCGAACGGGCCGTCGACATGGTGCTCAACCTCTACGGCGGGCCGATGTTCCGCGCCGCGCTCCATCTGTGGGTCGCGGCGTCGACCGACGAGTCGCTGCGCGCGACGCTGGTGCCGCTGGAAGCCCGGGTCGGCAGGGAGGCGCACCGGGTGACCGTCGAACTGCTCGGTGTCGACGAGTCCCACCAGGGCGTTCGCGAGCTGGTCCAGGCCACTCTCGATCTTGCCCGGGGCCTGGGCCTGGCGAGTCTGCTGACCGACGACACGAAGCGGCGCAAGCAGATCGTCGCCCAGTGGGCGCGGGTACTGGAACCCACTTTGGCGCCCGCGAAGATCTCACGGAACCGAGAAGTCACCGACAACGTCTGAGATCTTGTTAACACTGATGGAGCAGCGGCCGATAACACGGTGTAAGTGCTGCTGATTCAGGTGGCTGATCGAGAGAGGTCCGTCCGGTGTCCGGTTCAGAGGTCGAACTGTCCCATCGCGCGATGGCGATGCTGCGAGCGGTCGCGGCGCGCCGTGCCCAGATGTCGTGCAGCTGCGAGCCGGATCTCTTCATCGACGGGTTCGCCTGTTGTGATCAGATGACCGCGCACGCGCTGGCTCACGGTGGCTACATCCGCCCCGCCGAGTCCACCGGCCTCTCCGCGGTCACCGGCCGGGTGTCCGCCGAGCTGACCGAGGCGGGCGAAGCCGCCATCGCGGTCACCGCAGCCGCCTGACCCTTCACCGCATCGTCTGTCCGCAGTGGACGACGACCGTTTACAACCACCTCCCGCGTTCCTAGGATCCACCCCGGGACGAGGCCGTCGCCACCGAGCGGCGAACCGGGTAGGGAGGTGCCGATGGCACGCACGGCTCGCCGTGATTCCGGCGAGGACGCCCTGAGTGAGCTGATGCGGAAAGCCGGCGCGGCACCCCGTCGCCGGGGGCCGCGCGGGCCGAAGCACCGGGCCCCGGACGCCGCTTCCGGCAGCAGGAGGATCCGGCGGATCTCGGCGCTTTCGGCGGGCGGTGTCGTCGTCGGCGGACTGCTGGCCGTGCTGCTCACCCCGGCCGAGCAGGCCGAGGTCATCCCGGGGATGCCCCTCTCGCCGCCGTCGCTGATCATCGCCCCGCAGGCCGTCGAGGTGCCGGACGACGCGGTGCCTTCACCTGTCCCGTCGGGGCCTTCGGGCGGCAGCGTCGCGCCTCCGCCGCCGATGACCGCGTCGATGCACGGCTCGGAGACACCGTCCCCGACGCCCACGCCGGCGCCCACGCCCGAGGAACGGCCGGATCCGCGTGCCGGTCATCACGAGTGGTACTACGACTGGAATCACGGCGGATATCCCGGTGGCGGCCGGTGGCCGCAGTGGGGCGGATAGCGCCGATCGGGTGAGCAGAGGTATCGCTCACCGTCGAATGATGATTACGGTTCTCCCCGGATTTCGTCCTTTCGTGTCCGGTGTGCCCATTCCCGTGCCCTGAGTTCGATCAGCTCCCTACGATGGTCCGCAATCTTCGATCCCTTCCGGACCACAGCTAGGGGCTGAACAGGAAAGATGAGTGTGGGGCGACATTCTCCCGCGGTGAAGCTCACCCGGAGAATGCTGATCAATCGCGAGGTGGGGGCACCTTCAAGGCCGCAACCGGTGACGCTGTTGCTCGGACCGGTCGGTTCGGGTAAGACAACGGCGCTGGAGGCGATCCGGCACGACCTCGGCTGGGGTGTCGTGCACGCCGGATTCGACTTCGGACGCGGCGACCGGCCGAGTACGGTCGACGTGCTGACGAAGCTTGCCTACGCGCTGTCGAGCAAATGGCGGAATCGGCCGAAACCGCAGTTCGTCCGCTTCACCATTGCGTTGATCGCGGTCCAGGCGGATCTGCCGGGGCGGAATCGTAATGATGACCGGAATCAGCTCAAGACACTGATCACCACTTTCCATGGAATCCGCTGGACGCCGCAGGCCGACGAATTGCTCAACACGCTGACGGATACCGCGAAGGCGACGGGTCTCGTCGAATCCGCTTACGCCGACGTGTTCCGCCAGGCGTTCCCGCATCTGGTCCGGAACATCCGGCCACGGCTCGGCAAGGCGCTGAAGTACCTCGCTGACTTCCCGAACGCCGAGGGCAAGGATCCGTTCGACGCACTGATCGAACTCAACCGGCTCGCGCACGGCACTGCCCGGGACGACAAGGCGGTCACCGAATGGCTGATCGCGGCCTTCCTCGGTGACGTCCGGGAGAACCACCGGAAGATGGCCAAACCGGAGGAGAAGAGCCCGTGTGCCTGTGACCTTTCCGAGCGCCACAGGCACTGGCACAACTGGGTGCTGCTGCTGGACGACGTCGATCACGCCGGCGGCACGGAGTTCCTCGCCGATCTGATCGCCGCGCGGGAACGGTACGTCCTGCAACACCCGAACGACCGGGACACCCACGACGCGCTGCTGGTCGTCGCCACCAGCGGGCGGTGGCACCAGGACTGGGGAACGGCATGGCTGGCGCCGTGGAAACCGGCGGCTTCGGCGCCGCCCGCGGTCCGGCCGGTGGTCGCCTGCGAGGAGGCAGGCTACGAGGACTGGGCGAATCCGCGCGCGGGGGAGCTCGAATCCCCCTACTACCCCGTCATGCTCACGCCGCAGCCGATCGGGCAGATCGCGCGTGTCCTCGATTCCGGTGCGACGACCCCCAAGGTGAAACTCGCGCATCTGGCGACCGGTGGGCTGCCGTCGGCGATCGAGCGGATCGCGGGCACGTTGCGGGGAAGAGAGGTACGGGAAGGCGCCCGTGACGTGCTCACCACCGCTGCCGACAGCGAGCAGGATCCGTGTTACCGCAGGTTGAAGGAACTGGGCTTGACCGAACATCTCGACGGCGTCCACATCGACGACTTCGTGACCGCCGCCCCGTTCGCCACCGCGCCCTGGCTGATCCCGGACGCCGCGCAGAGCCGGATCGACCAGCCGCACGTCGGGCGGATCCTGACCGAACTGCGCATCGCGCTGTGGGTGACGGCGAAGAACTCCGCCGCCACCACCGAGGGCCAGGCCGCCCTGCACCCGTGGATCGCCGCGAACCTGGTGTCCGCGCTGGCACGGCGCGATGACGGGCCGACCTACGCCGGCCAGTTCGAGGCGCTGCGCGACGACCCGGACACCGCGCAGGACCCCGTGCGGCTGGCCTACTGCAACCTCGCGCTGGGCGACATCGGCGCGGTGGTCAGCTTCTTCGAAAGCGAGTTCAACCGGATCCCGCACGCCGAGTGGATCGCGAAGCTCCACCTCGTCCTGCACGCGCCGGACGACCTGCCGCCCGGGCGGAAACACGCCGAGTTGTACGAAGAACTCGTCAATCTGGACTCCGCTTGCCAGCCGGACGGCCGGACCGAGATCCGCAACAACATCGCCCGGCTCATCGCGGCGGGCTGGCTGACCGCCAACCCGTTCGCGGTCCGCGGTCTGGACCAGCAGCAGGTGATCGAAAACGCTTTCGCCGCGCTGGCCACGACCTCGCATCGTCCCGACGTCGGCGCCCTCGTGGCGGCCAAGGATCTCGCCCGTCGCGGCGAGTTCCCCTGAACTCGAACGGAACTCCGTGATGTCCTGGTTCGAATCGGTGAAGACCCGGCTTTCCCGTACCCGCCATCGCGCGCCTGCCGGCCCGCCGGTGCGTCCGCGCGGCTGGGCCCAACGCCACCGCGCCCTGCTCTCGGCGGTCGTGGTCGTCCTCCTCGGCGCACTCCTGGTCGCGATCAAACCGTGGGAGAACTGTGGGGCCGGCCTGCGTTCGGTGGACGCGGACGAGAAATCGTCAGGCTCGTCCTATGCCTGCGTCGGCATCAATCTCGAGTCCGGTCCGATGCGGGAGAACGACCCGTTCGCCGAACTGGAGCAACTCATCAAGGCCCGCAATGACGAAGCGGGAACGGACTTCAGGACCATCGTGGTGCTGGAGAACTTCACCCCGAATCCGAAGGTCGACAGTCAGCCGATCGAGTTCGTGAAACACGAGATCCAGGGCGCCATCACCGCCGCGTGGCCGAGGAACGGCCGGGCCGGAATCAGGCTTTTGCTGGCCAACTACGGCAGCAACGCCACCCACTGGAAGGACGTCGCCGAGGAGATCATCGCGGCCGCGGCGAGCCAGCACATCGTCGCCGTCACCGACGTCGGGGTCAGCTCGGAGCACAGCCGGGCGCTGGTCGCGGAACTGTCCGCGAACGGCATCGCGACGATCGGCGCCACCGTCACCGCGGACAACATGAACGTCGATCCGCAGGGCAAACGGATCGACAACTTCTTCCGTGTCGGGCCGACCAACACCGACGAGGCACGCGCCGCCGCCGAGTACATCGCGGCGCACGGTTTCCGCCGGGTGATGATGATCCGGGGCACCGGCGTGGAGGACACCTACGCGACCACGCTCGCGGAAGCCTTTCAGAGCGCGTCGAAGGTTCCGGTCCTGTTCACCAAGGGATACAACAGCATCCCGTTGTTCGACGCATCGAGGGAGGACTATCTGCGGAACCTGTTCCGCGGCTACCATTCCGACATCTGCGGCGCCAAACCCGATCTCATCTACTTCGCCGGGCGGGGGCTCGATCTCGGCGCGTTCGTGAAGGCACTGGCCGGGGACGGCGCCTGTGAAGGGCTCGACTCGGTGACCGTGATGACCGGGGACGACGCGAGCACGCTCGCCGGGCAGGCCTTGCCGCTGGACAAGGACATCGGGATCCGGCTCCGGTACACGGCGCTGGCCTATCCCGACCAGTGGGACATGTTCGCCGCCGATCCGGCGTATCCGACCTACAAGAAGAACCACGACAATTTCGTCGCCGAGTTCACGCGGCGGTTCCCGCGTGGCGGACTGTGGGACGGCGCCGCGATGATCGAGCACGACGCGGTGGCCGTCGCGGTCCGGGCGGCAGGGGACAACGTGTCGGCCGATCCGGTCTCGGTGCCGAACGTGGTGCGCAACATCGACTGCAATTCCTCGGTGCCCGGCGCCACCGGAGCCATCGCCTTCGATCGGACGACGGGGAATCAGCTCGACAAGGCGTTGCCGATTCTGTCGATCGATCCGGACGGTTCGGTGCATCCGGTCGACCTCGTGTGGTCGCGCGGGCGGCCGCTGAACACGGCGCCGGACTGCGGTCGCTGACGCTTTGTGGAGGCGACGTGGTGAAGGCCTCCTTCCCTACCTTGAGAGTAGGGAAGAAGGCCTTCACGGACTGACACCGGTGGGGAACGGAAGTCAGCCGGTGTAACCCGCCACGATCTTGGTGTAGTCGTACTTGCCCTGCGGGATTCCCGCACAGTTGTTGCAGTCGCGGTTCACCGCCCAGAACGACAACCGGGCGAGATGTTTGCTCGCCGCGTAGTCCCGGATCGCGCGGAAGTCGGCGAAGCTGACGGTCTCGCCCGCCACATCGGTCTTGCCGTTCATCGACGAAAGGCCGCTGCGCCGGTAGGCCGCGTCGTCGCTCAGGCCGAATGTGGACTTCACGACGTTCTTCAGCCCGTCCACGGCACTGCGGGTCTTGCCGGCCATGTCACCGCCGCTGGAGAAGTTGAACGGCATGACCGACCACGCGTCGACTCCCGCGCCGAGCGTCTTGGACTGGTTGATGAGCCGCTTCCCGTGCGAGTTGGGGCCGCCGACGTCGGTCGGGATGGTGATGACCACGCGCAGGCCGGGGTTCTTCTGCTTCGTGATCTTGACGGCGTTCAGGATCCGGTCCTGGACGGTGTGGTTCTCGAACTCGTCGGTGTTCTCGACGTCGAGGTCGATCGCCTTGAGTTTGTAGGCGTCGATGACCTTCTGATAAGCGCCGGCGAGGGCGGCGGCTGTGCCGCATTTCGGGCCGAGCTTCGTGCCCGACCAGCCGCCGAACGACGGGATCACGTCGCCGCCCTTGGCCCGGATGGTGGCGATGATCGTGGCGTCGGAGCCGGTGAGGGAACGGCTGCCGTCCCATTTCGGGTTGCAGCCGCCGTCGGAGAGGATGAACGCGAGGGTGAAGGCCTTGACGCCGGTGGCGTTCATCGCGGCGATCGGGTCCGTCTGTCCCGACCACTGGTACAGATAGGGCGAGGCGAGCACCGGGTCCGGGGCCGCCGAGGCGACGGGGGCGAGGCCGGCGGTCGTGGCGAGAGCGGCGCCGACAGTGGTGGCCAGTGTCGCCCAGCGTCGTAAGGATTTCATCGGTCCTCCAACTGTTTCGCGCGCGGCGAGGCGCGCAGATGTGGAGCACCTCCGTCTTGACGCGGCGTATCAACCTGGAGAGTGCGCTTACCCACGGTGGACTAGACCATTGAGGACTGTCAAGAATTCACCGGAACACCCACCGGAAACGACCGACCTTAGTAGGGGGGTCATGACCCGGAAAGCGGATCGACACCATCGCGATTACCGGCTAGTTTGCCGAAATGGTGGGGGACTCCCTGATGGCGACCGGAAGCCGCGACCGGAGAGACCGGCTCGCCGCGCCGCGGCGGATACTGGGGTCGTGGTGCCTGTGGGAAATACCCAGGCGCGGCCTGATCGGGTATCTGCTCCTCGTCGACTTCGCCGCCATCGCCGCCACCACCTATCTCTTCGTGCTGCGGCCGCCCGCGTCGTCGTCGTTTCTTCCGTTTTCCGCTCTGTTGACCGGAATGATCCTCAGTTCGGAGCTTTCGCGCCCGGTCGAGCGGTCCCGCGCCGACACCCGGCTCGGCGCCGGGCTGGACGCGGCGTGGATTTTCGCGGGCGCGCTCCTGCTGCCGCCCGCACTGGCCGCGGTGCTCGTCGCCGCCTCGGCGGGACATCGCTGGTTCCGGATCCGGCGCGGGATTCCGCATCGGCAGGTGTTCGCGGCGTCGGCGACCATGCTTTCGGCGCTCGGTGCCTCGATCATCCCGGTACTGCTGGGTGCGCAGCCGTTCATCGGCGCGGCAAGGGATTTCGAAAGTTTCGCCCTGGTTTTCGCGACCGGACTGGTCTTCCTGTCCGTCGACGCCGCTTTGGCCGCACCGGCGGCCGAATTCGGGGCGGAACCGTCGGGATTCGCCTTCGACGCGGCGATGGTCGCGTTCGGATTGTTGCTCGCCTGGTCGGCGGCGGACTGGCCGTTGGTCACCGTGGTACTCGCGGGCGCACTCGTGGTACTTCACCGGGCGGGAACGATGCGCGCCCTGCGTGGCCACGCGGGCACGGACTCCGGCACCGGACTGCTCACCGCGTCGTCCTGGTTGGACGGTGCCCGCACCCAGTTCGAGCTGCTTCGCGGCCGTGGCGCCGATTTTTCGCTGCTGATGCTCGACCTCGACCATTTCGCCCGGCTCAACGACCGGTACGGCAGGCACGTCGGCGACGACGTCCTCCGGGCCGTGGCGGACACTTTGCGCGCCGAAGTCCGAGCCGCGGACCTGGTCGGCCGGTTCGGCGGCGAGGAGTTCGTGGTCCTGCTGCCGGGCACGAGCCGGTTCGACGCGCACGCCATCGCCGAACGCATCCGGCTCCGGATCTCCTCGACCTTCGTCTCACTGGATGGGAAGTTCGCCGGGGCGACCGTCTCGATCGGAGTGTCGTCGCATCCCGCCTGCGGTGAGACGCTCGACCGGCTCGTCGGCGCGGCGGATCAGGCGCTGCGCGCGGCGAAGGGGGCCGGGCGCAACCGGACCGTCGTGTTCGAGGCCTAGCGCGTGTTTCACAAGTCAAGTTCGCGGTCTTCGCGCCCAGGCGGCCCCTGACGGCACGGGCGGATGCGGCCGAGTACGACCCGGTACGAGGCCGATCCGCCCCGCACCGTCGAGGAACCACCTGGATCACGAAGCCCATCGAACAGACTCGTGAAACACGCGCTAGCTTTCGGCCGGGACGCCGATGTCCTCGAACCAGAGGTCCGGGTGATCCCGGATGAACTCGGTCATCAGCGCGGTGCATGCCGGATCGTCGAGCAGCGTGATCTCGACGCCGTGCTCCTCGAGCCAGCCGTGCCCGCCTTCGAACGTGGTGGCCTCGCCGATGACGACCCGGCCGATGCCGAACTGGCGCACCAGCCCGCTGCAGTACCAGCAGGGGGACAGCGTGGTGACCATGATCGTGTCCCGGTAGTGCGGCCGCCTGCCCGCGTTCCGGAAGGCCGAGGTCTCGGCGTGCATCGACGGGTCGCCGTCCTGGACCCGCCGGTTGTGACCGCGGCCGAGCAGGACGCCGGCGGTGTCGAAGAGAGCGGCACCGATCGGGACCCCGCCCTCGGCCTTGCCGAGTTCGGCCTCTTCACGGGCGACGGACAACATGCGCGCGGGATCGATCACGTAGGTCACCTTACGGCTCGTGAGTGGTGCGCGATAAGGGGAAGGCGACGCGTTGCGAAAGCCACTTTCGCAACCTTCAACGTTGCGAAAGTGGCTTTCGCAACGTCGGCGTGGTCGGCCGATGGGGTGATGGGGACATGCGCGCCGCGCCCGGCCCGTGATCGCCCAGCCGGCCCGCCTCAATGCGGACCGGACCTGTCCTGAATATCTGCCACACTCCTCCCATGAAGCGAGCGAACCGATGACCACGGGCACGTCGGCACGGCTGCTGAGGCTGCTGTCCCTGCTGCAGGCGCGTCGCGACTGGCCGGGCGCCGATCTCGCCGACCGGCTGAAGGTGGACGTCCGCACGGTCCGGCGCGACGTCGAGCGGCTGCGCGAGCTGGGCTACCCGGTGCACGCCACGCCCGGCGTCGCGGGCGGCTACCGGCTCGGCGCGGGGGCCGCGTTGCCGCCGCTGCTGCTGGACGACGACGAGGCCGTCGCGGTCGCCGTCGGGCTCCGCACGGCCGCGAACGGGACGGTCTCGGGGATCGAGGAGACCTCGGTGCGCGCGCTCACGAAACTGGAGCAGGTGCTGCCCGCACGGCTGCGGCACCGGATCACCGCGTTGAACACCGCGATGATCCCGCTCGGCGGCGTCGTCCCGGTCATCGACGCGGCGGCGCTGACGGTCATCGCGTCCGCCTGCCGTGACCATCAGCGGCTCCGGTTCGGCTACCGCAGCCACAACGGTGACGTCAGCGAGCGCTACATCGAGCCGTTGCGCCTGGTGCACACCGGGCGCCGGTGGTACCTGGTCGCGTTCGACCTCGACCGTGACGACTGGCGGACCTTCCGCGTCGACCGCATCGACGGCGTCCCGGACACGAGTTTCCGGTTCACCCCGAGGGAGCCGCCCGCCGAGGACCTCGCCGCGTACGTCTCCCGCGGGATCACCTCGTCGCCGTATCCGCACCAGATGGTGCTGCGGGTGAACGCCTCGGCGGACTCGCTCGCCGAATACGTGTCCCCGACCGTGGGGACGATCGAGGCCATCGACGAGCACACCTGCCGGGTCCGGGTCGGCTCCAACGACCTTTCCGTGATGCCCTACTACCTCGCCCATTGGGACGTCGACTTCGTGGTGGAAGAGGCGCCGGACGAGGTCAAGGAGCGGCTACGGCTGGTCGCCGACCGTTTCGCGCGCGCGGTCGTCTGAGTCCGAAGTGGACCGTGCGCGTTTGGCGAGCAGGCCGATCGAGCCGAGCGAGATCAGGGCCAGCACGATGATGTAGAGCGAGACCGACATCGAGGTCCCGGTGGATTCCAGCAGCAGCACCATGATGAACGGCGCGAGCCCGCCGCCGACGACCGCGCTGATCTGGTAGCCGAGCGAGGCGCCGGTGTAGCGCATCTCGGCGGTGAAGAGCTCGGCGAACAGTGCCGCCTGCGGGCCGTACATGATGCCGAGGAACAGCGATCCGACGAACGAGGCGATCACGAACAGTGGCAGCGAGGCCGTGTCGATCAACAGGAACATCGGGATCGCCCAGAGCGCGACGCCCGCCGCGCCGAAGGTGTAGATCTTGAGCCTGCCGATCCGGTCGGACAGTTTCGCCGACAGCGGGATGATCGCCAGCTGCAGGGTGCTGATCAGTAGGGTCGCGACGAGCACGGTGGTCCGCGACATCCCCAGATGGCGGGTGGCGTAGTCGAGGACGCCGTTCAGCAGGATGTAGAAGGTGGCGGTGTTGACCATGAACGAACCGCCGGCCAGCAGCACCGTGCCCTTGTGGTCGCGCAGGACGTCACGCAGCGGCGACTTGGCGCGGCCGCGTTCCTCGGCGGCGAGTTTCGCTTCCGCGCGACGGAATTCAGGGGTTTCGTCGATCTTGACGTGCATGTACCAGGCCAGCCCGAGCACGAGGACGCCCACCAGGAACGGGATCCGCCATGCCCAGACGAGGAAATCCGATGGCGGCGCGACCTGGGCGGCGATCAGGAACACCGTGTTCGCCAGTACGACCCCGATCGGGACGCCGAGTTGCACGAGGCTGCCGTAGAGACCCCGTTTGCCGGGCGGCGCGTACTCGGTGGCGAGCAGCATCGCGCCACCCCATTGGGCGCCGACGGCGACCCCCTGCACGAGCCGGAGCAGGACCAGGAGGATCGGTGCGGCGATGCCGATCGTGTCGTAGGTCGGCAGCAGGCCGATCAGCGTGGTCGCCGCGCCCATCAGCGCGATCGCCAGTACCAGCACGGGTTTCCGGCCGCGTTTGTCGCCGAGACTGCCCGCGATGATCCCGCCGAGCGGCCGGGCGAGGAAGCCGACCGCGAAGGTCGCGAACGAGGCGAGGACGCCGGCCGCCGCGTTGGTGGTGGGGAAGAAGGTCTTCCCGAAGACCAGCGCGGCCGCGATCCCGAAGACGAAGTAGTCGTACCACTCGACCGAGGAGGCGAGTGCCGCCGCGGTCGCGGCCCTTCGGCGCTGGGACACGGTGATCGTCGGTTCGGCGGCGGTTTCCGGGGCGTTCGGTGCGGTGTCGGCCATCTGGATGCCCTTCGCTCGGCGCTGCTGCGGCGATGCAGTCCGGGCAAGTTAACAACCGCTTAGTATGTGGTCAACGTCTCAACGGGTAATTCTCGATACCGACCGGTTGGTATGTCACTCTGGTGGCGGTATCGCCGGGAAAGGTCGATTCAGTACTGGTCAGGAGAGTTTCGTGCCGAGCATGCGCAGCACCAGCTCGCTGTACTCCTGGCCGAGCTTCTTGGGGGTCTGGCGCGTTCGCTCGCTGTACCAGCGGGAGACGTCGACACCGAGCGAGAGCACGGCACGGGCGGCGGTGTGCGGGTCGCCCACGGTGAACACGCCCGTCGCGGCGCCTTCGGTGATGACCTCGCGCACGACCTGCTCGATCCGGCGGCGCAGTTTCGCGACGATCTCGAACTCCTCGTCGGGCAGCGCGTGCAGCTCGTACTGCACCACGCGGGCCACGGTGTGCCTCCGCGCGTGCCACGCCACGAAGTCCTCGACCAGCAGCCGGATCCGCTCGACCGGGTCGGTCTCCCGTGCCACGACACTTTCGACCAGCGAGAGTGTCTGCTCATGGCCGTACTTCGAGATCGCGAACAGCAACGCGGCCTTGGACGGGAAGTGCACGTACAGTGCCGCCGGGCTCATCCCCGCCGCCGAGGCGATGTCCCGGGTGGTGGTCGCGTGATAGCCGCGCCGCGCGAAGGATTCGACCCCGGCCAGCATCAGCCGCCGTGCCGTCTCGGGCTGGACGTCGGGCCACAGTTCGGCCGACAGCGACATGGTCATCCGCAGATCCTCCCAGACGCTCGTACCGGGCAGTGGGCTTGACACCGCCTCCCGGCCTTCCCATTGTAAGTGAGCGCTCGCTTAGTGATTGCAGAGGAGATCGAAGAGTGAACTCGTTCAAGGATCGCGTCGCGATCGTCACCGGCGCCAGCCGGGGTATCGGCCTCGGGATCGCCAAGGACCTGGTCGAGCGTGGCGCGAAGGTGTGCATCACCGCGCGCAAGCCGGAGCCGCTGGCCGAAGCGGTGGCCGAACTGGGTGGCGAGGCGGTCGCCATCGCCGTTCCGGGCAAGGCCGACGACGAGGCGCACCAGGACGAGGCCGTCGCCAAGACCATCGAAACCTTCGGCAGGCTCGACATGCTGGTCAACAACACCGGCATCAACCCGGTGTTCGGGCCGACCCTGGACATCGACCCCGGGGCCGCCGCGAAGATCTTCGCCGTCAACGTGCTCGCGCCGCTTTCGTGGACCCGCCGGGCGCGGGACGCGTGGATGGGGGAGCACGGTGGCGCGGTGGTGAACGTCGCGTCCGTCGCCGGGCTCGGCGCCTCGCCCGGGATCGGCATGTACGGCGTCAGCAAGGCCGCGCTGATCCGCCTCACCAAGGAACTCGGCTTCGAACTGGGCCCGAAGATCCGCGTGAACGCCGTCGCACCGGCCGTGGTCAAGACCAAGTTCGCGACCGCGCTGTACGAAGGCCGCGAAGAAGAGGTCTCCGAGTCGTACCCGATGAAGCGCCTCGGCGTTCCGGCGGACATCGCGAGCGCCGTGTCGTTCCTGCTTTCGGAAGAGGCGGGCTGGATCACCGGGCAGACGGTGGTCCTCGACGGCGGCGTCACGCTGGCGGGTGGCCTGTGACCGCGTCGTTCACCGGTTCCGGGGTCGTCGTCACCGGCGGGGGCGGCGGCATCGGGGCCGTCCTCGCCCGCCGGTTCGCCGCCGAGGGCGCCCGGGTCGTCGTCGGCGACCTGAACGGGGAGGCCGCAGCCGAAGTCGCGAAGGAGATCGGCGGGACCGCCGTCGCCGGTGACGCCGCAAGCGAAGCGGGTGTCGCGTCCCTGATCGAGGCGGCGCGCGAAACCCTCGGCGAGATCGACGTCTTCTGCGCCAACGCCGGGATCGCGCCGATGGGCGGCGTGGACGCGCCCGAGGAGGACTGGGCGCGGATCTGGGACGTCAACGTGATGGCGCACGTGCGCGCGGCGCGGCTGCTCCTGCCGCCGTGGCTCGAGCGCGGCCGCGGGCATTTCATCTCGACGGTGTCGGCGGCGGGATTGCTGACCAGTCTCGGTTCGGCGTCCTACTCGGTGACCAAACACGGCGCGCTCGCCTTCGCCGAATGGCTTTCGGCGACCTACCGGCACCGCGGGCTCACCGTGCAGGCCATCTGCCCGCAGGGCGTACGGACGGCGATGCTGGAGAACACCGGCCCGGCGGGCGAACTGCTGATGGGCGCGTCGGCGATCCAGCCGGAGCAGGTCGCGGACGCGCTGTTCGAGGCCATCGCCGCCGACCGGTTCCTGGTGCTGCCGCACCCCGAGGTCGCGGACTACTACGCCGCGCGGGCCACGCAGACCGATCGCTGGCTCGGCGGGATGAACAAGCTGCAGCGCAAGGTGGAGCAGGTCATCGGGGAATGAGCAGCGCTGGACCCGTCGAAGTGGTTCATGGTCGCCGGGAACCGGATCGGCATGAGCGGACCTGTCAGGCGGCACTGTGTGGATTTCGGGGCGTTGGATGACCCGAAACCCACACGGTCAGGCGTGACAGGTCCGATCACGGCCGGAGCGGCGTCAGGCGTCAAGGCGACTCGTCCGGCGCATGGCGGTTGATCTTCGTCGGCGGATCGGCCACTGTGGTGAGGGGTCTTGCTCGCGGTAAGGAAACTCGATGAGTAAACGCTTCGTGGTCCGTGGGTTCGTGCTCGCCGCAGCCGTGGCGGGGTCGGTACTGACCGCGGGATCGGCGATGGCGAGCACCGCGGAACCGTGCGCGGCCGGGGCGTCGGGTGACGTCGCGGCGGCCTCCTGCACGCCGTACCGCAAGGTGAGTGAGGGCTGGAGCAGCAAAACCTCCTGCAACCGTGCCGGCAACGAGGGCGCGCAGGCGGGCCGCTGGACCGGCTGGAACTGCAACCAGGCGCTGCGCGGCTGGGAACTGTGGGTGCGCACCTGCACCGCGCTGGCCGCCGAGAAGGACGCGGTGACCACGCGCGAAACCGTCTGATGCGGTCGGGTCGCCCCGGACTCGTGTCCGGGGCGGCCTAATCTCCTTGGTAGGGCGGGAAATTCGGCGGACGGCGTTCGTTCCAGCTGGCCAGGCCTTCGGGAAGTTCCGGGTGGCCGAAGGATTCGAGCATCAGGGTGGTGGCTTCGCGGGCGGAATCTTCGAGGGAGAGCCCGGCTTCTCGAAGCACTTGCCGTTTGACGAGCGCCATGGAGCGTGGCGCGCTGTGGATCGCGAGTTCGGTGGCGTAGGCCATCGCACGCGGTGAAAGCTCTTCCGGCGGCACGATTTCCTGCACCAGGCCGTACTCGTACGCCTGTTCGGCGGTGAAGGTCCGCCCGGAGAGCAGCAGATCGAGCGCCCGGCCGCGGCCGACGAGTTCGGGCAGCAGTTTCGCCACCCCGTATTCGGCGATGAGGCCCCGCCGCGCGAAAGCGGTGGTGAACTTCGCGCCCGCCGCGGCGAACCGGACGTCGGCGGCGCAGGCGATCACGAAACCGAGCCCTGCGCAGCCGCCGTTGATCGCCGCGACCACGGGCACGTCGGCATACGCGGCGGCGAGGACGTTTCGGAAGCCTTCGTGTTCCGGCGCGCCCGTGCCGCTGGCGGAGATGTTCTCCAGCAATCCCAGGTCCGCGCCGGGGCAGAAGGAGCGCCCGCTGCCGGTGACGACGACGGCACGGACCGCGGGATCGGCCGACGCCTCGCCCAGCAGTTCGCCGTAGCGGATCTGCATCGGCTGGTCCATCGCGTTGCCGCGCTCGGGTTTGTCGAAGGTGATCGTGGCGACGGCGCCGTCCACGGCGTACCGGACCGTGTCCAGGGTGTCTACAGTGTCCATTTCGGACGGTGAGAGCTGATCGGTCACGTCGACCTCCTTGCGTCATCGACATACTAAGCGGATGCTTACAGGCGCGTCGAGACTTGTCAGGGAGGAAACCTGCATGAGCCGGTACGAAGCGAAGCCGTGGCTGGCCGCCTACGAAGAGCGGATGAAGGCGGCGGAAACACCGAAAACGACCACGGTCCCGGCGTCCTTCCGGCGGGCGGTCCAGCGCTCTCCGCAGGCCACGGCGATGGCCTACTTCGACGCCACGATGAGCTACCGCGAGGTCGACCGGCTCTCCGACGGCGTCGCGCGTCATCTGCTGGCCTCCGGTTTCGCCACTGGCGACCGGCTCGCCCTTGTCCTGCAGAACATCCCGCAGTTCGTGCTGGCATTGCTCGGCGCGTGGAAGGCGGGCGGCATCGTCGTCCCGGTCAACCCGATGTACCGCGAGCGGGAACTCCAGCATGTCTTCGAAGACGCGGGGGTTCGCGCGGTCGTCTGCTCGCAGAGCGGATGGAACCGCCGGATCGGCCCGATCCTTCCCGGCAGCGGCGTGACCATCGCGCTGACCACCAGCGAGCTCGACCTGCAGGCCCGCGATGATTCGCGAGTGTTCGGCGAGATCAGGCGGGAGCCGACACCCGGCGCCGCCGATCTGCTGACGGTGGCGCGGGCCGCGGCGGGAGACCCGCTCCCTGATCCCCGCCTCAGCCCCGACGACGTCGCGCTGATCAGCTACACCTCGGGCACCAGCGGGACACCGAAGGGGGCGATGAACACCCACGGCAACCTCGGTGCGAACGCGGCCGTGCTCAGCACGTTCAGCGGTCTCCGCGAGGGGGCCACGCTGTTCGGCCTCGCCCCGCTGTTCCACATCACCGGCATGGTCTGCGAGATCGCCTCTGCCATCGACATCGGCGGTACGCTCGCGCTCGCGTACCGGTTCGAGCCCGGTGTCGTGCTCGACGCCTTCCTGGAACACAAGCCCGTGTACACGGTCGGCCCGTCCACGGCGTACATGGCGTTGATGGCCCACCCCGGCGTCACCCGTGAACACTTCGACTCCTTCGAGTTGCTGTACTCCGGTGGTGCCGCGCTTCCACCCGCCGTGGTCGGTATGTTCCGCGAACGGTTCGGCCACTACATCCACAACGGTTACGGGCTCACCGAGACGACCGCGGGCTGCATCGTCGTCCCGAGCAGCCTGGAAGCGCCCATCGACGAAGCGTCCGGCACGATCTCGATCGGCCTGCCCGTACCAGGGACCATCGTGCGCATCCTCGGCGAAAACGGCGAGGAGCTCCCGTTCGGAACGGCGGGTGAGATCGCCGTCGAAGGTCCGATGGTGATCCCCGGCTACTGGAACCGGCCGGAGGCGACCGATGCGGCACTGCCCGGCGGCAGGCTCCTGACCGGCGATATCGGCTTCATGGAGCCGAGCGGCTGGGTCTACGTCGTCGATCGCAAGAAGGACATGATCAACGCCTCCGGGTTCAAGGTCTGGCCGCGAGAGGTCGAAGACGTCCTGTACACGCATCCGGCGGTGCGTGAAGCGGCCGTGGTCGGCGTTCCGGACGAATATCGCGGCGAGACCGTGAAGGCCTACGTCAGCCCGGCGCCGGGCACCACGCCCGACCCCCGGGACCTCGTCGCGTACTGCAAGGAACGCCTCGCCGCGTACAAGTACCCGCGCGTGATCGAGGTGCTCGACGAACTGCCGAAGACGGTGAGCGGCAAGATCCTCCGCCGCGAACTCCGAGAGAGGAGCTGAGCGGAATGGCACGGGTCGAAACCGTTCGCGGGCCTGTCGACACCGGTGAGCTGGGCCGAGTGCTCATGCACGAGCACCTGTTCGTCCTCAGCCCCGAGTTCATGGCGAACCATCCCGAGCACGACGGATTCCGCGAAGACGAACACGTCACCGACGCGATCCGGCGGCTCGACGAACTCAAGGCCGCCGGGATCGACACCATCGTCGACCCCACCGTGATCGGACTCGGCCGCTACATCCCGCGCGTGCGGAGGGTCGCGGCCGAGACCGAGCTCCGGATCATCGTCGCGACCGGGCTCTACACCTACAACGACGTGCCGCACTACCTCCACCATCGCGGACCGGGCCTCGTCTTCGACGACGGCGAGGACCCGCTGGTCGGCCTCTTCACCGGTGACATCGTCGACGGGATCGCCGGCACCGGGGTGAAGGCGGCCCTGCTGAAGTGCGCGACCGACGAACCCGGCGTCACCCCCGGGGTCGAACGCGTCCTGCGCGCGGTCGCGAAGGCGCACCGTCAGACCGGCGCGCCGATCATGACCCACACCCACGCACCCACCCGGCGGGGTCTCGAGCAGCAGACCGTCTTCGCGACCGAAGGCGTCGACCTGAGCAGGGTCCTCATCGGCCACAGCGGCGACAGCGCCGACCTCGATTACCTCACCGAGATCGCCGACAAGGGATCGTTGCTGGGGATGGACCGCTTCGGGCTCGACCCGTTGCTGTCGTTCGAAGACCGGGTGGCCACGGTCGCGGCGATGTGCGAGCGCGGATACGCCGAAAGCATGGTCCTCTCCCATGACGCCTCCTGTTTCATCGACTGGTTCGAGCAGGACAAGATGGCCGCCGTGGCGCCCAACTGGCATTTCCTCCACATCACTCGGGACGTGCTGCCCGCTTTGCGGGAACGAGGGGTTTCCGAAAAGGACATAACGACGATGCTGGTCGGCAATCCCCGGCGGTTCTTCGAGCACGCCGTCGCGTATTGACCCCTTCGTCTCGGGCGAGTGCTGAAGGGGCCTTCCCCGTGTCTCGTGTGGTGAAGGGAGCTTTCGGCGCATGGCATGCGGGGATGGCGCCCTTCGCCCCGCTAGGGAGCGGTAAGACGTTGAGCCCCTTTCGCCGGGCGTCGACAAACCGGCCGGTATGCTGAGTGTCCGCACGAGAAGGGGCCGGTCATGACACGAGCGACCACCAGGAAGGCCGAGGCCGGCGGCGAAGACCAGGCCGCCGTCCCGCGCCGTCTGCTGTCGCATGCCACGAAGCTCTTCGCCAAGAAGGGGTTCGACCGCACCTCCGTGCAGGAGATCGTCGAGGCGGCCGGGGTCACCAAGGGCGCGATGTATCACTACTTCGGCTCCAAGGACGACCTCCTTTACGAGATCTACGCCCGGGTGCTGCGCGCACAGACCGAGCAACTGGAAAAAGTGGTCTCGAGCGAAGCCCCGCTGCGGAAACGGTTGCGTTCCGCCGCCTCCGACGTCGTCGTCAGCACGATCGACAATCTCGACGACAACACGATCTTCATGCAGTCCATGCACCAGCTCAGCGTGGAGAAGCAGAAAGCCGTCCGCGCGGAACGCCGCAAGTACCACGAGCGGTTCCGCACGCTGATCGAGGAAGGCCAGGGGTCCGGCGAGTTCCGCGCGGACAAACCGGCCGACGTGATCGTCGACTTCTTCTTCGGCTCCGTGCACCACCTCGGTTCGTGGTACCGGCGTGGCGGCGCGCTCTCGGCCCGCCAGATCGGCGACCATTTCGCCGATCTGCTGCTGGCCGCGCTGCGACCCGAGTAGCGCTCAGCCCGGCGGCGCGGGCACGAGCCGCTCGGCGAACCAGTCGTCGCGGCGTTCGATCACCGTCCCCACCTCCCATTCGGAGGCGAGGGCGAGCAGATCTGTCGCCACGTCTTCGGCGGCTTCGGGCGGCCAGCCCTGAGCGGCCAGGCTCGACCGCAACGCGTCGGCGTAGTCGGAATAGGTGAAGCCGGGCAGATCCGCGACGAGCGCCGTCGTCGTTCCGCGGTGCGAGCTCAGCCCACCGAACGCCCGGCCGCAGCCGCAGCGGGAATCGGGCGAACTCTCGCCGTCGCCGCAGGGCGGGGCGACCCAAAGCAGCTCGCCCTCCACGCAGTGATCGAAGTCGTTCTCCCGCGCGCCCTGGGTCTTCGTGGTGGCCACGAGCAGTTTCATGCTGACTCCCTGTTCGATCGGATGTTCGAACAGTTGTACCGGCGGGGTCCGACAGTTTCCGGACGGACCCCGCCGGGGGCGATCAGGCGGGCAGATCGATCAGCGGCGCGAGGGCGGCGCGATGCCGCCCAGGAGTGCCGAGCGCGATCTCGTCGCTCTTGGCGCGCTTCAGGTACAGGTGCGCGGGGTGCTCCCAGGTCATGCCGATCCCGCCGTGCAGTTGGATCGCCTCTTCGGCGGCGTGGACGGCGATGGGGGAGTTGCGGGCCTGCGCCACCGCGACGGCGATCGCGATGTCGTCGCCGGAGGCCAGGCAGTCGGCGGCGTATCGCGCGGTCGCCCTGGCGTTGACCAGATCCGTGTACAGGTTCGCGAGCCGGTGCTTCAGCGACTGGAAGGAACCGACCTGACGGCCGAACTGGTAGCGCTCCTTGAGATAGCGCACCGTTTCGGTCAGCGCCCACTCAGCGATCCCGAGCTGTTCCGAGGCGAGCAGGCCCGCCGCGGTCACGAGTGCCGTGTCGAGCGCGGACGCCGCCGTCGAGGAGTCGGCGACGCGTTTCGCGGCCACGTTCTCCAGGGTCACGTCGGCGATGCGCCGGGTGAGGTCGAGGGAGACGGCCTCGGTGATCGTCACGCCCGCCGACGCCGTGTCGACCGTGTACAGGCCGGGCCCGTCGGGTCCCACCGCCGGGACGACGATCAGTTCGGCCACCGAAGCGTCGACCACGCTGCGGACCTGGCCGCTGACCGTGCCGTCGGCGGCCAAGGTGACCGTCGAGGGGAACTCGGCGCCGGGTGCGGTCGACAGCGGGATCGCCAGCGCGCCGATGAGCGTGCCCGCGGCCAGTTTCCCGAGCGTTTCGGCCACTTCCGGCTGCGACGTGTCGGCCGCCAGCAGGGCCGACGTCGCCAGGACGGCGCTGCCGAGATAGGGGACGGGGGCGACGCTGCGCCCGAGTTCCTCCATCACGACGGCGACTTCGCGCGCCGAAGCGCCGTGCCCGCCCAGCGCCTCCGGGACCGCGAGACCCGCCGCGCCGAGGTCGGCGGCGAGCGTGCGCCACAACTTCAGGTCGTACGGTTCCGCCGTCTCGGTCCTGGCGATCAGGGCCGCCGGTTCCGCGCGGTCTTTGAACAGGTCGCGGACGCTGGCGCGAAGGTCCTCTTCGACCTCGGAATACAGCAGGTCGCTCATCGGGGCAGGTCCTTCCAGGCGACGTCCTTGTCGATCCGCGGTTCGGAGGGCAGCCCCAGCACGCGCTCGGCGATGATGTTGCGCAGGACCTCCGAGGTACCGCCCTCGATGGAGTTGCCCTTCGCGCGCAGATAGCGGTAGCCGGCCTCGCGGCCGAGGAAGTTCACGCCGTCGGGACGCCGCATCGTCCAGTCGTCGTAACGCAGGCCGTCGTCACCGAGCAGTTCGATCTCCAGCCCGGACGCGGCCTGGTTCAGTTCGGAGAACGCGACCTTGACCGCGGACCCCTCCGGTCCCGGCGCGCCCGCGGCGAGCTGCTGCCGCAGGCGAGAACTCACCAGGCGCAGGCTTTCGCCCTCCACCCACAGTTTCAGCAGCCGGTCGTGCAGTTCGGAGGTGCGCAGCTCCGGGCGTTCCCGCCAGGTTTCCGTGACGACGCCGACCATGCCGCCGTCGCGCGGGAACTCGGTGCCGCCGATGGCGACCCGTTCGTTCATCAGCGTGGTCTGCGCGACCTTCCAGCCCTCGCCGACCGCGCCGAGGCGGTGCGCGTCGGGGATGCGGACCTCGCTGAGGAAGACCTCGTTGAACTCGGCCTCGCCGGTGATCTGGCGCAGCGGCCGGACCTCGACGCCCGGCGCGGTCATGTCGCACAGGAAGTACGTCATGCCGCGGTGCTTCGGCACGTCGGGATCGGTGCGGGTGACCAGGATGGCCCACTGCGACTTGTGCGCGCCCGACGTCCAGACCTTCTGGCCGGTGACCACCCAGTCGTCACCGTCGCGGACCGCGCGGGTGCCCAGCGCGGCCAGGTCGGATCCGGCGCCCGGCTCGCTGAACAGCTGGCACCACACCTCCCGTTCTGTCCACAGTGGACGCAGGAAGCGCCGGTGCTGTTCCGGGGTGCCGAAGGCGAGGATGGTCGGCGCGGCCATGCCGAGGCCGATCCCGATCCGCCGTTTGTCGTTGTCCGGCGCGCCCGCCGCGGCGAGCTCTTTGTCGACAACGGACTGCAGGGAGCGGGGCGCGTTCAGGCCGCCAAGGCCTTCGGGGAAGTGGATCCACGCCAACCCGGCGTCGAACCGTGCGTCGAGGAAGTCCTGGCGCGGCGTGCTTTCCGGCGGATACGCGGCCAGCAGATCGGCCACGCGCCGCTTGAGATCGTCCACAGTGGTCACTTGGCGGCCTCCCCGCGGTACTTCTTCAGCTCACGATGCGCCAGCGAGCGCTTGTGCACCTCGTCCGGGCCGTCGGCCAGGCGCAGTGTCCGCACCTGTGCCCACATCTCGGCGACCGGGAAGTCCTGGCTGACCCCGCCCGCGCCGAACAGCTGCACGGCCTTGTCGAGGATCCACTCGACGGTGATCGGGGTGGAGATCTTGATCGCCTGGATTTCGGTGTGCGCGCCCTGGTTGCCGACGGTGTCCATCAGCCACGCGGTCTTGAGCACCAGCAAGCGCTGCTGCTCGATCTTGACCCGCGCCTCGGCGATCCAGTCCTGCACCACGCCCTGTTCGGCGATCGGCTTGCCGAAGGTCTCACGCGAAAGCGCCCGGCGGCACATCAGTTCCAGCGCGCGTTCGGCCATGCCGATGGCGCGCATGCAGTGGTGGATCCGCCCCGGTCCGAGGCGGGCCTGCGCGATGGCGAACCCGTCACCCTCACCGGCGATGAGGTTCTCCGCCGGCACACGGACGTCCTCGAAGAGCACTTCGGCGTGGCCGCCATGATCGCCGTCGGTGTAGCCGAACACGTGCATACCGCGTTTCACGGTCAGGCCGGGGGTGTCGCGGGGGACCAGGATCATGCTCTGCTGCTTGTGCGCGGGTGCGTCCGGATCGGTCTTGCCCATCACGATGAAGATCTTGCAGTTCGGGTTCATCGCGCCGGAGATGTACCACTTGCGGCCGTTGATGACGTACTCGTCGCCGTCACGGCGGATGCCGGTGGCGATGTTGCGCGCGTCGGAGGAGGCGACGTCGGGCTCGGTCATCGCGAACGCGGACCGGATCTCGCCGTCCAGCAACGGCTGGAGCCACTGCTTCTTCTGCTGCTCCGTGCCGAACATGGTGAGGACTTCCATGTTCCCGGTGTCCGGCGCCGCGCAGTTCAGCGCGGTCGGCGCGAGCCGGAGGCTGCGGCCGGTGATCTCGGCCAGGGGCGCATACTGCAGGTTCGTCAAGCCCGCGCCGTGGTCACCGGGGAGGAAGAAGTTCCACAGCCCGCGCTTGCGGGCCTCGGCTTTCAGTTCCTCGACGATCGGGGGCTGCGACCACTCGCTGTCGCGCTCGGCCAGCTGCCGCTCGAAGACGGCCTCGGCCGGATAGATGTGCGAATCCATGAACTCGAGGAGTTTTCCCCGCAGTTCCTCGGTTTTCGCGTCGAAGGCGAAGTCCATCTTGCTATCCCTCTTCCTTGAGAGTTTCGTTCCCGTGCGCGATCAACGGGACGACGCCCGCGCCGATGCCGTCGAAGCCGGCGCCGACGGTCTGTCCCTTGCTGTAGCGGAGGTGGATGCCTTCCAAGATCACGGCGAGCTTGAAGAAAGCGAAGCCCACGTACCAGTTGAGTCGCGAGACATCCCGGCCCGAGCGCTCGGCGTACCGCGCGATGACCTCGTCGTTGCGGGGATAACCCGGCGCGGAACTGGCGTTGGACACGAACTGCAGCGACACCTTGTCCCGTTCGGCGTAGGCCACCAGCAGCGCGAGGTCGGTCAGTGGGTCGCCGAGGGTGGACATCTCCCAGTCCAGCACCGCGGTGATCCGGTCGTCGGCGTTCACCAGCACGTTGTCCAGCCGGTAGTCGCCGTGGACGATCGACGGCTTGCCCGATTCGGGGACCGACGAGGCGAGCCGGTCGTGCAGTTCGTCGACGCCCGGGAGGTCGCGGCTGCGGTTGCCGTCGAGCTGCTTCTTCCAGCGCCGCAGCTGGCGTTCGAGGAAGCCGTCCGGACGGCCGAAATCGCCCAGCCCCACCGACTCCGGATCAACGGCGTGCAGTTCGACCAGGGTGTCGACCAGTTCCTCCGCGATCGCCCTCGTCCGCGCGGGGCCGAGCGTGGCGAGTTCGGTGTCCGAGCGGAAGGGCGTGCCCTCCACGAACTCCATCACGTAGAACCGCGAGCCGATGACGTCGGTGTCGTCGCACAGCAGCACGGTTTCGGGCACCGGGACCGCGGTGCCGTGCAATCCGGAGATCACCCGGAACTCGCGGCCCATGTCGTGCGCGGTCGGCAGGACGTGGCCCAGCGGCGGGCGGCGGACCACCCAGCGGGACCGGCCGTCACCCACGATGTAGGTGAGGTTGGACCGGCCCCCTTCCACGACCTGGCCGCTCAGGTCGCCCTGGACGAGCCCCGGCCGGTGCTCGTCCAGGTGGGCCCTGAGCCTGGCCAGGTCGAGGCCCGGCAGGTCGGACTGGTTCATGGTGCCTCCAGCGGCTCGCTTTCCGATTACAGTACCGACCAGTCGGTATGTCGGGTAGGGACGGTCCGGCGAGGTGCCGGATGTCACCTTTTCAGGCGATCAGCCGGACGACCATCTCCGCGACGCACGCCGGTTTGGGCTCGCCGTCGATCTCGATCGTCCACCGGACGACGGCCTGCTTGCCGCCGGCGACGTCGGTGACCTCGACCAGCTCCGCGCCCGCCCGGATCCTCGCGCCGACCTTGACCGGCTGGGGGAACCGGACCTTGTTCAGTCCGTAGTTGATGCCCATCTTGAGCCCGTTGACGCGGTAGAGCTTCCCGACGAAACCCGAAATGAGCGACAGCGTCAGGAAACCGTGGGCGATCGGGGCGCCGAACGGGCCTTCGGCCGCCTTTTCGACGTCGACGTGGATCCACTGGTGGTCGTCGGTGGCGTCGGCGAACAGGTTCACCCGGTCCTGGGTGAGGGTCAGCCATTCGCTGTGGCCGAAGTGCTCGCCGACGGCGTTCTCGAACTCCTGCAGGGAGGCGAATTCGCGCATGGCTCAGTCCTTCGGTCCGCCGGCGACGTAGATGACCTGGCCGGAGATGAACCCGGCGCCGTCGCTCACCAGGAACGACGCGAGGTTGGCGATGTCTTCGGGGGTGCCGACGCGCTGCACCGGGATCTGCGACGCGGCCGCCGCCTTGAAGTCCTCGAACGACATGCCGACCCGCTCGGCGGTCGCCGCGGTCATGTCGGTGGCGATGAACCCGGGGGCGATGGCGTTCGCGGTGACGTTGAACTTGCCCAGTTCGATCGCGAGGGTCTTGGTGAAGCCCTGCATGCCCGCCTTGGCGGCGGAGTAGTTGACCTGGCCGCGGTTGCCCAGCGCCGAGGTGCTGGACAGGTTGACGATCCGGCCCCACTTCTCCTGCGTCTGGTACTTCTGCACCTCGCGGGTCATCAGGAACGAGCCCTTCAGGTGCACGCCCAGCACCGAGTCCCAGTCCTGTTCGGTCATCTTGAACAGCAGGTTGTCGCGGGTGATGCCGGCGTTGTTGATCAGCACGGTCGGCGCGCCGAGTTCCTCGGCCACCCGGGTCACCGCGGCTTCGACCTGTGCGGCGTCGTTGACGTCCAGCGCGACACCGACGGCCTTGCCGCCCGCGGCGACGATCGCTTCGGCCCCCTGCTTGACACCCGCCTCGTCGAGGTCCAGCAGCCCGACGGCGAACCCGTCGGAAGCGAGCCGTTTGGCCACGGCCGCGCCGATACCGCGGCCGGCGCCGGTGACGATCGCTACACGGGAGGGGTGTTCGGTCACGGGTGTTCTCCTCGTCGTCGAGTGGAAGTGACGCCAGTCTGCCGTACTAAGCGGTCGGTCTGTAGAGATGTCAGGCCAGGAGTCTCGCTGTGATCGTAATCACGGATGCCCGAACGGATACTCCCGACGACCTGATCGCCCCGACGTCTAGCGCCTCGACCTGCACTTCCGAAAGCCTCGGCGCACCGATATGAGCGCAAACGGAGGTGCCACACATGCGCCGAAGAGCCCATGCCCTGGCCGGTCTGCTCCTGGTGACCGTGCTCGGAGTGACCAGCGCACAGGTCGCGTCGGCCGCGCCCGAGCGGCCGCCGGAGGAGAGCGCGGTGCCCGGTCCGCGCACCCTCACGCTGATCACCGGTGACCGGCTCACCGTGCAGGAGCGACCGGGCGACCTGCCCGCTCTCGCCGTGCAGCCGGGGCCGGGCCGGGAACGGATGGGGTTCCAGCGCAGCCAGGGCAAGGACGGCTGGTCGGTCTACCCGGCCGACGCCCTGCCACTGGTCGCGAAGGGAACGTTGGACGCGCGGCTGTTCCGGATCGACACGCTGCTCGCCGAGGGATACGACGACAGTGCGCGCTCGACCCTGCCGCTGATCGTCCAGCAGGAAGGTGCGGTGGCCACCGCGGGGCGGCGGCTCGACAGCATCGGCGCGACCGCCTTCGCCCAGCCCAAGGATCGCGCGGGGGAGTTCTGGTCCTCGTTGACCGGCCCCGGCGCGGCTTCGGTGCGGAAGGTGTGGCTGGACCACAGGGTCAAGGCGAGCCTCGACCACAGCGTGCCGCAGATCGGCGCGCCGCAGGCTTGGCAGAGCGGGTTCACCGGCAAGGACGTCAAGGTCGCCGTGCTGGACACCGGTATCGACGCCCGTCACCCCGATCTGGCGGGCAAAGTGGTCGCGGCCAAGGACTTCTCCGGTGGTGACGACCCTACGGACAGACATGGCCACGGCACTCACGTCGCTTCGACGATCCTCGGGTCCGGCGCCGCGTCCGCCGGGCGGCTCAAGGGCGTCGCGCCCGACGCCGGTCTGCTCGCGGGCAAGGTGCTCGGCGACGACGGCAGCGGCGGCTGGTCGGAGATCATCAGCGGGATGGAATGGGCGGTCGCCGAGGGCGCCAAGGTGATCAACCTGAGCCTCGGCGGTGCGGACGGCGAGGAGGTCGATCCGCTGGAAGCGGCGGTGAACCGGCTCACGAAGGAGCACGGCGTGCTGTTCGTGATCGCCGCGGGCAACGACGGGGAACGCGGGGCGGGCACGGTGGGATCGCCGGGCAGCGCGGACGCGGCGCTCACGGTCGGCGCGGTGGACCGGGCCGACACGACGGCGCCGTTCTCCGGCAAGGGACCGAGGCGCGGCGACAACGCGGTCAAGCCGGAGATCACCGCACCCGGCGTGGCGATCGTCGCGGCCAAAGCGGGCGGCGGCTACCAGCCGATGTCGGGCACCTCGATGGCGACGCCGCATGTGGCGGGCGCGGCGGCACTGCTCGCCCAGCAGCACCCGGAGTGGGGACCCGAGCAGATCAAGGCCGGGCTCGCCGGAACGGCGAAGCCGTCCGAAGGGCCGACCGTCTTCCAGCAGGGAACGGGACGGGTCGATGTCGCCAAGGCGGTCAAGCAGCGCGTGAGCGCCGACGTCACCACGGCGGCCTTCGGCACCGTTCCGATCGCCGATCCGAACCCGCGGACCAGGGAGATCACCTACCGCAACGGTGGTGACGTCCCGGTCGACCTCGATCTGCGGCTGGACGTCCGCGACGAAGGCGGGAAACCGGCGGCCGAGGGCCTGTTCTCGGTGGACCGGCCGAGGATCACGGTGCCCGCCGGTGGGACCGCGACCGCGGTCATCACGCTGAACCCCGGCCGGCAGCCGCGCGGTGTCTACGGTGGCATCCTGCTCGCGGCCGCCGCGGGCGTCGAGGTTCGCGGCCTCGTCGGCGCCGACCTCCAGCGGGAGGTCTTCTCGGCCGACGTCAAGCTCTTGAACCGCAAGGGCGACCGAGCGAGCGGCATGGTGTTCGTGACCAATTTGGACAGTGGCGCCGCGAAGATCCTGTACGCGGAGGACGGCGGCGGCCCGATCCGGCTGCCGCAAGGCCGGTACCTGTTCGTCACGCAGATCGACGAGTCGCCGGGGTCGAGCCTGGTCGCCGAGCCGGGCTTCGTGCTCGATCGCGATCGGGAGGTCGTGCTGGACGGACGTCCGGCGAAACCCGTGACGGTGCGGACCGACCGCCGGGACGCCAGCTCGAACGGTCAGATCGTCGACTTCTCCGAACGCGTCGCGGGCCGGGAGAGCACCGGCTATTCGTGGTACGAGCCGAGACTCTTCCACGACGACCAGTACGCCTACGTCGCGCCCACCCGCACCGTCGTGCCCGACTTCGACTTCCTCGTCACGACCATGCTGAGCAAGCAGACCGGCGAGGGCAGGTCGGAGAACAGCCCGTATCTCTACAACCTGCAATTCCCGAGCAACGGCCGCGTTCCCGACGTCTCCGCGTACCGGGTGCGCGACCACGAACTGGCCAAGGTGAACGCCACCTACGCCGCCACCGGAGAGCAATGGGGCAATCTGCACGTGCTGCCTTCGCCCTACGACAACGAAGTCGCCCTCGGCGACGCCTGGTTCCTCACCGCCCAGGCGAAGCTGCCCTCGATCCGGGAGGAGTTCTACAGCACCGGGAAGATCCGCTGGCTGAAACGGCTCTTCGTGGAACGGGCCGGCTCCAACGCGGTCTGGAGCGACACCCACGAAACGGCGGCAGGCGTCGAATATCGCGCCGGGCAACGCTCCAAAGAGGACTGGAACCGCGCCGTCGTCGGCCCGACGTCGGCGAAACTGACCAAGACGGTGCGCGACGGCGACACCTTCAGCGTCCTGCTCCCGTTGCTCGCGGCGAGCGGCGACCACGTCAGCCTGTCGGCCGTGGAGGGCTCCACGAAGCTCTCGCGCGACGGGAAGGAGATCGGTTCCGTGCCCAAGGTGCCCGGGCACCAATGGCCGACCGCGGGCCCGGTGACCTTCACCGTGCCGTCGGAAGCGGGGGAATACACGCTGACCATCGACGCGAAACGACCGGAAGGCGGCAACGCCGACTTGTCCGGCACCGTGGTCACGTCGTGGACCTTCCGTTCGCAGCGAACGGAAGGCGAAACGCCACTACCGCTGATGACGCTGCGAGCCACACCGTCGCTCGGCCCGTCGAACGACGCTTGGCGCCTGCTCCCGCTCGCCGTCCCGATCGAGGTCGAGCGCCCGGCCGGGGCGACGGGGAGCGTCCGGCAGGTCGGCGCCGAAGCGTCGTTCGACGGCGGCCGGACGTGGCACCGGCAGCCCGTCTTCGGGAGCGGTGAGCGGCGGCAGGCCTTGGTCGTGGCGCCGGCTTTCGGTTTCTCGCGCTTCGTCGCCTTGCGGCTTTCGGCAACGGACTCCGGCGGGAATTCGGTGACGCAGACGATTCTGAACGCTTACCGCCTGCGGTAGGTGCCCAGTCCGTGAAGGCCTCCTTGAGGGACCCAGAGTCCCTCAAGGAGGCCTTCACGGACTCGGTAATTGCCACGTGCGCCCCACGGGCACCAGCAGTCACAGGGGGGCTTGCGGGTGAAGGCAGCTCAGCCCGCGCGCCTGCCGAGAACCTCGGTGATCAGCTTCGGCACGTCGCCGCCGTGCCAGGAGCTGGGCGAGAACCGCTCCTGCGCGATTCCTTCCCAGAGTTCGCCGTCGTCCAGCGAAATGCCTTCTTCGCGGGGGACGAGGGAGCCGATCTCCTGTGCCGCGACACCTTCACCGGCGAGGGTCTTCTTGGCGAGTCCGACATCCTGTGGCCGCACGGCGACCACGAGCGTCCAGTCGCCCCAGGCCTGCGCGAGCTCGAACCGGCCGAGTCCCGATTGCGCGCAGACCTCGGCGGGCGCGTCGTCCAGCCGGATGTCCGTGGTGATCCGCGCGCCGAGACCGTTGGCGCCACAAAGGGTCCGCACGGTCGGGAAGAGACCGTCGGAGACGTCCATCGCGGCGCGCGCCAGCCCGGCCGTGGCGAGGATCCTGCCCGCGGCCACCTGGGCCATCGGACGGCACGCGCGCTCGCGGATGTCCGCGGCGAGAGGCCCGGGAAGCCGTGCCTGCTTTTCGACGAGCAGCGCGTACGCCCACAGATAGCCGGGCGAACCGACCAGCAGCAGGTGATCGCCGGCTCGGGCGCCCGCGCGCCCGAGCCGCCCGCCGGGAACGCACCGGCCGATCGCGGTCGCGGTGAGCTGCCGGACCGGGCCGTCCCGGAGATCGCCGCCGACGACCTTGGTGCCGTGCACCTTCGTGCAGTCGTCCACGCCGTCGAGAAGCCGCCGGAATTCACCGGCCGTCGTCGTCTTCGGCAGGGTGTAGTTGACGACCAGGCCGAGCGAAGTGGCGCCGGCCGCGGCCAGGTCGGAGAGGTTGATCGTCGCCAGCAGCCATCCGGCGTGGTACGGATCCGTTTCACCCAGGATGGTTACCAGCGGCGTGGGGCAGGTATCGGTGGTGGCGACCAGTTCGCCGCGAAGCCCTTCTGTGGCGTCGAGGACCGCGCAGTCGTCCCCGAAGCCGCGGACACCGCCGTAGCGGGGTCGCAGGATGTGCTCCAGGATCGCGTGCTCGCCGAGGTCGCCGAGCCGGACGTCGTCGCCGATCGGCGAGGATTCAGTTCCGCCCGACATGATCCGCCAATCGGGACGGGGCGACGTCGTGGTCGCTCGAGTAGTTGGCCGGCATCGTGCCGTAGGGCTGTTCGCTGCCGGTGGAGGCGAACAGCATCAGGTTGCAGATCCGCGTTCCGGGGTGCAGGAGTACCGGATGCCGCAGGTGGTTGACGATCTCCAGGGTCAGCACGGCTCCGGTCTCACTGCCGAAGCCGGGGCTGACCTGCCCGCACAGGACGACGCTGATGCCGAGCCGTGCGTAGTCGCTGGTGCCGTCGACGAGCCCGGCGAGTCTCTCCGAAAGCCCGATCTTCTCCAGCGTCGGCGCGAGGACGACTTCGCCGGGTTCGACGCGCAGCCTGCCTTCGGCGTCGAGTTCCTTGGGACGCAGCTCCGGATACGTGCTCCGGTCGGCGATGTCGACGGTCCCGGTCGATTCCAGCGCGAACGCCTGACGGCCGAGCCGCAGGCTGATCGCGGCGGGGCGGACCAGGCCGGCTTCGAACGGGGTGATCGTGAGTTCCCCGGTGCGGTGCGCGCGTTTGATGGCGCGGTCGGTCAGGATCCCCCGGCGCGGGGCGGGCCAGGTCAACGGCATGACGCCACCGCTTTCGCGACGGCCCCGACCAGGACGCGGAAATCGGTCTCGGTCAGCTCGCCGTTGGGCTGGTCGTCGGATTCGCCGGGCTCGCAGTACACGACCGTGGTGCTGGTGCGGTGCGGCCCCTGGACCACCACCGTCGCGGTCAATCCCGATTCGATGGGCCGGACGGTGTGGACGACGGCGGTGTCGCACGAGTAGACGTCGCCGAGCCGGACGTGCGGGCTCTTCGCCACCGCGAGCCGGGTATCGCCGTCCGCGAGCAACGCGGCCGGATTCGCCGGATCGGCGCCGTAGCGGTACCGGGCGTACGGCTTCCCGCCTTCGGTTGTCTCGTGGAACTCGACCATGTGCAGGCCTTCGCCCGCGATGATGGTCGAGGCGAATTCCCACCGATGGCTGTGCGGATTGGACTCGCCGCGGGACGGCTCCGCCGATTCCGGCCAGACATGGAGCCGGATGCGGAAATCGGCGGAGGCGTGGAGCACCATTTTGGCGAATCCGTTGGGATGCCAGTAGGAACGCTTCGCCGCGGCGCGGACGGCTTCCTCGTCGCCGAGGATTTCTTCGAGCCACGAAAGGAAAGTGCCGGGGGAGTCCTGGACCCGGTGCGCGACCGTGCGCAGCCAGGCGAGGTCCGCGTCGCCGTGGCCGGGGCGACTGCCGGTGACCTCACGGAGGAACGCGGGCGCGCCCGTGAGGGTCGAGGGCGGGGTGTCGATCATGAAGTTCCTGGAGTTCCTGGAGGGCTGAGCGGGGGCCCGGCGACGGCCAAGGCGGCCGCGCGGAGCGCGGTGACGGCGTCCAACGTCTGCCAGATGGGTAGGTCGCCGCTTCCCCAGGCCCACAGTCCCTGATCGGCTTCGTAGCGCTCCCAAAGGGTTCCGAGCGCCCGGTTGAGCCGGGGGAGTGGCAGGAAGGGGGCGGTGGCGAGCGCTTGGACGACCCAGGCTGCGGTGAAGTGCCGGATGATGATCCGGGTCGTTCCTTCCCCGTCGGGGCGAGGCCGTTCGAGATCCTCGGCCACGCCATCGTCCGAATGCGGCCGGTCGATGAGCCATTGTGTGGCTTCGTCGGCCGCCTCACGGACGTCGTTGCGATCTTCCCGGCCGCGCAGGACTTCCCGCAGCGCGACGACCGACCGCGCGGTGTGCACCACCGACGCCTCCGGGGCGACGAGCCCGGCCTCGTTCTTCTCCGGCCACAGCTGTGAGCCGTCGAAGTCGAGCCGGGCCGCCAGGAGCGCGTCGATCAGCCGGTCGGTCAGCGGGGCGTCCGGCCGGAGCCGGACCGCCGTGTGCAACACGGCGGACAACAGGTAGGGGCGGGTCCTGCTGTACGGGTCGAGCGACCCTTCCAGCTGGACAAGCCCTTCGTCGGCGGACATGGTGCTGGTCCGGAAAAGCGCGTCCACCACCGAAGCGGTGGTCTCCGGTCGTTTGCCGCCCGCGCGGCCACGCCAGCCCTGTGCCGACTGCAGCCGGTACAGATCTTCGGCGAGCGTATGTAGGTCGATGTAGGGATCGCCTACCACCAGCATGGTGTTGATCCCGTACGCGGTGCTGAGCGCCTTCGGCCCGGTGCTCTTCTGCAGGTTGTGGCGCCAGCCGAGCGGTTTCCCGTGCTCGTCCCGGATCAAGCGCTCGGCGAGTTTGGCGCCGACGGTGTGGAAGACCTGCAGCAGCGACCGCGAGGTGTCGACGACGGCGGCGTCACCGACGGCGGGCGGAGGGTGGTCGTGGGGTGAACGGGCCGTCTCCGCCAGGGTGAACAGCGCGTCCGCGGCGCGGAAGTGATCGTCGAGCTGTCGCGCGTTGTGCGCCGACGGCAGGTATTTCCCGGTCTCCCACTGGGTCAGGTTCGCCCTGGTGACACCGATGATCCGGGCGGTCTCGGCCTGCGTTTCGCCCGCGGCCTTGCGCAGCCGCCGCAGCTCACGTCCGACATCCGACGCGGTAACGGTTTCCGCATCAGGGCTTACCGGCCCCCGCCCGGCCGATGTAGGCTTCATGTAGGCACTAGACACGGGCTTACCTACCTTTGGTAGGCAATGTAGGGCGGTGACTGAACGTGCACACAACGGCGAGAGTACAGCAAGGGAATCGGACCGTGCTGGCGCGTGGGTCAACGCCGTGTCGCACCGTGTCGAAAGCCGCGCAGGACCCTGTTCGACCTGGTCCTGGTGTGCGTGACCCACCCGGTCACGAGGACCGGTCCGACCCGGGCACGACCGGAGCGTGGATGCTGTCAGCCAGTTGAAGGTGACGCTGAGCATCTGACCCGGTTCGCGTCGCCTGCGGGCCACACGAATGCCGGAGTAGGCAGCGTGTGCGCCGACCCGAGTCCGCGCTTCGCAGTATCGGGGGTGAACCTCATGTCCCACCACGAGAACCACACGGCAGCGCCCCGATCTTGGTTCGATCGACTTCTCGAACGCTTCCACGAATGGCTCTTCGCGGCCCGCGAGGACACGCGCGCGGCCGCTCGCGGCTGGCAGGTGACGCGGGTGCCGAACAGCAGGCGCCGCGTCTACCGCGATCCCCGCTGGGACACCGTCCACGCGTGCGCGCCCTGCGGGGGCACGGGGTGGTGGCCCTACGAGGACGCCGTTTGCCCGGACTGCGCCGGTGCCGGTGTCGTCCGCTCCATTCCCGCGGCGGCCGTGGCCGCCGAGCAAACCGCCGGACGGACAGGAGGAAGGTCATGAGCCGTTGGCAGGAACCCCAGGAGATCGCCGAGCTGGCCAGGGAGATCACGGTGGTCAGGAGGCCCAACCCGTTCACCGCCTTGTATCACTGGCGGTACGAGCTCGGCGCGCTCGTCGTGCTCCCGTACGCGTTGTTCTCCCTTTTCCAGGCGGTCGGCCCGATCTGGGGCGCGGTCGTGCTGTTCGGTGTCGCGAACTGGCTGTTCTACTGGCGCTCGGCGCGGCGATTCCTCCGCGACCGGCTCCGCTCGATCGTCGTGCAGCACCGGTTGCGGACCGGGTTCGCCCGTGCCCGGGTGTGCACGCTCGACGGCAAGCTGCCGATGATCCTGTGGACCAAACCACGCGGTGACGAAGTCGAGGTCATCGTGTTCTGTCCGGCAGGCGTCGGCTACGAGCGCATCGAGCAGCGGCGGGCGTTGCTGGCCGCGGCGTGCTTCGCCTCGGACGTCCACGTGTACCGCCATCACAAACGCGCCAACGTGGTGCACCTTTCGGTCTGCACCGCACGCTTGCGCAAGGACGCGCAAGAGGACGAGGTCAACCCCGCGCGACGATATGCCGGGCAGACGGGCGGTGGCGCCATTCCCCTTCCGGCGCCCTTCGCCGGAATTCCGCGCGCAGCGCGGCGATGAAGCCTTCACCGCGCGCGTCCGCCAGCGGCCGCATCGGCCCCGATCGGGTGTGCGCGGTGAAGAACGTGTCGGCGTCGGGATGGACCATCGGGAACGACAAGGGCTCGTCCCGTTCGAGTACGGCATCCTTCAGTGCGGGCACGAGCCGTTGCTCCCAGGAGCGGTCCCCGGCGGGGACCCGTTCCCAGAGCACGTCGGAGAGCACCGTGAACGGCCCGCCCGGCTCGGTGCTGTGCGGCCAGTAGACGACGGAAAGCACGCCACCCGGGCGTAGCGCCCCTGCCCAGGACCGGAGCGCGGCGTCGGGTTCGGGCAGTTGCTGGAGGCCGAAGACCGAGACGACCGCGGCGGCCGAGGCCGGTTCGAGTTCCGAGGCGTCACCCACGACGACGCGCACGAGTGAAGTGCCCGCGGCCCGCCGCCTCGCCCTCGCGGCCATGCCTGCGGAAAGATCGATGCCGACGATCTCGCGGCCCGGCAGGTGCCCGCCGAGCACGTCGAGTTCCGGGAAGGTCCCGCAGCAGGGGACGAGGACGGGGCCGTCGGGCAGGTCGGTGGGCAGGGCGCGCACCGCCGCGGAGACCCAGGGTGCGAACCGGGGGACGTAGTACGCCTCGTATCCGTCGGCGGCTTCGTCCCAGGCGCGGGCAAGTCGTTCGGTGTTCATCGTGTTGTCTCCGATGGGGATTCGAGTGCGGCCAGCTTTCGCCGCAGGTGTTCGCGTTCGGGTTCTGTCGGGGCTAGCCCGATCGCTTCGCGGTAGGCCGCGGCCGCCGCGTCTCGGCGGCCCTGCCGTTGCAGCAGCTCGGCCCGGGCGATGGCGAACGGAGGGTAGCCGCGGAGCAGCGGTTCGCCGCCCAGTTCGTCGAGCAGCGCGAGCCCCGCGGCCGGGCCGTCGCGCAGGGCGACGGCCACGGCGCGGTTGAGCGCGACGACGGGGGAGGGCGCCAAGGTCATCAGGACGTCGTAGAGCGCCACGATCTGCGGCCAGTCGGTGGTTTCGACGTCGGCCGCTTCGTCGTGCAGGGCCGCGATCGCGGCCTGCACCCCGTACGGGCCCGGCGGGCCACCGGTCAACGAGGCGACCACCAGGTCACCGCCCTCTTCGATCAGTTCCCGGTTCCACCGGCTCCGGTCCTGGTCCGCCAGGAGGACCGGTTCGCCGTCCGGCCCGGTCCGGGCGTCCCGCCGGGCGTGGACGAGCAGCATCAGCGCGAGCAACCCCGCCACCTCCCGGTCGGCGGGCATCAGCCCGCGCAGGATGCGGCCGAGCCGGATGGCCTCCTCGGCCAGGCCTGCCCGCTGCAGACTCGCTCCCGAACTGGCCGAGTACCCCTCGGTGAAGATCGAGTACACCGCCTGCAGCACCCCCGGCAGCCGCTCGGGGAGTTCGTCCGCGCCGGGAACGCGGAACGGGATCCTGGCCTCGCTGATCTTCTTCTTCGCCCGCACGATCCGCTTCGCCATCGTCGGCACCGGGACGAGAAAGGCGCGCGCCACCTCCGGCGTGGTCAGCCCGGCGAGGAACCGCAGGGTCAGCGCACCCCGGTCCTCGACGGGCAGGGCGGGATGGGCGCAGGTGAAGAACAGTTGCAGCCGCTCGTCCGGCAGGCTGTCACCGGCGTCCGGCACGGGACCGGCCCGATCGGTTTCCACCTGCAGGACCGCGAGTTTGGCGGCGTAGGCCTGGTCACGGCGCAGCCGATCGACGGCCTTGCGCCGGGCGGTGGTCATCAGCCACGCGCCCGGCCGCGGCGGGACACCGTCCACCGGCCAGTGCTCCAGCGCCGCTTCGATCGCCTCGGACGTGACCTCTTCGGCCAGATCCAAGTCGCCGAAGCGGCGCACGAGCGCGGCGAGGAGCCTGCCCCGTTCCTCGCGGAACACCGCCTCGACCGACGCCACGCCGGCGCTCCGCTCGTCCACGGTCAGGCGGAGAAGTCGGCGACCGGGCGGACCACCACCGAGCCGTCCCTGGCGCCGGGGCAGCGAGCCGCCCAGTCGAGCGCGACGTCCAGGTCCGGCACGTCGACGACGTAGAAACCGCCCAGCACCTCGCGGGTCTCGGCGTAGGGCCCGTCGGTCACCGTCCGCTTCCCGTCCCGGTCCACTTTCACCGTCGTCGCGGTGACGAGGTCGGCCAGCGACTCACCGGCGGACCAGATCCCGGCGTCCTTGACCTGCTTGTCGTAGGCCATCCAGTCCTCGAAGGTGCACTGGGGCTCGACGTCGCCGGTCGCGGCCTGGATCAGCAGCATGTACTTCACGGTGGTACTCCCGTTCTGGTTCGCGCGCGGCCTGCTTGCCGCACGACACCACTACGAGCGGGAGACCGTCAAATGGACACGATGGCGGGAAGAACTTTCAGGACGCGATCTCCAGCGCTTCGGCCTGCTCGGTCACCGGTGCGGTGACCACCCGTGCGGGGATGAGCAGCGACGCCAGCGCGAACAGCCCGGTCAGCGCCATCGCGCGCTCGACCAGCCCGAGCGGGATCGCCCGCCACCAGGGCTCGCCGCCATTCATCGAGACCACGATCGCCCCGAGGATCACGCCGAACCAGGCCAAGGCCGCCACCGCGAGCACCCGTGTCACCGCGCGCCGCGCGGGGGAGGAGGGGAAGACGGCTTTCGCCGCGAACCACACTGCCAGTGGCAGGCAGACGAAGGCCACGACGCTCGCGATCCGGTGCACCGTCCCGCCGGTGCTCGGCCCGATCGCCCAGTTGTTCTTGGGGAACGCCACGATCACCACCAGGCTCACCGTCCAGAGGGCGCAGAAGACCGAGGCCACGGACAGGGCGGGAAGGTGCTTGCGGCGGATGAGGGCGCCGAAGCCGATGGCCGAACCGAACGCGACCAGCAGGACCGCGACGTCGAAGATCCACTTGTGCTCGCTCAGCGCGTATTCGCTGATGGTGCGGCGAACCGGGCTGATGTCGCTGGTGGCGGGGAGGACCTGCAACAGCAGGATCAGCAACGCTCCGCCGGCGACCGAGACCACGGCGGCCAGCAGGGCCAGCGGGGACCGGGCGGTGACCTGGGGCGTCGTCATGGTTGAACGGTAACCACCCAACCTGAAGGTTTTCTTAGGCTTTCCTGTCGGAATCGACAGGAATCCCGGTGATCGTTCCGGCACGCTCGGTGAGATCGTTGGGCCGAAAGGGGTGCAGGCGACTTGTGGCGGGTCCCTCCGATGGTGTCCCGGGTCTAGGGTCTCGCTACCGGTGACCTCACCCGGTCACCGGACTGTCCAAGGAGGTCAGTCTGTGGGGTATTCACCAAACCGGCGAAGAGCGGGATGGACGGCGGCGACCCTGGTGCTCGCCGGCACCTTCGTGGCACTTCCGTCGGCCACGACGGCGGTGGCCGCGGACAACGTGGTCCGGGCCAACCAGGCCGTGGCGCGGTCCTGTTTCGCCGCGCTCCAGAAGCAGGGCACGGCGGGTACCGACCGGCGTGAGTTCACGTCCACAGTGGACGGTCTGCTGCAGGCGCGGCTCGCGCCTCGTGGCGGCGGCGAGGGCGACTGGGACCTCGCGGTCTTCGACAAGGACACCGGCGCCGTGGTCGCCGCGTCCGCCGCGTTGCGCAGCCACGAACTCGCCGAAGGCTTCGTGAAGAAGGACCAGAAGCTGGTCGTGCAGACCTGCCGGTACGACGGCAAGACACGCGACGCGCTGCTGGGGGTCGACTTCCTCGCCCTCACGCCGCAGGGGACGCCGACCAGTGCCGCGCACGCGCCGCAGCGCGCCGAGCTGGTCCGCGTCGAGACCCCGGCCAAGCAGGACAAGGACAAGCTGCTCCGGCTCGGCCTCGACGTCACCGAGAAGGCCGACGCCACCGGTGTCGAGGTCGTCCTCGCCAACGACGCCGACCGCAAGACGCTGGCGGACAACGGCTTCAAGTCGAAGGTGGTCCAGGCCGACCTTTCGGCGAAGTCGATCCAGAACGCCAAGACCGACCGTGAGTACGCCGCGAAGACGCCGGGCTCCACGCTGCCGTCCGGGCGGACGAGCTACCGGCACCTCTACGACTACCAGTTCGAGGTCAAGGAACTGGCCCGCAAGAACCCCAAGCTCGTCACGGCGTTCACGCTGCCGCAGCCGACCTGGGAAGGCCGCGACGTCATCGGCCTCGAGGTCGCGAGCGACGTCAAGAACATCGCGGACGGCAAACCCGTCAACTTCACCATGGGCGTGCACCACGCCCGGGAGTGGCCGGCGGGCGAGCACGCCATGGAATGGGCCTACGAGCTGGTCAAGGGCTACGCCGGCGGAAACGCCGAGATCCGCGGCCTGGTCGGGCGGACGCGCAACATCATCGTGCCGATCGTCAACCCCGACGGCTTCGAAATCTCCCGTGAGGCCGAGCCCAAGGGCGACTTCTCGCGGTTCGACTACGAGATGAAGCGCAAGAACTGCAACGTCAACGACTCGCCGAAGGAGTTCGCGACCGGCGTCTGCAAGGCCAACCCCGCCGGCCGTGAACGCGGTACCGACCCGAACCGCAACTACGCCGGTTTCTGGGGCGGCGCCGGCGCGTCGACCCTGTGGCGCAGTGACACGTTCCGCGGTTCCGGCCCGTTCTCCGAGCCCGAGACGCAGAACATCCGCTCGATCGTGTCCAACCGCCAGGTGACCAACCTGATCACGCTGCACACCTACTCCAACCTGGTGCTGCGTGTCCCGGGTGTCGCCGCCGTCCGCCCGCCGCTCGACGAGCCGGCGTACAAGGCGCTGGGCGACAAGATGGCCTCCCGCAACGGGTACACCAGCCAGCCGTCGTGGGCGCTCTACGACACGACCGGCTCGACCGAGGACTGGTCGTACTGGGCCACCGGTGGCTGGGGCTTCACCTTCGAGGTCGGGCCGAACGAGTTCCACCCGCCGTTCGCTGAGGGCGTCGTCGCCGAGTACACCGGTGTCGCCCCCGCGGCGGGCGCGGGCAAGGGCGGCAACCGTGCCGCGTTCATCGACATGCTGGCCAACACCGCCGACCCGGCGGCGCATTCGACGCTGATCGGTACGGCGCCGAAGGGCTACCAGCTGAAGCTGCACAAGACGTTCCAGACGCCCACCTCGCCGGTGGTGCAGCCGGACGGCTCGACGAAGCCGCCGATCTACGTCACCGACGACCTGAACTCGTCGCTGTCCTCCACCGGCGGCCGGTTCGCGTGGTCGATCAACCCGTCGACCCGGCCCTACGTCGCGGGCCGCTACGGCCGCGAGCCGCAGGGTCCGGCGCAGCCCGCGATCCAGGCGGTCAACCCGGCCGGCGTCCCGGCGATCAACACGAACTACCCGGTCGACCCGGCTTCGGAGAGCTTCACTTTCCACGTCGACGGGCTCCCCAAGGTCGACAACGGGAAGTTCAGCGTCGACGTCAAGTGGGCCGGCCAGGACTCGGACTGGGACCTGTACGTCTTCGACTCCGCGGGCAACATGGTCTCGTCGTCGGCGAACGGTTCGACCACGGAAGAGCACGCGATCCTGTACGACCCGCCCGCCGGGGACTACACGGCCGTGCTGGTCAACTACTCGCAGGCGAATCCGTCCACTGTGGACGATTGGACCGGCGGTGTGTCGTTCCAGTCGCCGATCCCGCCGACCTACGGCCCGAAGGAGGCGTACCAGCTGACCTGTACGTCGCCGAAGGGCAAGCTCGTCGGGCTGGCGGACGTCTACATCGACCGCGGCCAGACGGTCGACGTCGGTGAGGTCTGCACCCGTTCCGCGCGAGCCAAGAAGGAGCGCTCGGTCCGGTAGTTCTCCTCTTTGCGCGTGAAGGCCTCCTTCCCTCGGCTCAGCCGAGGGAAGGAGGCCTTCACGCGCTCGACCTCCGAATGCATTTCGTCCTCTGAATGCGGGAGGGGACTCCCTCAGACGGTGCCCACGACCCGGTCCCGCACGACCCGCATCGTCGCCGAGTCCACAGTGGACGGCTCCACCGCCAGCCAGCCGCCGATCTCGTGCAGGAACTGCTCCGGCGTCATGGGCGGCGCGGGGGAGGGATCCTCGAGATCCGTGGTGATCTCCCCGGTCCGGCTCGGGTACACGATCATCGCCCCGCGCAACGCGACCCCCGGCAGGATCCGCCGGTATTCGGCGAGACTTTCGGTCAGCCTGCTCCCGCCGCCGCGGAAGGCGCGGCCGTTGCGCAGCAGACGGTCGTCGTCATCGGTTTCGTAGTGCCCGGGCAGCCACAGCTTCGATTCGATGAGCACGAGCCGCTTTCCGCACAGCACCGCGTGGTCGACGTCGGCGAACACCGAGTCCGGCCACGAGAGGCCGTGGAAGATCCGGGCGCCGGGCAGCCGGGTCAGGTAGCGCTCGAGCAGACCGGCGGTGAGCCGTTCGGCGAGTTCGTCGGTCTCGACGCCGGGGGTGCCGAACACGCGTTTCCCGCCGAATTCGGCGGCGAACCGGTTCTTGGCACGCGAAGCCGCCAGGTAGCCGCGGGCGAGCCGTTGCACGAGCAGCGCGGTCCCGGCGGTCAGGATCAGCCAGACGATCAGCGTGGGGGCCGAGAATCCGACGCCGGTCAGCACCGGCAACAGCACCAGCACCATTCCGCCGACCGCCGCCACCACCGGGGTGTGCCCGGGGCCGCGCCGCCGCCCGTGCCGCACGCGCGCGTCCTGTGCGGCGAATTCCCACCATTCGAGGTCGTCCGGATCGATCACGACCGGTTCGGGCTCGTAGCCCGGTTCTTCGCCGAAGCGACGCCGCGGGCGCGGCCGGATCGGGGCCCGCACCGAACGGCCGCCCGCGTCGTAGCCGGCGCGCCGCGTCGGATCGCTGAGCGTGTCGTAGGCCTCGCGGACCAGCTGGAAGGTGAGCGCGGACCCGCCGGTGTCGGGGTGATGGGACTTCGCCAGCCGCCGGTAGGCGGTCTTGATCTCGTTGATCGAGGCGGCCTTGCCCACGCCGAGCACCTCGTAGTAGTCGACATCGGGCACGGGCGGTTCACCTCCAAAGGGCCGGGCCGCAACACTATTCGGCCGCCGTCGATCGCCCGCAACCACCTCCGCGGCACGTCGGGGTGACTCCGCGGGATACTGTTTCGCTTGTGGCGGAACGAGGTCCGCCTCCGCCGCGTCCTGGATATCGTGGAGATCGACAGCATGCGAGGGGGGACAGTGGTGGGAGAACCGGTCACGGGCACGGCGGCGGGGGTGCCGTTCACCGTCTTGCCGCCATCGGCCGAGGTCAGCGGCCCCGCGCCGGTGGTCGTCGCCTGGCACATGATCGACGCGCCCCGCACCGACGCCGCGTTCGCGGCCGCGTTGCCGCTGGCCGGGGTGCCCGCGTGGCGGGTCTATCTCGGAATGCCGTTGTGCGGCGCGAGAATGGTCGACGGCAGCATGGACGCGGTGGTCGAGCGGGCCGTCCGTGACGCGGTGCTGGCCTATGCCGAGCCGTTCGTCCGGCAGGCGGCGCTGGAATTCCCCGCCGCACTCGCTGAACTGCGGGAACGCTTCGGTTTCGACACCTCGCGGATGGCCGTCGTCGGCGGTTCCCTCGGCGGTGCCGTGGCGCTCACGATCCTGGCCACCAGGGAGATCCCGGTGCGGGCCGCCGCGCTGGTCAACCCCGCGGTCCGGGCGCGGTCGCTGGTCGGCGTGGTGGAAACCATGCTGGAACAGCCCTATTCGTGGACGGACGAAGCGAACCAGGCGGCGGATCACCTCGACTTCGTCGCACGATCGGGTGAAATCTCGGCCAGGGAAACGCAGGTTCCGCTGCTGGTCGTCAGCGGCGAAGAGGATTTCCCCACGTTTCGCGCGGACGCGGACGAACTCGTCGACGCGGTGCGTGCCCGATACGCCGTGTCCGACGACGTCCGGTTGCGCCGCCTTTCCGGACTCGCCCACCCGCTCGCCGAAGACCCGGGCATCGATCCCGCGCCGCAGCTGCCGATCGCGAAACTCGTCGACGAAGCGGTCACCGAGTGGCTGGAGCGCCACCTGCTCTGACGCGCGTCAGCAGCCCGGCGGCGGGACCGATCGGGGCGGCCCGAATTCCAGGCGCAGCTTGTCGGTCCTGGGGAGCACGAACGCGACGCCGGTCGAGGCCCGCCAGTTCGCCGGGAGGAAGACGTACTGGCCACTGGACTGGAGCAGCAGCTTCAGCCCGGTGTACCGGTACTTGTAGGCCGACTCGGGGTTCGCGCACTTCACCTGCACGACACCGTTCGCGGTGAGGTTGAGGCTTTCGGCGCTGTACAGCGTCGCGGCCGGTCTGGTCGAGATCACCCCGGAGACCTCGAAGGCGCGGCTCGTGCCGACGGCTCCCGAATAGTCGCCGACCGCCCAGAACAGGCCGATGCTCACCAGGACGTAGCCGGTCACCAGTTCCGCGACGCTCGAACGGGTGTTTCCCGTCCTGCTCGAGGTCCAGTGGCGCCAGGAGAAGAGCGCCATCAGGACCCCGAGCGCGAAACCGATCCCCGGAGCGCCGGGACGATCGCGAAAGGGTTCCGGGTCGAGCGCGATCGCGGTCGTCACGGCCAGCAGCGCGAGGCCGAGGACGCCGGCGACGGGCGAGCAGATCCGCAGCAGCCGGGACCAGGAGGCCTCGCCGAGGCGGATCTTCAGGAACCTGGTCAGCACGAGGAAGAGCAGCGCGGCGCCCGCGACGGCGGTCAGGGGCAGGAGCACCCCGTCGACGCCGCGCCCGAAGATCTCGTCCGGCGTCTGGCCGAGCAGGGTGTAGTGCACGCGGAAGTAGCCGAAGTACGTCTGCGTGTAGACGAGCCCGAAGTAGTAGAGCAGCGCGGTGAGCAAGGTCGTGTTGGCCAGGACCGTGCCGACCAGCTTGAGCGCGTGCGAGGGGCCCGCCGCGGGTTCGGGCTCCGGAGGAGCGGGGGCGCGGAGGCCCCGTCGTAGCGGCCGCCGGATGCTCATCCGCTCGTGGTTTCGCTCGGCTGCTCGCTTTCCGACTTCGATGGAGCGGAACTTTCGGTTTCGCAGGCCCTGGCCCGGATCGTGATCGTCTTGCCGGGCTGGACCGGATTCGGGCCGATGGCGCGGATGCAGTTTCCCGCGTTCGCGTCCGCGATCACGACCGAGACCCCGCACCGCCGGGAACTCTTGCAGAGCCGTTCGAGGTTCTGCTCGATCGCGCTCTTGGCGGTGGCGGGGTCGGTGCCGAGCAGGTCGCTGTTGTACCTGATCGGGCTTCCGGGGACGACGGGCGGACGGGAGCGATCGGTGTCCGGACCGTCCGTCGGCGTCGCCTCGGAAGACGCCGTCGGGGCCGTCTCCGTCGTCAGCTCGCCCGGAGCCGTGTCGCGGGGCGTGGACGTCCCGCCGCAGGCCGCCGCGAATCCGAGTGCGGCGATCGCCATCGCCACGCTGAACAGCCGTTTCATGGACCTCACCGTCCCTGGGGAAGACGTCCTTCTGGATAAGGACGCGGAACGGCGCCCCCCTGATACGTGCCGGGTTGGTCCGTTCGGGCGTATTCCCGGGGAATCCGCCCTTTCGGGCAATTCCGGGTGGACCGGAGGACGACAACTTTGCGGACCGGCCTTCCGACACGCCCGAAATTATGTTAAGAAACTTTACTAACTAACAGGAGGCGCGTTTTGAGTTCATCCCCGCGGCCGGGGCTCGAGCGGAAGATCGGACCGCTCCAGGCGACCGCCATCAACATGACCCAGATGTGCGGCATCGGCCCGTTCGTCACCATCCCCGCGATGGTGGTGACGCTCGGCGGCCCGCAGGCCATGTTCGGCTGGCTCATCGGCGCGGTCATCGCGTTGGCCGACGGCCTGATCTGGGCCGAACTCGGTGCCGCCCTCCCCGGTGCCGGCGGCACCTACGTCTATCTGCGCGAGGCGTTCGGCTCCCGTACCGGCAGGCTCATGCCGTTCCTGTTCGCCTGGAGCGCGGTGCTGTTCATCCCGCTGATCATGTCCACCGGCATCATCGGGCTCGTCCAGTACCTCGGGTATCTGGTCCCCGGGGTCGCCGACGACGGCGGGACGACGGCGCTCGGCAAGATCATCGGCCTCGGCGTCATCGTGCTGATCGTGCTGGCGCTGTTCCGCAAGATCGGCGAGATCGGGAAGCTGACCACCGTCCTGTTCGGGATCATGCTGTTCGCCGCGCTCTCGGTGATCGTCGCGGCCTTCACCCACTTCGACGGCGCGCAAGCGTTCGCCTTCACGCCGGGCGCGTTCTCGTTCGACGGCGGCGCGTTCTGGGCCGGGCTCGGCGCCGGCCTGATCATCGCCATCTACGACTACCTCGGCTACAACACCAGTGCCTACCTCGGCGGCGAAGTGCGTGACCCGGGCCGGACGCTGCCGCGGTCGATCATCCTCTCGATCCTCGGCATCATGAGCCTGTACTTCCTGCTGCAGCTCGGGGTGCTCGGCTCGATTCCGCTGGAGGAACTGAAGACCGCGACTTCGGTCGCCTCCACCGTGCTGGAACAGGCGTGGGGCACGGGCGCGGCCAAGGTCATCACCGTGTTCATCGTGATCGCCGCGATCGGTTCGGTGTTCGCCGGTCTGCTCGGCGGTTCGCGGGTCCCGTTCGAAGCCGCGCGCGACAAGGTGTTCCTGCCGGTGTTCGCCAGGCTGCACCCGAAGCTGAACCTGCCGACCGCCGGTGTGCTGACGATGGGCGTCATCGCCGCGATCGGCTCACTGTTCACGCTGACCGCGGTGATCAACGCGGCGGTGACGGTGCTGGTGCTCATCCAGTCGCTCGCGCAGGTCGCGGCGATCGTCGTGCTGCGACGGCGACGTCCGGAACTGGAGCGGCCGTACCGCCAATGGCTCTACCCGATCCCGACGGTCATCGCGTTGCTCGGCTGGGTCTACATCTACTTCTCCGCGACCTGGCTCTCCATCGGGCTTTCGGTGGGGTGGATCGCGCTCGGCGCGGTGGCGTTCCTCGCCTATGCCAAGGCGGAGCGCGTGTGGCCGTTCGGGCCCAAGGGAATTCGGGAAGTGTTCGCGGGGGCGGCAGAGGGGAACGGGAAATGACGGGGGAAGACCTGATCCTGGGGATCGACTTCGGCGGCACGAAGGTCGCGATCGGGCTGGCCGACCGGGCCGGGAGCCTGCTGGTCACCCGGCGGCTGGACACCGACGCGCAAGCCGGCGCCGAACAGGTGGTGAGCCGCGCGCTCGCCGCGGCGCGGAAACTGCTCGCCGACGAAGGCGCCGCGGACCGGCTCGTCGCGATCGGCGTGGTCAGCCCGGGGATCGTGCTGGAGGACCGCATCCTGCTCGCGCCCAACGTGCCGGGCTGGGAGCAACTGCGGCTGCGCGACCTCGTCGCCGCCGAGTTCGAGGGCGTGCCGATCGAGGTGGGCACCGACGCCAAGGCGGCGGCGCTCGCGGAATGGCGATGGGGGGCACTGGCGGACACCGATCCGGCGGTGTTCCTCTCGCTGGGGACCGGGATCGCCGCGGCGGTCCTGGTCGGCGGACGGCTGCTGGCTGGCGCCAACGGCGCTGCGGGAGAGATCGGCTACAACCTCCTCTCGCCGCAGGACACCGACGGGTTCGCCGGCGGAGCGGCGCCGCTGGAGGAAGCCGTCGGTGGGCGTGGGCTTGGCGGCCGGGCGAGTGCGCTGCTCGGCCGCCCGGTGACCGCGGGTGAACTGTTCGGCCTCGCCAGGGAGAACGCGCAGGCCAAGGAACTGGTCGGCGCGGCCCTCGACGAACTGTCGATGCACGTCGCGAACCTCGCCATCGCGCTCGACCCGCAGCGCATCGCCGTCGGCGGGGGACTGGTGCGCTCGGCCGACATCCTGCTGCCCGCGCTGCGCGAGCGGCTCGCGCAAGCCGTGCCGTTCCCGCCGGAACTGGTCTCGGCGAAATTCGACCAGGACGCGTCCCTGCTGGGCGCGATCGCGATCGCGCTGGACGCGTAGCGAGATCACCGACCGAAGCCGCCGGGCGTCCGCTAGATCCGATCTAGCGAAAGCCCGGCGGCTTTCTCGCGCCCAAGGGGTGAAGCGAGAGGAGGTCGGTCATGGACACCAGTCCACTGCGGGTCGCGGTGATCATCGGAAGCACCCGCGAGGGGCGGGTGGGGGACGCCGTCGGCAAGTGGTTCACCGGCCGTACGGAAAACCGGGAGGACCTCGTCACCGAAGTGCTCGACCTGGTCGACTTCGACCTGCCCGCGGGGCTGCCGGAGCATCCGACGTCCGATATGAAGCGGTTCGCGAGGCTGGTCGACGAGGCCGAGGCATTCGTCGTCGTCACACCCGAGTACAACCGCAGTTTCCCGGCGTCGCTCAAGCAGGCGATCGACTGCGCCTACGACGAGTGGCGTGCGAAGCCGGTCGGGTTCGTCTCCTACGGCTACCGCTCGCAAGGGCTCTACGCCGTGGAGCAGCTGCGCACGATCTTCACCGAACTGCACACGGTGACCATGCGCGACACCGTGGCTTTCAACCTCCTGGACGGCACCTTCGCCCGCGACGGCACCCCCTTCGACAGCGACGGGCAGGGACAGGCCGTGACCACCCTGCTCGACGAGCTCGCATGGTGGGGCCTCGCCCTGCGTGAAGCACGCGCCGCTCGCCCCTATGTCTGCTGAATGCTTGTGAAAGGAAACGAAAATGAGTGAACTGGCCATCGAAGCCTCGGGGCTGGTCAAGGTGTTCGGGGAGAACCGGGCGGTCGACGGGATCGACCTGAAGGTCCCCGCCGGCACCGTGTACGGCGTCCTCGGGCCGAACGGCGCCGGCAAGACCACCGCCGTGAAGATGCTCGCGACCCTGCTCCGCCCCAACGGCGGAGAAGCGCGCATCTTCGGCAAGGACGTCGTCCGCGACGCCGACGCGGTCCGCTCCATGGTGAGCCTGACCGGGCAGTACGCCTCGGTCGACGAAGACCTGACCGGCACCGAGAACCTGGTGCTGATCGGCAGGCTGACCGGGCACCGCAAACCGGCCGCCCGCGCACGGGCGGAGGAGCTGCTGGCGGCGTTCGGCCTGACCGAGGCCGCGGGCAGGCAGGTGAAGAACTACTCCGGCGGGATGCGGCGGCGGATCGACATCGCCGCGAGCATCCTCAACACCCCGGACGTGCTCTTCCTCGACGAGCCGACGACCGGGCTCGATCCCCGCAGCCGCAACCAGGTCTGGGACATCGTGCGCGCGATCGTGAAGCACGGCACCACGGTCCTGCTGACCACGCAGTACCTCGACGAGGCCGACCAGCTGGCGTCCCGGATCGCGGTCATCGACCACGGCAAGGTGATCGCCGAAGGCACCAAGGGGCAGCTGAAGGCGTCGGTCGGGGCCGGCGCGGTCCACGTCCGGCTGCGCGAGGCCGACCAGCGGGCCGAGGCCGAAGCGCTGCTCGTCCGCACCCTGGAGGCCCAGGTACTGCTGGAACCGGACCCCGTCGCGCTCACCGCGCGGCTCTCGGGGGAAAGCACCGAACAGGGTGCCGCCGAGCACGCCGCACGCGCACTGAGCGAACTCGCGCGCGCCGGGATCGTCGTCGACACCTTCTCCCTCGGCCAGCCGAGCCTCGACGAGGTCTTCCTGGCCCTGACCGACCGCACCGCCACGCCTGAGGAGAGTGCAGCTTGAGCACGGAGTTCGGCCTGGCACTCGAACTTCTGGTGATTTGAGGCGCGCGCCCCGGCCATGCCCCGCTATCGGGGCGGCAGGACGCCTGGCCTCTCGGACGAAAGAGCCATCTTGGACGTGCGTCCTGGCGACACGATCGCGGACGCGCGCGGAATAGAGGAGGAAACAGCTTGAGTACCACGGCAGTCAAAGACAACGAACCCGTTCTCGCGGCACCGAAGGCGGAGGATCTCGCCGCCGTCCTGATCGCGAAGAACCGCCCTCAGCGCCCCAGCGCGCTGTCGACTTCGGTCACCTTCGGGTGGCGCGCGATGCTGAAGATCAAGCACGTGCCCGAGCAGCTGTTCGACGTCACGGCGTTCCCGATCATGATGACGCTGATGTTCACCTACCTGTTCGGCGGCGCGCTGTCCGGCTCGCCGACGGAGTACCTGCAGTTCCTGCTGCCGGGCATCATGGCGAGCAGCATCCTGATGATCACCATGTACACCGGGATCTCGGTGAACACCGACATCGAGAAGGGCGTGTTCGACCGGTTCCGCACGCTGCCGATCTGGCGGCCGTCGGCGATGGTCGGCTATCTGCTCGGCGACATGCTGCGCTATCTCATCGCGTCGCTGGTGATCCTCGGCGTCGGGCTGATCATGGGCTTCCGCCCCGGCGGCGGAGTCGGTGGCGTGGCCGCCGCGATCCTCCTCCTGCTGGCGTTCTCGTTCGCGTTCTCGTGGATCTGGACGATGTTCGGCCTGCTGCTGCGCAGCGAGAAGTCGGTGATGGGCGTCAGCATGATGGTGCTGTTCCCGCTGACCTTCCTCAGCAACATCTACGTCAACCCGGAGACGATGCCGGGCTGGCTGCAGGCCTTCGTCGACGTCAACCCGGTGACCCACGTGGTCGCGGCGGTCCGCTCGATGATGGAGGGCAACTGGGACGGCGGCGAGATCACCTGGGTGCTGATCGCCGGCGCGGTCATCCTCGCGGTCTTCGGCACCTTGACGATGCGGCTCTACAACCGCAAGTGACCTGGGGGACGTGGGGGTTCCGGCGACCCGGAACACGCACGGCCACCTCGGCAGGCGGGTTCGCGTGACTGGACGGCCGACACGCGTGACTGGATGGCCGACACGCGGCGAAACCTGGCCACGCGCGTGTCGTCCGTCCGATCACGCGTGTCGTCCGTTCAGTCACGCGTGTCGTCCTTCTGATCACGCGAACCGGCAAGGGCGTCCCGGAGATCTGGCGGCTCACAGCCGCCAGGGGACCTTGTCTTCGGGTGTGTAACGGCACGAGGAACCGGTGGTGACGGCCGCGCGCAGGTGCGCGGCCAGCGCCGGATGCTGCTCGTCGAGTTTGCGCAGGGTGTCCCGGATCCGGGCGGTCACCGTCTTGCGGGCGCGTTCCGCCTCGTCACCGAGCCGCCGGGTGCGGCCGCCGAGACCGGCCGCGGACCGCAGTTCGGCGAGCAGCGCGTCCCGTTCACGGTCCAGCGCCGCGGCGCGGGCGTCCTGGCCCATCCCGGTCGCGGTGTCGATCAGTTCGTCCAGTTCGTCGAGCCGCGCGCGGTACCGCGCTTTCGCCTCGTCGTCGAGGACGGCGTCTCCGCCGAGGCTCTTCGCGGCGACGACCACCTCGCCACCTTCGGGATCGAGCAGCCGGACGGCCGCGATCTCCGAACCCGGCCTGCCGAGCAGGAAATGCAGATCCCGCAAGCCTTTCGAGTCCGGGAGGTGGGCGGTGACACCGTCGAAGTGCAAGGTCCACACGGCATCGTCGCGACGGAACTCCGCCCTCGGCGCGGCCGGAGCCCGCGTCTCCTCACGTGCTTTCGTCATCCTGGCCACGACCGGCCGCATGCCGAGTGTGGTGGCTTCTTCGGTCGCTTCGGCCAAGAGTGCCGCCGCGGCCGCGGTGTCGCCTTCGAGTTTCCGGCCGAGCAGTGCCTTCGCCAGCCAGGACTTGGCTTCGGTCGCCCAGACGGTGGCGCGGAGCCGATCCGCGGAGAGCACGGCACCGCGCAGCCGGTCCACCGCGTCGTTCCAGCGTTCCTGCGCCAGGTCGAGCCTGCCGAGCCAGAGGTCGACCGGGCCGGAGATCTCGCAGCCGTACAGGGAAACCAGCCACTCCCCGCTGTACGGCACGAGCAGCGCGCGAGCTGCCTCACAGCGTTCGGGATCGCGTGAGACCGCCGCCGTCTGCGCCTGGCAGCGCAACCACAACGCTTCCAGGTCGCGAGGATACGGTTTCACGTCGGCGGCGAGATCGGTGAGCCGGACGGCCTCCCCGGCGTCCTCGCGCTGGGCCGCGGTGATCGCCTCCAACAACCGGCCGTAGGAGTACCCGCTGCGCGAGATCTCGCGGTGCAGCCCGGTGAGCTCGGCGAACCGCCCCTCCAGGCACCACCGGGCCCACCGCTGCAGCTGGGTCAGGTCGGCGAAATGGGGATGTTCGTCCCCCGCGTGGCACGAGATCACCTGATCGATATACGCCTCGGCTTCGGCGAACCGGCCCTGAAGCGTGGCGATGATGCTCTGGTCGATCCGGGAGGCCAGCTGCGAACTCGGCGCCTTGCCGGTGCTCGCCAGGGCGAGAAACTCCTGATATTGCTCGAAATACCGGGGATCGCCCTGTTCCAGCTGCGCCACCCACTTGAAGGACGCCGCGTAGTGCTCCAATTCCGGGTTCGCCGTGCGGCGGCCGACGGCGACCAGTTCGTCGGTGAGCCGCTCCCGTTCCGCGGCGCTGCCCGGGCCCCAGATCGCGTCGTGCCGGGCCCACAAACCGAACAACAGCGCGGAATCGTCCTGGTCGTCGCGGGCGGTCATCATGATGCGCGCGGAGAGTTCCTGCGTCATCTCCTCGACGGTGAGCTCTTGTCCGGGCTCTCGGCCGCAAAGCCGCGTGTGCGCTTCGGTGAGCACCTTGACCGTCTCGTCGACCCGGAGGCTTCTGTGATCGGCGCGCACCAGGGTCAGCGCCAGCCGGGCGAGGAGATCGTCGTCGTCGAGTTCGTGGATGAGCGCGGAGACCTCGTCGAGGACCTGTCTGCCCTCGTCCGTCTCGTGGTGGCGGGTCAGATGCGCGCCCAGTTCGAGGGCGATGCTCGCCCGACGACGTTGGTCCTCCGCGATCTCCATCGCCCGTCGGTAATGCGTGGTCGTCTCCTCGATCGCCATCCGGCCGGTGGCGTCGACCGCGGCGGCCAGCAACAGGTCGATGGCCTGGCCGGGATCGAGTTCCCGGCCGGCGAGCAGCGCGTGGCGGGCCAGGTCCGCGGGGAAGAGGCTGTCCCGTGACGCCGGTGTCTCGCGGACCGCCGCGACGACAGCGGCATGTTGTTTCCGGCGGTCCGATTCGGGCAGGCTCGCGTACAGCGTCTCGCGGACCAGGTCGTGGGCGAAGGCGAAGCGCCCTTGGCCCTGCACCGCCACCAGCCGTGACGCGACGGCCTGGTCGAGCAGCCGGTCCACCTGGGGCACGGGGGCCGACGCCACGCCCGCGAGCAGGCGGCGGTGGAACTCCCGGCCGAGAACCGAGGCGGTGGTCAGCAGATCGAGGACCGGCTGGGGGAGCAGGGAAAGCCGACGCTGCAGGGCGTCGGCCACGCCGGGTGCGATGGTCTCGGCGGAACCGCCGCTGTGCCAGAGCCGCGCCGTCTGCTCGACGAAGAACGGGTTGCCGCCCGTGCGGCGGTGGACCTCGGCGACCAGCTCGTCCTCGGGCGCCGCGCCCGCCGTCCTGGCCATGAGCGCGCCGACCTCGTCCGGTTCAAGGCCGGTGAGAGTGACCGAAGTGGCCTTCGCGAGCAGCGGCATCATGAGCGAGCGAAGCGGGTGATCGGTCGCCTCGACCTCGACGTCCCGGTACGTGCCGATCAGCAGCAGCCGTTCGAACCAGGTGTGCTGCGCGGCGAACTCGAGCAACCGCAGCGAGGCGGCGTCGGCCCAGTGCAGATCGTCGAGCACCACCACGATCGGCCGGTCCTGGGAGGCGGCCACCAGCACGCTCGTCACCGCGTCGTACAGCCGGAACCCGTCGGCCGCGCCGTCGCCGCGCGCCTCACCGAGCAGGACGTCCAATTCGCTGTCGGCGATCGCGGCCCAGCGGCCCTGCCCGACCGCGCGCCGCAACCCGCGGACCACCTGTGTCCACGGCCAATAGCCCGGTGCGCTCGCGGAGTCCCAACAGGATCCGTTGAGCACCAGGGCGCCGAGGCGCTTCGCCTCTTCGGCGGCGCCGGTGACGAGCGTGGTCTTGCCGATCCCGGCCTCGCCGGTGACCAGCACCAGCCCGCCGTGGCTTTCGGCGGCACGGGCGATCTCCGCGCGGAGCACCCCCGCGGGATGGTCGCGTCCGATGAGCGCGGCTGACATGTCCGAATCCTCCCAGTAAGGTCCGACAATCTCACGACGCGCTCCCGATGTCAGGCGTTACCCGAGGTTCGTCGTGACCGACGGTGACCGACGTCTCCCGGTCGCCGGGAACCTTTCGCGAGGGAAAACCGACTTTCTGGACGTGACTAATCGAGTGGGACGGCGGGTGAACAACCGTCGAAATTCCGGTCCCGCCGGCCGAAGGCGACCTGTTGTGCCAGGTCAGGTGGTCAGCGGCTGGAGTAGGGTACGGGGTATGGGGAGCATTCGCTCGCGCGTGTTGGCTTGGATCGGCCGCCGCTACCTCGCGCGTCAGCAGAAGAACGGTTTCGACCTGTCCAAGATGTCGATCATCCCGGACAACGCGCTGCTGCCGCTCAAGCGCGACGGTCTCGACCCGGTGGCCGAGCTGGGCCGGATCCGCGCGACGGAGCCGATCAGCAAACTCGACCTGCCGTTCGGGATGAACGGCTGGCTGGTCACCGGCTACGACGAGGCCAAGGCCGTACTCGGCAAGGTGAGCGAGTTCAGCAACGACTTCACGAACCTGGTCGGGAACGCGGGCGTGACCGAGGACCAGAACCCCGGCGGGCTCGGGTTCGCCGATCCGCCGGTGCACACCCGGCTGCGGCGCCTGCTCACACCGGAGTTCACCATGCGGCGGCTGTCGCGCCTGGCGCCGCGGATCGACGAGATCGTCGCCGACCAGCTCGACGCGATGGCGAAGACCGACGGTCCCGTCGACCTGTGGGAGGCCTTCGCGCTGCCGATCCCGTCGCTGACGATCTGCGAACTGCTGGGCGTCCCGTACGAGGACCGCGACGATTTCCAGCGGCTGAGCACCGCCCGGTTCGATCTCTTCGCCGGCGCGGGCGCGTCACTCGGAGCGATGACCGAGTCACTGTCCTATCTGGACGAAATCGTCAAGAAACAGCGCGAGAACCCGGGCGACGGACTGCTCGGCATGCTCATCAAGGAGCACGGCGACGAGATCGACGACCGCGAACTCGCGGGCCTCGCCGACGGTGTGCTCACCGGCGGGCTGGAGACCACGGCGAGCATGATCGCGCTCGGCGCGCTCGTGCTGCTCAAGGACCGCTCGCTGTTCGAGACCGTCCGCGGCGACGACGGCGCCGTCCACAAGTTCGTCGAGGAACTGCTGCGGTACCTGACCGTCGTGCAGATGGCCTTCCCGCGGTTCGCCAAGGAGGACATGGAGATCGCGGGCGTCCGGATCGCGAAGGGCGACATCGTGCTGGTCTCGCTCAACGTCGCGAACCGTGACGGCGGCCTCGGCGAGGACATGGAGAAGTTCGACGCGACCCGTGAGCCGACGTCACACCTCGCCTTCGGCTGGGGCATCCACCGGTGCATCGGTGCCGAACTGGCCAGGATGGAACTGCGCACCGCGTATCCCGCGCTGGTACGCCGGTTCCCCGAGATGCGGCTGGCGATCGAACCGGACGCGGTCGGCTTCCGGAAGGTCTCGATCGTCTACGGCGTCGACGCGTTGCCGGTGCTGCTGGACTGATCCTCAGGCGACTCCTCTCGGGCGGAATTGGACGCTGATCCTCGGCCCGACCGGTTTGGCGGTCTTGGGGACGGCGTGTTCCCAGGTCCGCTGGCAGCTGCCGCCCATGACGATCAGGTCGCCGTGGCCGAGGGCGTGCCGGACGGTCTCGCCCCCGCCACGCGGCCGCAGGGCCAGCTGGCGGGCGGCGCCGACCGAGACGATCGCCACCATGGTGTCCTCGGTGCGGGAACGGCCGGTGTCGTCGCCGTGCCAGGCGACGCTGTCGCGCCCGTCCCGGTAGAAGCACAGGCCGGAGGTCACGAACGGCTCGCCGAGCTCTTCCGCGTAGTGCGCCGAGAGCGTCTCCCTCGCCTCCGTGAGGATCGGGTGGGGGAGCGGCATGCCCTCGCGGTAGTGGCTCAGCAGCCGCGGGACGGCGACGACGCGGTCGTACATCTGGCGCCTTTCGGCGTGCCATGGCACGTCTTCGGCGAGCCGGGTGAACAGCTCGTCCGCTCCGGAGAGCCAGCCAGGGAGCACGTCTATCCAGGCGCCACGGGTCAGCTCGGTGCGCCGGAGCCCGTCGAGCGAGCCCAGCCCGAGCGCGGCGCACTCGTCGAACAGCGAGGCTTGAAGCGCGGGGGTCATGGCGACCGAACCTACCCCGGTTCCGCTCATTTGTCGAACGGGTGTTCGAGTGGCACGATGGCGAGCATGATCGACACAGCGAAGTCCGCCGATGGGACGCCGATCGTGTTCGAACGCCGTGGCGCGGGACCGGTCGTGGTCGTCGTCGCGGGTGCGGGCAACGACCGGCACGGCGACGAACCGCTGGTCGCGGAGCTGACGGCCGAGTTCTCCGTGGTGACCTACGACCGGCGGGGACGCGGCGACAGCGGGTGTACCGCGCCGTACGCGGTCGAGCGCGAGATCGAGGATCTGGCCGCGGTCGTCGCCTCGCTCGGTGAGCCGGTGATCGTGCACGGCATCTCCTCCGGCGGCGCGCTGGCCCTCCTCGCCGCCGCGGCCGGCGTGCCGATGACTCTGCTGTCGGTCTTCGAGCCGCCCTATCGCGGTGAAACGGAAGAGGTTCCCGAGGGGTACGCCGAGCAGATGCGCGAGCTGGTCGCGGCGAACCGGTGGGACGACGCCGTCGCCCTGTTCATGATGTCCGCGGTCGGCGCTCCGGAGGAGGCCGTGGCAGAGGCCAAGGAGACGCCGGTATGGGCCGAACTGCGGTCGTTCGCGCCGACGCTCGTTCACGACGCCTTCGTGATGAGGGACTCCAAGGTGCCCGGCGAGCTGGCGTCGGTCGCGACGCCCGTCCTCGTGGTGAACAGCAACGGCAGCACGGACTGGCTGAAGACCGCCGCTCTCGTCGCCGCGAAGGTGATCCCGGGGGCGAGGCAGGTGGAGCTGGACGGCGAGTTCCACAGTGTCCCGCCGGAGCGGCTCGTGCCGGAACTCAGCGCGTTTTACCGGGATCCTCGGTAAGCCGCAGGTAGGCCGCGCCGCGCGGGGAGATCCGGTAGCCGACTTCGAGGCTGAGCGTCAGGCCGAGGTTCTTGAGCTTGCGGATGTCGAGCTTCAACGGATCCTTCTCGCGGCCGAGGAGGTCGGCGAGTTCTTGGGCGCGGCGTCCGGGATTGTCGCGGATGAGGCGCAAGGGTCTCGTGCGTCCACGGACGCCGTCTGTCCATCTTGGACAGTCGTTCGCGGATTTCCTCGAAGTCCTTTTCGGACAGTTCGGCGTCCGCGCTGAGCGCGCGCCGGGGATCGGGGCCGAGGTGGCGCAGGCCGATGCGGTACACCGGGGCGTCCGCGGGGCCGCGCAGAGTGCCCCGCACCGCGTTCGCCGACTCGGCGCCGGACCGGCGGCCGTCGGCGTCGGTGATGGCGGCGGGGTCGACGCTCTCGACCGAGACGACCTCGATCACGCCGGCCTCCAGGCGCATCACGTCGCCAGGGTGGACGTTCTGTTTCGACCAGCGCCGGAAGGCCAGGTCGATCGTCCCGGCCGCCAGTCCTTCGAGGACCGTCAAGGAGAGGATCACCGTCGTTACCCAATCAGCGGGACGCCGGGGCGTCAACGTCTTGTCCGACGACGGTTCGTACTCGTACAGTCGCAGCCTGGTCCTGGTCTGGACCATCACCGCCGCCCTGAATGTGCAGGAGGCAGGATGCGGAGACGACTTCGGACCGCCGGGGTGGTCGCGGCGGCCGTGCTCGGCCTGATCGCGTCGGCGATGCCGGCGAACGCTCAGGTCGGCACCGGGCCGTGGACGGCGGAGAATCCGTCGTTCAACGTCCAGGAACGCGGCTGTGGCAACGTCGACGGGCTGAACTTCGAGCTGACCTGCTCCACCGGAAGCGGGGATCAGCGGGCGGAACGGCGCTACGTGACCTACACCGGCGGGACCCGGCAGTTCGAGGGATCGTTCCGGATCACCAGCATGGCGGGCACCCGGATCAGCCTCAAGCAGACCTTTCGCGACGCGCCGACCGCCGGGCCGTACTTCATGCTCGCGGTCGAACGCGGCGGGCGACTTTACGCCGTCCACGGCGGGGACACGCTGGGGAGCGGGGCGACCGTCGGGACGTCAGTGCGGGTCAACACCGTGCACCAGGTCGGGAGCACGCACAAGGTGTACATCAACGGCTCGCTGAAGCAAACCGTGAGCAGCAGCGGCGGGAGCTACTACGACAAGTTCGGTGCCTATCGGACCGCGAGCGGCGCCGGACCGGTCAAGGTGGCCTGGAGCGGGATCAAGTTCTGGCGGAAGTAAGCCTTATGTCCGTGAAGGCCTCCTTCACTACCTTCAGGGGAGGCCTTCACGGCACGGGCCCGCGGCGCCACGCGTCGAGGTCCGTCCAGGCCTGGAGCGTCTGCCTGCTCTCGAACCGGCGGCGTTCCCCGGTGACCGGATCGGTGAACTCGAGGACTTTCGCCAGCAGTTGCAAGGGTTCGGTGAAGTCGTCGAGCGGGGTTTCGGTCAGCTCCGGGTAGAAGTCGTCGCCGAGGATCGGCAACCCGAGACCGCTCATGTGCAACCTGAGCTGGTGGGTGCGGCCGGTCGCGGGGATCAGGCGGTACCGGCCGAGGCCGTCGCGGTGCTCGATCAGCTCGACGCGCGTCTCGGCGTTGGGTGGCCCGTCGACCTCCTGCGCGGCGATGACGCCACGTTCCTTGACGATGCGGCTGCTGATCTCGCGCGGCAGCACGAGGTCAGGGTCGTAGCGGGCGATCGCTTCGTATTCCTTGTGCACCAAGCGATCCCGGAACATCGTCTGGTACTTGCCGCGGACTTCGGGGGTGATCACGAACAGGATGAGCCCCGCGGTGACCCGGTCGAGCCGGTGCGCGGGGCTGAGCCGCGGCAGGTCGAACTCGCGGCGCAGACGGACCAGCGCGGTCTGCAGGATGTGCCGCCCGCGCGGGATCGTCGCGAGGAAATGCGGTTTGTCGGCGATCAGGAAATGCTCGTCGCGGTGCACGACGGAGACCTCGAACGGCACGTCGACCTCGTCGGGCAGGTCGCGATGGAACCAGATGAACGAGTCCGGCACGAACGGGGAATCGACGCCAAGCGGCCCGTCGAGCCCGACGATGCGCTCCTCCCGGAGCATCTCCTCGATCCGCTCGGGCGCGACGCGGGGGAGCCGCTCGACGAGGTGCTCCCGCAACGTCGTCCACGGCCCCTCGGCGGGCATCTTGAGCCTCGCGGGGTCGAGCCCGTGGCGAGGCGGGAGCGGGGGGCGGAGCTTGCGTCTCATCACCGGGCACTCTAGCCGCGACGGCTTGTCGGGCCTGGTCGCGGGCGGCTTCCTGGGTGGTGCCTGGGGTCTCGGGTGTTGCGAAAGCCACTTTCGCAACCTTCAACGTTGCGAAAGTGGCTTTCGCAACCCCGCAGGAGTTATCCACAGTGGGGCTGGTGTGGCGAGTTGTCCACAGGTCTGCGAAACGGGGCTGGCACTCGATCGGTCGGGGCGCTGACGATCAAAGGATGAAAACCGGAGACTGGGCCCGTGACTCCGAGGGGCTCTATCAACACAGCCGCGGTGGCGTGATCACCGTCGCCAGACTCGGGGAACTGGGCGTCCCGTCCATGACCTGCTATCGCCGGTGTCGTCCCGGGAAACCGGTGGCAACGACTGTTGCCGGGTGTCGTCCTGCTGAGTTCCGGGCGGCCGACGCGGCGGCAGTTGATCGATGCCGCGCTCATGTACGCGGGCCCGGACGCCGTGGTGACAGGTGTGGTCTCTTGCCGGAGGCAGGGACTGCGGGGGATGCCGGACCATCCCTTTCTCCTCCACCTTCTGGTTCCCCTCGAACACAAGGTGGGCAGTTCCGGGCATGTGCTCATCGAACGCACGACCCGGCTGCCACAGACGATCGTGGTCGATGGAGTGCCGCTGGCACCGTTGGTGCGGTCGGTACTCGACTGCTGTCGCCGCCTCGGCTCTCGCCAGGATGTTTCCGCACTGCTGGCAGAGGCGGTGCAGCGAGGCGCGAGCCTTCCGGGGCTGTTCGGCGAACTCGACGCCGGGAGCAGTCGTGGCACCGCGATCCCGCGTGAGGCGTTGCACCGGATAGCGGACGGTGCCCGCTCCGCCGCGGAGGTCGACGCGATGAAGGTGTGGCGGATGAGCGGCTTGCCGGAACCCTTGTGGAATCACGAGTTGCGGGACGAGAACGGCGAGTACATCGCGACCGCCGATGGCTATTTCGTGTCGGCCGGTATGGCTTGGGAGGTCGATTCGTACGACTTCCACTTCGGCAAGCAGCAGTACGCCGCGACGGTGGCCAGAAACGCCAGGTACGCCGCCGCGGGGATCGTCGTTCTCCAGACCTTGCCCAGCCGCTTGCGAACGGAACCGAAGCGGGTGGCCGCCGAACTCGTCGCCGCCCACCGTGCCGCCCTTGCCCGCAATCGAGCCGCTTGAGGGCCGCGCTGGGACGTTGCGAAAGCCACTTTCGCAACCTTCAACGTTGCGAAAGTGGCTTTCGCAACGTTGGGCAGCGTGAGTAGCAGCGGCGGAAGCCGACAGCGTGACGGCAGACCTCAGGAATCAGGCCTGATTCCGGTACCGCGTGAGGTACCGCTCGGTCACGTCGGCTTCCGCGACCGCGACGGCCTCCGCGCGCGTCCGGCGCCCGATGCCCGGCGGGAAGCCGTTCTTGGCGAGCCGGTGCTCGATGCTCTCCTCCATGTAGGCCATCGAGTAGAAGTACGCGACGAGCGCGGCCATCAGCACGATCGCCAGCCGCAGGGTGAGCGGGCCGGGCAGGAGCAGCCACATGGCGCACAGCGGGGCGATCATCACCGTGCTGCGGGCGACGTGCCGCCAGCGCCAGCTTCCCGTGGTCGCGTCGTGGAGGATCCAGTCGTGGTAGCGCTCGGGCAGCCTGCCGCCGAGTGAGTACCACAGCCAGCGGAACACGTCCGGGCGCTTGCGGGGCATCGGGCGACTCCTTCCGTCGATGCACTCACAGTACACTAATGATTAGTACGCTAAATATTAGCGCCACGGCTAGGATCGACCGCATGAACTCGGAGGGGCCGGAGATTAAGTCGATCGATCTGGGCGAGGATCCGCTCGCGCTGGAGCGTCAGGTGTGTTTCGCGCTGTCGGTCGCGTCGCGCAGCGTCATCGCCATCTACCGTCCGTTGCTGGAACCGCACGGGCTCACCCATCCGCAGTACCTCGTCATGCTGGCGCTGTGGGAGCGGGGACCACAAGCCGTCAAGGACCTGAGTGTCGCTCTGCGTGCCGAGCCCGCGACGCTGTCGCCGCTGCTCAAGCGCCTGGAGACGATCGGTTACGTCACGCGCAGGCGCCGCTCCGAGGACGAGCGGCTGCTGACGGTCGAGCTGACGGAATCCGGTCGCGCGTTGCGCGCGGAGGCCGAGAAGATCCCGTACCGCGTCGTGGAAAAGCTCGGCATGGAGGTCTCCGAGCTGGAGGCGCTCCACAAGGCACTGACCCGCGTCATCGAAGCCACGGCTTGAGTGAACCGAAACCGGGGTGTGACGAAATGAGCGTGTGAAGCCGCTCCGCGGTGGGTAATTCCCGTCACGCCAACTCAAAGTGACAGGAAGATGAGGGACCGTGACCACCTCGACCCCCGCGCCCACGCAAACAGGTCTGGAGCTCAAGACCAGGCTCAACGCCTACCTGGAGGACGTGGCAGCGGCGCTGGGGATACGGATGGACGCGTGCACGGTCGACCTCGCCGGTCCGGTCACCGCCCGGCTTAGGCTGAACTGGCGCCTTCCCGGTTTCCCCGAGCGCGACGTCGATCTGCTGTGGCACGAGGAGCACGGCTGGTCCGCCGCCGTGGCGACGCATTCGGGCGACGATCACCATGTCGTCGTCGCCTACCTCGGCGGCCGGACGGTGGCGTCGCAGCCGAGGCTGATCGCCAGGTTCGCCGAAACCCTCCGCACCGGCGAACACCAGGACTGCTGGCCCGGCGCGCCGACGTTGCGCACCGCCGGCGGGCCGTCCGCGCTCGCCAAGGAACTTTCCGCCTGGGCCTGAACACGCCGAGCGCGAACGCGATCTGTCTCAGGGACTGACGGTCAGCTTGCCGAGTATGCGCGCGACGACGGCGTCGAGGTTGTCCTCGAGGAAGAAGTGACCGCCCTCGAACACCTCCGTCTCGAACGAGCCGGTGGTGTGCTCGCGCCAGTTTTCGACGTCCGGGAGGTGCAGGACCGGGTCCGCGTTCCCGGCGAGTGCCACGATCGGGCAGCTCACGTCGGAGCCGGGCCGGTAGCGATAGGTCTCGACGGCCTTGTAGTCACCGCGCAGCGCGGGCAACGCGAGCGCGCGGATGTCCGGGTCGGCGAAGATCGAGGGGTCCGTGCCGCCGAGACGGCTCACCTCGTCGAGGAAGGTGTCGTCGTCGGCGAGGTGAAGCGACTTCTCCTTCTGGATATCGGGACCACGGCGGGCCGAGACGAAGAGCGCGGCCGGGACGATGCCTCGCGCTTCGAGCCGCCGGGCGACCTCGAAGCCGACGATCGCACCCATGCTGTGCCCGAAGAGGGCGAAAGGTTCCGGGAACGCGGCGGCGACGTCCACCAGTTGCTCGGCCAGGACGTGGATGTCGTCGATGACCGGCTCGCCCATCCGGTCCTGCCGCCCCGGGTATTGGGCGGTGTGCACCTCGATCGTGGGCGAGAGTGCCGCCGAAAACGCGCGGTACGCGCTCGCCGAACCGCCCGCGTGCGGGAAGGCGAGGAGCCGCATCCCGGCCGACGGTGCCCGATGGAAGCATCGCGTCCAGCTGCTCGAAGCCTGTCCTGCCATCGAAAAATCCCCCAATCTGTGCGGGAACGGCCCGCACGACACTGGAATGTACGGGGGGTTCGCGGAATGAGTCCATGCTTGTGCGGGGTTGTTCACGCTGGGAACACGGGAAGGGAGCAAGTGTGGCGGAGGACCTGAAGATCAGGATCGGTGCCGGGCTGGGGACCGGGACGGCGCCCGGGGAGTTCGGGGCCGCGGTCGATCTGCTGGAGCGGGCGGGTGTCGATTCGCTGTGGCTGCCCGAGGCGGTGTACTCGCCGAGGATCGACCCGGTCGTCGGGCTGACGCACGCGCTCGCCCGCACCACGAAACTGAAGGTCGGCACCGGGGTGATGGTGCTGCCCGGCCGTGACCCGGTCCTGGTCGCCAAGCAACTCGCCTCCCTCGCCGCGCTCGCGCCGAAACGGGTCCTGCCGGTCTTCGGGCTGAAACCCGCGCGCGACGCGGAACTGCCGTTGTTCCCGGTGCCGCAGGGCCGCCGCGCCGCGGTGTTCGACGAGTCGTTGCGGCTGATCAGGGCGTTGCTGGAACAGGAAGAAGTGACCTTCCACGGCGAGTTCTTCCGCGTCGAGGGCACGGGTCTCGGCATGCGACCGGTCAAGCGGCTCGACCTCTGGCTCGGCGGGAAGGCGCCGGGCGCGCTGCGGCGGGTCGGCAGGCTCGCGGACGGCTGGCTGGCCAGTTTCCTCACGCCGGAGGAGGCACGTGCCGGACGCGAGGCGATCCAGGAGGCCGCGGCCGAGGCGAGCAGGGAGATCGAGGCCGACCATTTCGGCATCAGCCTCATCGTCGCGGAGGACGGGATCCCGGACGCGCTCGCGGCTTCGATCGGGGCCAGATCCGACGCGGACCCGTCCCGGCTGATCGCGGGCAGCTGGAGCGCCGCCCGCGACCTGATCGCCGAGTACGTCCACGCCGGGCTGAGCAAGTTCGTGCTGTACCCGGCCGGGCCGGAGCCGATCGAGCGGTTCGTCGAGAACTTCGTCGAGCACGCCGTCCCGCTGCAGAACTAGTCGAACTTCAGCTCTTCGGTCCGCCGCGGCATCAGCAGCAGCGCGCCGACGCTGAGCACGGCGACCACCAGCATCGCCAGGAAGACGTGGTGCGTGGCGTCCGCGAGGGCGCCGCGCACGAACGTCGTCGTCGGGGTGTCCGGGCCGTGGCCCTCCAGGACGACACTGGTCGCGTCGACCCCGGACGGCAGGCCGGTGACCCCCGCGGGCGGGCTCGCGAACCGGCTCGCCAGGGTGGCGTTCGCGATCGCGCCGAAGATCGCCACGCCCACGGCGCTGCCCAGCGAGCGACTGAACATGTTGGTCGCGGTGACGACGCCGCGCCGTTCCCAGCCGATCGTGGACTGCACGGCGATCAGCGTCGGGCTCGACGCCAGCCCCAGGCCCAGCCCGAGGACGAAGGCGGCCGAGGCAGCCAGCCAGATCGACGACCCGGCCGTCAGGAACACGGTGAGCGCCGCGCCCGCGATCACGATCCCGCTGCCGATCAGCGCGGTGTCCCGGAACCCGATCCGCATGTAGACGCGGCCCGCGAGCGACGCCGAGATCGGCCAGCCGACGGTCAGCGCCGCCAGCGCGAATCCGGCGACGAGCGCGCCGGTGCCGAGCACACCTTGCGAGAAGGTCGGCAGATACGAGGTGAGGCCCATCAGCAGCATGCCGACGACGACGGCGATCAGGTTCCCGCCGATCAGGGTCCGTTTGGTGAAGATCCACAGCGGCAGCACCGGCTCGTCGGTCTTGCGTTCCACGAACACGAACGCCACCAGCAGCACCACCGCGCCGCCGAAGATCGCCAGGCTCGGCGCGGACGCCCAGCCCCAGGCGACCCCGCCCTCCAGCAGGCCGAGGATCAGCAGCGAGCAGCCGAGGGTGAGCAGCGTGGCGCCGAGGTAGTCGATGCGGTGCGAGCGACGCTCGACGCGTTCGCGGAAGTTCCGGAACAGCATCCACGCCGCCAGCGCGCCGAGCGGCAGGTTGATGAAGAAGATCCAGCGCCAGTCGAGGTACTCGGCGAACACACCGCCCAGCGTCGGCCCGACCACCGACGAGATGGCCCACACGCTGGCGAGGTAGCCCTGCACCCTGGCGCGTTCCTCGACCGTGTACATGTCGCCGACCATGGTCAGCGCGATCGGCTGGATGGCGCCCGCGCCGATGCCCTGCACCGCGCGGGCCGCGATCAGCACCGGCATGCTCCAGGCCGCGCCGCAGAGCACCGAGCCCAGCAGGAACGCCGCGATCCCGAAGAACATCACCGGCCGCCTGCCGAGGACGTCGGCGAACTTGCCGTACAGCGGGACGGTGACCGCCTGGGTCAGCAGGTAGATCGAGAACAACCACGGGAACTGCGAGAACCCGCCCAGATCGGCGACCACCGAGGGCACCGCCGTGGCGATGATGGTCGAGTCCAGCGCGATCAGGCCGGAACACAGCATCACGGCGATCAGGACGGGGCCGCGTTCGGACCGGAAACCGACCCCTTCCTTCGCGGTGACCGGGGCCGGGGTGGTCATCTGTGACGGTCTCCTCAGGCTCATGAACGGCGTCAACTATTTCGCATGGGTAAGCATTCCACGGAGACACCCGGTCATGGGACTGATTTCTTCCGTGAGCCATCCCGCAAAATGGCTCGGATGAGCACCTGGATCCGCCCGATCGGCCGCGGCTGGGCCGTCCGCGACAGCGTCCCGGGGCCCGACGTCGACGAGTTCGCCGACCCGGGCCGAGTGGAGGCCGCCCTCGCCGGGGCGCACGGCGACAGCCTGCTGGCGGTCCAGCATCCGGCGAGGACCCCTGCCGCGCTGGCGGGCGGCCTCTCGATCGAGGCGGCGTTGCCGCAGGCCAGGGCGACGTTCGAGCGGATCCGGGAGCGGCACTACCGCCCGGTCGCCGACGTCGTCGCGCCGTATCGCATCGACGGGCCGGACGGGGTCGCGCTGGGGGTGCTGTGCCTGGTCGATCCGGCCGCGGTCCGGGATGACGGGGTGACCCGGGTGCGGCACACCGAGGACGTCTATCCGGACGTCGTCGCGGAGCGAGCGGCGATGCTCGCCGGACTCGGTGTCGCGACCAGTGCCGCGATGCTGGTCCCCGCGACCGGCGGCCGGGAGCTGACCGCGTTGATCGAGCGGTTCTGCCGGGGACAGGTGCCGAGCCTGTCCACAGTGGACGGCCCGGGTCGCGAACACGAACTGTGGCTCGCCGGCCCCGGGCCTGCCCAGGACGAACTGCTGGCGGCCCTGGACGAGCTGGATCTCCTGGTCGCCGACGGCAATCACCGGGTCGCGGCCGCCGCGGCTTCGGGGCGCGGCGCGTTGCTCGCGCTGGTCACGGGCGGGCCGGGGCTGCGGATCGGGCCCATCCACCGGGTGCTCGCCGGCACCGGTCTCGACCCGGCCACCCTTCTCCGGCGCTGGACGGAGGCGGGGTTCGACGTCCATCCCGGCCCGCCGGGTCCGCCCGCCGAGCCGGGCGAGGTGACCGTGCTGGCGGGCGAGTCGGCCTTCCGGGTGACGCTCGGCAAGGCGGGCGGTGACCACGCGGTGGTGGAACAGGAGCTGCTTCGCGGAGCGCTCGGCGTCGATCCGGAAGGACCGAACGTGCGTCCGTTGCTGCCGGGCACGCCGGTGCCCGAAGACGCGGACGCGGTATTCCTGCTTGCTCCGGTTCCGTACGCGGAGGTGCTCGCCGTGCACGCGGCCGGATCGCGGATGCCGAGGAAGGCCACCTACTTCACGCCCAAACCGCGGAGCGGGCTTCTGCTGGCCGAACTTTGACGCCGCGCTTTTGTCGGTGACGCGGCCTAGGATCGGCCTCGTGGAATTGCCCGTGATGCCACCCGTCAAGCCGATGCTGGCCAAAGCCGTGCACGAACTGCCTCGCACGCCGGGGCTGCTCTACGAGCCCAAGTGGGACGGCTTCCGGTGCGTGGTCTTCCGCGACGGCGACGAGGTCGTGCTGGGTTCGCGCAACGACAGGCCGCTGACGAGGTACTTCCCCGAGCTGGTCGAGCTGCTCAAGGAAGCGCTGCCCGAGCGTTGCGTCGTCGACGGCGAGATCGTGCTGGTCACCGAGGGCGGGCTCGACTTCGAGACGCTCCAGCTACGCCTGCACCCGGCGGCGTCCCGGGTGAACAAGCTGGCCGCGGAGACGCCCGCCAGTTTCGTGGTGTTCGACCTGCTCGCGCTGGACGACCGGGATCTGACGCCCGAGCCGTTCGGGGAGCGGCGGAAGCTGCTCGAAGGCGTCGTCGACACGAAGCTCGCCCGGGTCCACCTGACCCCGCTGTCCGAGGATCCCGACGTCGCCCAGGACTGGTTCACCCGGTTCGAGGGCGCGGGTTTCGACGGTGTGATGGCCAAACCCGCCGACGCGCCGTACGAACAGGACAAGCGGGTGATGTGGAAGGTCAAGCACCAGCGGACGGCGGACTGCGCCGTCGCCGGATTCCGGTGGCACAAGGACGGTGTCGGCGTCGGTTCGCTGCTGCTCGGGCTCTACAACGACGAAGGCGTTCTGCACAGTGTGGGCGTGGCCAGTAGTTTCACCGCCGCGAGGCGTCGTGAGCTGGTGGAGGAGCTCGCGCCGTTGCGGGAGAACGCGCTGGAGAACCATCCGTGGCGCGAGTGGGCCGAGACCCACGAGGAGGCGGGCGGGCGCATGCCGGGAGCGGGGAGCCGGTGGGCGCCGCAGAAGGACCTGAGCTGGGAGCCGCTCCGCGTCGAATGGGTCGCCGAAGTCCGCTATGAACACGTGGAGGGCACGAGGTTCCGTCACGGCGGGAGGCTCGTGCGCTTCCGCCCCGACCGTGAACCGGCCTCGTGCACGTACGCGCAGCTCGAAGAGGTCCCGCCCGCCGAGCTGGCCACTTTGTTCACCGAACTGGGGGAAACATGAAGGCAGAGCCGGTCACGCTGGACCTCGACGGCGTCGAGTTCGCGGTCTCCAATCCGGGCAAGGTCTACTTCCCGGAGCGCGGTGAGACCAAATTGGACCTCGTCGAGTACTACCGCGCGGTCTCGGTGCCGCTGCTGGAGCAACTCGGCGGCAGACCCCTGCTGCTGGAACGCTATCCCGACGGCGCGGGCGGGAAGTCGTGGTTCCAGAAGAGAGTTCCGAAGAACGCCCCAGGCTGGCTGACCACGACGGTGGTCTCCACCCCGAACGGCACCACCTCGGACGCGCTCGTGGCGAAGGACCTCGCGCACATCGTCTGGGCGGTGAACCAGGGCTGCCTCGGTTTCCACGTCTGGCCGAACCGGGCCGACTCGCTGGACATCAGTGACCAGCTCCGCATCGACCTCGACCCGTCGCCGGGGATCGGGTTCCCCGAACTGCGGCATGGCGCCGTCCTGGCGAAGGCATTGCTCGATGAGCTGGGCATTACCGCGCAGCTGAAGACCTCGGGCTCGCGCGGCCTGCATCTCTACGTGCCGCTGGAACCGAAGTGGGACGGCTACGAGGTCCGCGCGGCCGCCGTCGCGCTCGCCCGCGAACTCGAACGACGCCACCCGGCGGAGATGACGGCGCAGTGGTGGAAGGAAGAACGCGGCTCCCGGGTGTTCGTCGACTTCAACCAGAACGCGCCGCACAAGACGGTGTTCGGCGCGTGGTGTGTACGGCCGCGGGTCGGCGGGCAGGTGTCGACGCCGATCGGCTGGGACGAACTGGAGACCGTCGAGCCGGACAAGCTCACCCTGTCCACTGTGCCCGCTCGGCTCGCGGAACGCGGCGACCCTTGGCAGGGAACGAAACCGCAGTCGATCGAGCCGCTGCTCGAAATGTCCAGGAAGGACATGGCGGACGGGCTGATGGACGCGCCCTGGCCGCCCGTCTATCCGAAGATGCCGAACGAGCCGCCCCGGGTCGCGCCGAGCAGGGCCAAGAAGGACAGCGTTTAGTCCTCTGAATGCGGTACTTGCACGCGCAACTACCGCATTCAGAGGACGAAATGCGGGGGGTCAGAGCGGTAAGTCGAAAGCGAGTTGCGTATTCGCGGCGGGTTCGGCCTTACGGGTGGAACGGTGGCCGGGCAGGGTCGCGGCGCAGCGGGGGCACGGGGCGACGTCGGTGGTGGTGAGATCCACCGGTGTCCACAACCGGGATTCCTTGTCCCCGCAGGCGGAACGCCGGTATCGGAGGTCCTCGGAGCGGGTCATCAGATGCGCGGCGGGGGAGTCCTCCGGCAGCGCGCCGACCAGGTACCAGCGTCCGGCGGTGTTCGTCATGGAACTGTCCTCCCGATACAGGTGGTCCAGCTCGAGATTCCTTCCGCAGCCCAGTGTCAACGAGACTCGCCGCGATTCCCGGTATTTCGGTCTTTCGGCGTGTCAAAGTACGTCCGGTCCGGACACGCGTGATCGGGGGCGTAACTCGGCACCGGGGGCGCGAGCGGGCGTGTCAGTCCTGAATGAACCGCAGCACGCGCAACATGCCCCGGTCGTCGATCGCCTCGGGATCGTCCGCGACGCATTCCTCGAGGCGCGCGGTGACGGCGTCGGTGTCGATCCCCGAGCCGATCAGCACCAGCTCGCTCCGGCGCGGCAGGCCGGCGGGCCACGCCGAGCGGTCCAGCTGGATGAAGGAGCCGACGGTGTGCAGGCCGAACCGGGAGCGCGGGCCGTTCGGGCCGAAGTCGAGGAAACCCTTGATCCGGTAGAGGCCGCCGGGGCGTTGTTCGAGGAAGTCCATCAGCCGTCGCGGGTCCAGCGGCCGTTCGGTGGTGAAGGCGACGCTGTCGTACGCGGTGTGGAAGTGGTGCTCGTGGTCGTGCTCTTCCTCGCGGAGGTCGTCGAACGACAGCTGACCCGCCCGTTCGCGCGGCCGGGCGTCGAAGAACAGGGTGGGGTCGATCCGGCCGTGGGAGGTCGCGATCACCGGGGTGCCGGGCGCGACCTCGTCGATCGTGCCGCGCAGTTTGGCCAGGGTGTCCTGGTCGGCCCGGTCGGTTTTGTTGAGCACGACCAGGTCGGCGAATCCGAGGTGCTCGTCCAGCTCCGGGTGCCGCTTCCTGGTCGTCTCGAACTCGGCGGCGTCGACGAGTTCGACCAGGCCGCCGTAGGCGATGACGGGGTTCTCGCTGGCGATCATCAGCCGGATGAGGTCACGCGGTTCGGCGAGTCCGCTGGCTTCGATCACGATGACGTCGATCCCGGCCTCGGCCTCGGAGAGCTTCGCGAGCATGGCGTCGAGCCCGCTCGCGTCGACGGCGCAGCACAGGCAGCCGTTGCCGAACGACATCATGGTGTCGACCTGGCCGGAGACGGCCATCGCGTCGACCGCGATACTGCCGAAGTCGTTGACCACGACCCCGATCCGCGCGCCCTGCCGGTTGGCCAGCAGGTGGTTGAGCAGGGTGGTCTTGCCGGAGCCGAGGAAGCCCGCGACCAGGATGACCGGAATCCGCCTGTCGACCACGATTGTCCTTTCTCCTCGGAGCTCCCCGCACTCTAGCGACGGCGGGAGCGGGCCAATACACCGGCACGGGGAAAGAGCAGAAGGGGTTCGCTGTCGAATACGCTCGAAAGAGTGATCGGCGCCGATCATAAAGTGATCTTGGCTGGGGGGTGATCATTTATCGAGACGTAATTCGGTGAATATCCCGCGAAGTCGTAATCAATTCCAAATATTGTCGTCCGCAAGCTTTCTAGCTGCATAAATGTCAGCTCGGGTGCAGCTTCTGCCATTTGGAGGATCGTGGTCGTCTTTTCGTGAGGTATCGTCTTTCGTCTGGTCCGGACCCGGCCATCTCGCCGATCAGGCAGGATCCCTCCGGGCATTTCCGAGTGCAGGAGGAATGGTGATCGTTCCCGCCGCCGGTGCCGGCGTCGAATTCGGAGAGTGGGAAGCCGAGGTGACGACGGCCTCCATGCGGGTGACGGATATCCCTCGCTTGCCTCCGGAGGCGGGCCCGTGGGAACGGAGCGTGGACGTCGCCGAGGCGGAGGACTTCGTCCGGCTCTTCCACGCCGAGACGGACTGTGGTCCCACGCGGCTGCGCGAGCGGCTCGACCGCATCCGTGCCGAGATCGGCGAGACCGGCACGTATCGCCACACGACGGCCGAGGTCGAGTTCGGCGCGCGAGTGGCCTGGCGGAATTCCGCCCGGTGCATCGGCAGGCTGTACTGGCAGGGACTGAGGGTGCGCGACCGTCGCGACGTCGTCGGAGCCGCCGCCATCGCCGAGGAGTGCGTCACCCATTTGCGGGAGGCGACCCGGGGTGGCCGGATCCGCCCGGCCATCACCGTGTTCGCGCCGGACGGTCCGGCGGGGCCCGGCCCGAAGATCCACAACGACCAGCTGGTCCGGTACGCCGGCTACCGGCTGAGCGACGGCTCGGTGCTCGGCGATCCGCGCTACGCCGCCTTCACCGAGACCGTCCAGGAGCACGGCTGGCGCCCGCCCGAGCGCAAGGGGTCGTTCGACGTCCTCCCACTGCTCATCGAATCAGGGCCGGGGGAGCGGCGGCTGTTCCGGCTGCCGCCGGACGCCGTCCTGGAGGTCCCGCTGTCGCATCCCGACCACCGCTGGTTCGCCGGGCTCGGGCTGCGCTGGCACGCGGTACCGGCGATCAGCGACATGCGGCTGGTCATCGGCGGGATCACCTACCCGGCGGCGCCCTTCAACGGCTGGTATCTCGCCACCGAGATCGGCGCGCGCAACCTGGCCGACACCGACCGCTACGACCTGCTGCCGATGATCGCGGACCTGATGGGCCTGTCGACGAAATCGGAACGCACCCTGTGGCGCGACCGCGCGCTCGTCGAACTGACGCTGGCCGTCCAGCACTCCTTCGACGCGGCGGGCGTGACCGTCGCCGACCACCACACCGAATCGCGGCGGTTCCTCACGCATATCGCCAAGGAGGAGCGCGCGGGGCGCCGTTGCCGGGCCGACTGGAGCTGGATAGTCCCGCCGCTGTCCGGCGGGCAGACCGCCGTGTTCCACCGCTACTACGACGAACCCGATCCGGCGGCGAGACCGGCGTTCCTGCCTCCCGGGTAGCGCTCCGACGGGTGAAGAGGTGAGCCGAATGCGGCGTGTCGACGGGCCGGGCGGTGGCACGGTAGGCGCCCGCGCGGACAATGGTGGCATGACCGCAGTACTCGTCGCCCATGCCGGTAAGTCCGGCGGGACAAGGGAGATCGCCGAGGTGATCGCCGCTGAACTGCGGGAAGGCGGGCTGACGGCCGATCTGCTGGACGCGGCCGAAGTCGAAGACGTCGAGCCGTACGGCGCGGTGATCGTCGGGAGCGCGCTGTACCACCGGCGCTGGCGCCCGGAGGCGGTGCGCCTGCTCACCGAGCACGAGGAGGCGCTCCGGAACCGGCCGGTCTGGCTGTTCCACAGCGGGCCGTGCGGACCACTCGCCGCGGGCAAACGGGTGAGCCTGCCCGCGGGGGTCGCCCTGCTGGCCGCGAGGATCGACGCCGAGCGCACGGCCACCTTCGGCGGCAGGCTCACCCCGGCCACCGCGAGCGGCCTGTTCTGGAAGGTCATGGCCGCGGGCCCCTGGGCGGGCGACTTCCGTGACTGGCCGTCGATCCGGGCGTGGGCCCGTGACGTCGGCCGCCGGGTGCGCATCCGGGTCGCGCTGTGAAGGACCGTTTCGTCGGTGCCCTGCCGTAAGGTGCCCTCATGGACAAACGGTTCACTGCGACGCTGGTCAAGAGCCCGGAGAAGGGCGGCTGGACGTACGTGGTCATGCCCGGCTCCGCCGAGTTCTTCGGCACCAAGGGGCTGGTGAAGGTCCGCGGCACCGTCGACGGGCATCCCTTCCGGAGTTCGTTCATGGCGCTGGGCGATGGCACCCACAAACTCCCGGTGAAGGCCGACGTGCGCAAGGCGATCGGCAAGGAAGAGGGCGACACGGTGGAGGTCGTCCTGCTCGAACGGCTGGAGGGCTGAGTGGCCGCGGACTGGAAGCCGTCCCCGGTCATCAAGATCTACGAGGCACTCGGCGCGGTCGCCGACGGGCGGGTCGAGATCGACGGCGACACCGCGCGGGTCGCGTCGTCGGACAAGGCCAAGACCTACGACGTCCGCCATGATCCGGCGGCCGGGTCGATCACGGCCAACGACAACGGGTCCTACTGGCAGGGATATCTCGGATACCCGGGCATCGCGTACTTGATGGAGCGCGGCGTGCTCGCCTACGACGGCGGCCTCACCGCCGGGCTGGCCGGTGTGCCGTGGAAGGAACTCGCCACCGAGTACCGCAACGACTGGGCGAAGGTCGAGAAGCACGTCCGCGAAGATCTGGCCGCCAAGGGTGTCGATCTGGACCGGTTCGACGCCGGGATCGCGGAGATCTCGCGCGGGCTGGAGAAGCTGGCGCTCACCAAGCTGTCCCCCCGGCAGCGTCCGCCGAAGTGATGACCGAGGGCGCGGCCAGAGCAAGAGGCGCGTGAAGGCTTTGAGTGGAGGGGTCGTGAGTGATAAAGAGCGTTAGAACGCTCTTTATCACTCACGACCCCGGCGCGGCCGAGGCCCAGTGCTCAGCCGCAGTGTTCCGACGGGCTGTTGTACGACGTTCCGCCCGCGGAACCGCCCCATTTCACGCATTTGCCCGCCGCGGCCGCCCGCACCGGGCCGGCGAACCACGAGAACGACCCGGAGTCGGTGATCCTGGACGCCCCCGCCACTTCGAGGTAGGCCGATGTCGCGGTCGCGGTGCCCGCGGACGCGCTCTTCATCGTGCTGACACAGTTCTGCCCGTTGGAAGCGTTGTAGGACAGGTAAACCGTGCCCGACGTCCCGAGCGGGGCCGAGTCGATCACGCCGTATCCGCCGCCGCACACCGGGGCGCCGAGGGTCGTCTCGGTGACGGTGGAAAAGCGGATCGTCTCGTTGGCGTTCCCCGCCGGGCCCGCCTCGTACAGCACGCCGACCGAACCCGAGGACAGCTGGACCATGTCGGAGTACGCGGCGTCACCGCTCCACACCAGCGTTCCGGCGGAGTTGCCCTGCCAGTTCGCGCCCTCGTCGAACGACGATCGCACGACGAGTTCCTTGCGGCGGTCGCAGACCGACGGCGCGGCGAACAGGATCCGGTTGTACTTGCCCGCCTTGTCGGTCGCGGTCATCCGCGCGGTCGAGGCCTGCACCACCGGGGTGATCAGGTCCTCCTCGAAGGTGAACTTGGTCGAGAAGCTGGCCCCGCCGTCGGAACTGATGGCGTAGGCGCGGTTCTTGGCACCACCGCTGAGGCATTTGTCGTCGTTGTTGGCCTGGTTGCGCGCCGCGGCGTAGACCCGGCCGTCGAGCAGTTCGGTGACGCTGATCTCCTGCGGGTTCAGCCCGGCCGTCGACGCCGGGGTGTCGGTGGCGCCGCGCTTCCACGTGACCCCTTGGTCGTCGCTGTAGATGAGCGCGCCGCTGTTCTTGCCGTCGGCGGTGTAACTCATTCCGGCGACGATCCGGCCCGCGTGCGCGCCGCGGGTCAGCACGATGCCGTGCGACGGCCCGGTCGCGAGCCAGCCGGGCGCGCTGCTGAACCCGAGCTGCGTGGTGAGCACCTTGGGCGCGGTCCAGGTCTTGCCGTCATCGTCGCTGATCGAGACGCGCGGAATACGGTTGCAGTCGGGGTTCTTGACGCATTCCATCACCGAGAGCAGCACGATCCGGCCGGTGGAGGGAACCACGATCGGCGTCGGGTTTCCTTTGGTGTCACCGAAACCTTCGATGACGATCTTCGGTGCGCTCCAGGTCCTGCCGTTGTCGGCGGAGCGTTTCACGACGAGATCGATGTCGCCGCTGTCGTTGCAGAAGCTGGCTCCGCCGTTGCGGCCTTCGGCGAACGCGAGCAGTTCGCCGTTGTTCGCCTTGACGATGGCGGGGATTCTGAAGCAGTCGTAACCTTCTGTTTTCTGCTTGTACACCAACGTGTTCCCGACCGCGGCGGCCGAGAACCGGTCGCCGGTGGCCGGCGCGGCGAGGGAGGTGGCCGGGGCTGCGCCGACCGCCGCGGTGGCGACGAGGGCCGCGAACAGGCCCTGTGCGACGCGGGAGATCTTCACGGGAGTGACTCCGTCCTGGATTCGGTTCAGGTGACGGGACATGAGAGTCCTTCCGTCTCGTACAAGACGCGTACAACCCGGTTTCGCGCTTTGTGTCAGGTGACGCAGAACGACGGGATGATCCCTGCCAAGCTCGTTCCCGTCGGACACGGCGCGAGATCGGAAGGGAGGGCCGATGACGGTGATCGATCCGGAGAGGGTGAGGGGCGGTCGATCACCGGTTCGCGTCGTGGCGCCGGTGGGTCCGGCCGTTGGCGGACTCACCGGCGGTTGCCGGCCCGCCGTGGCGGCTCAGTGGTCGTCGGGTGCCAGCTGCCTGAGGTCGTCGACGCTCCGCACGACCAGTCGCTGGCGGCCGGTGCTGAGCAATCCGTCGGCGCGCAGGGTCCGCAGGGTTCGCGCGACGGCTTCCCGCGACGCGGACGCGAGCCCGGCGAGGTCCCGCTGGCTGATCCGCAGGGCGATCAGCGTGCCGTCGGCGACGGGAACGCCGTACCGCTCGGCGAGGTCGACGAGGATCGCGGCGATCCGTTCGGCGGCGGTGCTGTCCCCGAATTCGGTGCGGCGCGAATTGGCGTAACGCAGTCGGGAGGTGATGATCCGGAGCAGGACCACCGAGATGCCGGGATGGTCGCGGAGCACGGTGTTGAACGCGCGCGAGGACAGCCACAGGCCGGTGACGGGTTCGACGGCGATCGCCGTGGCCGAGCGCAGGCTGCCGTCCATCGACGCCATCTCGCCGATGATGTCGCCCGGATCGCGGACGGCCAGCACGGCGTCGTAGCCGCCGGTGGACACCGACGTGATCTTGACCCGCCCGGCCATCAGGATCAGCACCCAGTCCGACCGGTCGCCCTCGCGGATGATCACCGTTCCCGCCGGGTACCGGCGCAGTTCGGCCTCGGCACGCAGCGCCTTGCGCTGGCCGTCGTCGAGCAGTTCCCAGAGCCTGCCGGGTGATTCGTGCGGCGCCGCCGCCGGCTGTGTCATGCCTTTTCGTCGCCTCCGCACGTGATCGTACGAGACGTCAGCCGGGGATCTCCTGGTACGCCTGGGAGAGGCGCTGGACGCCGTCCCGCAGCTGCGCGCCGGTCGCGGCGCTGACGTAGCTCAGGCGCAGATAGGGCCCTGGAGCCTCGGCCGCGAAGTAAATCCTGCCGGGGGTGACCGCTACTCCCGCGCGGAAAGCGGCACTGGTCAGCGCTACTTCGTCGACGAAGCCGGGGAGCGGCTGCCACAGGTGGTAACCGCCGGTCGGGACCGGGACGGTGGCCCAGGTGGGCAGGAACTCCCGCAGCGCCGAGACGGCGACGTCGCGGCGTTCCCGCAGCGAGGCCGCGAGGCTCCGCAGATGGCGGCCCCAGGCGGGAGAACTGACCAGTTCGAGCGCGGTTTCCTGCAGCGGGCGCGGAACGAAGAAGCTTTCGACGGCGTGGAGCCCGCGCAGGCGTTCCAGTGCCGGGCCGCGCGCGGCCAGCGCGCTGATCCGCAGGCTCGGTGACGCCGGTTTCGTGAGCGAGCGGATGTGCACCACGACGCCGTCGGGGTCGTCGGCCACGAGCGGGGGCGGGGGAGCCGGGCTGCCGGGATGCGCCATCAGCCGGGCGAAATCGTCCTCGATGACGAAAGCACCCGCGTCACGGACGATCCGCAGGATCTCGGCGCGGCGTTCGGCGCACAGCACCGCGCCGGTCGGGTTCTGGAACGCGGGCTGGCAGACGAACAGCCGGGCGCCCGTGTCGCGGAAGGCGTCCGCGAGCAGTTCTGGCCGGACGCCGTCGCGGTCGATCGGCACCGGGACCGGCCGCAGCCCCGACGCCCGCGCGATGGCGAGCATGCCCGGGTACGTCGGGGATTCCACCAGCACCGGCGCGCCGGGTGCGCCGAGCGCGCGCAACGCCGTCGTCAGCGCGCTCTGCCCGCCCGAGGTGACCAGCACGTTCTCGACGTTCACCGGGCTGCCGATGTCGCGGGCGAACCAGGCCCGCAGTTCGGGCAAGCCGCAGATCGGCGGCCGCGTCCAGGCACCGGGACGGCGTCCGGCGCGGGCCGACGCGGCCGCGAGTTCGCGTTCCGGCTGGAGGCTCGGATGCGTGTAGCCGCCGTTGAGGTCGATGACACCCGACGGCGGGTCGCTCAGCGCGGTGAGCACGCCGCTGGCGTCGATCACCCGGGCGCCGGACTGGGAACCGAGCGCCACCTCCTGCCACGACACGTCACCGGTCACCGCCACCTCACGGGCCGGCGGGGCGCGGAAGACGCCGGCGCCGGGGCGGGTGATCACGAGGCCTTCGGCGGCCAGCGCGGCGATGGCCCGCGACACCGTCACCGGGCTCACCTTCAGCTGCCGGACCAGCTCCCGGCTGGACGGGAGCTTTCCGTCTACCGGATAGCGCTCCAGGTCGGACTTCAGCTGTGTGACCAGGCTGGTGACGCTGCTACCATCGGACATGAGACTGGATGATAGCGCTATCGCGGATCGAGCAGTAGCGGTCCGCTCCGGGACCGCGTTGGCGGCGCTGGGTGTCCTCGCCTTCTCGTTCACGTTTCCCGCCACCGTATGGTCGCTCAAGGGCTTCGACCTGTGGACCGCCACGGGGCTGCGCAGCGTCCTGGCCGCGCTGGTCGCCGGCATCTGTCTTCGGCTCTTCCGGGTCCCGCTGCCGAGGCGCGACCAGTGGCGGGGCCTGGCCGTGGTCTCCCTCGGCTGTGTCCTCGGGTTCCCGATCCTCACCACGCTGGCGCTGACGACGTCGTCGACCGCGCATTCCGCGGTGGTGATCGGGCTCCTGCCGCTGGCCACCGCCGTCATCTCCTCGAAGCTGACCGGGCACCGGCCCTCCCGCCGGTTCTGGCTCGCCGCGGCGGTCGGCGCGAGCGCGGTCGTCGTGTTCACCGTCGGGCAGAGCGGCGGTGGACTGTCCACAGCGGACCTGTTCCTGTTCGGCGCGCTCGTGCTGTGCGCGTTCGGGTACGCCGAGGGCGGCAGGCTGGCCAGGGAGATGGCGGGCTGGCATGTGATCGCGTGGGCGCTGGTGCTGGCGCTGCCGGTCACCGGCGCGTTCGCCGTCTTCGGTCTCGCGACCGAACCGCTGCACGTCACCGGTGAGGGCATCGCCGGGCTGCTGTACGTCGCGCTCATCTCCCAGTTCGGCGGGTTTTTCGCCTGGTACCGGGGAATGGCCGAGATCGGGGTCGCGCGGGCGAGTCAGTTGCAGCTCGCCCAGCCGTTGCTGACCCTGGTCTGGGCGGTCCTGCTGCTCGGCGAGCACCTCCCGGCCGCCGCGCCGGTGACCGCGCTGATCGTCGTCGCCTGCATCGTCGTGACCCAGCGATCCCGTAGCTAGATCCACGTCGCGATTCCGCCAGACCGCGGTGCCCGCGTGGTGATGGGCTGAAGCACATGACCGCTTCTGCCCTCGACACCTCCGCGCGGACCCCGCTGAAGGGATGGCTCGCCGTCCTCGCGGTGACGCTCGGGATCTTTTCCCTCGTCACCACGGAGATCCTGCCGATCGGCCTCCTGACCCCGATCGGCGAGGACTTCCGGATCACGCCGGGGACGGCGGGCCTGACCATGACCCTGCCCGGTTTCCTCGCCGCGCTCGCGGCCCCGGCCGTCACCGTCGCCGCCGGACGGCTCGACCGCCGGATCCTGCTGTGCGCGCTGATGGTGGTGCTGGCCGTGGCCGACGTCCTCGCGGCGACCGCGGCGGCCTACTGGGCGATGCTGGTCTCGCGAGTGCTGGTCGGGCTGGTGATCGGCGCCTTCTGGGCGATCGGTTCCGGTCTCGCCGAACGGCTCGTCGGCCCCGGGCGCGCGGGCAGGGCGACCGCGGTGATCTTCTCCGCCGTCCCGCTCGGCTCGGTTCTCGGAGTGCCGGCGGGAACCTTCCTCGGCGAACTTTTCGGCTGGCGAGCGGCTTTCGCGGTGATGACGGTCTTCACGATCGGCGTCCTCGCCGCGCTGGCGCTGACGTTGCCTCCACTGCCGTCGGCGGACGCGACCCGGCTCGGCGTCCTGCGCGGGATGACCCGCGAGCGGACGACCCGGCTCGGCCTGCTCGTCACCGTGCTGATCGTGCTCGCCCACTTCGGGACCTACACCTACGTCACGCCGCTCCTGCGTCAGGTGACAGAGGTGAGCCCCGAGCTGATCACCGTCTTCCTGTTCGTCTACGGCACCGCCGGGATCGCCGGCAATTTCGTGGCGGGCGCGGCGATCGCCCGCGATCTCCGGCTGACCTTCCTCGCCGCGGCGGGATCGATCGGTGTCGCGGCCCTCGCGTTGCCGTTCCTCGGCGACACGAAAGCGGGCGCGCTCGCGCTGCTGGTGCTGTGGGGTTTCGCCTACGGTGCCGTCCCCGTCTGCTCGGGAACGTGGTTCGCGAGGGCGGCGCCGCACGCGCCCGAAGCGGCGTCGGTGCTGTTCACCTCGTCGTTCCAAGCGACCCTTTCGGCGGGCGCGCTGCTCGGCGGAGTGGTCGTCGATGCCGTCTCGGTTCCGGTCGTGATGGTCGGCGGAGGCGTGGTCGCGCTGCTCGCGGCCGTCGTCCTCAACCGAGCACGGTCAGTGTGACCAGCGCGGTCGTCCCGACCAGCAGAGTGGAGAGCAGGCCGAGCAGCAGGGCGCGGCCGCCGGTGCGGACGAGTTCGCCGAGCCGGACCGCGCAGCCCAGCCCGAACAGCGCGCCGGCCAGCAGCAGGGTGCAGGCGACCTTGGCGACGTCGAGCACGACACCTGGCACGATCCCGGTGCTGCGGAGGGCGGCCATGGCGAGGAAACCGAGGACGAACAGCGGGACCAGGGGCGGCCGCTTGCCGTCGACGGGCCGATGCCGCTCGTGCACGCCGACCGCGGCGACCATCGGGGCCAGCAGGACCACCCGGCTGAGCTTGATCACGATGGCGACCGCGATGGCGGCACTCCCGGCGGGGGTGGCCGCGGCGACGACTTGCGCGACTTCGTGCACGCTGAGGCCGGCCCATTCGCCGATCCGGGCCGCGTCGAGCCGCAGCCAGCCGCCGATCAGCGGGACCGCGGCGATGGCGAGCCCGCCGTAGAAAGTGACCAGGGCGACCGCGGTCGCGACGTCCGAGTCCTCGCGTTTCACGACGCCTTCCATGGCGGCGATGGCGGAGGCGCCGCAGATGGAGAACCCGGTCGCGACCAGTATCCCCAGGCCGCGAGGCACACCGAGGAGCCTGCCGAGACCGATCGTGCCGAGGAATGTGATCCCGACGGTGAGCACAACGGCGACCAGGGTCCCCGGCCCCAGCGCCAGGACGGCCGGGAGCGAGAGTTGAAGACCGAGCAGCACGACGCCGGCGCGAAGCAGCTTCTTCGTGATCCCGGCGATGGCTTTCCGGGTCCCGTCGGACAGCGAAGGCAGCGATCCGGTGACGATACCGAGCACGACGGCGATGGTGAGCGCGCTGACGACCGGGAAAGCGGTGCCGACCAGGTACGCGGCGGCCACTCCGGCGCCGGTGATCGCGAAGGCGGTCAGGTAGGGCTTCGTCGGTCTCGCGTGCGTGGTGCTCATGGTTCGAGCCTCGCCCGGACGGGGCGACCTCGGTAGCCGGGAATACCGGGGGTAGGTCATACACTTGGGCTATGACCACACCCGATCTGGACTCCCTGCGCCTGCTGGTGCTCGTGGACGAGCTCGGCAGTATCGGGCAGGCCGCGGCCAGTCTCGGGATCGCGCAGCCGTCGGCGAGCAAACGACTGTCCACGGTCGAGCGGAGGCTGGGGCTGGTGCTGGTCGACCGCACGCGGCGCGGTTCCGCGCTCACCCCCGACGGCCGGGTCATCGCGGGCTGGGCGCACCGCGTCCTGTCCGAACTCGACGGCCTGCTCGACGGCGCCGAAGCGCTGCGCACCCAGCACGAGGCGCATCTGCGGGTCGCCGCGAGCATGACACTGGCCGAGTATCTGGTGCCGGGCTGGATCGGCGAGCTCAAACGCGGCGACCCCGGGCTGTACCTCGGGCTGGAGGTCACCAACTCCGACCAGGCCGCCGAACTGGCGCGGGAGGGCAAGGTCGACCTCGGGTTCGTCGAGTCGCCCGGTTCCCTGCCCGGCCTTTCGTCCCGGCGGGTGGCCACCGATCACCTGGTCCTCGTCGTGCCCGCGGGTCATCCGTGGACGCGCAAGCGCCGTCCCGTGACCGCGGCCGAACTGGCGATCACGCCGCTCGTCGTGCGCGAACCGGGTTCCGGGACCAGGGAGACCGTGGACGCCGCGTTGCGCAAGGCCGGTGTCGGCCCGGCGAAACCGTTGCTGGAACTGGGGTCCGCCTCCGCGGTCGGCAACGCCGTGATCGCGGGCGCCGGTCCGGCGGTGATCAGCGAACTCGCCATCGTCCGGGACGTCGCCGAAGGCAGGCTCGTCCCGGTCCCGGTGGACGGCGTCGACTTCGGCCGGGAACTGCGCGCGGTGTGGCCCGCCGGGCGGCGGCTCGCCGGTCCGGCCGCGGAACTGCTGAGCATCGCGGTCCGGAATGCGAAAGCCCGCTGAGCCCCTTCATGTTTCTTCGTGACCGCGCGTGATACCGAATCCGTCATCGGCGTGCTACCGACGATAGGGCGAATCGCCGTCTATCTCCGGAAATAGGTGCGGACCACTATTGGCCGGTGGTCCGACGAAAGCGGAATGGTGGACTCCGGGTGGCGATTCGGGCTGATCTTCCCTGCTGTCGCGGGAAAAACATGGGATCTTCGGTACTTGCTCGCAGGGGAAACGCGTCGATCTTCGCGTTTCACGGGTCGGCGTTCCGCCATTCGGTTCCTGTGACCGGAAACCGTACTTCCAAGTATTGACGTGCCGCCGCGTCTGCGTTTAAGTACGCTCGGTGATCAATTCACTCTTCCGTGTTTCGGAGGCTTCCGTGGGAAAGGCCGTCAGTGTCCTTCGCCTGTCCGCACCGACCGTCGCCGAGATGGGTTGCCTGCTCGACCGCGACGACCTTCCGCGCACCGGCGACATCGGCCGCGGCCGGATCCGGCTCAGCCTCGTCGACCCGACGCCCAAACGACTGAACCTGGCCAGGAAAGTGGTCGCGAAGGGTAGATCGTGGCGCGGCCGCAACGACCTCTGGTTCGTTCCGGAACCGCTGCTCGGCGCGGGCGGTGGCAAACTCGCCTTCGTCTTCCCTGGGCCGGAGAACGCCTGCGAGACGCCCGCCGACGACGTCCGGTCGGGCAGGCTGCTCGACACGGCCTTGCGCCGTCTGCGCGTGACCCCGGACGCGCTCGCCGGGCACAGTCTGGGGGAGTGGACCGCGATGGCCATTGCCGGAATCCACGCCGACACCGAGGTGGACACGTTCCGGGCGGGTTTCGATCCGGACGCTCTCAAGGTGCCGGGGCTGGCGTTCGCGGTGATCGGCGCGGCGGCGTCCATGGTCATCGAAGTCCTCAAAGGACAGTCGGAAGTGATGCTCTCCCAAGATAACGCGCCACATCAGACGATGATCTGCGGGCCCGCGGAAGCCGTCGACGGCTTCGTGCGCGCATTCCGTACCGACGGGGTGATCTCTGTGGTGCTGCCGGCCCGGCCCGCGTTCCACACCCCGATGCTCGCACCGTATCTCGGCCCGATCCGCGAGGCCGCCGAGCGCCATGCTCCGCGTCCGGCGAAACTCCTGGTCTGGTCGGCCACGACGGGCAGGCCCTATCCGGCGGCGGCCGCGGACGTGCGTGACCTGTTCGTGCGGCATCTGCTCGAGCCGGTGCGGTTCCGCGGCCTTGTCGAGAACATGTACGCGGCCGGGTTCCGCGCGTTCGTGCAGATGGGTGCCGGACAGCTCGGCTCGCTGATCGGGAACACCCTGCACGACCGTGAGCACCTGGTCGTCGCCGCGCATCCGGCGCATCGGCCGGGGCTCCCGCGACTACTGCGAGTCGCCACGGCCTTGTGGGCGGACGGGGCCGATCCGGCGTTCGGGCTCCTGCCGGGACAAGCCCTTCAGCCTCTTGAAAAAGCCCGCGTGTAGGGACTCTCCTGGACGGGTACCAGCCTTCAGAAGGTGCGTCCTCGTGCTGGGAGTCGTCATGGCCGCGGTGAAGACATCGCCCCGCCCGGAGGCCGTCCGTTTCGGCGGGCGGCGCCGGGCGCCCAAGGGCGGCGTGTTCCTCAACATCGTCCGTACCACCGACCACAAGACGATCGGCGTGCTCTACCTGAGCACCTCGTTCGCGTTCTTCCTCATCGGCGGGTTCATGGCGCTGCTGATGCGCGGCGAGCTGGGCAGGCCGGGGATGCAGTTCCTTTCGCAGGAGCAGTACAACCAGCTGTTCACCATGCACGGCCTGATCATGCTGCTGCTGTACGCGACACCGAACCTCTTCGCGTTCGCCAACTACATCCTGCCGCTGCAGATCGGGTCACCGGACGTCGCCTTCCCGAGGCTGAACGCGTTCTCCTACTGGCTGTACCTCTTCGGCGGGCTGATGACGCTCAGCGCGTTCCTCACCCCGAGCGGAGCGCCCGACTTCGGGTGGACGATGTACACGCCGCTGTCCAACGCCGCGCACACCCCTGGCGTCGGCGCCGATCTGGTGATCATGGGCCTGATCGTCTCCGGGCTCGGGACGATCCTCGGCGCGGTCAACATGGTCACCACGATCCTCTGCCTGCGCGCGCCCGGGATGACCATGTGGCGGCTGCCGCTGTTCACCTGGAACATCCTGTTCACCACGATCCTGATCCTGGCGGTCTTCCCGATCCTCACCGCGGCCCTGTTCGGGCTGATGGCGGACCGGCGCCTCGGCGCGCACGTCTTCGATCCGGCCAACGGCGGGGCGATCCTGTTCCAGCACCTGTTCTGGTTCTTCGGCCATCCCGAGGTGTACATCGTCGCGTTGCCGTATTTCGGCATCATCACCGAGATCATCCCGGTGTTCAGCCGGAAACCGCTCTTCGGCTACAAGCTCATGGTGTTCGCGACGATCGCGATCACCGCGCTGTCCTTCGCGGTGTGGGCGCACCACATGTTCGCCACCGGCGCGGTGCTGTTGCCGTTCTTCTCCATCATGACCTTCCTCATCGCGGTGCCGACCGGGATCAAGTTCTTCAACTGGATCGGCACCATGTGGAAGGGCCAGCTCACCTTCGAATCACCGATGCTGTGGTCGATCGGGTTCATGGTGACGTTCCTGCTCGGCGGGCTGACCGGGATCATCCTGGCCGCGCCCCCGCTGGACTTCCACCTTCACGACAGCTATTTCGTGGTGGCGCACTTCCACTACGTCCTGTTCGGCACCATCGTATTCGCCACCTTCGCCGGAATCTACTTCTGGTTCCCCAAGATGACCGGGCGGATGCTCGACGAGCGGCTCGCGAAACTCCATTTCTGGACCACGTTCATCGGCTTCCACGCGACGTTCCTCGTCCAGCATTGGCTCGGCAACGAAGGAATGCCGCGCCGCTACGCCGACTACCTGAGCACCGACGGTTTCACGGTGTTGCACACCATTTCCACGATCGGCGCCTTCCTGCTCGGCGCTTCGGTGCTGCCGTTCCTGTGGAACGTCGTCCGCAGCTACCGATTCGGTGAGGTCGTCGAAGTGGACGATCCGTGGGGCCACGGGAATTCGCTGGAATGGGCGACGACCTGTCCGCCGCCCCGGCACAACTTCTTCGATCTCCCGAGGATCCGGTCCGAACGCCCCGCGTTCGAACTCCACTATCCCCACATGATCCCCAGGCTGCGCGCCGAGGGGCATACGACCCCGTTCCAGCGTCGAGACCAGGCCACCCCGTCGGAAGTGGTGGCGGACAAGGCGCTGAAGGACGACACCGCCTGAGGCGAGGAAATGAGGTACCGCGCATGATCCCCATGGACGTCGAAGGGATGGCAGTGCTGGCTCCGGAAGCGGCACCGGTGATGTTGCTGCGGGAGCGGGAGGGCGAACGCCGCTGGCTGGCGATCACGATCGGCGGCCCCGAGGCGAGCGCGGTGGCGCTCGCGCAGGAGCAGATCCGGCTGCCGCGGCCGGGCACGATCGAACTGATCGGCCAGGTGGTCGAGTCGTTCGGGCACCGGGTCACCGGGGTCCAGGTCACCGCGCTGCGGGACGGCATCTTCTTCGCCGACCTGGTGCTCGATTCCGGTATCCGTGTCTCCGCGCGGCCGAGCGACGCGGTCGCCATCGGGTTGCGCGCCGGGGTCGGGATCGAGGTGGCCGACGCGGTGCTGGAGGTCGCTTCCGTGCGGGTCGAGATCGTGGGCAGCGGGCCGGACGCGGAACTGCCGTCGCTGCCGCCGGATCCGGTCGCGCAGGAACGGGAGGTCGAGGAGTTCCGGGCGGCGCTGGACAAGATCGCGCCGGAGGACTTCGGGGACCCGCCGCCCGCCCCACCGCGCTCCCACCCGTGAGATGAAGGGGCCTTTCATAGCAAAATTTGCTATGAAAGGCCCCTTCATTGCGGTTGAGTGCTACCGCTTCTGAGCGCTACTGCTTCGCCAGGCCCTGTTCGATCGCCTCGATGATGCGCGGCCGCATCTCGGCGGCGCTGATGATCGCGTCCACCGAACCGACCTTCACCGCACGCTCGATGCTGTGCACGCCGTCGAACTCGGCCGCGACCGCACCCAGTTTCTCGGCGCGCACCGACGACTGGACCTCGGCCAGTTCCGCGGCCAGCGCGGCACGCTCGGCACCGGTCGCCCCGCTGAGCTTCTCCGTCAGCGACCGCACCCGCTGATCCGCCGCCGTCCGCGCGTTGACCTCACCCGCGAACACGACCGCCGCGGCCGGCGCGCCGCCGAGCACCGAGGCGAACGAGCCTTCCAGCGCCAGCACCGTCATGTTCGGGTTCAGCGCCTTCGAGAAGACCACGAAAGCGCCGCCGTGGTACCGCGAGATCACGGTGAACACGATCGGGCCCTCGAAGTTGACGATCGCCCGGCCGATTTCCGCGCCGTACTCCAGCTGGAGTTTCCGCATCGACTCCGGCGAGCCGTCGAAGCCGGACAGGTTCGCCAGCACCACCAGCGGCCGGTTGCCGCTGGCCGCGTTGATCGCCCGCGCCGCCTTCTTCGACGACCGCGGGAACAGCGTGCCCGCGGTGTAGGTGTCCGGGCCGTCGGTGGGCGGGAAGCCGCGGCGCGGCACCGAGCGCGACTCGATTCCGAGCAGGCAGACCGGCCGCCCGCCGAGGTGCACGTCCTGCACGGCCGCGGTCTCCGCGTCCGCCATACCCGGCCAGCGCTCCAGGACCGGGTGGTCCTGGTCCGACAGCGCGCGCATCACGGTGCGGATGTCGAACGGTTTCTTGCGGTCGGGGTTGGCCTCCCGCGAGAAGATCTGGCCCACCGTGGTGAAGTCGCTGTCGACGACCGCGTGCGGGAACGATGAGACGTCCCGGTCGATCGGGTCGTTCGTGACCGCCTTGCGGGGGCCGGGCTCGCCCGGCGCCACGTAGGTGTGGTCGTAGTGCGACATCAGCACGTCACGCGCCGCGGCGAGGTTCGGCGCCCAGTACTGCGCCTGGCCGTTCGGGCCCATCACGCGGTCGTAACCGCCGATGCCGAAGTTGTCCTCCGCCGACACGCCACCGGAGAAGTCGAGCGACTGCTTGCCGGTCAGCACCATCGCGGAATCCGGCGTCATCACCAGGATTCCCTTGGTGTGCATGAGCATCGTCGCTTCGGCGTTCCAGTACGGCTGGGCGCCGACGTTGATCCCGGCGACGACGATGTTGATCTCGCCGCCGTTCTGGGTGAAGTGCACGATCCGCTTGAGGGCGGCCGCGACCCAGTCCATGTTCTCGGTGCCGGACTCCATCGAGATCCGGGCGCCTGCCGAGAGCGCGTACCACTCCAGCGGGACCCGCAGCCGCTCGGCGAGGTCCAGCGCCGCGATCACCCGCGAGCACTCCGGCTCCGACAGCGCGCCGAGCGCCTTCGTCGGGTCACCGAGCAGCACCACGCGCTTGACGCCCTCCGGGTGGCGTTCGGTCGGCGTGGTGACCACGCCGGCGACGATCGCCGCCTTGTTGCGGCCCTTCTTCCGGTCGACCGGGACCAGCGTTTTCGTGTCGTCCATGTCGTACTCGGTGAACGAGCCGAGCATCTCGGTCAGCTCGTACGGGTACACCGTGTCGCGGCGACGGGCGCGCAGGACGTTCTGGCGGTAGTCGTCCAGCGGCAGGATCGGCTCGGTGGTGGGCTCGGACAGCGACATCTGCACGCCGCCGCTGACGTCGTAGCCGATCCGCACGGCGACCTCTTTGACCTCGCCGGTCGCGCGGTCGCGCTGCCTGCCGAGGAACTGGACCTCTTCCAGCCCCGCGCCCGCCGTCGACGGCTGAACACGCTGCGCGACGGTGTCCAGCTCCTCGCCGGTGAGCTCACTGGTCGGCCACACGTACAGCATGATCCGGTTGGTGTCGAAGCGTTTCCTCGGCGGAAGCTTCGCCTGCACCTCGCGGATCGCGTCGAGGCAGCCCGCCAGCGTGCCTTCGACCGCGGGCAGGGCCAGCAGCTTGCCGTCGTTGTCCCGCAACGGGGTCAGGTCGCGGACCTGGGCGAGCGCGACCAGCCGCTGATCCGACGGGTTCATCGGCGAGACGCACTTGAACAGGTAGACGTCCTCGTCGCCCGACGGCAACCGGGTGAGGTCGAAGTTCGCCAGCCGCTGCAACTGCATCCGCTGGGCGATCAGCGGGTGGAGACCCCGGATCAGCCGCTCTTCGCTGAACCCGGTCGAGGACGGGCGGAAGGTGAAGTGGTGGTGCATCACCGCGCCGCCGTGCCCGGCGACGGTGGTGGTGATCCGCCGGACGCGGCTCGGCAGCGACTCGGCCGTGAGGACCTCGCGCAGCCCGGCCGCCATCGTGTCGTCGTCGGCGGACTCGTCGTCCCAGGTCAGGTAGAGGTCGGCCTCGACGTCGGTGTCGGCGGGCAGCTGCGCGGCGAGATCGGCGACCGCCTTGATCGCCCCGGGGAGCCCGGCGCGGTCGACGGCGGTGGTGGCCATGTGGAACCGCTCGTTGTCGTCGGTGTAGTCACCGGTGACGAAGGTGCAGCCGCCGACGGTGACCTGCTGGACACCGGTGAGCGCGCGGTTGCCGTAGTAGCGGCGGCTCAGGACTTCCAGCAGCGGGGTGTGATCGGTACCGGGACGCCCGATCCGCTGCCCGAGCAGGCGGACCAGCGGCTGCGCGCTGGCCAGCATGCTCGCGATCCGCTCGGCGCGGTCCGGCGAATCCGGGTGCAGGTCGAGGTGACGCAGGTGTTTGCGGACCTCGCTGTACACCTCGGCACGTGTGCGGCGGAGCAGCGGCTGGGCGAACCAGCGGAACACGACGCTGCGCGCCAGGTCGCCGACCACCGGGAAACGGAGCTGAGTGGCGGCGATGAGCGCTTCCAGCGCCTTGCCCGCCGGCTCGCGCATCGACTCGAACGGCTGCGGCTCGGTGAGCCACTGCCGCAGCAGCGCGGTGACGACCGCGACGTCGGACGAGGTCCGCTGCTGGGCGAGGAAGATGCGGAAGACCGCCTCTTCCAGTTCCGGCGTGCGCTCCAGGTCGTCGATGCCGTAGTGCGACAGCACCTTCTTGAGCTTGTTCTGGAACGACTCCGACAGCCCGGCGCGTTCGACGTCGAGGCTCTGCAGATAGGTGTGGAAGAACTCACGGGAGCTGTGCACCCGGGTGTCCGTCTTGGCGTCCTCACGGGCCGGCTTGTTGCGCATCAGCTCGGACAGGTCGGCGAACACGGTCAGCAGCTCGACCTCGCCCTCCAGCGGGCGGTCGCCGTTGCCCTCCAGTTCGGCACGGGCCGCGAGGTACGTGCTGAGCGTGCGGCGCTCGTCGTGCGGGTCCACGTCGAAGCCGAGCAGGAGACTGCGCAGATCCTGCTGACCGCGGGTGACCCGCTGCGCCGCCGAAGTCCCGTCCGGTTCGGCGGGCAGCTCGATCTCGACACTGCCCGTATCCTCCACGACCTCGGCGCCTTCCTCCGCCAGCGGCTCGAGCCGCAGCAGGGGGGCGCCGGTCTCGACCTGGCTGCCGACCGAGACGACGCACTCACGCAGCTTCGCGCGGAACGGCGCGCGGAGCACCGTCTCCATCTTCATGCTTTCCAGCACCAGCACGGGCGCGCCCGCCTCGACCTCCGCGCCGACCTCCAGCGGTGTCGCGACGACGAGCGCGGGCGCGGGGGAGCGGACGACGCCGCCCTCGTCCCGGCTGACGCGGTGGGTGACGCCGTCGACCTCGACCAGGTGGATCGGCCCGTGCGTGCCGGTGACCAGGCGGAACCGGGTGCCGTTGACGGTGATCTGGCCGGTGTGCTCGTCGAACCGGTCGACCTCGACGTCGGCGGGGTGGATGTCGCCGCCTGCCGCCGAGACGCCGACGCGGAACCGGCGGTGGCCGATCCGGGCGACGCTCACGCGGTACGCGGCGCCACGCAGTTTGAGGTCGAGCGGATGGCCGCTCTCGTGCTGGACCTGCGGGCGGCCACCATGCGCGGTGGAGAGAAGCCGTTGGCGCTCAACGGCTTCCTCGTCCTCGTACGCCTCGATCGCGGCGGCCGCGAGCGCGATCGCCGAGTGGCGGTGGGTGACGAGCTTGCCTTCGCCGCGGACGCGGTCGATCCAGCCGGTGTCGGCTTGGGCGTCGATCACCTCGGGCTGGTCGAGCAGGTCGAGGACGAAACTCTTGTTGGTCGCGCCGCCCTCGATGATGACCGTGGTCTGGGCCATCGCGCGGCGCAGCCGGCCGAGCGCCTCGTCACGGTCGCGGCCGTAGGCGATGATCTTCGCGATCATCGAGTCGAAGTCGGCCGGGATCGCGTCGCCTTCGCTGACCCCGGTGTCGACCCGGATACCGGGACCGGCGGGCAGGTCCAGGCGCGCGATGCGGCCGGGCGACGGGGCGAAATCGCGGTCCGGGTCCTCGGCGTTGAGCCGCGCCTCGACGGCGTGACCGAATTCGGCGGGCTGGACCCCTTCGAGCTTGCCGCCGGAAGCGACGTGCAGCTGGGCCTTGACCAGGTCCATACCGGTGGTCAGCTCGGTGATCGGATGCTCGACCTGCAGACGGGTGTTGACCTCGAGGAACGCGAACAGCTTGTCACCGGGGTGATAGAGGAACTCGACCGTTCCGGCGCCGCGGTAGTCGACCGCGAGCGCGAGCCGCTCGGCGGACCGCTTGAGCTCGTCGGCCTGCTCGGGGGAGAGCACCGGGGAGGCGGACTCCTCGATGATCTTCTGGTTGCGGCGCTGCACCGAACAGTCGCGGACGCCGAGCGACCACGCGGTGCCCTGCCCGTCGGCGATGACCTGGACCTCGACGTGCCGGGCGCCGGTAACCAGGCGCTCCAGGAAGACGACGCCGCTGCCGAAGGCGCGCTCGGCCTCCAGACTGGTGCGCTCGTAGGCGTCCTTGAGCTCGTCGGCGGAGGTGATGACGCGGATTCCGCGGCCGCCACCGCCGGCGGTCGCCTTGAGCATCAGCGGGTAACCGATCTCGTCGGCGGCCTTGATGGCGGCGTCGAGGTCCGCGACGGCGCCGCGGCTCCACGGAGCGACCGGGACGCCGACCTCTTCGGCGATCAGCTTCGCGCCGATCTTGTCGCCGAGTTTGCGCATGGCATCCGCGCTCGGCCCGATGAAGGTGACGCCTAGCCGCTCACACAGCTCGGCGAAGGCCGGATCCTCGGCCACGAAACCCCAGCCGACCCAGGCCGCGTCGGCCCCGGTCTCGGTCAGCGCCCGCTCCAGGACGGCGAAATCCAGGTACGGGCGCGCCGACGCGGGGCCGAGGTTGTAGCTGATGTCGGCTTCCCGCACGAACGTCGCCGACCGGTCCGCGTCCGTGAAGAGCGCGACGGTCTCGATCCGCCGTCCGGTCTCCGCCGAAAGCTCGCGGACTGCGTGGATGAGCCGCATCGCGGCTTCTCCGCGGTTGACGATGGCGACACGACTGAACACCGACTGAGCCTCCCAAGTGCGCGACACTGGCCCGCCGGATCACGTGCGGGACAGTCTTCTGTACCTGTCTATCAGCCTGCCTCTTACCGGCCGGTACGAGAATGTCGTCGGTGGCGCATGCCGAGGGCCGGGTGTTGTAGAAACCCGCCAAAAAGTGTCTTGGAACACCTAGTCGTGGGGCCAGATGACGTCATGAAGTGGACAACTGAGGGTTCGGCTTGGTAGCCGGGTTCGCGAGGTGTCATCCGGTGTTCACGCCGGTTTCATCGGGGGTCGCTTCTGTCCGGTGTGACGAGGGTGGCCGTTCTTCGGCGACGGCCGGGGCGGGTGGTTGGCCGGGGGTGGTGGCTGGTGGGTCGTGGCTGTTGAGGTGCCGTTGTCCCGGGGCGGTCGTGGTCGGATTTCGGCGACGTTGGGGGCGAGTTGTAGGGGCTGTGGCCGTTTTTCGGCTACGGCAGTAGGTGATGGCGTCGGTTGTCCCTCGGGGGCTGATGGTGGTTGGGGTCGGGAGTGCGTCGGGGTGGTCCGGCGGTGTGATGGCGGTTGTCGATCGGTTTCGGCGACGTGGTCAGGGCGATGGCGTTCCTTTGAGGGGCGGCGTCGGGGTGCAGGGGGTTGTGGTCGGTTTTCGGTGAGGGCGCGTTGGCGTCGGGTGCTTTGGCTGGGTGCGGTGGCTGTCGGGTTGCTGCAGTGCTGTGTGTCGCTGTTGTGCCGGGGACGGCGTGGTCGTTTTTCGGCGAGGGTGGGGGTGGTGGCTGGGGTGGGGTGCGTGTGGGCTGGTGCGCCGGGGGTTGATGGGGTCTTGAGGGGGCGTGGTCGGTTTTCGGCGACGTTGGGAGTGGTGGTGGCGCCCGGGTGGGGTGTGTGGCGGGGCTGGTGCGCCGGGGGTTGAGGGGGCGTGGGTCGTTTTTCGGCGAGGCTGGCAGCGGTGGTGGCGGCTGGGTTGGGGGTGTGTGTGGGCTGGTGCGCCGGGGGTTGATGGGGTCTTGAGGGGGTTTGGTCGGTTTTCGGCGGCGTTAGGAGGGGTGGTGGCGCCTGGTTGGGGGTGTGTGTGGTGGTTCACCGGGGGTTGGTGGGTCTTGAGGGGGTCATGGTCGGTTTTCGGCGACGTTGGCAGCGGTGGTGGCGGCTCGGTTGGGGGCGCGTGTGGGGTGTTCGCCGGGAGTTGATGGGCCGTGGCCGGTTTTCGGCGACGTCGGCAGCGGTGGTGGCTGCTCCGTCGGGGGCGCGTGCGGACAGGCTCGCCGCGAGATGACAGCTCTCGATCGCGCCATAGCCGTGTTTCGGCGACGGAGTCAGAACGGTGGTGGTTCCTCGGTGCGGGGTTCGTGCAGCGGCGGCGGCGAGCTGTCGTAACTGCGCCCCGTGGGTGTGGTGATGGTGAGGGTGCCGTCGGAGGCGAGCCGGTAGATCCAGCCGGGTTCGTCTTTCAAGCGGTGGTCGCGGCGGCACAAGTCGACCAGGTCGGTGTCGGCGGTGTGCCCGCCGTGCTGCCACGGCACCGAATGATCGAGATCGCAGGCCTGGGCGGGACGGTGGCAACCGGGTCTTCGGCATTCCCGGTCCCGGGCCCGCACGAACTCACCCAACCCCGCCGTCGGCCGATACCGGTCCCGGCCCAAATCCAGGACCTGCCCGGAGAGCGGATCGGTGATGATCCGCCGCAGCACCGTGTCCGGCCCGGACGCGATCTGCCGGGCCAGCGACGCCGGAATATGCCCATGCCCGGCCACCTCCGCCGGATCCTCGTTCACCCCCAGGTAGGTGTCGAGGTCCATGTAAAGGAACACCTCGGACCGTTCACTCTTCCCGCCTTGGCCGCCCAGCAACAGGTCGAGGGCAATGTCGGCACGCAGCTGATCCAGGGTGCGGGTCTCCCCACCGGTCCTGAGCGCCCGCGCCTCACGATCGATCCGCGTGTAGGCAGCGGCGACCTTCTCCACCGGTCCGTCTTCGACCTCGATCGAGGCGACCCCGGTCTCCCCGTGCCGGATCGACAACCGGCGCCCGCCACGGTGCCGCTCCACACGACGCGCGGCACCGTCACGGTCGGCCATCATCGCCGCGTGATTCGCCGCCTTCCGGATCTGCTCCGAATTCCTGTCCGGCAGACGGTCCTCCAGGACGGCGTCCACCGCACGGGCGTCGTCGTCGGACAGCCACGCGGTGGCTGTGGCGACCTTCATCGCCCCGTAACCACCCACCTGCCCGCGATCCAGCAGCCCCAGGGTGCGGGGCAGCCGGGAGGTCAGCGCCACGGCTGTGGACACCAGACCCGCCGCATGACCGTCCACAACAGACAAAGCGAACGCGACCTCCTGCACCACACTGGCGGCACCTTCGCGGTGACGGTCCAGCTGCGCCAACGCGCGGAACCGGACCGCCTCCAACCGCGCGATGCCCTCAGACGCCGCAACGGCGGCGTCCACAGCATCCTTTTCCTCCAACGAATCCAGTGCGGCATTGACCTCCTTCAACACATCGGACGAAGTGATTTCCTTGAGTAGCGCCACAGTGGCGTTGCGTGTGTCCACACCCGCAAGCTACAACCCACCACCGACAGTTTCCGGCCCGAGACAGTTTCCCTTATATGGCAACGTTAGCGACCTCAGATGTCGACAACGACGGAGCTGGCCAGAGGAAGACCGGCAGTTTCCATCAAACGGCAACGACCGATCAGTAGTAGTGCCGCATCTCGCCCCACAGTGCAGACCAAGGCCGGGAAGTCGTCGCACACAAGGAAATCCGCACTCCTTGCTCCTCGTTCTCCACGCCGAGCCCATTGTCGTGCACGGCCGCCTCGTGGCATCCGGTGAACCACGCCGGGAGGTAGGGCCCCACGACGACCACCGGGCCCACGGCGTCAGCCGGAGGAGGGCCCCAGTCCGCATAGGACATATGCCCGGAGTACACCGCGGGAAACCCGTAATGCTCCAAAGCCCCCGCCTGCCCGTAGTTCCGCGTGAAGATCACCGCGTTCGTGCGCTGTCCCGCCGGGATCCGCTCCCAGACCCGGGTGACCGATGAAGCCAGTTCCGGCCATCCCGCCTGTTCGCCTTGCTCCTTGTTCACGGCCAGAACCGGCGCCAGCGCGGACGGCGGTAGCAGGGGCAGCCCGACGACGAGTGACATGGCCGCGCCCGCGAAAGCCAGGGCGACAGCGAGAGTGCGGCGCCAGGTGCGGTCGAGCCAGCGCAGGCAGGGTTCGGCGCCGGCGGCCGCGAGCAGCAACAGGAAGGGCGCCGAGTAGTACGGTTTTCCGCCCAGCACCAGCAAGATCACGCACAGCACCGGATACGACAGCGCCAGTGAGCGGGCCCAGCGGAGGTCGGGATCGCGCCACAGCCTCAGTCCGCCGGCGATCCAGATCGGCACGGCAACGGGGGAGAGGTAGAGCAGCTGCATCGGCACGAACAGGATCCGGTTCTCCACGCCGTCGTCCTCGCTGATGCCGGAAGCCACGGTCAGCAAAGGGAAGTCGTGCGCAGCCTGCCAGATCAGTGCCGGGGCGGCCAAGACGAGCGCGAGCAGGATCCCGGCGGGAAGCCAGCCTGTGCGGAACACCGTCCGCGGGCCGACGGCGAGTACCGCCAGACCGATCGAGGCGACCATCAGCAGGACGAGCCACTTGCCCTCCAGCCCGATGCCGACGACGCCCCCGATCGCGAGCCACCACCGTCCGTCCCCGGTGCGGAACAGGCGCAGGACCACCAGGCCCAGCGCGCTCCAGACCAGCATGTCGACGGTGGCCGTCGACAGCATGTGCCCGTCGACCACGACGAACGCCGCCAGCGCGGTCGTCGCGGCAGTGAGGACCTGTGCGCCGCGACCGCCGCCGAACTCGCGGGCGACCAGGGCCAGCAGAACCACCGTCGCGGCGGCGCACAAGGTCGCGACCACGCGGAGACCGGCGGGAGTGGCGCCGAAGACGTCGGTGGAGGACCTCGCGAGCAAGGGTGTCAGCGGTGGCTGATCGACATAACCCCAGTCGAGCCGTTTCCCCGCGGCGAGAAAGTAGAGCTCGTCCCGATGGAAGCCGTACCGGCCGGACACCAGGGTCAGCACCAGGATCTGGATCGCGACCACCAGACCGACCGGACCCCGAGCGAATCGCTCCATCGCGCCTCCCCAGACGAGGCGAAGCCTACTGCGCGGGCGGCGCCAATTCGACCCTGTTGCGGCCGCCTTGTTTCGCGCGGTAGAGCGCCATGTCGGTGGCGACGAGAAGGTCGTCGACGCTGGTGATGTTGGCCGCCGGGTACAGCGCCCCGCCGATCGACACCGTCAGGTCCGTCAGCACGGCGTCGCGATCGGGCAGCGCGACCGACACCACCGCCACCTGGTGCCGGATCCGTTCGGCCACCTGGAGCAGCGTCTCCTCGCCGTGGATGTCCGGGACGACGATCGCGAACTCCTCGCCGCCCCACCGCCCGCAGACGTCCTGCTCCCGGATCTCGGCGCGCAGCGCGTCACCGACCGCGCGCAGGACGAGGTCGCCGTTGGGATGGCCGTAGGTGTCGTTGATCGTCTTGAAATTGTCGAGGTCGAGGAACAGCACGCCGAGTTTGCGCCCGGAACGCGTCCGGCCCAGCTGCTCTTCGGCCAGCTGACGCCAGCGGCGTTTCGTGACGAGACCGGTGGTGGCGTCGGTGTGCGCGTCGCGCCGGTACTGCGTCAGCAGGAGCCCGCGGTGCAGCGCGACCAGCGCGATGACCACCCCGACCAGCACCAGCGGGTTGGCCTGGACGAGGACGACGGCCGTCACGAGACCGAGGCCGAGCGCGCCCGCTTCGAGGATCTGGTCGCCGAACCCGGAGAACAGTTCGCCGATCGACTTCGGCGGCGACGAGAGCGCTATCGCGATCATCACCAGCGCGGTGTTGATCGCCCACCGCAGGGCCGCGGCGACGATGATGACTGCGAGGTCGCCAAGCCCGGCGAGCAGCCCGGAATCGGGCGGGCCGGGGTAGTGGCGCATGCCGAGGCTGAGGACGACGACGGCGGCTTGCGTGCCGCAGAGCACCGTCGCGGCGGAGAAGATCCACCGATGGGGGAGAACCGGCCGTTGGTGTGGCCAGATCCGCAGCCATGCGATGGTGTAGGTCACCACGACCATCGCGGCGGCGAGCACCGGCGGCAGCGCGATGACGGCGGCGACGCTCCAGACCGCCTTGGTGTCGACGTAGGCGACCGACGGGGCCCTGTCGTACTCCCGTTGGCGTTCGATCTGCCGGGTGCCCTCGATCGCGATGGCCGCGCACAGCGTCAAGACGCCGAACCGGATCAGGTCGGTGCCGGTCACCGTGACCAGCCTGGCCGTGGCGGCGGTCGAGAGGACTGCGATGAGATTCACGACCAGGACGTAGGAACGCACAGGTCGAGGCAGGCTCCACAGGTGCCAGGCCCTGAGCCGCCGCCGTGCGCCGCCGAGTCGTCCGTCCACACACCCTCTTCCGTCGGTGATCTACACCGTAATCGAACCGGGACGGCGACGACCGCGTTGTCTCCGACGATAAGACACGCGGCCCCGAATTCCCCCGGACAGCCCAACCGAAACGAGGGAGATGCACCGATGCAGGACAACAACTGGTGAGTGTTTTGCCGGATAAATCGCTATTTCGGAGGAGGTGAACGACATGCGGGACAACAACTGGACCTGAGTGATCCGGCCCACGTGAGTGCGCGGCTTCGCGAAGGGAGGTGAACGTAGTGCGTGACAACAACTGGACGACCCGTCGTGACAACAACTGGACGTGATGTGTCAGGAACCGTGCTCGCCAACGGGTGTCGTCCCGCCGGCAGGCCCCACGGGATCTCCGGATTCCTCGGGGCCGCGGCGGGACGGCACCGCCCGTGACCAGCCCGCCCCGGCGATCGCGGCGACCAACACTCCCGCGCCCGCCGCGACGGTGACCACGGTGGTCGGCGCGACGACCTGGGCCAGCAGCCCGGCCGCCGCGATCCCCGCCGCCTGAGCCGCTCGCAACGCCGCGATCGCGACCCCGATCACCTGACCGCGCTGGGCAGGCGGCGCCGCGAGGCTGTACTGCGTCTGCGTGATCATGTCGTGTGCGGAGAACACCCCCGAGATCGTCCACAGCACGACGATCGGGACCAAGCCCGGAGCCCAGGCGGTCGGGATCAGCACCAGGCTGCTCGCCACCGCCAGCGCGCCCAGCACCCGGATCTGCCGTTCGCGCGGGATCCGGCTCAACAGGATGCCGCCGAGCACCGAACCGACCGGGTTCGCGGCCAGCAGCCACGGCAACGCGCTCGCACCGCCCAGTTCGGCGGCGACCGGGACGGCGAGGCCCTCCGGCACGACGTAGAAACCGCAGCAGCAGGCGATGAGCAGCAGCCAGCGCAGCTTGCGGTCGCGCGCCACCAGACGGCAGTCCGCGATCAGGGACGGACGTTCGTGGTGGCCCCGCGCAGCGGGCGGGTAGCGCTCGAGCCCGAAGCGGAGCATGAGCGCCGACAACGCGAACGTGCCCGCGTCGATCAACAGCGCCCCCGGCACACCGAGGCCGGTGACGACGGCGGCGCCCGCGCCGAAGCCCACCACGAGCCCGGCCTGGTAGGTGGACGAGATGACGGCCTGGCCGACGACCAGCCGGTCCGGGTCGAGCAGATCCGGCAGCATCGCCTGCCTGGCCGCGTGGAACGGCCCGGCCATGAGCTGCACGACGAACAACAACGCGGCCGCGACGGGCAGCGGGAGCCCCGGCACCGCCATCAGCGCGATCAGGACGGCGCGGCCGACGTCGGTCACCACCATCACGGTGCGGCGCGAGAACCGGTCCGCGATGCCACCCAGCGCGCCGCCGAGGAGATCGGGCACGAAGGTCAGCGCGTACGCCGCCGAGGCCCACCCCGCCGACGACGTCCGGTCGAACACGAGCACCGTGAGCGCGACCCTGGCCAGCTGGTCGCCGGCGACCGAGAGCAGATGCGCGAGCCAGATCCGGCGGAATCCGGCGACCGCGAAGACGCTGCGGAACGACGCCGCTCGGGCTGGCATGCGCTTCAGGCTGTCGTGAAGCGGCCACTCGGCGCAACCCTCGAGAAAATTCCGCCGGCCGTGTCGAACCGGCGCGGGCCCGTTCGACGTGTCGGTAAGAGACGGAACGGAGAATCCGATGTCGCATTCACTGGGCCCGCTGGCGAACAACCTCGCCGCCTACGCCATCTACTCGACCGCGCAGACCGAAATGCGTCGCGCCCACAAGCTGATCGACGCGGGCGACTACCTGGGCGCCGCCGCGGAGATCGACTCCGCCGCCCGCGCCGCCGAAGTGCTCGCCCGCGCCACCTTCGATCTCGACGCCGACCGCTCGGATCGCTGGCTCAGAGTCGTCGCCGCCCGGAAGCGGTTCGCCGACCAGGCCAGGGCGCGGGCCTCGGACACCGCACTGGCCGTCGTCGCTTAACGGAAAGCGCGCCGGTAAGTGCCGGGGCTGACGCCGGTCGTGCGCTTGAACCGCTCGCGGAACGCGGTGGGCGAACCGAAACCGACTTCGGCGCCGACCCGTTCGACGGCGTACTGAGTGGTCTCCAGCAGATGCTGCGCCTGCCGGACCCTCGCCCGGTGCAGCCATTGCAGCGGCGTCGTCCCGGTCTGCTCGCGGAAATGCCGGATCAGCGTGCGCGTGCTCATCCCGGCGCGTGCGGCGATGTCGGCCAAAGTGAGCTCGCGCGCGAGATTCTCCTGCATCCAGAGAAGGGTGGGTTCCAGTGCCGCGCCGCGGGGAGCGGGCGGATGCCGCAACGCGATGAACTGCGCCTGGCCGCCCTCGCGTTCCAGCGCCATGACCGAAAGGCGGGCGGCGTCGGCCGCGATCGCGGAGCCGTGGTCCCGCCGGATCAGGTGCAGGCACAGATCCAGGCCGGCGGCGGCGCCCGCGGACGTCAGGATCTGCCCGTTGTCGACATAGAGCACGTCCGGGTCGACATCGATGTCCGGATACGCCGCGGCCAGCGCCTCGGCGGCGACCCAGTGCGTGGTGGCGCGAAGGCCGTCGAGCAGGCCCGCGGCGGCGAGAACGAAGGTGCCGGAACAGATCGAGGCGATCCGCGTGCCCCTCGCGGCGGCCGAGGTGAGCGCGTCACGGACGGTTTCCGGCAACGGCCCGGCCGGATCCGCGGTGCCGGGAACGATGATCGTGCCGGCCTCGCGCAGTGCCTCCAGTCCCCACGGCGCGCGCAGGGAGAAGTGCCCGGCGTCGACGTCCGGGTGTTCGGCGCAGACGAGCAGCCGGTAACCCGCGCTTCCGTCGGCGAGCCGGGTCCGGGTGAAGACCTCGATCGGCGTCGAGAGGTCGAACGGGATCACCTTGTCCAGCGCCAGGACGGCGACGGTGTGCATGACCGCACCGTACCCGCCCCGATGGCGAGATCCCGTTGAAAGGCGTCGTTCACGCCACTGGGAGGGGGTCCCGGCCGGTTCTAGCGTCGAGCCATGATGATCATCGCGCCGATTCTCGTCGGCCTCGTCTACGTCGTGCTGATGTCGCTGATCCACGAACCGCACCGCCGCCGCTTCAACGCGGTCATGGTGGCGGGGGCGGGCGCCGCCTATCTGAGCGGCGGCGGCCTCGGGATCTGGGAGTTCGCGTTCACCGCGCTCGTGACCTACGTGGCTTACCGCGGCCTCGAATCCTGGACGTTCATCGGCATCGCCTGGCTGCTGCACACCGGCTGGGACGTCGTCCACCACCTCAAGGGCGCCCCGATCATCCCGTTCGCCGAGCATTCGTCGTTCGGCTGCGCGATCTGCGACCCGGTGATCGCGATCTGGTGTTTCGCCGGTGGAAGATCGGTGACGGATTTCGTCCGCGCCCGTGTCGGTCTCCGTCGTCCGCGTTCGTCGGTGGGGTGAATCGATCGGACGAAGGGATATCGAGATGACGGTGATCGTGGCGGGCAAGGTGTACGTCGACCCGGCGGAACGGGACCGGCACGTGGCCGGGCACCAGGTGATCGTCGAGAAGGCGCGGGCCCACCCCGGGTGTCTCGACGTGGTGATCTCGGCGGACCCGCTCGAACCGGGCCGGGTGAACATCTTCGAGTACTGGGAGTCGGAGGAGGTGCTGAACGCCTGGCGCGCGATCTCGCCGAGGCCGGCGTACTCCGCCGAGATCCGGGACGGGGAGGTCTTCAAGCACCGGGTTTCCCACTCCGGGCCGCCGTTCGACTGAGCCGGGAGCTTGGCCGCTGAGCCGTTTGATGCGAACATATGTTCTATGACGACCGAGGGGCCCATCCTGCACGCCGACCTGGACTCGTTCTACGCGTCGGTCGAGCAGCGTGACGACCCGAAGTTGCGAGGGCGGCCGGTCATCGTCGGCGGCGGTGTGGTGCTGGCGGCCAGTTACGAGGCCAAGGCGTTCGGCGTCCGCACGGCGATGGGCGGCGGTCAGGCGCGGCGGTTGTGCCCCGACGCGATCGTGGTCCCGCCCCGGATGCGCGCGTATTCGGCGGCGAGCAAGGCGGTCTTCGAGGTCTTCGGCAACACGACCCCGCTCGTGGAAGGGATTTCGATCGACGAGGCCTTCCTCGACGTCGGCGGGCTGCTGAAGATCGCGGGTACGCCGAGCCGGATCGCGGCGAAGCTGCGCAAGGACGTCCTGGAGCAGGTCGGCCTGCCGATCACCGTGGGCGTGGCCAGGACGAAGTTTCTCGCGAAGGTGGCCAGCGGCGTCGCGAAACCCGACGGTCTCCTCGTCGTGCCGCACGACAAGGAGCTGGAGTTCCTGCACCCGCTTCCGGTCGAGCGGCTGTGGGGTGTCGGCAAGGTGACGGCGCGGAAGCTCCGCGAGCGAGGCGTGACGACGGTCGGGCAGATGGAGGGGTTCGGGGAGAAGGAACTCGTCCGGATGCTCGGCCGCGGCGTCGGCGCCCACCTGCACGCCTTGTCCCACAACGACGACCCTCGCCGCGTGCAGACGGGCCGCCGTCGCCGGTCGATCGGGGCGCAGCACGCGCTCGGCAGCAGGCCACGGTCCCCCGCCGAGCTCGACGCGATGCTGCTGACGCTGGCCGATCGCCTCGCCCGTCGTCTGCGGGCGGCGCACCGGGTGTGCCGCACCGTCGTGCTGCGGATGCGGTTCGCCGATTTCACGAAGGCGACGCGTTCGCACACCCTCATGGAGGCGACCGAACAGACCGGCGCGATCGTGGCGGCGGCTCGTGACCTGCTCGCGGCGGCGAGACCGCTGATCGACGAACGCGGGCTCACGCTGATCGGGCTCGCGCTCACGAACCTGTCGAAGGACGACGCGATCCAGCTGGCCTTGCCGTTCGGGGCGAAGCCGAGGGACGCGCTCGATTCGACGCTCGACACCGTCCGGGACCGGTTCGGGTCGAAATCCATCACGCGCGCGGTGCATCTCGGGCAGGCCGAGCGGCCGTGGGTACCGCTGCTGCCGGACTGAACCCGTCGCTAGGGTGTCCCGGTGGCGGAAGTCGAGATCTACACCGATGGCGCGTGCAGCGGGAATCCCGGGCCGGGAGGGTGGGGCGCGGTGCTGCGGTACGGCACCGTCGAGAAGGAGATCTACGGCGGGGATCCCGGGCCGACCACGAACAACCGGATGGAACTGACCGCGCCCATCGAGGCGCTGGAAAGCCTGAAGCGCCGGGTCACGGTCGACATCTACACCGACAGCACCTACGTCCGGAACGGCATCACCAGCTGGGTGCGGAACTGGAAGAACAACGGCTGGACGACCTCGGCCAAGACGCCGGTCAAGAACGCCGATCTGTGGCGCCGTCTCGACGAAGCCGCCTCACGGCACGATGTCGAATGGCATTGGGTCAAGGGCCACGCCGGGCATCCGGAGAACGAGCGGGCGGACCGGCTCGCCGTCAAAGGCGTGGAAGAGGTCGTCGGACGACCGGTGATCCAGCCCGGCGAGCGGCCCGCCCGGAAGCGTTAGCAGCTGACGTTCACCTTGGCGCTCTTGGCGAAGGACACGTGGACGTGGTCCATGTGGTTGGCGGTCGCGCCGCCGCGGTCCTCCATGGTGTCCCAGCCGCTGCCGTCGTTGTAGCGCTGGCGCCAGATGACGTAGCTGACGCCGAAGTCCTTCTGGTTGGCCATGAGGTACTCGGCGATGGCGTTGCCGGTGGCGGTGTCCACCATGAAGTCCAGCGCGAGACCGGAGGGGTGGTCGCTGGCGTTCGCCCGGCCGGCGACACCGCCGACGGTCTTGACGCCGAACTTCGCCTTGACGTGGTTACCGACCTGGGCCACGTGCGGTTTGGTGCCGGCGAGGTCGGTGGAACACGCCGTCGCGGCGGGCACGGTCTTCTTGACCGGCGCGGGGGCCTTGGTCGACGTCGTCGGCTTCGGGGGAGCCGAGGAGGTCGAGGGCGGCGGTGTGGTCGTCGTGCTGGAGGGCGGGGTGCTGCTGGTCGACGGCGGGGGTGTCACGCTGGAGGCCGGGGGAGCCTTCACCGCGAGCGCGGCACTGGCCGCTTCGACGTCGGGGGAACCAACGGTGGTCAGCCACATCGACGCCGGGAGCGCCGTGGCGACCGCTGCCGCGATACCCGCGGGGAGCTTCCACTGCGGAGCCTTGTTCTTGCGATGTCTGCCGGCCATTTCTCTGATCACTCACCACTTCGGGGACGGGAACTCGCGTCGGGGGCCGCGAGCTCCGGGCAACATTACGAAAAGGACACGGCAATGTCACGCCCGAGTGTGCTCGCCCACAGTTACCTTGATCGTTGAACCAAAAGAGGCTCACGCCCGTACAGATACGAGAAGTGGTTTTATGTGAGCACTGTGAGTGACGAATTCAGTCCGCTTTGCAGGATTGGAAGTACACGTTCTCGTTCGGCGAAATCACGTTCACTCCCGGGGAGTGCGCGGCCCGTCCGGTGGCCACCGAGGCCGTGATCACGGTGCAGACCAGCTGATTGATGGCCTGGTTGGACAGTTTGTGCACCGAAAACGGCAGGGAGAGGCTCGACGGGTCGCCCGGGTACACCGCGACCCGCCCCAGCTCCGGCGGGACGAACGTGGTGAGTCCTTGGGCGGCCTCCCGATCCGTCGGTCCCTTCAGCAGCAGCGTGACCGCGCCTTCGGGGGAGATGAAGCCTTCGCTGGGCCGGGTCACCGGGACGACCCGGCCGTCGGAGACGAAGTACAGTGTCAGCCCGGCGCGAACGTAGGTTCCCGTGGTCGCGCGGATCGACGGGCCGGGCCCGGCGGGGACGACGCCGGTCGGCTGGACGCCGCAGGCAGCCACCAGCGTCGCGGCCGCGAGAGCGGGCAGTACCCGGGTTCGTCTCATCGCGTTCTTCCTTCGGTCCGGTGCGGCAGGCGCAGGACGAACCGGGCGCCGTGCCCGGTGTCGGCGGCGGTGATGTCGCCACCGTGCAGGCGCGCGTTCTCCAGCGCGATCGCCAAGCCGAGCCCACTGCCCTCGGAGCGGGCACGGGCGGTGTCGGCCTTGGTGAACCGGTCGAACACATACGGCAGGACCTCGGAATCGATACCGGGCCCGTGATCCTCGACCGCCAGGGTGACGCCGTCGTCGCCGGCGCGCAGCCGGACTTCGACCGGGGCCGCGCCGTGCCGGAACGCGTTGCCGACGAGATTGGCCACGATCAGGTCGAGCCGCCGCCGGTCGACCCGGGCGAGGACGCCTTCCGGCAGGTCGGTGACCAGATCTTCCCCCTCGCGCCAGCCACGGGCGTCGAGGCTGTCCCGGATCGCCGTCGCGAGATCCCATTCGTCGAGCACGAGTTCGGCGCGGCCCGCGTCGAACCGGGAGATCTCGACCAGGTCCTGGACCAGCCGGGTCAGCCTCCGGGTCTCGCCCGAGACCAGCCGCGCCGCGACGGCGGTGTCCGGCGGCAGGGTGTCCGCGTCCTCGTCGAGGACGTCGGTGACCGCGTTCATCGCCGCGAGCGGCGTGCGGAGTTCGTGCGAGACGTCGGCGACGAACCGGCGGGCGTCGGCCTCCATGGCTCTCACCTCGCCGACGGTGCGTTCCAGTTCGGCGGCGGTGTTGTTGAACGTCGTGACCAGCTCGGCCAGTTCGTCGGACCCCTTGGCGGGCAGCCGGACGTCGAGCCTGCCCTCGCCGAGCTGGGCGGCGGCGGTGTTGAGCGCGCGGACCGGTCTCAGCACCTGCCTCGCCGCGAGCAGGGCGAGCGCCGCCGCCAGCGGAAGGACGAGCGCGGCCATCTGCCATGCCGATTTCGCGAGTTCGTCGATGGCCTGTTGCTGCTGGACGAGCGAGGTGAGCGAATACACCTCGGTACCGCTGGCCTCCACCGAACCGTCGGGCCGCCGCGTCAGCACCGGCAGGCCGACCTGGAGTTCGGGGCCGGTGTCGCGCTCCAGCCGCTGGAACTGGATCCGGATGTCACCCGCGACCGTCCGCCGCAGTTCGGGCGAGAACCTGGTCACGTCCGGGCCGGTGACCGACCGCAGATTCCCGTGGACAGCGACGGCGGTCAACCGCAGGCTGCCCGCGAAGTCGTTGAGCTGGTCCTGGGTCGGTGGCGTGGACAGCGGGCGGTCGTAGGCGCCGACCCGGTCCTTCAGCTGGTCCATCGCGGCGTCCTGGACGGATTTGAGGATCGCGTTCCTCGCCGAGACGTAACTGGCCCCCGCCGCGGCCGCCGCCCCGATGATCGTCATCACCGCGAAGGCCAGGATGAGCCGGGGCCGCAGCCCGGAGAGCAGCCTCATGAACGGCCGAACCGGTACCCGAAGCCGCGGACGGTCTGGACGTGTTCGGGTTTCGCGGGGACGTCTTCGATCTTCGCGCGCAGCCGCTGGACACAGGCGTCGACCAGCCGGGAGTCGCCGAGGTAGTCGTGATCCCAGACGGCGGAGAGGATCTGCTGGCGGCTGTAGACCTGTCCGGGCGTGCGCGACAGCTCCAGCAGCAGTTTCAGCTCGTTCGGGGTGAGCGAGACCGGCTCGCCGTTCTTCGTGACCACCAGTCCCGCCCGGTCGATGACCAGGCCGCCGTGCCGCTCCCCGGCGGCGGCGTCGTCGTTCGCGGGCCGCTCGCTCACCGCGCGCCGCAGCACCGCCCGGATCCGGGCGTCGAGCACGCGGGGTTCGATCGGCTTGGTCACGTAATCGTCGGCGCCGGCCTCCAGCCCGGCCACGATGTCGAAGTCGTCGCTGCGGGCGGTGAGCATGATGATCGGCACCTCACCCGCCGCGCGGATGCGGCGGCAGGTCTCGAAGCCGTCGATGCCGGGGAGCATCAGGTCGAGCACGACGATGTCGGGCTGGAACACCCGCAGTTTCTCCAGCCCGAGCTCACCGCTCTCGGCGGTGTGGACGGTGTGCGCCTGCCGGCGCAGCGCGAGTTCCAGCCCCTCCCGCACGGACGCGTCGTCTTCGATCAACAGGACACTGGCCACGCCGCCATTATTCGGATGTCGCCGCGCGTGTGCGACTCGGCTCGATCTTGTAGCAGAACCATGACATTGTCCGGACCTCTTGGCTAAACGCCGGGGGGACAGTGAGACGCATGGCCCTACTCATCCACGAAGCGAAGCCGACCCCCGTCCGCCGTCCGCTGCCGGGACGGCACGCCGAGACCAGGCGGACCCTCTCCAGGGCCGTGTTCCAACTCGCCACCGGACTGGGGCTGGCCGTCGCGTTCCTCGTGACGTATGTGCTCTTCGTGCACACGTCGGCCGGGCAGCTCGCGGAGAACGGTGTCGTCCGCAGCGCGCAGTCCGGTCAGTGGTCCACAATGGACTGGGCGGGACCGCTGCGCGACCAGGACATGGTGCTCGTGATCGGCGCCGCCGGGATCGGGCTCGTCGTCCTGGCGCTGCTCCGGCGCAAACCCGGTCTCCTGATCCCGGCGCTGAGCGTCCTCGTGCTCCCGCTCGTCGCCGCGCAGTTGCTCAAGCTCTACGTCCTCGTCCGCCCCGAACTGCCCGACGGCGGCCGCGGGCCGGGGCACAACAGTCTCCCCAGCGGGCACGTCAGCGCCGCCATGGCCATCCTGATGGCGCTCGCCTTCGTTCTGCCGCAACGATTCCGTCCGGCGATCATCGGGATCGGCGGCGTCGCCGTCGCCTGGGTCGCGTCGTCGACCATCGCGCTGGGCTGGCATCGGCTCAGCGACACGGCGGGTGCCTGCCTGCTGGCGGCGTCGTTCGCCTGTCTGCTCGCCGCCTGGCTGACCACCCGGCGCCGGGACCTGCGCCGTACCCCCACGTCCCTGGTCGCGCTGGCCGCGGTGCTGCCCACCGTGATCGTCCTGATCGGCTTCGCGGTGCTCAGTACGGCGACCGCCGGGGCCGCCCAGTTCGTCGGCGCGCTGGTGCTGGCCGCGTGCGCGGCGGTGGGAATCGTGCTGGTCGCGCTGTGGCCGTTGGGCGGATCCGCGTTCGAGCGGCGGACCGACGTGGAGACCAGGGTGGTCGGCGATCTGCTCGAGACCCGCCTCGTGACCCGTCGCTGACGAAGGCGGGAACCTCAGTCCACCCGGGTCAACGGCGACGTCGGCGTCCGGGGCGAGGGCGGGACCGCGGAAGGTGCCACGACTACGCGGTTCCGCCCGTTCCGTTTCGCCTGGTACATGGCCGCGTCCGCGGCACGGAACAGCTCGCCGTAGTCCGTCGAGTGCTCCGGCGAGAGGCCGACGCCGATCGACACGGTGCAACCGTGGATCGGCCCCACCGCGCGGGGTTCGTTGGTGGCGTGCCCGCTGGCGAGTTCGGTCAGGCCGGTGATGGCGGTCTTCGCCACGGCCGCCCGGATCCGCTCGGCGATCCGCGTCGCCTCCTCACGGGTGGTGTCCGGCAGCAGTACCGAGAACTCCTCACCGCCCCAGCGCCCGACGATGTCGGTGGAGCGGGTGTTCTGCCGCAGCACGGCACTGACGCAACCGAGCACGATGTCGCCGCCGGAATGCCCGTACTTGTCGTTCCACTGCTTGAAGTGGTCGAGATCCAGCATCAGGAACGCCGTCGGCCGCCGACCGGTCTGGTCTTCGAGCAGCCGCAGGGCCGCGGGCGCGTGGAAGGAGTCCTCGGTCAGCAGTCCGGTCTTCCGGTCACGCTGGCTGCGCGCGATCGTGTCCGCCAGCGCCTGCGAGAGCCGGGTCGACCGCAGCGCGACACCGATCATCACCAGCGGCACCAGCGCGATGTTGACCGCGCCGAGGATCGTGGTGCACGCGGCGAGTTGCAGCGCGTAGACGAAGTCCGCGTTGTCGGCCCAGCTGCCGACCAGCTTCTGCCGCCGCCAGCCGCCCCACGCCAGGCCGCGCGCGATGCTGATCAGGAGCGTCTGCGACGCGAAGTACCAGAGCGCGGCGCCCACCAGCGCGACGGCGGCGACCGCGATGTCTCCCGGTCGCTGGGGGAGCGTGCCCGATTCGAGCCAGGTGTGCAGTGCCGTCAGTTCGATGATCGTGTGCACGCCGAGGATGGAGGCGGCGTGCGCGGCGGTGGTGAACAGGAACGTCGTCATCGCCTTGTGCGCGATGGAGTAGCGCTGCACGCGCACCATCAGCAGCAGCGCGAGCGACAACGCGGGCGGCAGCAGGACGGCCGCGCTGCCCAGCCAGACGGCGGTCTGGTCGATGTGCTCGCCGCGCCGGTCGTCGGCCCGGCGCTGTTCCTCCGGATGCTGTGTCTGGACGACGTACCAGATCGCGCAGCACGCGATCACGCCGAAGCGGACGAGATCGGTGGTCGTGGCGGAGGCCTTGAAACCGCTGTACAGCGCCCAAGCCGCGACGGCGATCTCGGTGCCGAGCATCCAGAAGACCGCCGCGGGCGGCAGCCGCCACAGTTCCCAGCCCGCCGGATGCCGCAGGGTGTTCCAGGCGCGACCACGCAGCCGCCACACGCGGGCGGCGGCGAGGCCGACGGTGTCGGCGAAACCCCGGAGCGAACCGCGCGGGGGCTCCGAGGCCGTGTCAGGGTCGTGCTTGCCGAACTCGCTGACGAGGGTCACCTCCCACCGTTACGCACCGCACCCGCTTCGATCTTGCTGGGTCACCACAAGGGGGTGACAGGGGGACCGCGTTGACGATCGCGTGAGACAGGCCGATATCTGCGTTCGCCGGACGCCGTTCCGCCACGAGCTGGCATCGTGGCTCGTATGCCTGACGCCGCCGAGGTACCCGTGCTGTTCGGCCCGGAGTTCGACAGGGATCCCTCGCCCGCCTACGAATGGCTCCGGGCGAACGCCCCCGCGTTCCGGCTCCCGCTTCCCGGTGACACCTGGACCTGGCTGCTGACCCGGCACGCGGACGTCGTTTCCGCGATGGCCGACCCGCGCCTGTCCAAATGCCCGTCCGTCGCGGCGGACCACTGGCGCAAGGCCGATCTCGGGCTGCCCGCCGACCACCGGCCCACGCTCATCGGGCATATGAACAACGCCGAAGGTGAAGAACACGCTCGGCTGCGCAAGGCGTGCGCCGGCGCTTTCGGCCCGCGGCGGTTGCAGCACATGCGCGACCGCACGCATCGGCTCGCGAACGAACTGCTCGACCCGATACTGGACCGGGGCGAGGGCGACCTCGTCGAGGATTTCGCGTACCCACTGGGAATCCGGTCGATCTGCGAGCTGATCGGCATCCCGGACAGCCTGCTGGACGAGGTCCGCCCGCCCGCGCTGGTGGTCGCCGCCGGCGACGTCACGGACATGGCGTCGATGCTGCGGGCGACCGACGAGCTGGACGCGCTGCTCGCCGACGTCGTCGCCCGCAAACGCGCCGAACCGGGGGCGGACCTGATCAGCGACCTCCTCGTACAGGAGGCCGCCGGGAAACTGACCGGCGAGGAGGTCGCCGCGACGGCGTTCCTCACCCTGATCGCCGGGCACGAGACGACGATCAGCCTCATCGCGTCCACCGCGCTGACCCTCATCACGCATCCGGAGGAGGCGGCCCGCGCCCGCGCCGACGGCGCACACCTGACGCTCGTCGTCGAGGAGGTTTTGCGCCGCGACACCCCGCTGCAGAACACGAGCTGGCGCTTCGTCACCGAACCGATGGAACTCGCCGGGCAGCGGATGGAGGCGGGCGATCCGATCCTGTTGTCGTTGCTGGCGGCCAATCGCGACCCGGAGGTGCACCCCGAACCGCTCGCCTTCCGACCGGGCGAGCGGCCGGTGCGGCATGTGGCCTTCGGCGTCGGCCCGCATATCTGCATCGGCGCCGCGCTCGCGCGGATGCAGGCGTCCGCGGCACTGGAGACGTTGTTCGGCCGCGCGCCCTCGATGACGCTGACGGTGCCCGAGGACCGGCTCGTGTGGTGGCCGAGCGCGATCACCCGGGGCCTGCACCACCTGCCGGTGAAGCTCTAGACCGCGCCCGGTCCGCCGGCTCGTGTGAGCAAACGGACGTCACGCGTGTCGTCCGTCCAATCACGCTTGTCGTCCATGTGATCACGCGTGTCGTCCGTCCAATCACGCTTGTCGTCCGAGGCGGGCATGCGCCCTGAGGTCAGACCGCGCCTTCGAGGCGGCCCCGCAGCACGCTCGCCTTCCGGTCGTCGAGATCCATGACGAGCTGGAGCGCGTCGCGCCAGACCGCCATGGCCTCGTCGGCGTGCCCTTGGGCGGCCAGCGCGCAGCCGCGTTCGTCGAGCGCGTCGGCCTGCCCCCAGACGTCGCCGCAGTTCCGGTAGGCGGTCAGCGCCTGTTCGCAGTACCCGAGGGCCTGCTCGAGATCGCCGAACCGGCGGCAGGTCCTGGCGAGCGGCACCAGGGCGAACCCCATGCCGTGCTGGTCGGCGTCCTTCGCGTAGGCGTCGAAGGCGCGCAGGCCGTGATCAAGGGCCAGGTCCCGCTCGCCGAGGTCGCGGTACGCGCGGCCGAGGTGCACCCGCGCGGTCGCTTCACCGAGCCGGTAACCGATCCGGGCGTTCACCTCCACGCTCTGCTCGACGAGCCGCACGGCTTCGGCGTAGTCCTCCCGCTCGTGCGCGATGTTGCCGAGCCCGACCAGAGCCCAGCCGAGGCTCGGGTTCTCACCGATCTCCTCCGAGAGCTCGACGGCCCGGCCGAACAGCTCGCGCGCGCGGTCGAGGTCGCCGCGCCGGCGGTGCGCCTCGGCGAGGTTGATCGCCGACCACGCCAGCCCGCCGAGGTCCCCGCCCGCCTCCGCGGACTCGATCGCCACCTCGTGGCTGGAGATCCACGTCTGCCACGGCCTGCCGAGCAGGTGGTAGTCGAACAGTTCCACCGGCAGCCGCCAGCCGATCTCGTACAGGCCGTGGTCCAGCGCCAGCCGGGCGACGCCGGTGATGCTCGGCATCTCCGACGCGCACCAGATGTAGGCCTCGTCGAACGTGGCGAACCGGAGCGGCTCGACGCCTTCGGGCGCGGGCCCCAGGTCGATGTGGTGGTCGCGGGCCGGGGTCAGCGTCCAGCTCGCCGCGTTGGCGGCGTAGAGGTACCAGTGGGTCAGCCGGGAGACCGCCGCCTCCCGCTCGTCCCGCCAACGCGCGGCGGCGGCCTCTTCGGCGGCGTAGACGCGGAGCAGATCGTGGAACCGGTAATACCGGGCACCGACCTGCTGGACGAGATGCGCGTGCACGAGCTTGTCGAGCAGCCGACGCGCGTCGTGTTCCGGCAGACCGGCGAGCGCGGCCGCCGCGCCCGCGGTGAACCGCGGCCCGGGATGGAGGCCGAGCAGCCGGAACATCCGGGCGGTGTCGGTCTCCAGCGCGCGATACGACCAGCTGAACGCGGCCCGGACCCCGACGGCGTCGTCGTCGACCGCGAGCAGTTCCAGCCGTCGCCCCTCGGCGACGAGTTCACGGGCGAGGTCGCCGACGCTCTGATGGGGATGCGTGGCGACCCGTTCGGCGGCGATGTTCACCGCGAGCGGCAGCGCCGCGCACAGCCGGACGAGCCTGCCGACACCTTCGGGGTCGCCTGCCGCGCGTTCGTCGCCGATGAGGTCGGCCATGAGCCGCGCCGCTTCGAGATCTTGCAGTGGCTCCAAGGAAACCTGGACCGCACCGGTGCCGACGACCAGCCCGGACAACCGTCGCCTGCTGGTGATCAGCACGGTGGTGTCCGGGGTACCGGGCAGCACCGGCCGCACCTGGTGCGAGTCGAGGGCGTTGTCCAGCACGACGAGCGTGCGCTGACCGCGCAACAGGCCCCGCAGGAGCGCGAGCCGCATGTGTTCCTCGGCGGGAACGCGATCGGGGCGGACACCGACGCAGCGCAGGAGGTCGTCGAGGATGTCGGCGGGTTGCGCGGGAGAACCCGCCGCATAACCGCGAAGATCGGACCAGAGGACGCAGTCGAACTCCTCTTGCCGCCGGTTCGCCCAATTCAGGACGAGCGCGGTCTTCCCGACGCCGGGCGGCCCGGCCACGAAGACCACCTTGGCCGCTTCGGTGAAGATCTTTTCGTCCAGCAGCGCCAACTGTTCCGCCCGGCCGACGAAATGGTCCGGCGCCGGGGGAAGGTGCACATAGGGTTCCGCGCGGGCGGCTTCGGCGAGCACGATCAGGGCGCCGCCCGCGTCCAGCGCGCGATCGCAGGCTTCGGCGAATTCCGCGCTCGGCGGGGTGAGCCCGCGTTCGACCCGGCTGATGAGACTTTTGTCGACATAGGCGGTTTTCTGAAGCTCCCGCAACGCCAGCCCGCGCGCCTGCCGCCGTTGCCGCAACGCGCGCCCGAAGGTCAGCGCGGCCGTCGAGACCGGGCGTGCCTTACCGGTCTCCCCGGATCTGGCCGAGCCGGAATTCTCGGTCACCAGAAGCACCTTTCTCCCCGCTGCGCGGCAGATGGTGCCACAACCCTCCCATTGCCTGGGTCACAACACGGCCACCGGGTGTGCGCGGGTGCGAAGACTGCCCCCAAACTGGGCGGGAACGCGCCCGTTCCCCACCGGTGCGCCAGTGGAAAGGGAGGTGGATCATGCGCGACCGCGAAATGTGAGCAGGCCCTGTTCCGCCTTGCGCGCAACCGGGCGAGTAGTGATCTCCTCGGAAGCCGGCCGTGGCCGCCTTTCCCGGCGGTCACGGCCGTGACCCTTCGGAACATTTAGGACCGCTTAACGTCGGTGTAGATCTTTTCACTTGTCCTGATGAGTCGCCCGAGGCAGCTTGGAGAGGTATCGAGCGGCCTGGCGAAAGGAACGAAGTGAGCATCGGCGCGCCGGGAACCCTGACCCGGATGGGCGTTCTCGCCCTGTTGTGGGGATCGGGGTTCCTGTGGATCAAGCTCGCCCTGACCGGGCTGCCACCCGTTCAGGTGACCGTCATCCGCTGCGCGCTCGGCGCGGCCGTCCTCCTCGTGCTGAGCCGCTTGGCCGGGCAACGTCTCCCGCGCGGCCGTCGGATCTGGGGCAGGCTCCTCGTCGCCGCCTTCTTCTGCAACGCCTTGCCGTTCGCGTTGTTCAGCATCGGTGAACTGACCGTCGACTCCGGTGTCGCCGGGGTGATGAACGCGACGACCCCGCTGTGGTCACTGCTGATCGGCATCGGGATCGGCACCGAACGCCGGATCACCGTGATCCGCGTCGGCGGCCTGGCCCTCGGATTCGGCGGCATCCTGCTGATCTTCGCGCCGTGGCAGAAGAGCGGTCTGCTGGGCTGGGGGACACTGGCCCTGCTCGGCGCCGGTATCAGCTACGCGATCGCTTTCGCTTACATGGGAAGGAAACTCGTCGGCGAGGGCGGTCCGATCGCGATCTCCGCCGCCCAGTTGCTGACCGCCACCGGGCTGAGCGCGCTCGCGCTGCCGTTCGACGCCGCCCCGTCCGGACCGCTGAACGTGACTGCGGTGGTCGCCGTCGTCGTCCTCGGAATCTTCGGCACCGGCGTCACCTTCTACCTCAACTACCGGCTCATCGCCGACGAAGGCGCGACCTCCGCGGCGACCGTCGGCTACCTGCTGCCGGTCGTCTCGGTCGCGCTGGGCGCGCTCGTGCTCGGCGAGGAACTCGGCCCGCGGGTGCTCGCCGGGATGGCCGTGGTGCTGCTCGGGGTCGCCCTGACCCGTTACGTGAGGTCTTCGGCGAGCAAGTCCATCAGCAGTCCGTCGTGCCAGCCTTCGCCGTCGGTGTCGCGTTCGTAGCCGCGCATCACCCCGACCTCGCGGAAACCGACGGCCTTGTAGCAGCGGATGGCGGCGTCGTTGTCCACGGCGGGGTCGATCACGAGCCGATGGTGCCCGCGATCGTGCAGGAGATACCGCGCCATCGTGCGGACGGTGTCCGTGCCCAGCCCGCGGCCGTGGGCCGCCGGGTCGAGGAAGAGGTCGACCGAGGCGTGCCGGTACATCGGGTCGTCCTCTTCGCCGTATTGGACGAAGCCGCGGACGACGCCCCCTTCCAAGACCGTGAAGCAGGCCGTCGTGGGGTCGTCGAACGGCCAGGTGGGGGAGTCGTCGACCGAACCCCAGCGCGCCCCGACCTCGGCCGTGCCGCGGATCCGCCGCAGGTCCGGGACATGGGCCTCGGTGACCGGGGTCAGGGTCACGAACTCCCCGCGCAACTCGGTGGTCAGTTCCCGCTCCGTCCGCTCGTCCGAATGGCGCCAGTCTAGGGAGAAACCGGCTGGGGCGCCGCCGGAACCGCAAGAACGCGGGGGCTTTCGCCGTCGGAATCGGGTATCAACGAAAGGGACGACGGAGGTGGGTCATGGGGAACCCGTTCGAGGGAATACGTCCGGTGGAGGAACTGGTCGACGGTGGGGCGACCGCGGTGCGGGCGGCGGTGCTGCGCAAGGCGACCGAAGCGGTGGTCGCGAACGCCCGCGACGCGACGGATTGCCGGATGCTGCTGGAGATGCTGGGGTTGCATTACGATCGGTCGATCCGGACCGACGACGAGGCCGCCTGAGGGCAGCCTTCACGCGCGTTGCTGATGCTTGTGGGCCGCGTGTGGCGATCGTCGAGTCCGTGAAGGCCTCCTTGAGGGACCCAGAGTCCCTCAAGGAGGCCTTCACGGACCGGCGGACCGGGCGGGCGGACCGGGCGGGCAGGGTCAGCGCCGCGGCAGCACGCAGAATTCGTTCTCTTCCGGGTCTGCCATGACGACCCAGGGGTCCGACTCGGGGTCTTCGAGGATCTTCGCGCCGAGTGAAACGAGCCGGGCGACCTCCTCGCGCTGCTCGAGTTCGATGGGCGCGATGTCGAGGTGTAGCCGGTTCTTGCCCGACTTCCCCTCGGGGACCGGCTGGAAGAGCAGGCTCGGCACGTCGGGGCTCTTCAACTCGACGTAGGTCACCCCGTGGCCGTCGGTCCACCGTTCGGTCTCGGGGTAGCCGAGTGCTTCCTTCCAGAACGCGGCCAGCGCTTCGGCCTCACGGCAGTCGACGGTGACGGCGAGCATCCGGGTTCGCATGGTTCCACGGTGGCACGGAACGGCGAGGTTTGCCGGATGCGCGGACGGGCATCCGGCGGGGGAGCAGAGCCACTCGCCGAAGGGAGCACCATGAAGGCCGTCACCTGGCACGGGAAACGCGATGTCCGGGTGGACACCGTCCCGGATCCGAAACTGGTCGAACCGACCGACGCGATCGTGCGGATCACCTCGACCGGTATCTGCGGTTCCGACCTGCACCTTTACGAGGTCCTCGGTGCCTTCATCGACGAGGGTGACATCCTCGGGCACGAGCCCATGGGCGTCGTCGAAGAGGTCGGGTCCGGGGTCACGAACCTGAAACCCGGCGACCGTGTCGTGGTCCCTTTCAACATCTCCTGCGGCCACTGCTTCATGTGTGACCGCGGCCTTCAGTCGCAGTGCGAGACCACGCAGGTCACCGACCGCGGCAAGGGCGCGGCGCTGCTCGGCTACACCAAGCTCTACGGCCAGGTCCCGGGTGGCCAGGCCGAATACCTGCGCGTCCCGCAGGCGCACTACGGTCCGATCAAGGTGCCGGACGGCCCGCCGGACGAGCGGTTCGTGTATCTCTCCGATGTCGTGCCCACGGCTTGGCAGGCCGTCGACTACGCGAACATCCCCGAAGGCGGCACGGTGGTGGTCTTCGGGCTGGGCCCGATCGGCCAGTTCTGCTGCCGCATCGCGAAACACCGGGGCGCGGGCAAGGTGATCGGCATCGACCTGGTGCCGGAACGGCTCGCGAAGGCCGCCGCGGCCGGCGTCGTCACCTACGACACGCGTGAACACAAGCACCTCGGCGACGTCATCCGCGAGGCCACCGGCGGCCGGGGAGCGGATTCGGTGATCGACGCCGTCGGGATGGAGGCGCACGGCGCCCCGGTCGGGCGGCTGGCGCAGAATCTCGTCGCCCTCCTGCCCGATCCGATCGGCGCGAAGATCACCGAAAAGGCCGCGATCGACCGGCTCAGCGTGCTGTACGCGGCCATCGACTGCGTGCGGCGCGGCGGCACCATCTCGCTGAGCGGTGTCTACGGCGGCATGGTCGACCCGCTGCCGATGATGGAGCTGTTCGACAAGCAGATCACCCTGCGGATGGGGCAGGCCAACGTCCGGCGCTGGATCGACGACATCATGCCGCTGATCACCGACTCCGCCGACCCGCTCGGCGTCGAGGGTTTCGCGACGCACAAGCTCCCGCTGGCGGAGGCGCCGCACGCCTACGAGATCTTCCAGAAGAAGCAGGACGGCGCGGTCAAGATCCTGCTGGAGCCGTCGTCGGGTTGAGGTGTCTGCACGCGGATGCCGGGTATCCGGTCTGCGGAATCCCGACGAAAGGAGCGATGCGATGACCACGGCACGAGAGATCATGACCGCGGGCACTACCTGCGTGTCCGCGTCCGAAACCGTCCTTGACGCGGCGAAGAAGATGGCCGCCGAGTCCGTGGGCGCGTTACCGATCTGCGGTGAGGACGGCAAGCTCCAGGGCATGCTGACCGACCGCGACATCGTGGTGAAGGTGCTCGCCGAAGGCAAGGACCCGAGGGCGCTGCACGCCTCGGAACTCGCTCAGGGCGAGGCGGTGACGATCGGCGCGGACGACGACGCCGAGGAGATCATGCGCACCATGGCGAACCACAAGGTCCGGCGGCTGCCGGTGATCGACGGCCACAAGCTCGTCGGCATCGTGGCGCAGGCCGACGTGGCGAGGGCGCTGCCCAACCCGGACAGCGGCGAGCTGGTGGAAGCACTGTCCTACGACTGACCCGCCATACTCCTTCGGTGGCGTTCTTCGACATCGAGGGTTACGAACCCGTGTGGCTCTCCGGACTCGAGACGATCCGGAGAGCCCACGGGGATCGTTTGCGTGCACTGGTGGGTGAGCGGCTCCAGCGCGTCCACCTCACCTGGTTCGTCGAGTACGCCGAGTGGCTCTCGGACGCGCCCGTGGTGGTGGACTTCGGTGCGGAACGGCTGGAGATCACGCACTGGAAGTTCGACGAGCTTTCCCTGACCTGGAACACGATCGACCCGTACGGCAGGTCCGAATGGGACTGGGGCGACCCGGCCGAGCCCAGCCCGCTGCGGTGGCGGCAGGACGTCTACCCGGAACTGTCCGCTTTGGAGGGTCAGGTGCTCCAGGACGTCGAGCTGCTCGACTGCGCAACGCGGGACATGGCGAACGGCATGGTGGCGCTCGGTTTCGTCTTCCCGCGAGGCCGGTTCACCGTCTTCAACGCCTTGGACGAGAACGGGATCGAGTTCACCGAGCCGGACTCGTCCTACCGGAGACATTCCCTGGCGGGCTGAAAACCGGATGCGGCGGTCGTCGAGCTTGGTGATAATTCCCGGCATGTCCCGGGTCAAACTGGCCGAAGCGCTCGCGCTGCGCGCCGACGCGACCAAGAAGGTGGAGGCACTGCGCTCCCGGATCGTCGACAACGCGCGGCACCAGGAGGGCGAGGAACCGTCGGAAGACGCGTCCGCCCTGCTCGTCGAGGCCGAAACCGCGCTGGACGAACTGGAATCGCTGATCCGGCGGATCAACCGGACCAACGCCGCGACCCCGCTCGGGGAGGGCACGATCACCGACGCGATCGCGCGCCGCGACGTCCTCCGGCTCCGGCACGGCGTCCTCACCGCGGCCGCCGACGCCGCGGCCGGGCGCAATCAGGGCGGCTACGGCCGCCAGCTCCGGTCGGAGCTGCGGTACCTCTCCGCGCTCCCGGTGGCGGAGCTGCGGTCGCGCGCGGACCGGGTCGCGGGGGAGATCCGCACGGTCGACGTCGAGATCCAGCGCACCAACTGGGAGACCGACCTCCTGGATTGAACGTGGAAAGCAGGTAGCCCTCCGGGAAGCGGGCACAAGCCGAGGGCCGGCGGTACTCCGGCCCACCTCCTGGTACGTGGCGGGCAGCGTGGGGTTCGACTCCCCGATCACAACTCCGCCCAGCACCACGCACAGGTGACGGCGCAAACGGCACAGTTCATCACCACGTGCCGGTCCCGGAGGGCGAGGGCGGGTACGGGGTCTTTCCATGCGCAGTCCCGGTGGCCATTCCCGGTGACACAGTGGTGTTCCCGACACTCTTCACCTCGTCGAGGCATGGGCGGAGCTGATCGACTCTGTGCCAAGGTGAAAAGCGGAACAACCCAAGAGCCCAGGTGGTGACCCCGGATGGCACTGAAGATCGGTTACAAGGCGTCGGCCGAGCAATTCGGCCCGCGCGACCTCGTCGAGTACTCCGTGCTCGCCGAGCAGGTCGGGCTGGACAGCGTGATGGTCAGCGACCATTTCCAGCCCTGGCGGCACCAGGGCGGGCACGCGCCGTTCTCCTTCGCGTGGATGGCGGCGGTCGGCGAGCGCACCGAGCGGGTCGTGCTCGGCACCAGCGTGCTGACGGCGACCTTCCGGTACAACCCGGCCGTGGTGGCACAGGCGTTCGGCACCCTCGGCAGCCTGTACCCGGGCCGGGTGCTGCTCGGCGTCGGCAGCGGTGAGGCCCTCAACGAGGTCGCGGTGGCCCGCATCGAGTGGCCGGCGTTCAAGGAGCGGTTCGCGCGGCTGCGCGAGGCGATCGAGCTGATGCGCAAGCTGTGGTCCGAGGAGCGCGTCACGTTCGAGGGCGAGTACTTCCAGACCACCGACGCCACCGTGTACGACCGCCCCGAGGGCGGCGTGCCGATCTACATCGCGGCCGGTGGCCCGGTGATGGCGAAGTACGTCGGCAAGCAGGGTGACGGCTTCATCTGCACCAGCGGCAAGGGCATGGAGCTTTACACCGAGAAGCTGCTGCCGGCGGTGGCGGAAGGCGCGGAGCAGGTCGGCCGCAGCACCGGCGACATCGACAAGATGATCGAGATCAAGCTGTCCTACGACCCGGATCCGGCGCAAGCGCTGGAGAACACCCGGTTCTGGGCGCCGCTCTCACTGACGCCGGAGCAGAAGGCCGGTATCGAGGACCCGGCGGAGATGGAAAAGGCCGCGGACGCGCTGCCGATCGAGCAGGTCGCCCGCCGCTGGATCGTCACTTCCGACCCGGCGGACGCCGTCGAGCAGATCAAGCCGTACGTCGAGGCGGGCTTCAACCACCTCGTCTTCCACGGTCCCGGCCACGACCAGGAGCGGTTCCTGCGCTCGTTCTCCGAACAGGTCGTCCCGGGGCTCCGCGAACTCGGCTGACCCGGCGCGGACGGCGGCATCGCGGGGGCGGTGCCGCCACGGGGCTTCCCTCAGGACTCGGTGACGAGCTTGCCGATCTCCTGGTCGAAGTCAAACCATTCCGGCTCGGAGCCGGCGGGCACGACGTCGTAGGTGCGGTCGAGAAACTCGGCCAGCTCCTGCGCGGGCGCTTCGAGAACCGCGCAGCCGTCGGGCGCGCTGAGCGCGAAAATCACGATCGCGGTGTCGTCGGCCGGGCTGATGATCACGTCGCCTTCACCTGATGGGGTGAGGAGCCCGTCCGCGAGGAGATCGCGGCCGAACATCCAGCGCACCGTCCCACCGCCCGAGTGGTAGGCCACCACGACGGCGTACGGGTCTTCGGGGTCGTATTCGACGTCGGCCCGCACGGGGAGCGGGTCCGCACCGAAAGTGCGCAGACCGAAGACGATCGTCCCCCGGATGAGGTCGCTTTCCCTGTCCAATGCTTCAGCCCCTTACGTTCGGTTGCTGTTGATCTTCAGCTATGGATAACGCAATGTGAAGCCTTTTCGTGACCCGAGTTGACAAGGTTCACACGTTCGGCTGAGAGCTGCGTCTCACGTGCTCACGCACCGTCTTCGCTGGGCACGTGGGGTGAGCAAGCGGAAAAGGTGACCATCCGTGCAAAAGAAAGAGAATGCGCACGTGCATATTCCGATGAAGGAAATACGGGCAGCCGTTTGGCGGAGTGAAACCGTATTCTTGGCGGTTTAACATCAGCAAGCGTCGTTCAAATATTTCCAGGAGACCGGCGTGGCTTTCGTCCTGGACCTCGGCGAGCGTGATCGTTGCGGATCGGGAGGAAGCGGTAATGGGCGTACGAATCACCGTCGTCATTCCCAGGGAAGACCGCGCGCGGCGGAAAGCGAATCAAGGGTCCGGCGGCCGGACGATGCCCGGACGCGTTCCGCCGCCGCCGGGCTACGGCACCTCGCCGGCGGTGCCGCGCGTGCAGGAGCGCCACCGTGATTGACCGGCTCCCGATGCGCGTCGGGCAGGCCGACATCGACCGGCTGGAGGGCGTGATCGCCGCGCTCCGGGCGCGCGACTACCGGGAAGGCGGCGGGTCCTGCCGGGAGCTGCTGCGCGTGCTGGAACCGTACGGCGCCGCGCTGCGGCGCGGGATGATGTCCGACCCGGTGGCCAGGCGGCTGGCCGGTGTGGTCGCGGATCTGCACAACCTCAAGGGCTGGACGGAATTCGACTCGGGCCGCCCCGCACGCGCGGAGCGGCACTTCCGGCGCGCGCTCGATCTCGCGGCGGAGGCGGGCGACGACGACCTCCTCGCCAACATCCGCTACCGGCTCGGCCGGATGTACCTGCATCACCGGTCGCCGTCGGAGGCGCTCGAGCAGTTCGACCATGGACAGGTCGCGGCACGCCGCGCCGGACGGCCGCTGTCACAGGCGATCCTGTCGGCGAACGAGGCGTGGGCCTACGCGCTGCTCGGTGACGTCCGTCAGACGCTCGACAAGATTTCCCTTGCACCGGAACAATTCGCGGACTCCGCGGGCGATGCGGTCCCGTCGTGGTCGGCTTTCTTCACGGCCACCGACCTGGCCGCGATGATCGGCACGGTGCGCACCGAACTCGCCAGGCTCGTCGACGTCCGCCACAGCCGGAAGGCCATTCCCGCGCTCACCGAGGCCATCGAGGGCTACGGGCCGGACATGGTGCGCAGCCGGTCGCTGACGATGATCTGGCTCGCCGTCGACCACGCGCTGGAGGGCGATCTCGACCGGGCGGCGGAGGTCGGTCTCGCCGCGATGGACATCGCGGACGGAATCCGTTCCGCGCGGACAAGAGATCGTTTACGGCCGCTGTCGGAAAGCGTGCGGAAGCGAGTGGGCGATATTAACGCGCGAGATATCCTTGACCGGATCGCAACATTTCGGGCCAGTGCCTGAGCGTCGGAGAATGGGTGTGGGAATGACCGGATCGATTTCGCCGGGCGTAGGCTCGCGGGTATGAAACGGACTTCGTTCGCGCAGTGGCCGTGTTCGATCGCGCGCACCATGGACCTGCTCGGCGACTGGTGGACGCCGCTGGTCCTGCGGGAGGCGTTCTACGGGATCCGCAGGTTCGACGAGTTCCAGCAGCAGCTCGGCATCGCGCGGAACACCCTCGCCGACCGGCTGCGCCGCCTGGTCGCGGAAGGGCTGCTGGAAAAGCGCGCCTACCAGGCCGACCCCGTCCGTTACGACTACGTGCTGACCGAGAAGGGCTCGGATTTCTACGGGGTGCTCGCCGCCATGACCCGCTGGGGCGACCGCTGGCTCTCCGGGGACGACGGGCCGCCGATCACCCTCCACCACGAGACCTGCGGGCAGGACACCCACGCGGAGGTCGTCTGCGCGCACTGCGCCCGGCCGCTCACCGCGGAGAACACGCGGGCGCGGCTCGGCGATGGCTACCCGCCCAAGCTCGCGAGCCGCCCCGACGTCGTACGCCGATTCGCCACGCAGGAGGGTTTGACAACATAAGTCCATCTACGCAACTATCGAGGTCACGGGCAGGGGAGGGTGACCACGATGGAGTGGACGGGCGCCAAGTACGCCGACAAGCCGACGGTCGAGGTGCAGGCGTGGGTCGACGCCGCACCGGAGCGGGTCTGGTCGATCGTGTCCGATGTGCGGCTGATGTCCGAGATGAGCCAGGAAGTCCGCTCGGTCGAGTGGTGCGATGGCGCGGAGGGCGCGCCCGCGGTCGGCAGGCGGTTCGTCGGCCACAGCAGGCACGACGCGTTCGGTGAATGGCAGACCACGTCGTATGTCGTCGAATGCGAGGCGCCGCGCGTCTTCGCCTGGGCGGTGCAGGATCCCGAAACGCCGACCGCACTGTGGCGCTTCACGCTGGAACCCGAGAACGGCGGGACGAAGCTCCGGCAGTGGATGCAGGTGGGGCCGGGACGGTCGGGACTCTCGCTGGCCATCGACCAGATGCCGGACAAGGAGGAGAAGATCGTCTTCGTCCGGCTGCGCGAGTTCGAGAACGCGATGACCGGGACCCTCGCCGCGATCAAGGAGCGCGCCGAGGCGGATGGCGCGTGATGCGGACGGCGACCACGGTCGAGGCCTCCCGCGGCTGGCGGGAGACGCTGGATTTCGTGCTGGAGGCGGAAAAGCTCGGTCTCGACGAATGCTGGGTCGCCGAGGCGTGGGGTTCGGACGCGCCGTCCGTGCTCGGCTATCTCGCGGCGCGGACCGAACGGATCCGGCTCGGCTCGGGCATCATCCAGCTCGGCACCCGGACCCCGGTGGCGGTCGCGCAGACCGCGCTGACCCTCTCGGAGCTCTCCGGCGGCCGGTTCGCCCTCGGGCTCGGCGCGTCGGGGCCACAGGTGATCGAGGGCCTTCACGGGGTTCCGTTCGCCCGGCCGCTGACCCGGATGCGGGAAACGGTCGCGATCATCCGCCAGGCGTTCGCGGGGGAGAAGATCTCGTTCTCCGGCAAGGCATTCGAGATCCCGCTGCCGGGCGAGAGCAAGCCGATGCGGCTGTCGACGGCGCCGAATCCGGATATCCCGATCCATCTGGCCACGCTCTCGCCGAAGCTGCTGGAGCTGACCGGTGAGATCGCGGACGGCTGGCTGGGCACCAGTTTCGTCCCCGAGGGGGCGCAGGCCTATTTCTCGCATCTCGACGCAGGGCTCGCGAAGGCGGGCCGAACGCGGGCGGACCTCGAAGTCTGCCAAGGTGCCGAGGTCGCTTTCGCCGCGGACGAGGACGAGCTGCGCGGGATGGTCGCGGGCCGCAAGGCCGAACTCGCGTTCAGTCTCGGCGGGATGGGTTCGGCGAAGACGAACTTCTACAACAACGCCTACAGCAGGCAAGGCTGGGCCGAGGCGGCCGCGGCGGTACGGGAGCGCTGGCAGGCGGGCGACCGGGAAGGCGCCGCCGCATTGGTGACCGACGAGATGGTGCTCGGCACGACGCTGATCGGCACCGAACCGATGGTCGCCGAACGGCTGCGCGTCTGGCGGGACGCCGGCGTCGACACGGTCCGGCTGTACCCGGCGGGGGAGACGGTCGCCGATCGGCTCACCACCCTCGGCCGCGCGCTGGAACTGGTCCGCGCGCTGGGCTGAATGTCCGCGCCGGTTGAGGTGGCCGGCCGAGCGCGGCGGGTCCCGCCTGCTCCAAGCGGGTAGAACTTGTTTCACTTTTGCCCGCCGTCCGGAGAACATGACCTCGCTCGATCCCCACGCGAGGAGGATTCATGAGTTCCGATTCCGGTCTGTCCCGGCGCCAGGTCCTGCTCGGCACCGGGCTCGCGCTCGCTTCGGGACTGCCGCTGGGCGGGACGGCATCGGCCGCCGCGGCCGCCTCAGCGGTGCTCGGCGAGTACGACGTCGTCGTGGTCGGGGCGGGCGCGGCGGGGATGACCGCCGCGCTGACCGCGGCGAAACGCGGGCTCAGCTGCGTGGTGCTGGAGAAGGCGGCGAAGTTCGGTGGTTCGGCCGCGCGGTCCGGGGCGGGGATCTGGATTCCGTGCAATCCGGTGCTGGCCGCCGCCGGCGTCCGCGACTCCCCGGAACAGGCCGCACGGTACTTGGCCGCCGTGGTCGGCCCGTCGATCCCCGCCTCGCGGCAACAGGCGTTCCTCGCCAACGGCCCCGCGATGCTGTCGTTCGTGATGGCCAACAGCCCGTTGCGGTTCCGCTGGATGGAGGGCTACAGCGACTACTACCCGGAGCTGCCCGGCGGAATGCCCGACGGCCGCTCGATCGAGCCCGACCAGCTCGATGGGAACCTCCTCGGCGCCGAACTGGCCAACTTGAACCAGCCCTACCTCGCCACGCCCGCGGGGATGGTCGTCTTCAGCGCCGACTACAAATGGCTCGCACTGGCCGCGGTCAACCCGAAGGGCGCCGCGGTGGCGGCCACCTGCCTCGCGCGCGGCACGGCCGCCGCGCTGGCCGGGCAGAAACCGCTCACCATGGGCCAGTCGCTGGCCGCGGGACTGCGGACCGGGTTGCAGCGCGCAGGGGTCCCGGTCTGGCTGAACACGCCGCTGACCGATCTCGTCATCGAGAACGGGAAGGTCACCGGGGTGACCGTCGCGGCGGGCGTGGTGAAGGCGCGGCGCGGCGTCATCGTCGGCTCCGGCGGGTTCGAGCACAACGCCGCCATGCGAGCGGAATACCAGCGCCAGCCGATCGGTACACAATGGACGGTCGGCGCCCGGTCCAACACCGGGGACGGGATCCTGGCGGGGAAGCGTGCCGGAGCGGCACTGGATCTGATGGACGACGCCTGGTGGGGGCCGGCGATCCCGCTCCCCGGCGAACCGTACTTCTGCCTCGCCGAGCGGACCCTGCCCGGCGGGCTGATGGTGGACGCGGCGGGCAAGCGATTCGTCAACGAAGCGGCGCCCTACAGCGACGTCGTGCACACGATGTACGACCGGAACCCGACGTCGCCCACCATTCCCGCGTGGCTGGTCGTCGACCAGCACTACCGCAACCGGTATCTCTTCCGCGACGTCGCGCCGCTGTTGCCGTTTCCCGGCGAGTGGTATTCGGCGGGAGCGGTCAAGAAGGCGTGGACCGTGGAGTCGCTCGGCAGCGCGATCGGCGTCCCGCCCCAGGCGTTGCGAGCCACGGTCACCCGGTTCAACGGACAGGCACTGTCCGGTGTGGACAATGATTTCCGCAGGGGCGACAGCGCTTATGACCACTACTACACCGATCCCCACGTCCTGCCGAACTCGTGCCTCGCGCCGCTCTGGGAGCCGCCCTTCTACGCCTTCAAGATCGTGCCGGGTGACCTCGGCACCAAGGGCGGGATGCGCACCGACGCGCGGGCGCGGGTCCTGCGGGCGGACGGCTCGGTGATCCCGGGCCTGTACGCCGCCGGGAACGCCAGCGCGGCGGTGATGGGCAACAGTTACGCGGGTGCCGGATCGACGATCGGTCCGGCGATGACCTTCGGGTATGTCGCGGCGAACGATCTCGCGGATCAGCCCGGCTGAGCTACGAGGACGCGGTCGGCGAGCTTGAGCCGTGAAACGGCGATGACGAGCACGAAAGCGGTGAGCGCGGCGACGGTCCGGACGACGTTGTAGGTCTCCCACTGATCGAGGATCGCCGCGTGGTCGGCCGGCGCCGAGGTGACCGCCCAAACCTTGATCCGGCCGTTGATGGGCACGTTCCCGAAGCGGGTGACCAGGAACGCCGTCACCGCCAATGCCGCTGCGGCGCCGGCCAGCTGTCGTGCCCGTCCTCGGCTCAGGAAGGCGAGCGCGAGCGAGCTGATCGCCGCGAGCGCCATCGCGGTCTGCATGACGACGCCGTTCCGCTGCATCAGCGCCGCGTGGAAGGTCAGCCGCACGTCGAGCGGGACGACGTCGAACGTGGCGGCGACGTTGACCATGCCGTACCCGAACGCTCCCGCGAGCAGCCCTGTCGACAGGAGAGCGATACCGGTTGCAAGGCTTAGCTTTGACATGCTGTCAAATATAACGGCTTGGGTTAAGGTTGACAACATGTCTGAGGTGCCGAACGTGCGGCAGCGGCGACGACGGACCGACGCCGATCGCAGTGTCGCTGCGATCCTCGCCGCGGCCAAGGAAGTCCTTGGCACACAAGCCCATGCGAGCGTCGAGGACATCGCGAAGGCGGCCGGGGTGAGCAGGCAGACCGTCTACGCGCACTTCAAGACCCGTGAGGCGCTCCTGAGCGCGGTGATCGACACGGTGTCCGCGGAGGCCGCGAACGAGATGGCCGCCGCGCGGCTCGACGAGGGTCCCGCGGCCGACGCCATGCTGCGCCTGCTCGATGTCGGCTGGCAGATGTTCCGGCGCTACCCGCGGCTGCCCGCGGGCGCCGCCGAAGAGAACGATCCCGAGGCCGACCGGGACCGTCATTCGGCGGTGGCCGATCATCTGGACCGGCTGCTCACCCGGGGCAAGGCGTCGGGGGAGTTCGACCGGCGGCTCGCGAATCCCTGGCTCGTCAGTGCGATCGTGACGCTCGGCCACGCAGCCGGACAGGCCGTGGACGCGAAGCAGCTGACGCTCGAAGACGGCGTCGACGCGCTCGCCGAAAGTGTGCTGCGGCTCTGTGGTGCCGCTCGGCGGGATTGACGGACACGGAACGCCCCGAAGCGCTCACGGCCGGTTCCCCACCCGTTAAGGTGGGGCGTTCGCGTGGCATCAAGGGCTGGGGGGTCCGCCATGATCGTCAAACGTGCCTATCACCACGGGGATCTTCGTCGTGCGCTCGTCCTCGCCGCACGGGAGCTCCTCGTCGAACGAGGTCCGGAGGGAGTGAGTCTGCGCGCGGCGGTCGCGAAGGTGGGTGCGTCCACCGCGGCGCCGTACCGGCATTTCCGCGACAAGGACGCGCTGCTGGTGGCGGTCGCGCTGGAGGGGCACGCCGAAGTGCAGGACCGCCTGCGGGCCTGCGGCGCCGGGACGGTGACCGCGCTCGGGCGGTCCTATCTCGGCTTCGCCATCGAGCATCCCGCGCTGTACCGCTTGATGGCGGGTGCCGGCATCGGTGACCGCGCCGCGTATCCGGAACTGGCCGAGGCGCACCGGGTGACCTGTGCGCTGCTGGCCGACCGGGTGGGGGAGCGGAACGATCCGGGTGGTTTCGCCGTCACGCTCTGGTGCCTGCTCCATGGGCTGGCGACGCTGGTGATCGACGGTCATGTCGAGCGGGAGGCGGCGGTTGCCGAGGTCGAGCGCAGTCTTGGGCTTCTGGTCGGTTAGGCGAGGGGCGTTGGGGGACCGGAAATCCACACGGTGCCCGCGTGACCGGTCCGGTGACGACGGTCAGGCCGCCGGAGACGTGAGGGGTGTGTGAAAATAGAGACGTCGAACGTCCCTATTTCCACACACCCCTCACCCTCGGTAACACTCACGCGCCGCCAAGCCTCAACCGGAGCGAAGCCGTGGGTGATCCGGGCGCCGGACCACCCACGACCCCGGATCAGCCGATGGACGGGATGAAGGTCGGCAGCCGCCGGACCTTCGTGTCCTGCTCGAAGGCGTAGGCGATGGCCAGCAGCGACGGTTCGCTGAACCGCCCGCCCATGATCGACAGCCCCAGCGGCAACGGCCCGGCGTACGCCATCGGAACGGTCATGTTGGCGTAGCCCGACACGGCCGCCGGGCCGGACGAGTCGATCAGCAGCGCGCCGTCACCGACCCCGAGCTGTGTCTTCCACGCGGCGTTGTTCGTCGGCGCCACGATCGCGTCGAGCTTCTCGCCGCGCAGCGTTTCGTCGAGACCCCGCCGGGCGGCGCTCGTCGCGGCTTCCCGCATCGCGCGGTACGCCGGATCGGTGAGATCGCCGGTGGTGGCCTGGGACCGGTCCCACAGGTTGTGGGTCCAGTACGGCATTTCGACCGCCGCGTGGTCCAGGTTGTACTGGATCAGCCCCGCCAGGTCGGCGGGATGCTTGCCGCCGGTGGAAGCGAGGTAGGCGTTGATGTCGTGCTTGAACTCGGTCCTGATCGCGGGGAATTCGTTGGCCGCGATGACGTCCAGATAGGGGATGGTGATCTCGACGGTGGTCGCGCCGAGCTTCCGGAGCCTGCTCAGCGCCTGCTCGAACGCCGCCTTCGTCGTGTCGTCCGGGGTGTAGACCTCACGCCAGACGCCGATGCGCTTTCCGCGCAAAGCGTTGGGGCGCAGGAATCTGGTGTAGTCGTCGAGTGATTGCCTCGCGGCGTCGACGGTGATCGGGTCGCGACGGTCGGCCCCGTTGAGGGCGGCGAGCAGGATCGCGGCGTCGACCACGTTGCGCGCCATCGGGCCCGCCGTGTCCTGCTGTTTCGACACCGGCACGATCCCGCTGCGGCTGACGAGCCCGAGGCTCGGCTTGACCCCGACGATGCCGTTGGCGCCGGACGGGCAGGAGATCGAGCCGTCCGTCTCGGTCCCGACGGCGACGGTCGCCAGGTGCGCGGCGACGGCCACGCCCGGGCCGGACGACGAGCCGCACGGGTTGCGGTCGAGGACGTAGGGGTTGGCGGTCTGCCCGGCGAGCGGGCTCCAGCCGTTCGACGAGCTGGTGGAGCGGTAGCTCGACCACTCCGACAGGTTGGCCTTGCCGAGGATGACCGCCCCGGCCTCGCGCAGGTTTTGGACCACTCCGGCGTCGCGGTAGGGGCGGGATTCCAGCAGTGCCGTCGAGCCCGCCGTGGTCGGCTGCCGGTCCGCGGTGTCGATGTTGTCCTTGAGCAGCACCGGAATGCCGTCCATGGGGCCCTTCGACCGGTGCCGGTGCCGCCGCACGTCGCTTTCCGCGGCGAGCCGCAGCGCGTCCGGGTTCGTGGTGAGCACCGCGTGGAGCGTCGGGTTCAGCTTGCGGATCCGCTGCAGGTAGAAGGCGGTGAGTTCGACCGAGGACAGCCGCCCGGAGCGCATCGCCCGCTGCAGGTCGGGGATCGTCGCCCGCTCCAAGTCGATCCCGGCCACCACGGGGCGGCCGGAAGATCCCGTGGCCGCCGCCGGGACGGCCGTGGTGACCGACGCCGCCGAAACCATGACGAGAAACGCGGCCACGGCCACGCCGCGCCTTCTCCAGGAATGTCTTTTCAAGGAATTCCCTCCTGTTCGAAAGAATTCCTGAACAGTACGGGTGGTGCTCCGTTCAGGAAGCACCTCGAAAAACGGGGGAACGGTGATTTGATCGCCCCGTGCCCGCCGGTCCGGTAGGCGATCGGTCACGCAAACAGACCGCAGGCCAAGGGTGATCTTGGTTTCGGCACTGGGTGCCGCCGGTCGTGGACGCTCGGTGAGCCGATATTCGTGATTCCGTCGGAAATATTCCGCCTGATTTCGGCGAGGTATCCGGTTTCGCGTTGATCGCGGATTGTTCGCGCTTCGCCGATCATCCGGCCCGGTTCTGCCGTGCGCATTCGGCGAGCGCGGCGCCGAAGGAGCGTGCGGTGCTCGTCAGCCCGGCCACCGCGGAAACCGGGTCGCGGCGGGCGGGCAGGACGGCGGCGAGTGCGGCGCCGACCCGGCCGTCGGGGGTCCTGATGCCGACGGCGGCGCAGCAGAGTCCTTCCGCGATCGTCTCCGATTCGGCCGCGTACCCGGCCGCGCGGATCTCCAGCGCGTCCGTGTCCGGTTCGGCGAGCGCGGGGTGATGAGCGGCGAGGAGCCGCCCGGCGGCGGTCCCCGGCGGAAGCGGGCGGCCCGGGCACACGGGGACGTCGTCGGCGGGGAGGACGGCACCCGCGGCGACCAGCGCGCGCCCTTCCCTCGGGACCACGAGCACCAGGCTCGCGCGCATCCGCGCCGAAAGCGACGGCAGCCGTTCCTTGGCCAGGTCCCGGAGTTCGGGCTGCCAGAACCGCCCGAGGCGGAACACCCGCGAACCGATCCGGTAGCCGCGGCCCGCCCGCTCGACCGCGCCGAGGTCGGCCAGCTGGTCCAGCAGCCGGTGCACGGTGGTCTTCGGTAGTCCGGTGGACCGCACGAGCTGGGACAGCCCGGCCTGTCCGCCGTGTTCGTCGAGCGCTTCGAGCAACGCGAACGCGCCTTCGAGCACGCCGCGTCCGCCGAGGGGTTCCCGCATCGCCGCCCTTTCCCGGAAAAGGTCACACCGGAGAAGTAAAGTGCGCCCCCGGCGGGCCGGGATACGAACTTTCGGGCAGCCGATGGGGCGGTGTTCCGCTGAACGGCCCATCCGCCGACGTGACCGACACCGCCCCGCGAACCACCCTGCCGGGTCCTGCCTCCCGGCGCGTTCCTGGCATGCTGGCAAGGTTCGCGCGAACACCACAGCTCCAGGGGGACGTCGATAATGGAGGAGATCCGCCGCCTCGCCGACCGGTTCGATCTCATCGAGCCCGTCGGCGGTGGCTCCATGGGCACCGTGTGGCGGGCGCGCGACGACAACCTGGAACGCACGGTCGCGATCAAGGAACTCCTTCTGCCGCACGGAGCCGGCGAGGAGAAGGCCGACGAGGCCAAGAACCGCGCGCTGCGCGAGGCGCGCATCGCCGCGCGGCTGGTGCATCCGCACGCCATCACGGTCTTCGGCGTGATCGACGAGCAGGACCGCCCGTGGATCATCATGGAGTACCTGCCCTCGACCAGTCTCGCGGACAAACTGCGCGAAGGGCCGATGGAGGTCGAAGACGTCATCCGCCTCGGCATCCAGCTGTGTTCGGCGCTGGCGGCCGCGCACCGGGCGGGCATCGTCCACCGCGACATCAAGCCCGGCAACGTCCTGCTCGGCGAAGACGACACCGTCAAGATCACCGACTTCGGGATCTCGCGGGCGATGGGCGACGTCCAGCTCACCGCGACCGGCGAGATCTCCGGGACGCCGGCGTTCCTGGCGCCGGAGGTGGCCCGCGGCGAGGACGCCACGTCCGCCTCCGACGTGTTCTCGCTCGGCGCGACGCTGTACACCGCGCTCGAAGGCGGCACGCCGTACGGCACGGCCGAGAACCCGATCGCGTTGCTGTACCGCGCGTCGAGCGGCGAGATCACCCCGCCGACCAGGTCGGGGATCCTGACGCCGCTGCTGAACCGGCTCCTCGACGTCCGGCCGGACAGCAGGCCGACGATGGCCGAGACCGAGCGGGAGCTGCGGGCACTGGCGGCGGGGGAGCCGACGACGCTCGTCGCCGAAGAACCGCCGCCGAAGGCGCGCAAGGGAATGCTGATCGGCGTGATCGCCGTGTTCCTCGTGCTCGCGGCGGGCGCCGCCGCGGCCGTGGTCGTGGTGCTCAGCCGCGAGGACGAGCCCCCGTCCGGCCAGGCGCCGCCGCCTGCCTCCCAGTCGCAGCCCGCCGCCCCGTCCACGTCGGAGCCGGTCGCGCCGCCGCCATCACCGTCGTCCGCGCCCCCTTCGACGCCACCTTCGTCATCCTCGTCCGCGCCGCCTCCGGCGCAGACGCCGGGGCAGGCGCTCGCGGCGTACTACGCGCTGATCCCGGGGAACCTCGAGGCCGGGTTCGCGACGCTGACCGACGACTTCAAGCAGAACAGGAAGCAGAGCTTCGAGCGGTATTCGAGCTACTGGAAGGACTTCCGCTCGGTGACCGTGTCGAACGTGACCGAATCCGGCAACACGGTGTCGGCGACGCTCACCTACGTGCGGGCCTCCGGCGGGACCACGACGGAGAGGGAGACCTTCGTCCTGGTCCAGCAGGGCGGCCGGTATCTCATCGACTCCCAGCGGGCAGGCTGAGCTTCCCGGCGAGGCGCTGAAGCCACGCCTCGACCTCTTCGGGGGAGCGGTCCGGGAGGCCGAAGATCGTTTCCGTGACCCCGGCCGCCTCCAGCTCGGCCAGGTTCTCCGGATCCGGGCGGACGCCGAGCGCCGAGATCTCCGGCTCCCCGGCGCGGCCCGCTTCGCGCCAGATCTCGCGTAGCCGCCGGGCTTTGTCCTCGATGTCGGTGTCGCCGGGCGTGGTGAGCCAGCCATCGGCCGAATTCGCGATCCAGCGGAACGTCTTCTCCGTCCCGCCGGCCCCGACGATCACGGGGATATGCGCTTGAGCCGGTTTCGGCCACGCCCAGCTGGCGCCGAACGAGACGAACTCTCCCGCGTACGAGGCTTCGTCCTGTGTCCAGAGCGCGCGCATCGCTTCCAGGTACTCGCGCAGGACCGTCCGCCGTTTGCCGCCGGGGACGCCGTGATCGGCCAGCTCGTCGACGTTCCAGCCGAAGCCGACGCCGAGGGTGACCCGCCCGGCCGAGAGGTGATCGAGGCTGGCGATCGTCTTCGCCAGCGTGATCGGATCGCTCTCGACCGGGAGGGCCACCGCCGTCGCGAGCCGGATCCGGGAGGTCACCGAGGCCGCCGTGGCCAGCGCGACCCACGGGTCCAGCGTGCGCAGGTAGCGGTCGTCGGGCAACGACGAGTCGCCGGTGCGCGGATGCGGAGCCTCCCGTTTGACCGGGATATGCGTGTGCTCCGGCACGTGGAAGGTGTCGAAGCCGGCCGCTTCGGCCGCTCGCGCGGCGGCCGCCGGGCTGATCCCCCGGTCACTGGTGAACAGCACAATCCCGTGTCTCACAGCCGCTCACGCTATTAGAACGTGTTTCAGTTCGCAACCGTGGCGTGCAGGGTGACCGGCAGCGCGTCCAGTCGCCAGGTGCCCGGGTCCGGGATCCGCAGCAGTCCGTCGGCGAGCGCGAGATCGGGAAACCGGCGCAGCAGGGCGGTGAGCGCGACCTCGACCTGAACCCTGGCCAGGGAGGCGCCGAGACAGAAGTGCGGCCCGTGGGCGAAGGCGAGATGCCAGGCGGGCCCCGCCGCGCGCCGGATGTCGAAGACGTCCGGGTCTCCGAATGCCCTCGGGTCCCGGTTCGCCGCCGCGATCGCAACGGTAACAGGTTCTCCTTCGGGGATGAGGACGTCGCCGATCCGGACGTCCGTGGTGGCGAACCGGGGGATCGTCAGCAACTGCGGGCTCTGCCAGCGCAGCACCTCCTCGACCGCGCCGGGCATGAGCGCCGGGTTCTCGCGAAGCTCGGCCAGCTGCCCGGGGTGGGTGAGCAGGATTTCGACGGCGTTCGCGATGAGGTTGCCGGGCACCTGACCGCCGAGCACGAGCTGCCAGACCAGAGCGACCAGTTCGGTTTCGCTGAGCCGGTCGCCGTCTTCGGCCTGGAGCCGGAGCAGGTGCGAGACGACGTCCTCGCGCGCGTCGAGTTTCCGGTCCGCGATGGCGGCGAGGGCGCCCTCGACGATCCCGGGGACCGCTTTCGCGAGTCCCGCGCCGTCGCCTGCCGAGACCAGCGCGCCGTACTCGCGCCACCGCGGGCGGTCGGCCGCGGGGATGCCGACCAGCGCGCAGATCACGTCGACCGGCAGTGGCCGCGCGAAGGCGGTGACCAGGTCGATCCGGTCTTGCCCGGCGAGTTCGTCGAGGAGGTCGTCCACGAGCCGCTCGATTCCCGGACGGAGGGCGGCGGCCTTGCGCGGGGTGAACGCGGGGGCGACGAGCCGCCGGAGCCGGAGGTGTTCCGGGCCCTCGACCTCCTGCATGGTCCGCATGTACGGGCGGCAGTGGTCAGGGATGTCCATCCGCTGGTAGCTGTTCGCGCTCAGGGCGAACCGCGGGTCGCTCAGCATCTTCCGGGCCTCTTCGTGGCGCAGCACCGCCCGCATCGAGAACCCGGGCGCGCTGAGCTTGGCGATCGGGGAGCGCTCGCGGATCGGTCCGTAGGCGGTGAACGGGTCGCGGAGGACCTCGGGGTCGGTCAGGAGGATCTCGGGAACGTCGGACAAGGTGGCTCTCCCAGTTCGGATGTTTAAATCAGATGTTCTCGTCATCTGAATGGCCAAGGTATCTTGATCCGGGTCCGAGGGCAACGTGCTGGCTGACGGGAGGCCGATGGTTCGGCTGAGCAGGGCGGAGACGCAGGAGCGCAATCGCGCGAAGGTGCTGGCAGCCGCGCGCGACGAGTTCGCAGAACAGGGTTTCCGGGACGCCAAGATCGACCTCATCGCCGAGCGGGCGGAGCTCACCCGCGGCGCGGTCTACTCGAACTTCCCCGGAAAACGCGCGCTGTACTTCGCCGTCCTGGCCGAGTTGGCCGAACAGTCCGCGGGGGCGCCGCACGCGGCGCCCGGCGAGACGCTCGAGAGCGCGCTGGGCGCGCTGGCCAGGGCGAGAGCGGCCGCGTTTCCCCTGGATGACGAGCAAGCCGGCCTCGCGCGCGACCTGATGCCGGAAGTGCTGGCCGACGAGCGTGTCCGGCGCCCGTTCGCTCAGCTGGTGAAGCTCAACGGGCTGCTGCTGGGGCTGGCGCTGGAACGGCTCGACCCGCCGGAGCGGCCGCCGGGGTCACCGATGCGGCGCCGGGTGCGGCTCGCGGAGACCGTGCTGACCGCCCTGCACGGCGCCGGCCAGCTCGCGGCCGCCGCGCCGGGGCTCGTCGAGCCTTTCGACGTGGTGAGCGCCTGCGAGCGGCTGGCGGGACTGTCCTTCAACGACTGGTGGGCGCCGCCGGTGATCGTGCCCGCGGCACAGGCGGCCGACCGGCCCTGGTCACCGCCCGGCGCCGTCGACCTCGTGCGCGCCGGATCCTTCGTGCCCGGCGACGGGGTGGTCGTCGTCCTGGGCACCCATCGGCTGGCCGCCGCGGAAGAGGCGGTCCGGGCTTCCGGCGGCGAGGTCACCGTCGTCGTCGTGACCAGTGAGCCCGCCGAGCTGGTGCCGCTGACCCGGCTGATCGTCGCGGAAGTGTGCGGCGCGCTGCGGCAGGCCTTCCCGGAACCGTCCTGGCCGCGGCTGCGCGTGGTGTGCGACGCGACGGGGACCCTGGCGGCGGCCGCGGGGGTGCTCGCGGTCAGCGACGAGACGGAGGTCGCGATCCGCGTCGAACGAGGCCGGATCGTCGCCACGGCGGACGGTCGCGGCGCGGGACACGCCGTCTCGGGCGAAGTGTCCCGTGTGGACAGCGGCTAGGCGCTGTCCGGCACGTCGTGTTCGCGGTCTTCGCGCCCAGGCGGTCCCTGACGGCACGGGCGGACGCGGCCGAGTACGACCCGGTACGAGGCCGATCCGCCCGCACCGTCAGGAACCACCTGGATCACGAAGGCCATCGAACAGGCTTACCGGACACCGCCTAGACGATGTCGGTGTGCCGGATCCGGTACACCTGCAGGCGAAGCCCGTAGTACTTGTCGGTTTCCCCGACCCAGACCATCCCGAGCCGTTTCGCGGTCGCGATGGCGCGGGTGTTGTTCGGCCGCGCGACGGCGAAAAGCTCGTCCGTGTCCTGGGTGAACGCCCGGCCGATCAGCGCGCGGGCGGCCTCGGAGGCGTAGCCCTCGCCCCAGGCGTCCGGATGCAGCTGCCAGCTGATCTCCAGGTCCTCTTCGTACGGTGGCAGCAGGTGGATGCCCAGCCCGCCGACGACCACGCCGTCCTCCTTGCGCTGCACCGCCCATCTCCCGCGCGGCGGCACGAGATTCGGCTGCGCCTGTTGCCAGGCCTGCAGAACCGAACGCATGGCCGCGGCGTCGGTCACCCGGTCCATCGCCGGGGTGAGCCACCTGGTCACGTCGGTGGTGCCGTAGATCGCCAGCGCTGCTTCGGCGTCGTCCTCGGACCAATCACGGACGACGAGCCTTTCGGTGGTCAAGTCCATAACAGAACGTTACGCGCAGGGATGGGTTCATGGGGTGTCCGGATCATGACAACTCGGCAACCCGCGTACCTTGGCCTCATGCGCGCCGACGCCTCGACGACCCCCGAACAGGCCTGCCCGATCGCCCCGGTGGTCGATCTCGTCTTCAGCCGCTGGACCACGCCGATCCTGTGGGCGCTCAACGAATTCGGCAGGCAGCGGTTCGTCGAACTCGAGCGGCGCATCGGTTCGATCACGCCGAAGGTGCTGACGCAACGGTTGCGGCAACTGGAACGCGACGGTCTGCTCACCCGGACCTATCACGCCGAGGTGCCACCCCGGGTCGAGTACGAGATCAGCGACCTCGGCCGGAGCCTGGCACCACTTTTCGCGACCCTTGCCGACTGGTCGACGGAGAACCTGCCGAAGGTGGAAGAAGCCCGGTCGGCTTACGACTCGCGTAGTTGAGCCCGGCCTCGTGCGGCGAACTCCGTGCCGAAACGGACGACAAGCGTGATCAGCCGGACGACACGCGTGATTGGACGGACGACACGGCGAAGTCTGTGCAGCGAGGCGGTTTCTTGACCGATCGGTCCAGATGCGGTTAGGCTGCTCTCGTGTCCCGGGTGAAGGAATTCGACGTCGACGCTGCCTGCGAAGCCGCGCTGGAACTGTTCTGGCGGCAGGGGTACGAGGCCACCTCGGTCAGCGACCTGGTCGCCGAGCTCGGTATCGGCAAGGCGAGTCTCTACGCCACGTTCGGCACCAAGCATCAGCTGTACCTGACGGCCTTGAACCGCTACATCGCCCGGGGCAACGAGCGGTTCGTCCAGGACTTCGCCGGCCCTGGGCCGGCGCTCGAGGGCGTGCGGCGGCTCATCGACCGCTATCTCGCCGAAATACTGGGTGAATCGGGGCGCAAAGGCTGTTTCGTGGTCAACGCCGCCATGGAGATGATGCCGAAGGACCCCGAGGTCGCGCGGGTGGTCGAGCGCAGCTGGGACGCCCTCGAGCTGGCTGTGCGGATGGCGTTGAGCCGCGCGAAGGCGCAGGGCGAACTCGGCGCCGCCGCGGACCCGGAAGAGCTGGCGGGCTTCCTGCTCACCGTCCTGCAGGGAATGCGGGTGCTGGGCAAGGGGCCTGATCCCGCGGCGCGGGTCAGGGCGACCGCGAAGCAGGCCATCGCGGTTCTCGAAGCCGCTCGCAAACACTGATAATGGAACGATCGGACCAGAAAGTTGGCTATCACTGTGTCTAATGCGGGGAAACGATTCAGCGGCAAGGTCGTCCTGGTCACCGGCGGAGGGTCCGGGATCGGCCGCGCCACGGCGGCGGCCTTCGCGCGCGAAGGCGCTCAGGTCGTCGTCTCCGGGCGTGACGGCGAGAAGCTCCGTCAGACGGTGAAGGAGATCGAGGCCGACGGCGGAACCGCGGACGCGGTGACCGCCGACGTGAGCGCCGGCGCGGAAGTCGAGCGGCTCGTCGCCGAGACCGTGCGGCGGCACGGCAAACTCGACATCGCGTTCAACAACGCCGGTGTGCTCGGCAGCCTCGCGCCGACGGCGGATCTGGACGAAGAGGGTTTCGACACCGTCGTGCGGACGAACCTCACGGGCACCTGGTTGTCGATGAAGCACGAGATCGCCCAGATGCGTAAGGGCGGCGGGGGAGCCATCGTCAACATGGCCTCCAACATCGGCTCGCACTACCGCCTGCCGGGAATGGCCGCCTACGCCGCTTCGAAGGCCGCCGTGGACGTGCTGACCCGCACCGCCGCCCGCGACCACATCGCCGAGGGCATCCGGATCAACGCGGTCAGCCCCGGCGCCACCGACACCGGGATGTCGTTCCGGCCCGGCGAATCCGAGGCCGACCGCGCCGAACGGCTCGGTTCGGTCATCCCGCTCGGCCGGATCGGCGCGGTCGAGGAGATCGCCGCTGCGGTCCTTTGGCTGGCTTCGGACGAGTCCTCGTACGTCGTGGGGCACGACATCGTTCTCGACGGCGGCACCAGCGCCTGAGCCTCAGCGGCGTGAAGGCAGCAGTTCCTGCATCTTCGTCTTGATCCCCTGCGCCACCAGGTGCCAGGCGTCGGGCTCACCCTTCAGGACGGCTTCGGTCATCGCCTTCACCTGCTCGAAGGTGGCGTGCGGCGGGATCGGCGGCACCTCGGGATCGCAGCGGACGTCGAGCACGGTCGGCACGTCGGCCGACAGCGCGACGTCCCATGCCTCGCCGAGCCGGGCGGGATCGTCGACGGCGATCCCGCCGAGGCCGATCTCCAGTGCGAAGTCCGAATAGGACACTTCCGGCAAGGTCTGCGACGGCTCGAACTTCGGCGAGCCGCCCATGGCGCGCAGTTCCCACGTGACCTGGTTCAGATCGCCGTTGTGGAACACGCAGACGACGCAGCGCTGATCGGCCCACAGTTCGCGGTACCGGGCGATGGTCAGCAGTTCCGCCATCCCGTTCATCTGCATCGCGCCGTCGCCGACCAGGGCGATCACCGGCCGGTCGGGATGGGCGAACTTCGCGCCGATCGCGTACGGGACGCCGGAGCCCATCGTCGCGAGGGTGCCGGAGAGCGTGCCCCGCATGCGGCCGCGCATCCGGAGGTTCCTGGCGTACCAGTTGGTGGCCGAACCGGAGTCGGCGGTGACGATGGCGTCGTCGGGGATCCGCTCGGACAGTTCGTGCACGATCCGCATCGGGTTGACCGGTTTCGCGTCCAGCATCGCCTGGCGGGTGATCGTCTCCTGCCACTCACCGACGTTCTTCTCGATCTTTTCGCGCCAGCCGCGGTCGGTTTTGCGCTCCAGCAACGGGATCAACTGCTGCAGCGTGCCCTTCGCGTCGCCGAGCAGGTTGACCTCGGTCGGATAGCGCAGCCCGAGGAACCGGGGGTCGATGTCGATCTGGATCGCGCGGGCCTGGCCGAATTCCGGCAGGAACTGTGCGTACGGCATGTTCGAGCCGACGATCAGCAACGTGTCGCAGTCCCGCATCATCTCGTACGTCGGCCGGGTGCCGAGCAGGCCGATGGAGCCGGTGACGTACGGCAGGTCGTCGGGCAGGACATCCTTGCCCAGCAACGCCTTCGCCACTCCGGCACCGGTGAGCTCGGCGACCTCGCGCAACTCGGTGACGGCGTTACGCGCGCCCTGCCCGAGCAGGATCGCGACCTTTTCGCCCGCGTTCAGCACTTCCGCGGCGCGGGCGACTTCTTCCGAGGGCGGAATGACGCTGGCCCGCGGATGATCGGGCGGGGAGGACGGCACGTGCTTGAACTCGTGCCGCGGCGCCTGGTAGGTCTCCTCCTGCAGATCCGCCGGGATGATCACCGCCGTGGGCGCGCGCTGCGCGATGGCCGTGCGGAGGGCGCGGTCGAGCGCGTTCGGCAGCTGTTCCGGGACGTTCACCTCGACGAGGTACTCGCTCGCGACGTCCTTGAACAACGCCTGCAGATCCACCTCCTGCTGGTAACTGCCGCCCATCGCGCTGCGCGCCGTCTGCCCGACGATCGCCACCACCGGCACGTGGTCGAGTTTGGCGTCGTAGAGGCCGTTGAGCAGGTGGATCGCCCCCGGGCCGGACGTCGCCATGCAGACACCGGGCCGTCCGCTCAGCTTCGCGTAGCCGACGGCCGCAAACGCCGCCATCTCCTCGTGCCGCGTCTGCACGAAGCGGGGCTTGTTGTCCGCCGCGCCGAACGCGCTCACCAGCCCGTTGATCCCGTCCCCGGGATAGGCGAAGACCTGCTCCACGTCCCATTCGCGCAGCCTGGCCAGAACATGGTCCGCAACGGTTTCGCTCATGGTCGCCGGATACCGCCGCCCTCCGGCGGCTAAACGTCCCCGAGGATCTTGGTGATCCCGGCGACGACGTCCGGATGCCCGAGCGGCAGCGGCGGCGGCACCCGGTTGTACGGTTCGCCGGTGCTGTGGGGGAGCACGTCCACGGCGGTCCCAGCTGAGCGCACCCGTTCGGCGAGGTCGGACGACCCGTCCGGCACCGGGTCGACCAGCAGGACATGGGACGCGGCGCCGGGGTGGCGCTCGGCCAGCCGCAGGGCGTCCGCGGCCGCGTCGCCGGCGGCCACGACGTCGATCGGCGGGCCACCGGGTTCCGCGTCACCGAGCACGTCTTCGGCCTGGCTGAGCGCGCCGTCCACCGGCAGCCTGCACCAGATGATCTGACGCCGGGCCGTGAGCGGGCGCCACGTCGCCGGAAGTTCACCGTGCTTGCCCTCGCCCGCCGGGTCGAGGACCAGCAGCTTCGCCCCTTCGTCGTCGCCGTCGGTGACGACCGAAGGGCCTTCGGCGCGAACGGGATCGGATTCGGCGGTCATGGGCGTCTCTCCTCTAGCAGTTCGTGCGGGGGAGTTCGGGGGAATCGGTGTCCAGCGGCACCGAACCCGATCGGACGAGTCCTAATTGGACCGTCTGCCGCTTCGTCACCGCTTCGAGCGCCCAGTCGGTGGCGGTGCGCAGCCGGTTGCCCGGCATGGCCAGCAGATGGTATCCGCGGGTGACCGCCTTGGCGGCGAACCCGGAAAGCGGGATGTGCAAGGGATTCGCCGCGGCCTGGTGGGCGCCGAGGTCGACGACGAAGCCGAGGTCGTGGTGCCGGTAGGTGCCGTGCGAGCCGTGCCCGAGGGAGGCCGCCACGTTCCGCCCGGCGAGTTTGCCCTGTCGTTCGGCGTGCTGGGCCGTCATCGGCGTGTATTCGCCGGGCCTGGTCAGATCCGGGACGGCCGCCGCGTCCCCGCACGCGTAGACGTCGCGCCGTCCGGGAACGTTCAGCTGCGCTGTCACGACGAGCCTGCCCTTGGCCGTCTTCAGCCCCAGGTCCTCGATCAACGGGTCCGGCCGGACGCCGACGCACCACACCAGGGTGTGCGTGGGCACGGATTCACCGGAGGTCAGCGTGACCCCCTTCTCCCCGGCGTCGTCGATCGACGTCTTCATCAGCACCTCGACGCCACGTTTACGCAGCACCTCGTCCGCCGTGTTCCCCAGCCGCCGGTCGAGTTCCGGCAAGACCCGCTCGGCCACATCCAGTAGGAGCCACCGGATCTTCTGGTCCTTCAGCTCGGGGTGCCGGGCGGCGAGCGCGTCGGTGAACGCCGGCCCCTGCGCGGCGACCTCCGTGCCGGTGTAGCCGGCGCCGACCACGACGAACGTGCAGCGTGCGTCGCGTTCGGCCGGATCCTGCGCCGAGGCGGCGAGTTCTATCTGCCGGGTGACGTGGTCGCGCAGGTAGAGGGCCTCGGGCAGACCGCGGAAACCGTGGGCGTACTCGGGCACGCCGGGGATCGGCAGCAGCTTGTTGACACTGCCCGCGGCAAGCACCAGACGGTCGTAGCGAAGGGAGTGTTCGCGGCCCTCGGGGTCGGTGTAACTCACGCTGCGACCGTCGAAATCGACGGCTTTGGCGGTGCCGAGCACCAGGCGAACACCGCGCAACGTGCCGGGGATCGACACCGAAATCCGCCGCGGCTCGAGGATCCCGGCGGCGACTTCGGGCAGCAGGGGGAGATAGAGGAAGTAATCGGTCGGGTTGAGCACGACGATCTCCGTGTCGTCGCCGACCGATTTGAGGAGGGTCTTGGCCGCGTTGTAGCCGGCGAACCCGCCTCCGATGATCACCACCCGCATCGTCAGTCCTCCGTGGGCCAGTCGCCGGTCGCCTTGCGATAGCCGACCGCGCCCGCCCGTTCGGTGGCGGCCTTCACCGCGCCGAAGATCGCGCCCTGGGCGGCGGCCGCGACGATCACCTGGGTCCAGGTGAAGTCGCGGTCGGTGGCGCCCGGCGCGTCTTCGTCACCGCTCACGCGTTTCCAGATCTGCTTGAACGCGATCCCGGCGAGCACGCCGCCCGCGGCGCTCACGACCATGCTGAGCGGCTTGTAAAGAACCTTGTTCACGATGAAGACCTCTTTCGCATGATCAGCCGGATGGTGACGAGCAACGCCAGGAGACCGGCGAAGACCGGCAGGGGGTTCGCGCGGACGACTTCGGTGCCCTGACGGAACTTCTGCGCCGCGGGCTCGGAGACCTTCTCAGAGATCTTGGCGCTCGCCTCGTCGACCTTGGTGTCGAGGTTGTCGTTGACCCTCGCCTTGACGTCCATTTTCTTGCCCAGCGCGTCGAGGGTCTCGGTGAGTTCCTCTCGCGTCACGTCACGATCGGCGCGGGCTTCTTCGGCGTTCTTGGGGAAATCGGTCATGACCGCACTCCTTGCTTGACGGTGTCGACGTCCTCACGGACACCTTCGATGGCCTCTTCCGGCACCGGCGGCGTCGCGCTCGTGACCTCCTTCTTGCCGACGACGGCCGCCAGGCCGCCGATCAGCAGCAGGGCCGCGCCCGTCACCACGGCCGCCAGCCACGCGGGCATCACCAGCGCGAGTGCCAGCACCGCCGCGGCGATCAGGGTCGCCAGGCCGAACAGCGCGAAAACACCCGCGGCGCCGAACAATCCGGCACCGAAGCCCAGCTTCTTCCCTTTGTGCTGCAACTCGAACACGGCCAGCCGCATCTCGTCGCGGACGAGGTGTTTGACCTCGTCGCCGAGATCGGAAACCAATTCGCCGACCGACTTGTCCTCGGACGGCTTCCGGTGGGTCTCTTCGATCATGGGGCACCTCCTCGGAGCGTTCTGCCCGCCGGGTACCCGGCGGCCCGGCGCGTCAATCACAGCGTGTTTCGCTCCGCTGGGCGCCGGGTAGCCGGAGAGTGCCGGCTCGAAAAGCACCCAACCGACAGGAGGATGCATGAGCACGATCACCGAAATGGTGGACGTCGAAGTTCCGGTGAAGACCGCGTACAACCAGTGGACTCAGTTCGAGAGCTTCCCGCAGTTCATGGAAGGTGTCGAAGAGATCCGCCAAATCGACGCGACCCACACCCACTGGGTGACCAAATTCGGTGGGGTGAGCCGGGAATTCGACGCGACGATCACCGAACAGCATCCGGACGAGCGGGTCGCGTGGACCTCGGACTCCGGTCCCGACCACGCGGGCGTCATCACTTTCCATCGTCTTGACGACAACAAGACCCGGGTCACCGCGCAGATGGAAATCGACCCGGAGGGCTTCGCCGAGAACGTCGCCGACAAGCTCGGCGTGCTCGACCGCCGGATCAAGGGCGACATGAAGCGCTTCAAGGAGTTCATCGAGAGCCGCGGCCACGAGTCCGGCGCTTGGCGCGGTGACGTGGACCGCCCCGGCAGCTGACCACCACCCGGCGGACCTCCCCCTGGAAGACGGCGTTTTCCCGGGGGAGGTCCCGGGTATCTCCTGGGGTGAGGTCCATTACGAAGGGAGCGTTCCGGCATGACTACCAACGCATATGTGGCCTTCCTCGTCATCGGGGTGGCGCTGGTCATGCTCGACGGTCTGATCATCTACCAGAGCGGTAAGCGCTACCTGCGAGGTTCCCACGGCGATCCGGCCGCGGGCGCTTCCATGACGTGGCTCGTCACGGTGCTGTTCCACCTCGCGACGCTGGGCGTCTTGGCGCTGTTGTCGACCGTCGACATCGGGGGCAGCGACCTTCCTGGTGTGGTGGGCAGGCTGGGTGTCCTGCTGCTGGTTCTGGCCATCGCCCACGCGATCACGCTCAGCGTGCTTTCGCGGATCCGCGGTGAGCAGGAGGCCGAAGCGGTCATCAACCGGCCGAGGCGCGTCGAGCCCGAGCAACAGGGCACGACTGTGACGCCGGTGCCCGGGCAGGACGGCCGCTACCCGACCGCGAGCCCGTCCATCGAACGGCAGGCGCCGTACACGACGCCGTAAGAAGTCGAGTGCCGGCAGGCGGTTTCGCCGTGCACGAGATCGAAGACGAGGGAACAGCCGAAGTACGTGAAGGCCCCCACTGCGTCCAGCGCAGTGAAGGGGGCCTTCACGTACTTCGCCTTCCCGTACTTCGGACAAGGAGACCTCCGGGTGTCCCTGGCCCGGCGTTGCGAAAGCCACTTTCGCAACCTTCAAGGTTGCGAAAGTGGCTTTCACAACGTCCGCCGGCCGGGCACCGGCTCGAACGCAAGGAACCTTCTTACTCGGAGAGCTTCCCGCGCAGCTGGTCCAGCGTCTGCGAGAGAAGTCGCGAAACGTGCATCTGCGAGATGCCGATCCGTTCCGCGATCTGCGTCTGGGTGTAACCCCCGAAGAAGCGCATCACGAGGATCGCGCGTTCCCGTTTGGGGAGTTCCCGCAGCAGCGGTTGCAGTGCCTCGTGGTTCTCGACCAGCGCCATCTCGTGGTCTTCCTCGCCGATCGTGTCGGCGAGCGAGAGAGCCTCGGTGGCGTTGTCGTGGACCGGCTTGTCGACCGACAACGTCTGGTACGCCTGGCCGGCGAGCAGCCCTTCCCGCACGTCGTTGACCTCGAGCCCGAGGTACTCGGCGAGTTCGGTCGGAGTCGGCGCGCGGCCGAGCCGCTGGGCCAACGCGGCCGTTCCCTGGCTGAGTGAGACGTGTAGTTCCTTGAGCCGCCTCGGCACCCGGACCGACCAGCCGGTGTCCCGGAAATGCCGCCGGACCTCGCCCATGATCGTGGGCACGGCGAACGACAGGAAGTCGTGCCCACGGCCAGGGTCGAACCGGTCGACCGCGTTGATCAGGCCGATGCGCGCCACCTGGACCAGGTCTTCGCGGGGCTCACCCCGTCCGGAGAATCTGGTGGCGATGTGCTCGGCGAGCGGCAGCAGTTCGGTGACGAGGCGGGCGCGCAGGTCACGGCGACGCGGGGAATCCTCGGGCAGGGAGGCCATCTCCGCGAAAAGCGGTTCGCACTGGGCGTAGTCGTCCGCCTGCCGGGTGAGTGTCTTGCGCTCGCCACTCACCCGTCGCTCGTTCCCGGCGCCAAGACGAGGTCGATCGTCGTCGTGCCCCCTGTTTCGCCGGGAATCGGTTCGCACCTCGCTCGCACCGAGTGGGTCAACGTCGTCAGGACGTGCCAGCCGAACGTCGTCTCGCTCGGCAGGTAGGGCCTGCTCGTCCGCGTCGAGATCGAGACGGCGATTCCTTCGGGTATCTCGTGAAAGACGCAAAAAAGAACGGCTCCCAGTTCAGCGGGCTGGACAAGTTGGGAACAGGCTTCGTCGACGGCCATCTTCGCGTCTGAAATGGCGTCCAAGCCGAAGTCCGCACGCGCCACCACACCATGGGTGAGCGTGCGGACGAGAGGGATCTGCTCCGCCTCGGCGGGAAGGCGGAGTTCGACCCGGTCGGACAGACCGTCCGACTGAGACCGGGTCTGCGGGGTGAGGCCGCCCCGTCCGTGTGCATCCATTACGAAACCCATCCGTCCGTGGCCGTGGGGTGACCGCGGCGGTGCTCCGCCGCGTGACGCGTGATCAACGGCCCAGGGCTCGCTGAAGCTCCTTTTTGGACATCTTCGACCTGCCCTCGACGTTGCGCTGTTTCGCTTCGTTGTAGAGCTGGTCCTTGGTCGGGCCGTTCGGGCCCAACCGGTTCCCCGACCGCTTGCCACCCCGCCGCTGAGGTGACATGTCCTGGAGGGACGTACGGCTGGCCTCGCGTGACTCGCCCGCCTGCGCGCGGTTCTTGTTGACCGTGCGGGCGGCGATCTCCTCGGCCCGGTCGGTGCTCGCGCCCCGATCCTTCGCCGAGTCCTTGATGTGTTCGTACTGACGTTCTCGTTTGTCGCTCCAAGCCTGCTGCGGCATCGCGGCTCCTTCCTTTCCCCGGTCGGGTACCCCGATCGATTCGCCGGATAAACGTCCGGTTGATCGCGGCGACGGGCGGGTACGCGGGGGTCGGACGCGAAGGAGGCTTCTATGCGTATCGGCTACACCCTCATGACCGAACAGACCGGCCCGAAAGACCTGGTGGGATATGCCGCCGGAGCGGAGAAGGCGGGTTTCGACTTCGAGGTCATGAGCGACCACTTTTCGCCTTGGCTGGACGAGCAGGGCCATTCCCCGTACGCGTGGAGCGTCCTGGGAGCGGTCACCCAGAGCACCGAACGGGTCGAACTGATGACCTTCGTGACGTGCCCGACCATGCGTTATCACCCGGCGGTGGTGGCGCAGAAGGCGGCGACCGTCCAGGCGCTGTCGGACGGCAGATTCACCCTCGGCCTCGGCGCGGGGGAGAACCTCAACGAACACGTCGTCGGGCGCGGCTGGCCGCCGGCGAACGTCCGGCACGAAATGCTCGCCGAAGCGGTCCAGATCATCGGCGGCCTATTCGACGGCGGCTACTTCAACTACAAGGGTGACCACTTCCGGGTGGACTCCGCGAAACTCTGGGACCTGCCGGAGCAGCGGGTCCCGATCGCGGTCGCGGTGTCCGGTTCACAGTCGGTGACCCGGTTCGCGCCGACCGCCGACGCGATGATCGCGGTGGAGCCCGACGAGTCGCTGTGCCGCGAGTGGGACGCCACCAAACTCGGCCCGCCCAGCAGGAAGATCGCCCAGCTGCCGGTGTCCTGGGGTGAGGATCGCGACGCGGCGATCCGGCGGGCGCACGAGCAGTTCCGCTGGTTCGGCGGCGGCTGGAAGGTCAACGCCGAACTGCCGGGGCCCGCGGGATTCGCGGGGGCCACCCAGTACGTCAAACCGGAGGACGTCGCCGAGGCGATTCCGTGCGGTCCCGACGTCGACCGGATCGTGAAGCAGGCCGGCGAGTTCGAGGCGGCGGGGTTCACCGACCTCGCCCTGATCCAAATCGGCGGTGACCAGCAGGAAGGCTTCCTCCGCTTCGCCGAGGACACGCTGCTCCCGGCGCTGCGGAGCTGATTCACCTGTGTTCGAACCCGCGGGCATCACAGCGACACATCCTTCGACCAAGGGGAAACAGATGAGCAATGAGCTCAGCCTTCATCCCGTCCCGGACCTGCTCTCGGAAGGCCAGGACACACCGGAGCAGGAGGCGATCCGGCGTAAGGCGGCCCTCACCGTGGCTTCGCGGGCGGCGAGCGCCGAAGACTGCGCGACCCTGCTGGACATGCTCGGCCTGCACGACAGAGGCCGCAGCTCCGAAGTGGCCTGATTCAGCGACCGCCGCGCGCCGCCACGAGATCCGCGACGAAGGCCCGGTAGGCCTCGTCGCGATCCGGCGCGCGCAGCACCGCGGACGGATGAACCGTGGCGACCGCGGTGGTCGCGAACTCGGCGAGGTCGATCCGCTCGCCACGGCTCCGGGTGATGCGGAAGTCATCGCCCATCAGCGCCTTCGCCGCGGTGGCGCCGAGGAAGATCAGCAACTCCGGGTGGACCGCCGCCAGTTCGGCGTGCAGCCAGGGACGGCAGGCGACGACCTCGGTCTTGGACGGCGTCTTGTGGATCCGCCGTTTGCCACGTTCGTCCCGCTTGAACTTGAAATGTTTGACCGCGTTGGTGACGTAGATCTTCCGGCGGTCGAAACCGGCTTCTTCGAGGGCGCGGTCGAGCAGTCTCCCGGCGGGCCCGACGAACGGGGCACCTTGCCGGTCCTCCTGATCGCCGGGTTGCTCACCGACCACCATGATCTCCGCCTTGCGGGATCCTTCGCCGAAGACAGTCTGGGTGGCGTCGCGGTAGAGATCGCAGCCGCGGCAGCTGGACGCCGCCGAACGAAGCTTGTCCAGATCCGCGGTTTCGGGCGGATCCGCGCCGGGTGCCTTGGTCGCCATGGCCGCCGGATTCCCCACCCGGACGTGGGACAAACCGGTTGTGCGCGCGTCGCGGCGGGTAGCTCTCGGCATGGCGACTCCGACCGAACCGGCCACCGCTTCCGTCCAGGACACCGTGCGTGTCGCGCTGCGGGTGGTCCTGCCCACCCTCGCCGGCGGGGTGATCAAGCGGCGCCCGCTGGGGATGGCGGCGGCACAGAAGCTCCAGTTCGACCGAGCCGCCGTGCGACTGCTGGGACGGCTCCGGTCTCACTACGGCCCTGGCCCGCTGCGGCTGCGCGTGCCCGGCCGCACGATCGATCTGGCGCTGTCCGGGCAGGACGTCGGCGACGTGCTGGCCGCCGCGCCGGTCCCGTTCAGCCCGTCGACCAAGGAGAAGCGGGCGGCGCTGGGACATTTCCAGCCGCACGGCGTGCTGATCTCGGACGCGGTGGAGCGCGCGCCGCGCCGCCGGTTCAACGAGGACGTCCTCGAACCGGGGAAGCCGCTGCACGATCTCGCCGCGCCCTTCGCCGCGGCGATCGCTGAGGAGGCGGCGTCGCTCTGGGACGGCGGCACGCTGTATTGGGACACCTTCAACGTGGCCTGGTGGCGGATGGTCCGCCGGGTCACGCTCGGCGAGTCCGCGGCGGGCGACGACGGCCTCACCGACGCGCTCGCCCGCCTGCGGAAGGACGCGAACTGGGCGTATGCGCATCCTCGGCGCGACCGTCTCCACGATCAGTTCCGCACCCGGCTCATCGGCCACCTGGAACGGGCGGAGCCGGGGAGCCTCGCCGAAGCCATCGCGTCGGCGGGCCCGTCGGGCGAACGGACGATGGAGGTCGTCGCCGACCAGGTCGCCCACTGGCTCTTCGCGTTCGACGCCGCCGGGATCGTCACCTTCCGCGCGCTCGCGCTGCTGGCCACCCACCCCGCCGCACGGGAACGTGCCGACGAGGAGGTCGCGGCGGCCGACCTGGCCGCGCCCGGCCAATTCGCGTATCTGCGCGCCTGCGCCCTCGAATCCGTCCGGCTGTGGCCGACCACGCCCGCGCTGCTGCGCGAGAGCACGGCCGAGACCGCGTGGGGACCCGCGGGGACCACGGTGCTGATCTTCACCCCGTTCTTCCACCGCGACCCCGAGTCCCTGCCCTACGCCGACCGGTTCGAACCCGGGATCTGGCTGGACGGCAGCGCGGCGGCCAACCCGGCGCTCGTCCCGTTCAGCGCCGGGCCGGCCGTCTGCCCGGGGCGGGACCTCGTCCTGTTCTGCGCGAGCACGATGCTGGCGCATTTGATCAGGGATCGGCGCTTGGAGCTGGTCTCCGGTGCCGTTCTCGGACCGGAGCGGCCGCTGCCCGCGACGCTCGACAACTTCCACCTGAAGTTCTCGGTGGTCTAGGCGTCCGGTAATTCTGTTCGATGGGCCGTCTGGGCGCGAAAGGACAGCGCCTAGTCGTCGACCCATTCGAGCAGGTCACCGGGCTGGCATTCGAGCACCCGGCACATCGCTTCGAGAGTGCTGAACCGGACGGCCTTGGCGCGGCCGTTCTTCAACACCGCCACGTTCGCCGGAGTGAGCCCGACGAGTTCGGCGAATTCGCCGACACTCATCTTGCGTTTGGCCAGTTCGACGTCGATGCGGACGACGATCGGCATCAGATCACCTGTTCCAGGTCCGACCGCAGGGTGGTGGCCTGCCGCAGCAGCGTGCGTATCACGACCATGAGCAGGCCCAGCACGGCGACACCGACCAACGCCAGGAACAACAGCAGTGGCAGGCCCGGGTCTTCGGCGTTGAAGCCGACGTAGAGGAACACGCCCGCCAGCACCACCCAGCCAGCGAGGATCGCCCACACGATGGCGTCCACCCACCCGAGGGACGCCTCGGTGAAGATCCGGTCCTTCTTGACCAGCGTGAGCAGATGCCAGGTGGCGATGACCACGACCTGGACGCACAGCACCCAGAAGATGGAGACCGCCGTCGCGGGCCAGCGCAGGTACGCCATTTCGGGGTCCTGCCGCGCCATATGCGCGAACTGCCCCGGCAGGGACATGGTCTGGAAGAGGACGAGGACCCCGAACAGCAGCACGAGGAACACTCGGAGAGGCGCGACCGCCCGTTGACCTGTGATCATGCATCGAGTTTCGCGCGTTATCTATCGAAAGTCAATCGGTAGTTCTCGGTTGTCGATGTGGGTGGGGTTGGGGTCGGTGGGCGCGGTGGTCGGGTGTGTCTTGAGAGGGGGTTGCGAAAGCCACTTTCGCAACCCTCAACGTTGCGAAAGTGGCTTTCGCAACGTGGCTGGCCTGGTTGGTCGTCGCTTCTGGTGTGGGGTCGGGGCCTTTCGGGTCGCGATTGGTGGGGTGTGTTGGGAGGGGTTGCGAAAGTGGCTTTGGCAACGTGGCTGGCCTGGTGGGTCGTCGCATTTGGTGTGGGGGCGGGTCACGGTGGTGGGGTGTGTCTTGAAAGGGTTGTGAAAGCCACTTTCGCAACCTTCAACGTTGCGAAAGTGGCTTTCGCAACTCCCCAGGGACACCCCTCGCAGAGGTCAGGTGTGTGCCGGTGCACCGGAGGGCTCAGGAGCCGGTGCGCAGATCGAGCCGCATCAGCCACCGCGGCTTCCGGTCCGAGCGCGCCTTGGTCTCGTCGACGAGTGCGAACCCCGCGGCGGCGAACAGCCCGATGGTCCCGACGTGTGCCGCGGAGGAGTTGATCCGGGATCGACGGGGGTGGCCCTCGATGACGGGCGCGCCGTGCGACCGGGCGTAGGAGACCGCGCCGTCCAGCAGCGCGTGTGCCACGCCCTTGCGGCGATGGCCGGACCGGACGACGAAACAGATGACCGTCCACACCGGAACGTCGTCGATCGGCGGCATCGTGCGGGAACGCGTCATGCGATGCAGCTGCGCGCGCGGTCCGACGCCGCACCAACCGACCGGCGTGGTGCCGTCGTAGGCGAGGACGCCGGGCGCCGGGTCGGCCGCGCACAGGCCGCGGACGTGCTCGGCGCGTTCGTCGCCGCGTAGTCGGCTGTAGTCCGCGGGGTTCGTGCGGTAGGCGAGACACCAGCAGGCGCGGTCGTTCCCGTTCGGATTGAGGATCGTCGCGACGTCGCCGAACCGGCCGGCCGTCGCGGGGTGGATCTGGAACGAGGGCATACGGGACCCTAAAGCGGCGCTCGACGGCTGGTCGAGCGTATTCGGTAAATCGCTCACCGCATTCGGTGAACGGCGTTGAATTTTTGGTGTGCGAAGGAATTCACCCGGCGGTAGTCCGGCCATTGTCGTGCCGGGAGGCGTCTGCCAGGATGCTCGTGACCCGACCAGAAGGAGCGTTCCAGTGGCTTCCCGTCTCAATCCGTACCTCAGCTTCGCCGGCGATGCCCGGCAGGCCATGGAGTTCTACAAGTCGGTGTTCGGCGGAGAACTGACGCTGAATACGTTCGGTGAGTCCGGTATGGCCGGAACGCCGGCGGAGGACCAGATCATGCACAGCCAGCTCGATTCCCCGAGCGGCTACACGATCATGGCGTCGGACACGCCGCCGGGAATGGAGCACAATCCGGGCACCAACGTGTCGATCAGCCTCAGTGGCGACGACGGCGAGGAATTGCGCGGATATTGGGAGAAGCTCTCCGCCGACGGCACCGTTTCGGTTCCCCTCGAAAAGCAGATGTGGGGCGACGAATTCGGCGCGTGCATCGACAGGTTCGGCATCTCGTGGATGGTGAACGTCGTTCTGTCCTAGGGACTCGCGCCCGGTCGTGAGTGATTCTGGTCGTTAGAACGACCCGAATCACTCACGACCGGTGCGGGCCGGAACCGGACGTCGAGCACGCCCCGCGGATCTTCCCGGCCGAGTCCGCGGAGGTGGATCGGCGCCCCGCCGGGGTCGTCGTACAGCCGGATGCCGTCGCCGAGCAGGACCGGCGCGATGTGCAGGTCGATCTCGTCGATCAACCCGAGCGCGAGCAGCTGGCGGCCGATGTCCGGCGAGAACACTTCGAGGTTCTTCCCGTTCGCCGCCTCCAGTCCGATCCGGACGGCTTCGGCCGCGCCGCAGTTCAGGAACGTCACCCCGTCCGTGGGGGTGGCGTCTTCGGGGTGGTGGGTCAGGACGAACAGCGGTCCTGTCCAAGCGCCGCCATAGATACCGCTCGGGTCGGGGTAGGCGTCCCAGCCGTCGCGGCCGCCGAGGACGGCGCCGGTGGTCGTGGCGTATTCGTCGATCAGGTCCGGCCGGGAAGTGATGCCGGTCATCCAGTCCATGCCGTGGCCTGGACCCGCGACGAAGCCGTCGAGGGACATCGTGAAGTGCCACAGCACTTTCCCGTCCGCGGTCTGTGGTGCGAACATCCCTGGCCTCCTAGTGATTGCGTTCTGCAACCGGTTGGTTCACGATAAAGTGAGCGATGGTAGATTGCAACCACTTCTGCGGAGGTGAAGGGATGGCGGAACCCGCCCGTTCCGGCTGCCCGATCAACGCCGCGGTCGAGGCGTTCGGCGACAGCTGGAGCCTGCTCGTGCTGAGGGACATCATGTTCGGCACCCGGCGCTACTTCCGGGAGCTGCTCGCCGGATCCGAAGAGGGGATCGCGTCCAACATCCTCTCCGACCGGTTGAAGCGGCTGGTCAAGGCAGGTCTGCTGACTCGCGAGGACGCAGGGCCCGGCAAACGGGCCGCGTACAGCCTGACCGAGGCGTCGATCCAGCTGGTGCCGGTGTTCGCGCACCTCGGTTCCTGGGGTCTCGAGCATCGTCCGACAACGAAGCGCCTGCGGGTTCGGGCCGAACTGCTCGCCGCGGGCGGGCCGGAACTGTGGTCGGAGTTCATGGCCGAACTGCGGGTCGTCCACCTCGGCGAGCCGGCACCGGAGAAGGACGGCCCCGGCGTGCTGCAGCGCCTCGCCGCCGCTTACGAGGCCGCCCTCTGAAGCCGCGCCCTCGTTGATTGTTCTTCCCGAATCAAGGGTTCCGGTCAACCCGCCCCCGGGATGTAGTAGCCCGCGACGGAGCGACGGGCTGGTGGGGAGAGGGAATGAGCTCAGCGGAAGGTGTTGTCCTGGTGATCGGCTGCGGGATGCGGCCATACCGGGAGTACCTGTTGGCGTCGGCCGGGCACCGGCATCCCTTGTGGCTGTTCACCGGGACCGAGCCGACGTGGCAGGAGCGCTACATCACCGGCGCCACGGTGCTGGACACACAGGACCAGGACGCCGTGCTGGCCGCGGCCCGGGCGCTGAACGCGACCACGCCGGTGCTCGGCGTGGTGTCCTGGGACGAGGCGCTGATCGTGGCGGCGGCGCATGTCGCGGACGAACTCGGGGTGCCGGGCGCCGGGATCTCCGCGATCGAAGGCTGCCGTGACAAGTGGTTCAGCCGCCGGACGCTGACCGCGGCCGGTGTCGCGCAGCCCGATTTCGGCTTCGTGCACGACGACGACCAGGCCGTCCGCGTGGCCGAACGGATCGGGTACCCGGTCGTCGTCAAGCCGCGCGGGGGTGGGGCCAGCATCGGCGTCAGCCTCGCGGAAGACGCCGAGGCGGTGCGGAAGGCGTTCCGTACCGCGGAGGACGCCAGCTTCGGCGGCTCTCCCGCCTACCAGGGCGGGGCGCTGGTCGAGGAGTACCTGGCGGGCCCGGAGATCAGTGTGGACGGCGCCGTCGTGGACGGCGAGTACACGCCGATGTTCGTGGCACACAAGACGGTCGGTATGCACCCGTACTTCGAGGAGCTCGGCCACCTGGTCAGCTCCGCGGACGAACTGCTCGCCGACCCGGCCCTGCGCTCGACGCTGGCCCGCGCGCACAGCGCGATCGACTTCCGGTACGGCATCACGCACACCGAGCTCAAGCTCACCGCACGCGGACCGGTGATCGTGGAGATCAACGGCAGGCTCGGCGGGGACCTGATCCCGTGGCTCGCCAAGTTCTCGACCGGGGTCGACCCGGGGGCGGCCGCGGTCGACGTCGCGCTCGGCATGCGTCCGCACCTCCCGCACGAGGCCGAGCCCCGATGGGTCGGCGTGCGGTTCGGCTACCCGAAACAGGATTGCGTCGTCGAGTCCGTGTCGGTCCCGGATTCCCTGCGCGACAACGGGATCCTCGCCGCCGACGTGCTCGTCGAGCCGGGTGCGCGGATGCGGCTGCCGCCGGCGGAGTTCATCTCGCGGCACGCGTACGTGATCTGCGCGGGCACCGACCCCGAAGACTGCGAAGCGGTGCTGGACAAGGCCATGGCCCAGGTCCGGTTGACCGCGCATCCCCTGTTGCCCTCGGTGGCCGCCGGCGCCTGACGCGCACCGGCACCGCAGCACACCTTCCCAGCACTCTCAACGATGGCGGAGCAAACAAATGGCGAACCGTGATGTCGAGCTGCTCGCAGTCGGAGCAGGACCGTCCAACCTGGCGCTCGCAGTGGCACTGGAAGAGCTCGCGCCCGGCCTGGCCCGCGAATCGGTCCTGCTCGAACGGGACGAAGAGGTCTCCTGGCAGCGGGGCATGCTCCTGCCGGAGGCGCTGTCGCAGGTCTCGTTCCTCAAGGACCTGGTGACCCTGCGCAACCCGCGCAGCCGCTTCTCGTTCCTGAACTACCTGCACGCCACGAACCGGCTCAACGAATTCGTGAACATGGGCAGCTTCGTCCCGTACCGGGTGGAACTCGCCGACTATCTCAAGTGGACGGCCGACTCGCTGTCCCTGGTGGACCTGCAGCGCGGCCGGGAGTGCCGTGAGATCACTCCCGTGTGGACGGACGGCACGCTCACCGGCTGGGACACCCACGTCGCCGACGGCGAGGTCATCCGCAGCCGGTACCTGGTGGTCGGCGCCGGCCGGGACGCGCGGATCCCCGACCTGCTCCGGACGGTGAACCAGGATCGCGTCATCCACAGCACGCAGTACCTGCCGAGGATCGCGAAGCTGCGCAAGGATCTTCCGTACCGTGTCGCGGTGATCGGCGCCGGGCAGAGCGCGGCGGAGCTGTTCGGCTCGGTGCAGGCCGACCTGCCCGAATGCAGGCCGACGATGGTGATGCGTTCGATCGGCCTGAACTACTACGAGAGCAGCAAGTTCAACAATGAGCTGTTCTTCCCGTCCCATGTGGACAAGTTCTTCGAGGCGCGCCCGGAAGCACGTGAGCAGATGCTCAAGGAGATGCACCACACGAACTACTCCGGGCTGGCGCCGGGCACGATGGACGCGCTCTACCGCTCCGTCTACCTTGACCGTCTTTCCGGCCGTTCCCGGCTCAAGATGATCACGATGAACGACCTCACCGACGCCCGTGACGAGGGCGACGAGATCGTGCTGGAGCTGACCGACCGGCGCACCGGCGAAGTCCAGGAACTGCGCACCGATCTCGTGCTGCTCGGCACCGGTTTCTCCCCGGAGATGCCGAGGATGGTCCAGGAGATCGCGAAGTCGATCGGCCTGTCGGAGATCAAGGTGACCCGCGACTACCGGCTGGAGATCGACCAGCCCGCGACCGCGGCCGTGTACCTCCAGGGCGTCAACGAGGCCACGCACGGGATCGCGGACTCGCTGTTGAGCGTCCTCGCCCCACGGGCCAACGACATCCTGCAGGACATCCTCGCCCACCGCGGCGAAAACCCTTCGGTGCCACCGCAGCCGACCTCGGAAACCGCCCCCATCGTCGCCACCCGCTGACCACCGAGAAGAAAGAGAAAGTCATGGAGATCCGTCCGCTTGAGCGGGAAAAGATGGTCTTCGAGAACGGCGCCTACGGCCAGCGGCTCCTGCCGTGGGCGGCGCTGAACGCGCCGTTCGAAGGCGCCTGGGTGACGGTGCCGGCGCACGGCGCGACGGGTGCGCATTCCCACCACGAGTACGAGATCTTCATCGCCGTCGACGGTGAGGCGGTCGTCGAGTCCGGGGGAGAGCGCCGTGCCTTCCGTCCCGGCGACATCGAGTTCCACAAGCCCGGTACCGAGCACCGCATCCTCAACGACGGCGCGGAGGACTTCGAGATGTACGCGATCTGGTGGGACTCCGACATGACGGCGAAGTTCGCCGCCCGGCACGCGGAAGAGGCATGAGCATGGCCGACACGCGACCGGTGGTGATCATCGGCGGCCCGCCGACGTCCAACGGGGATCTGCACATCGGGCATATCGCCGGCCCGTACCTCGGCGCCGACGTGCACCGGCGGTACCTGCGCGCGGCGGGCCGCGAGGCCGTGTTCGCCTCCTGCACCGACGACAGCCAGACCTACCTCGTCACCAGCGCGGCCCGCGTCGGGCTGACGCCGCCCGAACTGGTGAAGCAGTCGACCGAGAACATCCAGCTCACCTTCAAGGCGATGGGTGTCGAGGTCGACGGTTTCTCACCGACCGACGAAGGCTACAAGTCGCTGGTCTACGACTACGTCAAACGCCTGTATGACAAGGGAAAGCTCCGCCTGCGCAAGGTGCGGCTGCCCTACAGTGAGAGCAAGGGCGAGTTCCTGGTCGAGGGATTCGTCGGCGGTGGCTGCCCGACGTGCCTCGCCGACAGCCGCGGCGGATTCTGCGAGGGCTGCGGGCATCCGATCGACTTCGACGCGCTCATCGAGCCGTACTCGGTGCTCGACCCGGCCGACGAGGTGACCTACCGCGAGACCGAGATCATGGTCTTCCCGGTCTCGGAGTATCGCGAGCAACTCCTCGCGTACTACGAGGAACGCGGACCCGCGTGGCGGCCGCACGTACTCGGGCTGATGCGGGAACTGCTGTCCGGGCCGTTGCCCGACTTCGCGATCACGTATCCGGTGAAATGGGGCCTGCCTGCGCCGTTCCTCCAGACCCCTGGACAACGGCTCAACGCCTGGGTCGAGGGGATGCCCGCCTCGATGTACTGCACCGAGTACGCGTTGCGGCGCAACGGCAAGCCGAAGGCCGCCGACGATGACGCCTGGCTCGCGGAGAACGACGCGCGGGTCGTGGTGTTCATGGGGTTCGACCCGCTGTTCACCTGGGGAGTCGTCCACGTCGCCGAGCTGATCGCCCTCGAAGGCCGCTACGTCCTGCCGGACACCCTGCTCGTCAACGAGTTCTACGAACTGGAGAACGAGAAGTTCTCCACCAGCAAGGGCCACGTGGTCTGGGCCCGTGAGCTGGCGGCCGAGGTTCCCCGCGACATCGCGCGGTTCCACCTCAACCTCACCGCCCCCGAGTTCGCGCGGACCAACTTCTCCCGCGCCGCGCTGGAGAAGGTCGCGGGGGAGCGGCTGATCACGCCCTGGAACGAGCTCGCCGAGACGCTGGCGAAACTGACGGCCGAGGTCGGCGGTGAGAACGGCTCGCTCCCGGTATCGACCGAAGCCACGGAACGCGCCGCGGCGATGGTCTCCCGGTTCGCTCTGAACTACGAACTCGAGGACTTCAGCCTCAGCCGTGCCGCCGATCTGGTGGTGCAGCACGTCGAGCGCCTGCGCGCGGCGACGGAACGCACGCTGAAGGGCAATCTCGACCAGGAGATGCTCCGCGCCCGGCTCGGCGACCTCTTCCTCGAATTGCGGGCGCTGATCGGCTGCGCCTCGCCGATCCTGATCGACCTCGCCGAGCGTGCCGCCGAAGCAGGCGGATTCGAACCCCGGATCACCCCGGCCGCCTTCGACGTCACGCACACCACGGCCTTCACCGTGCCACCACTGGAATTCCCTCCGACGAGCGAGGTCTGACCCCCCATGTCACTCGACAGCACCCTCTCCACCGACGCGGCCCGGAGTTCCCGGCTTGCCGAACGCTTGCTGGTCCCGGCGGGATTCATCACCACGGCGGGCAACGCGTTCCAGATCACCGCCGCCGCGATCCTGGTCTTCCACGCCGAACAGACCACCCTGGCGGTCGGCTGGCTGTTCATCGCGGTGTCCATCCCGCAGGTCGCGCTCGCGGTCATGTTCGGCAAGCTGGTCGACAAGGTCGACCGCCGGATGCTGTGCGTGGCGGCGGACCTCGTGAGCGCGATGACCGCGTTCGCGCTGCCGGTGTGGCTGTGGATCGGCGGGCCGGCGAACCTCGGCTCCTACATAGCGAACTTCATGCTCGCCTGCACCGCGGCGTTGTTCATGCCCGCCAGCAACGGCCTGATCAAGGAACGGATCCGGGACGAGCGGCTGGGGAAGTTCAACTCCCACTTCGAAATGGCGAGCAACTCCGGGATGCTGCTGGCGTCTTCGCTCGCGGGCTTCCTGGTGATCTGGTTCGGCGCGACGCCGCTGTTCGTGTTCAACTCGCTGAGCTTCGTCCTGTCGGCCGTGCTGGTCTACGCGATCGGCCGCAAACCCGCCAAGGCTCCGGTGACCGAAGAGACCACGGTCACCGACTCGTCGGCACCGGTCGAAGCCCCCGCGCGCCAGCCGATCAAGCGGCTCGCGCTGCTGTACGCCAACGGCAACATCGGCCTGATGGTCGCCAACGTCATCCTGACGACGTTGATCCTGCAGACCTTCAACCAGGGCGCGTGGATGATCGGTGTGGTCGACGCGCTGGCCGGGGTCGGCTTCATCGTCGGCGCCGCCGCGTACGGCAAGGTCAGCAAGCGGTTCAAGGGGATCCATCTGGCCGTGCTCGGCACGCTCGGCAACCTGATCTGCCTCGCGATCCAGCCGCTGCACTACATCGCGCTCATGGCGGCGATCCCGTTCGCCGGGTTCTGCTTCGCGCAGGGCAGGATCGCCGCCCGCACGCTGCTGATGCGGGCCAGCCCGGAAGACCGCGTCGGCCGGATCTTCGGCGGCACCCAGGCCGTCGGTCTCGGTCTCGGCGTCGGCGCGACGGTCGTGTTGTCCTCACTGGCGGACGCGACGGCGGTGCCCTACGCCTTCTGGGGGCTGGCGATCCTGCAGGGCGCGATCGTGATCGGCACCTACTTCAGTCTGGCGAAACCGCTGTCGGCGCAGGAGAAGAAGCAGCCGGCCGAGGTTCTCGAGGCGACCGCCGCCTGAGCGCGGCGACGAGCGGAGGAAACGAAAGTCATGACGGACAAGCCGATCAAGGGTGGCGTCGCCACCTGGGCCTGCCTGCCCGGGTTCCCGCCCGCGGTGATCTTCCCCTTCACCCCGGGCGAACGCTTCGGCGTGCGGAGCCTGTACGAGTTCCAGATGCTGATGTACCGGCCGCTCTACTGGCTGGGCCGCGACGGCGCGCCCGAGATCGACTGGGACCTCAGCGTTGGCGAGGAGCCGGTGTGGGACGAGACCGGCCGCACCTGCACGGTCCGGATCAAACCGTGGAAATGGTCCAACGGCGAGACGGTCCGCGCGGACAACGTCATCTTCTGGATGAACATGCTGAAGGTGAAGGGGCCGAGGTTCGGCGCGTACTCCGAGGGCTACTTCCCGGACAACCTGGTGTCGTTCGAAAAGGTCGCCGATGACAAGGTGAGTTTCACCTTCGACAAGGCGTATTCGAAGAACTGGGTGCTGCTGAACCAGCTGACCATGATCACGCCGATGCCGAAGGCGTGGGACCGCACCGCGGACGGCCCGGCCGACGCGACGCACGACATCGGCCAGGCCGAAGCGGTCTACGAATTCCTGATGGCGGAGAACGGCGACGTCGTCGAGGAGGACAACTCGCACCGCACGCGCTGGGCCGAGAGTCCGGTGTGGAGTGTCGTCAACGGACCGTGGCGGCTCAAGAGCTACACCGAGGAAGGTGTCGTCACCTTCGTCCCGAACGAGCACTACAGCGGGCCGAACCCGCCGCATCTCGACGAGCTGCGCCAGGTGTCGACGACGTCGGACGAGCAGCAGTACGAGCTGCTGCAGTCCGGTGACGTCCAGGTCGGCTTCCTGCCGCCGGGGATGGGCGTCCAGCCGGACGGCGACCCGACGAAGGGCGGGCCCAACCCGCTGGGCGACGGTTTCCAGCTGGAGCCGCAGATCCTGTTCAACATCAACTTCATGGCGGTCAACTTCAGCAACCCGACCGTCGCCGGGAACCTGATCAGGCAGCCGTACGTCCGCCAAGCCCTCCAGAGCTGTTTCGACCAGGAGTACGGGGCCCGCGAGGTCTACCAGGGTTACGGCTGGAGCCAGACGGGGTCGATCCCGGTGCTGCCCAAGAGCGATCTGGTCTCGCCGAAGATCGCCGAGCGCGGCGGGTTCTGGCCGTTCGACCTGGAGAAGGCGCGGCAGCTGCTCGCCGACAACGGCTGGGACGTCAGCGCCTCGCCCGCGGTGTGCGTGCGCCCCGGCACCGGTCCCGGTGAAGCGGGCGAGGGCATCCCGGCCGGCACCGAGCTGAGTTTCTCCCTGCGCTACTGGGAAGGAAGGCCGTCGCTGGCGCGGCTCATGGCGCAGTTCCGCGACGACGCGGCCAAGGCCGGGATCGAGATCCGCCTCGAAGAGGTGATGGGGTCGGTCCTGGTGGCGGAGGACGGTCCCGGCGAGAAGCGGATGTGGCAGCTGTCCTGCTGGGGCGGCGGCTGGGTCTACAACTACCCGACCGGGGAGAACCTGTTCCAGAGCGGCGCCGCCTGCAACTTCAGCAACTGGCGCGACGCCAAGGCGGACGAGCTGATCGCGAAGACGGTCACCACCGACTCGCTCGAGGCGCTGTACGAGTACCAGGAGTACATCGCCGAGCAGGCGCCGGTGATCTTCATGCCGACGTTCCCGCGACGGTTGTTCGAGGTCGCGGGCAACCTGCGCGGGTTCTCGCCGATCAACCCGTACGGCTTGATCAACCCCGAGAACTGGTACTACATCGAAAACACAGCGGAGGCTGAGTCATGACCCGCCCGGTGGTGCTGGTCGGGTTCGTGGCCGCCGCGCTGGGTTCGTCCATCAAGGACTTCCAGCCGGACGGCTCGGTCATCTTCGTCGAAGAACCCGACGTCGTCCGCAAACGCGGCGCACGGAAGACGGTGGCCGGTTCGGCGCTGGTGCGCGAGCTGATCGAGTGGGAGTTCCACCTGCCCGGCAAGGCGGACGAGTTCTACCACGTCCACCACGACCTCGACCCGGCCGCCGTCGTGCCGCTGACCGAGTACGCGACCCCGTTCGCGGCCCGGCTCGCGGAACGCTACGGCCTGCCGGGCGCGGGTTTCGGCGCGGCGCAGATCCTGCGGGACAAGGCGGTGCTGCGCCTGGTCAGCCGGGCGGCGGGAATCGCGAATCCGGCGTCGGCACGCGTCGAAAGCCCGGAGCAGGTCCGCGAGTTCATGGCGCGGCACCCGGGGAAGACCGTGCTCAAACCGGCCAACCGGCAGGCCTCGGTGGGGACGCAGGTGCTCACCGACCCGGCCGAGGCCGAGCAGGCGTGGGCGAACTGCGTCGTGCAGGACGAGGGGATCTTCGTCCCGGACCGCGCGATGGAGCTGAAGATGCTGGCCGAGAGCTTCGTCGAGGGCGACGAGTACAGCGTCGAAATGCTGCTGCGGGACGGCGAGCCGCTGTTCGCCAACGTCACCGGCAAACGGCTGTTCCCCGGGCCGCGCCCGATCGAGCTCGCGCATATCGTCCCCGCCGACATCCCGGACGAGCTGACCGCGACGCTGACCGAGGAGACCCGCCGGCTCACCGACGCGGCCGGGTTCCGCACCGGGATCGTCCACTGCGAATGGATCGTCTCGGACGGCGTCCCGTACCTGGTCGAATGCGCCGGCCGGTTCGCGGGCGACGGCATCATCGAGCTGATCCAGCGCGCCTATCCGGTGGAGCTGAACCGCGCCTACTTCTCGGTCATGAAGGACGAACCGGTCGCGGACGTGTTGCCGCGCAAGGCCGAAGGCGGCGCCGCGGTCCGGTTCCTCTCGATCGAGCCCGGCCTGATCGAAGACGTGCGCGGCGTGGAGAAGGCGTCGCAGGCCGAGGGCGTGTTCCTGTGCGACGTCGAGGTTTCGGCGGGTGACCGGTTCGACGGCCTGCGCAGTTCGTGGGACCGCGTCGGCGACCTGATGGTGACCGCGGACAGCCCGGCGGAGGCGTCGCGCCTGGCCGAAGAGGCGGTCGCGCTGATCGAGATCGACGTGCGGCCGGACCGAGGAGAGAGGGAGAACGCCGCACCATGACCATCGAAGCCGTCCAGTCCACACTCCCGGCCGCCGGTTCAGTGTCGCGTGACCCTGCTTGCCTCACGCCGCTGCGGCCCACGCGGCCCCTGGCGGCGCCGGAGAAAAGCCCGAGTACATCCAGTACGAGCGACTTTTCTCCGTCTTGCCAGGAACCACGTGGATCCACAGCGGACGCAAGGCAACAGGGTCACGCGACACTGGACGTGCTCGTCACCGGGCTCTCGTCCGACGCGCACACCTGGAACCTGGTGTACCTGGAGCTGCTGCTGGAGGAACTGGGCTGCCGGGTCACCAACCTCGGCGCCTGCGTCCCGGACGCGACGATCGTGCGCGAATGCGTCACCCGGCGGCCCGACCTGCTGGTGATCAGCAGCCTCAACGGGCACGGCCGTCAGGACGGCGTCCGGCTGATGGAGACCTTCCGCGCGCGGGCCGAACTGGTCACGATGCCCGTCGTCATCGGCGGGAAGCTCGACGTCACGGGCGGCAGCAACGCGGTGCGGCTGCTGGAGGCCGGCTTCGACGCGGTGTTCGAGGACTCCGGCGGGCTGACCCCGTTCCGGACGTTCCTCCGCACCCTCTCCGTGCGCGCCCCGCTGGGCGCAGGATGAGCGTGCTCACCCCGCGGCGGGGACATTCGTTCGGCGAGGTGGTCGCACGCCACCACGCCGAGGACCGCCTGGTCGTCCAGCCCCGGATGGGTTTCGCCGATCCGGGGCGGATGACCCGCGGACTGCTGGCGACCAGGGCGGCGCGGGCCGCGACGGTCGGCACGATCACGATCGACAGCTACACCAGGGTCGGCGACCACGAGGCGGTTCGCGCGGCGCTGGCGGCCGGTGCCGATCTCAACGGGTATCCGCTCGTCGACCACGATCCCGCGACGACGACCGTGTTGCTCGACGGTGTGCTGACCGGGGACTTCCCGGTGCAGATCCGGCACGGTTCGGCGGACCCCCGCCGGATCGTCCGGTCTCTGCTGGACTTCGGGCTGCACGCGACCGAGGGCGGCCCGGTGTCGTATTGCCTGCCGTACAGCCGGATGCCGCTGTCAGCGGCCGTCGACAACTGGCGGCGTTCCTGCGAGACGCTGGCCGAGGCCCGCGGTCCCGAACTGGAGCCGCATCTGGAGACCTTCGGCGGCTGCATGATGGGCCAGCTGTGCCCTCCGGCGCTGCTGGTCGCGCTGAGTGTGCTGGAGGGGATGTTCTTCTGGCGGCACGGGATCCGCTGCCTGTCCTTCAGCTACGCGCAGCAGACCCACGCCGGGCAGGACGAGGAGGCCGTCGCCGCGCTGCACGCCCTGATCGGGGAATACGTGCCGCACGCGCGGACGCATGTGGTGATCTACGGCTACATGGGCGTGTACCCGAGGACACCGGGCGGCGCCCTGGAGCTGATCGCGGAGTCCGCGCGGCTGGCCGCCCGCACCGGTGCGAGCAGGCTGATCGTCAAGACCACCGCCGAAGCGCACCGGCTGCCGACCGTGGCGGAGAACGTGACCGCGCTCGAACACGCCGCCGAGGCCGCAAGGGGCGTGTCCCGAATCGGCAGGCTCGGCGACACCGGGATCCACGCCCAGGCGAAAGCGTTGGTGGACAACGTACTTTCGCTCGACACCGACCTCGGCAGGGCGCTGGTCACCGCGTTCGCGCGGGGTCAGCTGGACGTGCCGTTCTGCCTGCACCCGGACAACGCCGGCCACGCGCGTGGACGGCTGGACGCCGGCGGCCGCCTGGAGTGGCAGCGGATCGGCGCGATGCCGCTGGGCGACCTCGTCGACCTGCCCGCGGAACGGCGGATGACCTCGGGCGATCTGCTGGACGCGCTCCGCTACGTCGAGCGGTCGTTCGACGAGAAGTACGGGCTGCCGGGAATCGGGCCCGTGAACCGACTGACACAGGGGAGTAGGACATGACCGGATCATCGGCCGCGGCGCTGCCGCCGGGTACCCGCGAGCATCTGACGTCGCCGGTGACGCAGGCGGCGTTGCGCATCCAGAACAGCATCACCGCGGGCACCCGCGAGTACCTCGGCATGAATGGGTTCGTGGAACTGCAGCCGCCGCTGATCGGGCCGGTCACCGACCCGGGATGCCGCGGTGCCAAGCAGGTCGACGTCGATTACTACGGACACAAGTACAAGATGATGACCAGCGTCATCCTGTACAAGCAGGCTTCGCTGCTCGCGTTCGACAGGATCTTCTACGTCGCCCCGAACGTGCGGCTGGAGCCGCTGGAGACCTCGACCACCGGACGGCATCTGGTCGAGTTCACCCAGATCGACGTCGAGGTCGCGCGGGCGAGCCGCGAGGAGGTCCTCGACGTCGCTCAGGGCCTGCTCCGGCATGTGGTCGCCCACACTCTGCGAGAGTCCAAAGTGGACCTCGCCACGCTGGGCCGGGATCCGGACGCGTTCACGGCGCTGCTGGAAGAGGATTTCGAGCGGATGACGCACCGCGAGGCGGTGTCGCGGCTGCAAGGCCTGCAGCACGGGCAGAGCGCCGACGCGGAGATCGACTGGCAGGGCGAGAGGATCATCTCGGAGCAGACCAACCGGCCGTTCTTCATCGTCGACTACCCCAAGGGGTCGCGCGGGTTCACCGACGGTGAGTCCAGCACCGAACCGGGGGTGCTGCGAAACTTCGACCTCATCGCCTCGGACGGGTTCGGCGAACTCTGCAGTGGCGGTGAGCGCACGCACGAGTACCGGCGGCTGATCGAGCGGATGCGGGAGACGGGGGAGAACCCGGCGAAGTACGCCTGGTACCTCGACCTCGCGCGCGAAGGACTGCCGCCGAGTGCGGGCTTCGGGATGGGGCTGGAGCGGGTGACGCGGTACATCGCCGGGCTGGACGCGATCTGGCAGGCGAACGCGTACCCGAAGCTGCCCGGGATCGCGACGCCGTGATCACCGCACGGCAGCTCCCGGAAGACGCGATCCGGGCCAGGGCGCGGGAAGGCAGCGCGGCGATCTTCCCCGACGTCGCGGGCTACGGCCGGTCGCTGTTCGGCGCGGACGCCGACTCGGGTACCGACGAACTGGACCGCGCGCGGATCGTGCCGCCGGTGTTCGTCCCGCGGCGCCTCGAGAAGATGTTCGACCTCGCGCGTGAGCCGGTGTACGGCGATGTCGGACTGTCGACCGTGCTCGGCGGGTTCACCGCGCCGTCGCCGGTGTTCCTGTGCGCGTTCGGGTCCACGCAGGTGGCGGGCAGCGGGCTCGGGATCGCCGCGAGCGAGCAGGCGGGCAGGCTCGGGATGCCGATGGTGATCGGCGAGAACGTCGTGCCGATGCACGGATACGGCCGGATGGGAGAAAGCGCCGAAGACGGCCTGCTCGGCCGGATCCGCGCGTACGCCGATGCCGTGCCGGACGGGCTGGGCGGTGTCGTCGTGCAGCAGAGCACCGAAGACGCCGACGCGGAGGTGTGGAACCTCGTCTACAGCGACCCGGCGGCGACGAAACTGCTGGAGACCGGGCGGCTGGCGTTCGAGCTCAAGGTGGGGCAGGGCGCCAAGCCGGGGCTCGGCGGGATGACCGTGCTCTCGCGCACGGCCGCCGGCGAGATCGCCGAACAGTACACAGTGGACGAAGCCTTCGGCAAGGATCAGGCCATGGTGCTTCGGTCCAGCAGTCCCGGCACCTTCACCGGGGAGATCCTGCGCCAGCAGATCCACCTGATGCGCAACAACTACCCACGGGCCCGCGCCTGGGTGAAACTGCACCCGGGCCGCGACGTCGGCGAGGCCGCGCGGGTCGCGTGGGCGGCGGGAGCCGACGCCGTCACCGTGGACGGTGCCGAGGGCGGCACCGGCTGGGCGCCGTCGGTCTTCCTCGACCAGGTGGGGTTGCCGCTGGTCGAATGCCTGCGCCGGGTCGGCAAACACGACGCGTCGCTGCTGGTGTCGGGACGGATCTGGGAAGGCGCCCGCACGCTGAAATGCCTGGCGATGGGCGCTTCCGCGGTCGGCCTCGGCCGGGCGGCGCTGCTCGCCGTCGACGAGGACGCGACCGAAGGGCTCGTGCGGCTGGTGCGTTGCCTCGAACTCGAGCTGCGGCTGCTCGCCAGCGCGCTCGGGAAGTACGACCTCGCGGATCTCACGTCGGACGACCTTTGGTTCCCGACTCGGACGGAGCAGGACGGATGATCAATTACGACGGGAAACGGTTCCGCAAGGTCAGCACGGATCCGAACGCGCCGGTGACCCTGTACCGGCAGAAGGACGATCTGGTGTGGGCCGAGCTGACCGGCGGCGGTGTGCGGCTCGGGTCGCTCACCGGCAAATGCGGCGAGGACGGGACGATCGACATGGCCTACACGATGGTGCTGGCCAGTGGTCAGGTGATCGCGGGGCGCAGCAGGAACACGCCGGAGTTCCTGCCGGACGGGCGGATCCGGCTGAACGAGGTGTGGGAGCGGTACGGGACCCCCGGCTCTCGCGGAACCTCCGCCATCGAAGAAGTGGCCGAGTAGGTCGTTTCGCGCGTGAAGGGGCCCCCTTCCCTCGGCTCAGCCGAGGGAAGGGGGCCCCTTCACGCGCTTGCGGGCTGCACTCGCGCGCCCGGCGTCATCCGTCCCGGGACACGTGAGTTACGGCTCCAGACACGTGAGTTACGGCTTCAATCATGCGTGTTACGCCTCTGGTCACGGCCCCGGGCCGGCGCGGCACCGGATTTCTACCCGCTTTATCGTCCGGAAGGCGAATTCACGCGACCGAAAAGGGTAGGCGAGGGGGCTGAACGGCGCACGCCGAAAGGAGTAGTTCAGCTCGGGTTCTTTTCCAGGTAGTCCGTCCAGACCTTCTTTGGTACGCACATTCGCCACGAGTCGACGATCAGTTCTCGTAACTCTTCGTAATCGATCGCGGACAGCCGGACGCGGACCCACTGATAGCGCATATCGGACGGAATCGGCATCATGAACTTCTCCGGCTCGCCGGCCACGAGCGCTTCCCGCTCCTCTTTGGGATAGCCGAATCCCATCACGGTTTCGTCGGGCGAGAGCGAAAGGAACACGATTCGGCCTACGCGGAACTTCGCACGGTCGCGGACCAGCGCTTCATAGGCGCGGGGCAGGTCCGAAACGATCCGTCTGACGTCATCCCCGGTTACCATTTTTCCACCATTCTCCGCTGTCTGTTCCCCAGTCACCCTTGACGCCCATGGTGAAGGCGACGTAAAGGTATTCGTCGAGGATCTTCGCCAGTGACACGGGTCTGCCCACCAGGGCGGGGATTTCCGCCCCGCCGTCCCCTGTCTCGGCGATCACCGCGGCGGCCCACGTGCGGCCGAGTCGCTGATGCGCACCGAAAGCGGCGCCGTCGCGGGCGCCGTGAATGGCGGCCGCGATGGCGGCGTCCCACGGCATGATCGTGTTGGGCCGCAACGCATGCAGCGCCTTGGCGGCGGCGGTCGGGCCCAGCGTACGCCTGGTCCGTCCCGCTGAGACGACGATACCCGAGAGGTCCGCGTAGGCCTTCGCGGCGGTGTCGATCTCCGCGTCCGTCAGGCCGGCCAGATCGGCCGACGGGAGAGTGGTGCCCCAGGTCTCCCACCAGGCCTGGACGCCGTCGTCGAAGGGGGGGTTCGCCTTCCCGCGGGTACCGGATACGGCATCCCCACGAGTTCAGCCAGCGAAGAAGAATTGTGCGATGCGCGGACCGTGACAGGTCGATCGCGGACTGCGTTTCCTTGACCAGTCGGAGCCAAGAGGCGTCCACATTCGCGAAACCGTTGAACACTTCGGCGGCCCGCCGGAGTTCGGCGAGCGGGGGCAGGGGGTCAGACATGGGCGAACCCTATCCGGTGCCACCAAGGGGGTGAATTTCCCCGTCCAACTATTGGACTTTGTACATTGAGTCACCTATTTGTATCTGCTGCATGGTTCATTGGTCCTTTAGGGTTGTGGCCAGGAAGGCCACAAGGATGGCGGTCACGCAGTGCGATCGCGTTACCTCATCCAGGGGAGGGAGAGGGCATGGGCAGACCCGAGCGACCGTTGGACGGCTCCACTGGTCCGATCGCCGCATTCGCTCACGATCTGCGCGTTTTGAGGAACCGGGCGGGAAACCCGAGTTACCGGGAACTCGCCAGGACCGCACTGTTCGCACCTTCCGTGCTGTCCAGCGCGGCGAGCGGCCACCGGTTGCCGACGCTCGCCGTGACGTTGGCGTTCGTCTCCGCGTGCGGTGGGGACCGTGCGGTGTGGGAACGGCGTTGGCGGAGTGTCGCCGGACAGCCGGGCACCGGCGCCGAAACACGGGAGGAGCGTGTGCCCGTGCCGGCCGACGCTCCACCGGACGGCGCGCACGGCACGGCATCCGGCGTCCTCCGCCTCGCCCGTCCGGCCCAGCTCCCCATGGGATCGAGGACTTTCGTCGGCAGGGAAAGGGATCTGGCCGACGCCGCCGAGATGATCGGGGCGAGCGGGCCGGTCAAGGTGCCGTTGCTCGTCAGCGGCCCGATCGGGGTGGGCAAGACGGCTTTCGCCTTGCGGCTGGCGGAAGAGGTGGCGGCGGACTTCCCGGACGGGCAGCTCTACGCCGAACTGGGCGACAGCGGCTCCGGGGGCCGCTCGGCCAACGGGATCGTGCGCGGATTCCTGCGCGCGCTCGGCGTGCCCGCCCATCTGGTGCCCGACGATCCCATGCAGCGGATCGGGCTGTACCGGTCCCTGCTGGCGGAACGCAGGTTGTTCGTGCTCCTGACGGGCGTCCGGGACGAGGGGCAGGTGCGGCCGCTGCTCGGCCAGGCCCCGCACAGCCAGGTCGTGCTGACCAGCCGCGCCCGGCTGCTCGGTTTGGAGGACACGAACCGTGTCGAGCTCGATACGTTCTCCCGCAGGGAATCGCTGGCCTTGATCGGCCGGATCGCCGGACCGGGCCGGGTGCGGGCGGAGCACGACGCCACCGACACGATCGCCGAACTGTGCGGGGACCTTCCGCTGGCGGTCAACATCGTCGGCCGCAAGATCGCCGCGCGCCCGGAATGGGCCATCGCCTACACCGCGGGCCAGCTCGCCGATCGCGAACGGCTCATGGACAGTCTCTGTGTCGGTGACGTCAACGTGCGCGACCGGTTTTCCGCGGCGTACGACCATCTGTCGCCCACCGAACGGGAGGCGATCCAGCACTTCGGGCAGAGCGGAGCGGGCTGGACGACGTCGATCGGCGTCGCCGCCGCGATGGGCATCATGATCGAGACCGCCGACGATCTCCTCGAATCCGTGGTGGACGCCGGACTTCTCCAGCGCGCCAACGTCGCCGGCCGTTACGCGGTCTCCCGGTTGGTCAGCGCGTTCGCCGCCGAACGGCGACGGGAACCGAGCCCGTTCGCCGCCGCCGTCCCGATGGCGGGCCGCAGGACACGGAAGAACGCGTTCGAATCGCTGCGCCACGAGGCGGTGCGCACCCTGCCGGGTGGCTCGTCCGAAGGTTGATTGTTCTCCCCGCGCGGCGCTTCCGGTCAACGGGCCGCGCGGCTTGAATGAGTCGACGAATGAAGGCGAGCGAAATTCGGTGACACAATGCTGATTCTGTCGATGAAAGAGGGTCACGATGGCGGGATCGTGGCGATCGAGGACGGCAAGCTGCTGTTCGCGCTGGAGTCGGAAAAGGACAACTACCCGCGCTACGACCGGATCACCGGCGAGCTGATGGCGCGCGCGGCGGGCATGCTGGACAAGCAGCCCGACGTCGTCGCGCTCGGCGGCTGGGTCAAGGGGGAGTTCTCGGTGGAACCGCCGTCCCGCACCGGATACTTCGGTGTCGGAGAGGGCGCGATCTCCGACGAGGCAGGCAGGTTCTTCGGCAAGGACGTGCGGTACTTCTCCTCGACCCACGAGCGCTCGCATATCTACACCTCCCTCGGGATGGCCCCCGCGGCGCCCGGCCAGGCGTACTACTCCCTGGTGTGGGAAGGGAACATCGGTGACTTCTACCGGATCGACGAGCGCGGCGAGGCCACGCACCTGCAGCACGTCCTGACCGACCCCGGCGCGAAGTACGCGTATCTCTTCGCGCTGGCCGACCCGGGTTTCCCGCTGGGCAAGGGGAAGTTCCGGTTCAACGACGCCGGCAAGCAGATGGCGCTGACCGGGTTCGCCGAGCCGGGCCCGCTCACGCCGGACGAGCAGAAGACGATCGACTTCATCCTCGACCGCGACGGCATCATCCTCGGTCTGTCCAAAGAGGAGATGTCCTGGTCCCATCTGTACAACGCCGGTGTCTGGTCGCAGGAATACCGCAACGCGGCGGCGAAGCACTCGCAGGCGATCTTCAACCGCTTCCACGACTACGCCGAGAAGAACCTGACCGAAGGCCTGCCGCTGCTGATCTCCGGCGGCTGCGGCCTGAACTGCGACTGGAACCGCTTGTGGCGGGAGAGCGGTCTGTTCTCCTCGGTGTTCGTGCCGCCGTGCCCCAACGACAGCGGTTCCGCGCTGGGCACCGCCATCGACGCGCAATGGTTCTACACCGGGCAGGCGACCATCGAATGGGACGTCTACGCCGGCGAGAACTTCGTCGAGGACGTCGTCCCGGATCCCGCCAAGTACGAGACGCGGCCGCTCGTGGCGAGTGAGGTCGCGAAGTACCTCAAGGACGGCAACATCATCGGCTGGGCGCGTGGCCGGTACGAGATGGGCCCGCGGGCGCTGGGCAACCGGTCGATCCTGGCCGCGCCGTTCACCGTGGACACCACCGTGCGGCTCAACAAGATCAAACGCCGCGAGGACTACCGCCCGATCGCCCCGATCGCACTGGAATCCGATGCCCCCCAGTGGTTCGTCGGCTCGGTGCAGGACCCGTACATGCTGTACTTCAATCACGTCACCTCCGACGAGTTGAAGGCCATCACGCATGTCGACGGCACCGCGCGCACCCAGACGGTGACGCGGGAACGCAACGCCGGCATCACCGACCTGCTCGAGGCGTTCCGTGAGCAGACCGGGTTCAGCGTGCTGTGCAACACGTCGCTGAACAACAACGGGCGCGGTTTCCTCAACCGCACCAGCGATCTCATCGAGTACGGGGAGACGTACGGCCTCGACGGCTACGTCATCAACGACACGTTCGTGACTCCGCGTACCTCCTGAAATCCTTGCCCGACGGGGGCAAGGCCCGGATGCCACCACCCAGCAGTGGCATCCGGGTACCTCGTGGTGCCCGAACGAAGTCCCGCCCGGAGGGGGAAGACCATGCGAGTCGTGTTTGCGGGCGGTGGTGTCATCGCGCTGCTGACCGCGCTGGAGTGTGTGTCGGCCGGGCACGAAGTGGTGCTCGCCGATCAGGCGGACATCCCGTTCACCGGCGCGACCTCGTTCGACCGGCACCGCGTGCTGCGCGCGTTGCACACCGGCGACCCGGCCACCACGGCGGCCGCCGTCGGCGCGCATCACGCGTGGATCGAGCTCGAACACCTGCTGTCCACGTCGTTCTACGAACAGGTCGGAGCGCTCACCGCGCTTCCGGCGCCGGAGGCGGCGGCCGCACGGGAACTGCTGACGACGGCCGGATCGAAGGCCGGCGTGCTCGGCGCGGACGAGCTCGCGGCGGAATTCCCGCACGCCGGGTTCGTCCCCGGGACGGGCGCGGTCTTCGAGTCGCACGCGGGGGTCCTGCTCGCCGATCGCGTACTGACCGCGTGCGCCACGCGGCTGCGATGGCACGCGAACGCGGAACTCCATCCGCACCGCAAGGTCGCCGGGATCGACGCCGACCGGGCCGAGGTCCGGCTGGCCGACGGCGAGACCCTTCGCGGTGACGCCGTCCTGGTGGCGGCGGGCCCGTGGTCACGGGACCTGCTGGCCCCCGCGCTGTCCAGGGAACTCGTGCTGCACCGGCAGACGATGCTCTACTGCGACGTCCCGCCCGCCGACGCCGCCGCGTGGGCCGCGACCCCGGCGATCACCTCGCTCGGCTCCGACGGGGGTGCGTGGCTGGTGCCGCCCGTCGCCGGGACGCCGCTGAAGCTCAGCGCCGCGAGTGCGTGCCGCGTCGTCGACGAGATCGGCGGCGCCACGGTGCCCTCGTGGTGGCGTGAGCACCTGATCGACACGTTCTCCACGCTGATCCCGGGCTTCCGCCGGGATTGGCTGGTCGACACCCGGGACTGTCATTACCTGGCCCGGCGCTCCACCCTCGGCCCGATGCTCGCCGTCCTCGGCGACCGGGTCCTGACCTACGCGGCGTGCGGCGGCTCGTCGTTCAAGTTCGCCCCGCTGATCGCCCGGTCCCTCGCCGCGCGCCTGACCGGCGCCGGCCTGGTCCCGACCGGACTCGAACCGCTCGACCGGCCGCTCGTGCGAGCGGGCGGTGCCCACCCGATCCGTCCTGCCCTGCGAGGTGTGTCGTGAAACTGCTCGCGCTGGAAGCCAGCCAGAACTCCTACTACTACCTGCCCCGGTATCAGCAGATCGAGGACTTCGGCGGGGTGCTGTACGTGCTCAACGGGATCGGGACCGAGGATCTCTGGCCGTCCGAGCGCTACCGGATCGCCGGCAGCGACCACATCGACGACCTGATCCGGCACGCGAAAGCCTGGCATGCCGAGGAGTCGTTCGACGGCGTGCTCACCTTCTCCGAGTCCGGTGTGGTCCTGGTCGCCGCGGTCGCGGAAGCGCTCGGCCTGCCCGGTATCGGCGTCGACGCGGCGCGGACCAGCCGGAACAAGCTGATCATGCGGCAGGCGCACGAAAAGGGCGGGGCCGCGCATCCGGACTACCGGTTCGTCGAAGACCTCGATTCGGCTCTTCAAGCGGCCGACGACTTCGGCTATCCGGTGATCCTCAAACCGACGCTCGGCGCGGCCAGCAACTTCGTCTTCCGGGTCGATGACGAAGAGAAGATGCGGGAGCGTTACGCGCAGGCGCGTGAAGGCATCGACGGCATGTCCTGGTACAACATGGAGGCCGAAGGGCTGGACCTCGGCCCGCACGGCCTGCTCGTCGAGTCCTTTCTGGACGGTCACGAGCATCTCATCGAAGCGGTGTCCTGGGACGACGAGGTGTACCTAGGGTCCATTGTGGACAGGGTCACCTCGGAGGGGGAGACCTTCGACGACGACGTGCACCACGCGCCCACGTCGCTCACCGCCGAGCAGGTGGCCGAAGTGCACGCGGTGGTGGCCGCCGGCGTGCGGGCGCAGGGGCTCACCCGCGGCGCGCTGCACGCCGAGGTCCGGTTCCACCAGGGCAAACCGTTCCTGCTGGAGATCGCCGTCCGGCCCGGTGGCGGAGGACTCGACCACATGGCGCGGCTTTCGGCCGGGTACGACCCGATCAAGGGACTCATGGACGTCTCCCGCGGTGTGCGGCCGGATGTCCACCACTTCAGCCCGACCGGGCTGCACACCGCCGCGATGTGCCTGATCTGCCCCGGCGGCGTGATCGCCTCGATCGACGTCCCGCCCGCGGTGAGCGAATCGAATTCCTTGTACTACCTCAAGATCTTCGCCAAGCCGGGGGATCTGATCAAGCGCCCGCCGTTCGGCAACAACATCTTCGGCGGCATCGGCGCGCTCGGCTCGTCCTTCGACGAAGCGATGCGCAACGCCAACGACCTCGCCGGGAAGATCGAGGTCAAGCTCTCCGAAACACAGAAATAGCAATGAAACCGCGTGGAGGAAGCGTGTCACGGACTGCCACCCAACGGCACTACCTGATGGTCAGGCCGACGTTCTTCGACGTCGAGTACTCGATCAATCCCTGGATGGACCCGAAGAAACCGACGGACACCGAGCTGGCCATCGCGCAGTGGGAATGGCTGCGCGACCTGTACGTCGACCTGGGGCATCGTGTCGAGCTGCTCGAACCGCTGCCCGGCCTGCCCGACATGGTGTTCGCGGCCAACGGCGCCACCGTGGTCGACGGGCAGGTGCTCGTGGCGCGCTTCCACCACGTGCAGCGGGCGGGCGAGTCCGACGCGTATCTCAAGTGGTTCCGGGGCCACGGATATCGCTACGTGCGGCAGGCGCAGTGGGTCAACGAGGGGGAGGGCGACTATCTGGTCGCCGGGAGGACGATCCTCGCCGGCACCGGGTTCCGCACGAACCCGGAGGCGCACAACGAATCGCGTGAGTTCTTCGGCCGTCCGGTGACCAGGCTGACGCTGATCGACCCGCGGTACTACCACCTCGACACGGCGCTCGCCGTCCTCGACGACGACACGGTCATGTACTACCCGGACGCGTTCTCCGAGGAGAGCCGTCTGCTGCTGAAAGAGCTGTACCCCGACGCGATCCTGGCCACCGAAGAGGACGCCGCCGTTTTCGGCCTCAACGCCGTCTCCGACGGCAAGCACGTCGTGCTGCCGCAGGCGGCCACGGCGCTGACCGCGCGGTTGCGGGAACACGGCTTCGAGCCGATCGGTGCCGACCTGTCCGAATTGCTCAAGGCGGGCGGCAGTGTCAAATGCTGCACGCTGGAACTGCGTGCCGGTTAGGGAGAGAAACTCGATGGATTCGGCTGTGCGGGACCGGGGTGTGCGCACCACGCTGCGCCGGATCGTCGTCGGGACGGCGTTGATCGCGGTTCCGGCGGTGGTCGTCGTGGTGGTGCTCGGCCTGGGGTCGGCCTACGCGCCTGTCGCGAGTACGGGCGCCAAGGCCGCGGGCGGCGGACCCGACACCTACGCACGTCTCCTGGTCGCGTTGCCGGTGATCCTGGGCGCTTGCTACCTCGCGGGCGTCCTGGCCCGGCGGCTCGGCCAGCCCGCGGTGATCGGCGAGATCGTCGCCGGCATCCTGCTGGGGCCGTCGCTGTTCGGGCTCGTCTGGCCCGGCGCGTTCGGCTGGCTGTTCCCCGGCGGGGTGGTCTCGGCGATCAACATCCTTTCGCAGCTGGGCCTGATCTTCTTCATGTACCTGGTCGGTTCGGAGATCGATCTCGCCGCGGTGCGCGCTCGCGGGTTCACCGCGGTGACGGTCAGCCAAGTCAGCATCGCGCTGCCGATGGTCTGCGGCATCGTGCTCGCGCTCGGCATGTACCCGGCCTTCGGTGGTGACGTCGGCTTCCTCGCCTTCGGGCTGTTCATCGCGGTCTCCATGAGCGTGACGGCGTTCCCGGTGCTGGCGCGGATCCTGACCGACCGCGGCCTGTCGAAGACGCCGCTGGGGGCACTGGCACTGACCTGCGCCGCCGTCGACGACGTCGCCGCGTGGTGCCTGCTGGCCGTCGTGGTCGCCGTCAGCCAGGGCGGGACGCCGTCCGAGGTCTTCCTGACCGTCGGGCTGACCCTGGCTTTCGTCGTGGTCATGCTCTACGTCGTCCGGCCGCTGCTGGCGAAGGCGCTCGCCCGCGTGCCGGAGTCCGCGGTGCTGGCGATCCTGCTCGGCGGGATCATGCTTTCGGCGTTGGCCACCAACGAGATCGGCATCCACGCGATCTTCGGCGCGTTCCTCTTCGGGGTGATCGCGCCGAGGCACGATCCGGTCGTCACCCGCGCGGCAGGGAAGCTCGGCAGCGTGACCTTGACGTTGCTGCTGCCACTGTTCTTCGCCTACACCGGGCTGCACACCGAGTTCAGCCTGCTCGGCTCCGGATCGCTGTGGCTGTGGACCGTGGTGATCACGGCGGTGGCGGTCTTCGGGAAGTGGGTGGGCAGCACGACGGCGGCTCGGCTGACCGGTGTCGGCTGGCGCGAATCGCTGTCGCTCGGGGCGCTCATGAACTGCCGGGGACTGACGGAACTGGTGGTGCTCAACGTCGGCCTCCAGCTGAAGGTGATCAGCCCGGCGGTGTTCGCGATGCTCGTGATCATGACGCTCGTGTCGACGATCGCGACCGCCCCCGCACTCAGTCTCATCGCCAAGTCCAAGACGAGACCGCCGGTCCAGCGGCGGCGGAAAGTAGATAGGACACCATGACCAGCAAGCAGGAAACCCTAGTCAGCACCTTCACCGAGGTCGTGCTCGCCGACGAGGTCCGGGACACCATCGGGAACGAGCTGCGGTCCTTCCCGAACCCCGTCGACGACATCGACCGCTCGCTGGCGATGCTCCGGGTCGCGTTCTCGAAGCTGCCGATCGATCAGTTGCAGACGATCCTGGACTTCGGCAGACATGTCGACACCCCTGGCGTCGCGCTCGTGCGCAACCTGCCGGTGGACCCGGAGCTCCCCGAGACGCCGATCGACGGGGAACCCAGCAAGGACAAGCAGACGTTCGTCGCCGAGACCGTCCTTTTGGGACTGAGCCAGCTGCTCGGCGAGCCCGTCGGGTTCACCACCGAGAAGAGCGGGCGGCTCGTGCACGACGTCGTCCCGGTCTCGGCGGGGGCGCGGAGCCAGACCAACCAGAGCTCGCACGTGTTCCTGAACTTCCACAACGACATCGTGCACGACGAGGTGGGCCGCTACGACGTGTCCAATCCGGACTTCCTGGTGCTGAACTGTGTGCGCCAGGACGGGAACAAGGAAGCCGTCACCTACTACGCCGACGGCAGGGACATCTCGGCCGCGCTGGACCCGGAGGTGCTCGACGTCCTGCGGCGCCCGCTGTTCCGGCTCAACGCGCCCGGCAGCTACGTGCGTGACGTCGCCAAGGGGGCCGACGTGCTCTCCGACCTCGTGGCGGTCATCTCCGGGCCGGCGGAATCCCCGGAAGTGGCGATCTCGGCCAACGGCGTGGTGGGGGAGACCGTCGAGGCGGAACAGGCGCTGGAGGAGTTGCAGCGGATCTGCCGCGAGGTCGCGCACCAGGTCAAACTGGAGCCGGGGACGGCGCTGCTGATCAACAACCGGAAGGGCCTGCACGCGCGGTCGCAGTTCTTCGCGCGGCACAACGGGCGGGACCGGTGGTTGCAGCGGACGTACATCCGGCGCAGCCTGTGGACGATCCGGTACCGGGGGACGGCGGGGGACCGGCGGGTGCACTGAGGCCTCCCGCCCGTGGTCGCGGCGTGATTGGACGGCCGACACGTGTGATTGGGCGGACGACACGCGTGCGGCCCTGGTCCGATGCGTGTCGTCCGTCCAATCACGAGCGTCGGCCATCCAAGCACGAGAGCTGGCCATCCGATCACGAGCGTCGGCCGTCCAGTCACGCGAAGCCGCACCTGGCGCAGGGGTTGCGAAAGCCACTTTCGCAACCTTCAACGTTGCGAAAGTGGCTTTCGCAACGCTTGGCTCCCGGGCGGGACCGGGCATGTTCGAGAAAGCGGCCATCCGGGTAACCGTCGGCGAAAGCACCCGACGGGAGGGAACCGATGGCAGACAAGTTACGGCCGCCGCAGCAGCAGGAACCACCGGGCGTGACCTCGAAGATGGACCCGCCGCCTCGCGACTCCATGGAGGACTACGAAGGCCGCGAGCTGCTGGCAGGCAAGCGCGCGTTGATCACCGGAGGTGACTCCGGGATCGGCCGTGCGGTCGCCATCGCCTTCGCGAAGGAAGGCGCCGACGTGGCGATCGCCTACCTCAACGAGCACGAGGACGCGAAGTACACCGAGGAACGCGTACGCGCCGAAGGGCGCGAGTGCCTCCTCCTACCGGGTGACCTCGCCGGGGCCGCGCAATGCCGCGAGATCGTGGACCGGACCGTGAAGGAGCTCGGCGGCCTGGACATCCTGGTCAACAATGTCGCCACGCAGTGGCCGGTCGACTCCCCGGAGGAACTCACCGACGAGCAGTGGACGCATACGTTCGACGTCAACATCCACAGCTTCTTCCGGGTGACCAACGCCGCGTTGCCCCATCTGGGTGAAGGCTCGGTCATCATCAACACCGGCTCGGTGAACGGCTTGCGGGGCAACAAATCGCTCATCGACTACTCCGCGACCAAGGGCGCCGTGCACGCCTGGACTTACGCGATGGCACAGGCGCTGGCCGATCGCGGCGTCCGGATCAACTGCGTCGCGCCCGGTCCGGTGTGGACACCGCTGATCCCGTCGACCTTCCCGCCCGAGAAGGTGGAGAAGTTCGGCCTTCAGGTCCCGTTCGAGCGGGCGGCGCATCCCGACGACCTCGCCCCGTCGTACGTGTTCCTGGCGTCCAACCGGCTTTCGTCGTACTACAGCGGCGAGGTCATCGCCGCGCTGGGCGGTGAGACCACACCCGGCTGAGGCGCGCCACGGCGTCGACGACGGCTTCGGGCGCGAGGCGGTCCAGGCACGGATGGCCGGGCACGGGGCAGACCCGGGCCCGGCTGTCCTTGCAGGCCGCGTGCTGGTCGCCGAGCACTTCGGACGGCACACCGTAGGGCGCCCAGCGCGACGCCGGCACGACCGGCGCGAACAGCGAGACCACCGGAGTCCCGACGGCGGCCGCGAGATGGGCGGGGCCGGTGTTCGGTGCCACCACGACATCCGCCCCGGCGAGTACGGCCGCCAGTTCGGACAGTCCCGTGCGGCCGCCGAGGTCGAGCGCGCCCCCGGCGACTTCCTTGGTCAGGACGCTTTCCGACGGCGAGCCCGTCACGACGACGCGGCGCCCGGCGGCTTGCAGAGCCCGCACGATCGCGGCCGAGCGGTCGGCGGACGGTTGCCTGGCCGGGACCGACGCGGCCGGATGGACGACGACGTAGTCCTCGTCGCCGACCAGCTCCTCCACCGGCGGCAGTGGCCAGCGGACGGCGAGACCGCCGTCGTCGCCGGGCGGTAACGAGTATCCGGCCTCCTCGGCCAGGGAAAGCATCCGGACCGGCTCCGGCGGGTCACCCTCCACCCGGTGCCGCAGATCCAGCAGCGATCCGGGATAGTCCTCACACACCGCGCCGATCCACGGCACACCCGCCATTCGCAGCAGCAGCGCCAGCGGGAGCGGGGACTGGTGGAACGACGTCAGGATCAACGCCGCGTCGAAGGAGAACTCGCGCAAACGCCCGACGAACGCCTCGGTGCCGGCCTGGGTGACCGGCGGTGGCTCGGGGTCGATCCACGGCGCGCACCAGCTGATGATCTCGTCGACCCCGGGCAGCAGTTCGCCCGCGGCGCGGCCCCGCGGCCCGGTCAGCAGGACCACCCGGTCCGCCCCGGCCGCGACCGCGCGGACGCAGGGGCCGGCGAGCAGGACGTCGCCGAGGTTGTCCATCCTCGCGACCAGCACGTTCATCGAGTACCCGCGACGGCCAGGTGCACGGCTTCGGCGAGGTCCCGTGCGACGGTCGCCCGGCGACGGGCGCGGTCGATCTCCTCCGGGCGGGTCCGCGCGGTCGGGATGAGGATCCCGCGGGCTCCGGCGGCGAGGGCGGCGTCGACGTCGGCACCGGTGTCGCCGATGACCACACAGCGGCGGACGTCCACCCCGAGCGCCTCCGCCGCCTGGCGCACCAGCCCCGGCGCGGGTTTGCGGCAGACGCAGCCGTCACCGTCGTCGTGCACGCAGACCTGCCAGGTGCCGAACGGGCCGAGGACCTGTTCGACGCGGGCGTTCACGGCGGCCAGCCGGTCCGGGGTGATGAGCCCTTTCGCCACCCCGGACTGGTTGCTGACCACGCCGATCCTGATCCCCGCCGCCCGCAGGCCGTGCAGGAGTTCCTTGGCGCCGGGCACGGGACGGACGCCGTCGGGATCGTCGAGGTAGGGCACGTCGACGATGAGGGTGTCGTCCCGGTCGAACAGCAGGGCCTGCGGCCGCCTGGCCAGCCGGTGCCGCAGTTCCCCGCGCAGCCGGTGGTAGCAGGCCGCGGGCGGGATGAGGACGCTGGTCAGCAGCATCCGCGACACCTCGCCCGGGGTGAGCGGTCCCGGGGCGATCCGGCGCGCGGCGAACTCGGCGGTCACGCCCGCCCATACTCCGGCCGCCGCGGCCGCGGCCTTGCGCCGCCCGAGCGCGAACAGCGCCGCCGCGCCCGCCGCGCTCACGACGGCCAGCGCGTGCCGTTCGAGCCGTCCGTGTCCGGCTCCGGTCTGCTGTCGCCAAAGGACACCGTGCTTGTGCCGCATGAGCGCGTCGTCGGCGTTGCCCCGCTGGGCGCGGAGGCTGGCCAGCGGGCCCGACCGTTTGGGCGGATGGACGGTGACGCGCTCACCCCGCGCGATGAGATACCCCGCCTTGGCGACCTGCACGGCCAGATCCGAGTCCTCCCGGTAGGCACGCGGAAAACGTTCGTCGAAGCCACCGACCTCGGCGAGCACGGACCGGCGGTAGGCCATGTCGGCGGTGATCCACCTGGCCGTCTCCAGCCCGGCCGTTCCGCGTTCGTCGTCGGTCGGACGGCGGTCCGGCGGCAGCGGCACGACGAGGCGGGCCTGCGACGCTGCCGTCTCCGCCCCGAGGGGGAGGAGGTCGTCGGCGAGTTTCCGCGGCCAGTCCGAGCCGATCACCACGTCGTCGTCGAGAAAGGCGATCCACTCGCTCTCCGCGCGCCGCCAGCCCGCGTTACGGGCCGCGGCGGGACCGCGTCCGCCGGAGCGGATCACTTCGATTTCCGTACTGGACGGGGGAAGCCGCAGTTCGTCGCCGTCGGGCCGGTCGTCGGCGACGACGATCCGCGCGGGCCGGGGTTCGCCGGCGGCTTCGATCCCGGCCAGGAGCGTGTGGAGATTCTCCCGGCCGGTGGTCGGAATCACGATCGTGTAGTCGAGGTCGCTCACCCTCTTCCGGTACCCGGGAGCCACCGCCGCAAACTCCGGTCACGCCGGGATCGAGTCGGTCTCCCGCAGCCACGAGCGATGTTCGCCCAGTTGCGCGAGGAATGAGGCGAAGAAGCCGTCGGGCAGGGTCGCCTCGGCCGCCTTGGTGGTCACCACGCCCTGGTCGATCAGGGTTTCGGTGTCGTCGGCCAGCTTCGAGGTCACCCCGGCCCGGCGCAGCAGATCCAGACCCGAACCGAAGGCGGCCACCGGCTTGCCGTGCTTGTACGCCTCGGCGACGAAATGCACGGCGTACCCGTCGCGTTCGAGGATGTTGATCGCGCTGGGGCCACACGGGACGACGACGGCGTCGTAGAGCACCGAAGCCATGGTGTTGAGCTGGCGGTCCGGCCGCAGCGGGTCCCCTTCCCCACCTGGCCGGAGTTCGGCTTCGGTCGGCGCCAGGACCTCGGCGATCGCGCCCTGCTCGGTCAGCGCCTCGACCAGACGGCGGACGCCGATCGTGTCCACCCCGTCGGCGGCGAGCACCGCGACCTTCCGGCTGATCGGGGCGACCGAGGGCTGGTTGAGCTGGGAAAGCGCGGGGGAGGAGCGGTCATGGTTGGGGGTGGCCGGAGCGGCGGGCACGCTCACGCCGATCCCCTCGGCCACCCGTGCCGCGAGGTCGTGGTCGACGTTGTTGAGTTCGGTGATGGTCCGCGCCCGGACCGCGCGGTCCTCGACCTTGCCGAGTTCGAACCGGAACGCGGCGACGATATGCTCGCGTTCGACCTGGGACATGCTGTTCCAGAACAGCGTCGCCTGGCTGTAGAAGTCCTTGAAGCTCTCGCTGCGTTCCCGGATCTTGTGGCCCGCCACGGCTTCGGTGTAGTGCCGGAAGACGCCGGAATCGGCGATCGCCGGGCAGCCACCGCCGAGCGAGTTCGGGAAATAGCTCGTCCGTCCTTTGTGGATGCTCTGCTGGCCGTGCCCGTCGCGCTGGTTCGTGTGCACCGGAGCGATCGGCCGGTTCACCGGGAGCTGAGAGAAGTTGGGGCCGCCCAGCCGGATCAGCTGCGTGTCGAGGTACGAGAAGTTCCGTGCCTGCAACAGCGGGTCGTTGGTGAAGTCGATCCCCGGGACGATGTTCGCGGTGTGGAAGGCGATCTGCTCGGTCTCGGCGAAGAAGTCGTCGGGGTTGCGGTCCAGCACCATCCGCCCGACCGGCCGCACCGGCACCTGCTCCTCGGGGATGATCTTCGTGGCGTCCAGCAGATCGAAGTCGAAGTCGTGCTCGGAGTCCTCGTCCACCAGCTGGACACCCAGCTCCCATTCCGGGTACTGCCCGGACTTGATGGCGTCCCACAGGTCGCGCCGGTTGAAGTCGGGATCCTTGCCCGCGATCTTCTGGCATTCGTCCCACACCAGGGAATGCGTGCCGAGCACGGGCTTCCAGTGGAACTTCACGAAGGTGCCCTTGCCCTCGGCGTTGACGAGCCGGAACGTGTGGACGCCGAAGCCCTGCATCATCCGGTAGCTGCGCGGCAGCGCGCGATCGGACATCAGCCAGAGCACCATGTGCAGGCTCTCCGGTTGCAGCGACACGAAGTCCCAGAAGGTGTCGTGCGCCGACTGCGCCTGCGGGATCTCGTTGTGCGGCTCGGGTTTGACCGCGTGCACCAAATCGGGGAACTTGATACCGTCCTGGATGAAGAAGACCGGCATGTTGTTGCCCACGAGGTCGTAATTGCCCTGACGGGTGTAGAACTTCGTCGCGAAGCCGCGGACGTCGCGGACGGTGTCGGCCGAACCGCGTGAACCCGCGACGGTGGAGAACCGCACGAACACGGGGATTTTCTCGCCGCTGGTGAGGAATTCCGCGACCGTGTAGTCGGCCAGCGCGTCGTCGTAGGCCTCGAAGAAGCCGTAGGCGCCCGCGCCGCGCGCGTGCACCACCCTTTCGGGAATGCGCTCGTGGTCGAAATGCGTGATCTTCTCGCGAGCGTGGAAGTCCTCCAGCAGCGTCGGTCCCCGGTCTCCCGCGGTCAAGGAGTCGTTCGTGTGATCGACGCGGACACCCTGCTGCGTCGTCAGCACGGACTGCTCCGGATCCACACGGCTTCCGCTCAGCTGTTCGTCCTTCGCGTCTTCTCGATGCTGTGCCACTGGTGTCGCCCCTTCGCGGTGGTGGTTTCCTCGCGGCTACCCCCGCACTGTTTCGGCGAAACGACACCGGGTAACCGGCAGGAAACTTCGAGGAGGTGCGAATGACGACGGTGGACCGACCTGCCGTGCTGGAGATCCGTGACCCCGCCGACGACAGGCTCGTCGGCAGTGTCAAGGCGGCGACCCCCGATGGTGTCGAAACGGCGATCGCGACGGCGAAGCGGCGGGCCCCGGGCTGGGCAGCCACGCCGGCGGCCGAACGCGGCGTCGCGCTGAAGGACGCGGCCAGGTCGCTCCGGGAGCGCGCGGGTGAACTCGCCGTCCTCATCGAGAGCGAGACCGGGAAGCCTCGCGACGAGGCCGAAGAAGGTGTCCTCGCCGGAGCCGGGACGTTGGAACAGTACGCCGAACTGGGCCCCGTGCACCGCGGCCGGTCCCTGCTGGGCGATCCGTCGGCCACCGACCTGATGGTGCCGGAACCCCGGGGTGTGGTGGTCGCGCTGACGCCGTGGAACGACCCCGTCGCCGTGGCCTGCGGGCTGCTGGGTGCCGCGGTGGTCACGGGCAACACGGTGGTGCACAAGCCGAGTGAACGCTGTCCGCATACCGGCGCCTGGCTGGGGAACGTGCTGTCGGAGGCGCTTCCCGAGGGCGTGCTGCAGACCGTGCAGGGTGACGGGAGTGTCGGTGCCGAACTCGCGGCCCACGCGGACGTCGACGTCATCGCGCATGTCGGCAGCACCGTCGCGGGTCGTTCGATCGCGGCGAGTGCGGCGAAGACCGGTGCCAAAGCGTTGCTGGAGAACGGTGGCAACGATCCGCTCGTCGTCGACGCCGGGGTGGACCCGGTCTGGGCGGCCGGGCAGGCGGCGACCGGAGCCTTCGCCAATTCGGGGCAGATCTGCGTCTCGGTCGAACGGATCCTGGTGCACCAGGACATCGCCGACGCCTTCCTCACCGCGCTGGTCGCCGAAGCGGGCCATCGCGAACTGGCCCCGCTCGTCGACCGGCGTCACCGCGAAGGGGTGCACGCCCAGGTCGCGGAAGCGATCGCGCAAGGTGCCGATCCTCTCGTCGGCGGTGTCGTGCCGGACGGTCCCGGTGCCTTCTACCCGGCGACCGTCCTCACCGGATGCACCTCCGGGATGCGGATCGTCCGCGAGGAGACGTTCGGCCCGGTCGCGCCGGTGACGGTGGTCGCGGACTTCGAGCAGGGCCTCGGCCAGGCGGCCGACGGTGAATACGGTCTCGCCGCCACGGTGCTCACCTCCTCGATGGCGCACGCGCAGCGGGCCTGGCGCGAACTCCCGGTCGGGACTGTGAAGATCAACAACGTCTTCGGCGGCGCGCCCGGCGGAGCCGCCCATCCGCGAGGTGCCAGCGGCAGCGGTTACGGCTACGGTCCCGAACTGCTCGACGAGATGACGCAGACGAAGGTCGTCCACCTGGCACCCCCGGGGCCGTGATGGGCGCCCGGGACCGATGGACGGCACCGTTCGCCTGGACCGCCCGGGCGTTCCGGGTTCCGGGGGAGGAACGCCGGAGTCTCATCCAGACCGCGAAGGCCGCGGCCGCGGCGGTGATCGCGTGGATCGTCGCGACGGCGGTGCTGCGGCTGCCGCAGCCCTTCCTCGCGCCGTACGCGGCGGTGTTCCTGGTGCAGGCCACCGTTTACCGCTCCCTGCGCGGCTGGGCGCAGCAGGTCGGCGCGGTCAGTGTGGGAGTGCTGCTCGCCGCGGGGGCCGGTCAGCTCATCCCGTCGGTGACGGTGTCGCTCGGGCTGGTCGTCTTCGTCGGCCTGCTGGTCGGCTCATGGCGCGGGTTCGGCGATTCGGGGGTGTGGGTCGGGATCACCGGCATGCTGCTGATCTCCTACGGCAACGCGACCGAACCCATCCTGCTCGCCGACCGGCTGCTGGAAACGGCGCTGGGCGCGGCGATCGGCGCGGTGCTCAACGCGGTGGTCCTGCCTCCGCTGCACGGCCAGCGTCTGCGGGAGGCGACCTCCCGGCTGGCCGCGGCGATCGCCGAGGTCCTCGACGAGACCGCGGAACTGGTCCGCGGCGGCGATTCGGCCGACGCCCTCGACGGCCGCCTGCAGGACGTTCGCAGCCTGGCCGCGGAGGCGGAGGACGCGATCGGCTGGACCCGCGAGGGCCGGTACCTGAACCTGCGCGGACGGCGTGAGACCCCGGAGGAACCGCTGGCGAACCTCATTTCGCTGTGGCAGCCGCTCGCCCAGCTGATCGACGGCGTCAGCGAGGCCGCCCGGAGCGAGCGGCCGTTCCGGCATCCCGGCGAGCACGCGCGCGGGGTGGTCGGCGACCTGCTCGAAGCCCTCGCCGAGGTGGCCCGGTCGGGGGATCCGGACAAACTCGAGCGGTGCCGCAGGCTGCTCGACGAGATCGACCACCTGCTCCTCATGCCCACCGACGAGGTCGCCACCTCGATCGGACTCGGGGCGATGGCGTTGCCTGCTCGCCGCCTCGTCGAGCGGATCCGCGCCGATTAAGGGAGGGCGGCGGCGGGTAACCGTACCCATGAGCAGCAGTGGCAAGCGGATCGTGGTCACCGGCGCCACCGGTAACGTCGGGACGGCAGTGGTGCGTGCTCTGGGTTCGGATCCCAAGGTCGGGTCGATCGTCGGACTGGCGAGGCGCCCCAGCCGCTGGGAGAGCCCGAAGACCGAGTTCGTCACCGCCGATGTCGCCTGCGACGATCTCCGTGCCGTGTTCGACGGCGCCGACGTGGTGATCCACCTGGCCTGGCTCTTCCAGCCCACGCACCGGCCCGAGGTCACCTGGCGGACCAACGTGCTGGGTTCGATCCGGGTGTTCGAAGCCGCGCAGGCGATGCGGGTGCCGTCGCTGGTGTACGCGTCGTCGATCGGGGCGTATTCGGCGAGGGACGACGACCACCCGGTGACCGAGGAGTGGCCGACGCACGGCTCGCCCAAGGCGGCGTACACCCGGGAAAAGGCTTATGTGGAAAGGGTTCTCGAGGCTTTCGACCGGAGCCATCCACGGATGCGGGTGGTGCGGGTGCGGCCGGGATTCCTGTTCCAGAAGGCCGCGGCACCTGAACAGCGCCGCCTTTTCGGTGGCCCGTTCGTGCCCGGCAAGCTCGTGCGGCCGTCGCTCGTCCCGATCCTTCCGGACATCCCGCAACTGAGGATCCAGACCGCCCACACCGAAGACGTGGCCGACGCCTATCGCCGTTGCGCGCTCCAGGACGTCAAGGGCGCTTTCAACATCGCCGCCGACCCGGTATTGGACACGCGCGCGCTGGCCCGGATCTTCGGTGCCAAGCCGGTGAAGGTCCCGGCCTCCTTCGTCCGGCGCGCGCTCGCCGCGGCCTGGTCGCTGCACCTGATTCCGGCCACGCCAGGGCTCTTCGAAGCCGTGCTGCATCTCCCGGTGATGGACTGCACGCGGGCCAGGGAAGAGCTGGGCTGGACGCCGCGATACTCGTCGGAGGACGCGATCGAAGCGTTCCTCAAGGGCTTGCGGGAAGGTGACGGGTTCCCGACCGAACCGCTGAAACCGGACGTCGGCCGAGGCCACGAACTGGCCACCGGAGTGGGGGAGCGACCGTGAACGAGAAGGAACTGCTGCACACGCTGACCAAGGTGGTGTCCACTTTGGACGGTACTTCGGTGCGGTTCGCCGTCGCGGGCGGCCTCGCCGTGTACGCGCGGGGCGGCCCACCGTCGGACCACGACGTCGACCTCTTCCTCAAGCACGAGGACATCGAGGAAGCGGCGGAAGCGCTGGAAGCCGCGGGGCTGAGACGCGTGCATCCGCCGGAGGACTGGCTCACCAAGGTCTACGACGGCGACTGCCTCGTCGACCTCATCTTCCGGCCCAACCACCGGCCGGTCACCGACGAGATGCTCGACCGCGCTTCGCTGATGCGGGTCGGGGCGACCGCCGCCCCGGTGCTCAACGGGACCGACCTGCTCGTCGACAAGACGCTCGTGCTCAGCCCGCACCGCTGCGATTTCGGGCCGTTGCTGCGGATCGCCCGTGACCTCCGCGAGCAGGTCGACTGGCACCGCGTGGCCGAGGAGACCGCCGAATCGCCGTACGCCTGGTCGTTCCTGACCCTGCTCGCGGCACTGTCCATCATCGACGGAAAGGAGCTTCCGATGCCTCAGGAAGCGCCCCAGTACCTGGTCGCCAGGCTGACCAAGGCGCTGGCGGAGGATCCGAGGACCGCCGAGCTCGGCGTGCACGTCACCGTGCGCGGCGACCATGTCCGGCTCAGCGGTGAGGTTCCGTGCGCCAACCGCAAAGCCGACATCGAAGCGGTCGTCTGCGAACACATCGCGGCCGAGCTGGTGCACGACGACATCCGGACGGCGGACGTCCGCGAGCCGTCGCACGCCGAGGAGATCCGGTGATCCGGGTCGCCGCGGTCGGGGACGTCCACCTCGGTGAGGACAACCGAGGCCTGCTGCGGCCGGTACTGGACAACATCGCCGAACACGCCGAGGTGCTGCTGCTCGCGGGCGACCTCACCCGGCACGGCAGCGTCGAAGAGGCCAGGGTGGTGGCCGACGAGTTCGCCGGGCTCGACGTCCCCGTGGTGGCGGTGCTCGGCAACCACGACTACCACTCGGACGAGGCGGAAGCGGTCAGCGGGCTGCTGGAGGAAAGCGGGATCACCGTCCTGGAGGGGTCGGCCACCACCGTGGAACTGGACGGTGGGCGGCTCGGCATCGCCGGGGTGAAAGGCTTCGGCGGCGGGTTCGCGGGTAAATGCGCGAGCCGGTTCGGCGAACGCGAGATGAAGGATTTCGTCGAGCACACCATGGCGGCCGCCAAGCGGCTGCGCACCGCGCTGGAGGGGCTCGAACACGAGCAGCCCGACGTGACCATCGCGTTGACGCACTACTCGCCGATCCCCGGCACCCTGCACGGCGAACCGCTGGAAATCCACCCGTTCCTGGGTTCGTACCTGCTGTGCGAGCCGATCGACGACGCGCAGGTGGCGCTCGCCGTGCACGGGCACGCGCACTACGGCAGCGAGCAAGGCGTCAGCCCGGGCGGCGTCCCCGTGCGCAACGTCGCCCAGCCGGTGATCCGCGCGGCGTACGCGACGTACGTCCTCGAACCCGCGAAAGTCCTGACATGAGGGATAGATTCCATGGTCAGCTGAGCGTTCTCGGCGAGCTGCTGTCGAGCATGTGCGGGATGGCCTGCGAGGAACTACGCCTCGCGAACCGGGTCTTCCTCGATCGGGACACCGAAGCCGCCGCCGAACTCGCGGCGGTCGAGGCGAAACTGAACGCGGCACGGACCACGTGCGAGGAGACCGCCCAGAAACTGCTCGCCCTGCAGGCGCCGGTCGCGCGCGACCTGCGGACCGTGCTCGCGGCGGTGTACTGCGCCGACCGGCTGGAGCGGATGGGCGACCTGGCCAAGCACATCGCCGACCAGGCCGCGCGAGCGCCGGAATTCGCCGTCCCCGACGCGTTCGCCGGCCGGTTCGGCGAGATGGCCGGGCTCGTCTGCTCGATGGCGGAAGACCTCGGCGCGGCGATCGAGGGACCGACCGCGGAGGTGTTCCACTCGCTCGCCCGGTCCGATCAGCGTGTCGACGCGCTGTACGAGGAACTCATGACGCTGGTCACCGAGCCGGACTGGCCCCACGGCGTCGCGCCCGCGATCTCGGTGGCGCTGCTGGCGCGGTTCTACGAACGGTTCGCGGATCAGGCCGTTTCGGTGGCGCGGCGGGTGGATTTCGCTCTTACGGGAGAACTGCCCGAGTCTTCCGTGCGGGATGTGCACGCCGCGCTTTGAGGTTGGCCGCTCGTTCTGGCTGGAGCCGCGCTGTCGCCGGACGTTGCGAAAGCCACTTTCGCAACCCCCCTTCCCACCGGAACCGCCACCTCACCGGCAAGACGCCGTGAAGGCCTCCTTGAGGGACCCAGGGTCCCTCAAGGAGGCCTTCACGGAACGCGAGCCGTCAGGTGGCGCGGTCCGTCAGCGCGTCCCGGATCTTGTCGATGAACGCCGTCCCCGGCGCCAGGATCCGGTTCGCCGGCGGGCGGTCGGGGGCGGCGGGATGCGGCCGCGTCGGGGCGATCTCCTTGGCCCGCAACACCTTCTCGCCCAGCTCCCGCAGTTCTTCCGGTGAGCAGGCGGCCTGCAGTTTCGGCAGCAGGTCGGTCTCCTCCTCCTCGATGTGGTGCCGGACGTCCTCGATCAGCTTGCCGACCAGCTGGTCGAACCGCTTGTCCGCCGGTTCCAGGCCGATGAGGTCGCTCATCACGCGCTCGGCGACCTTGTCTCCGTCGGGGAGGCTCTTCCGCGCGGCGGGGTACTTGTGCTGCTCTTCGGCGACCGAATGCCGGACGAGTTCGGCGATCAGGTGGTCCGCGAGGTCCTTGCGGTGCTGATCACCGCCCTTGCCGGACTCGAATTCCTTGAAGATCCGTTCGAAGGCGCGGTGGTCCTCGGTGATCACCGAGACGAGGTCGTGTTTCGTGGTGGTGGTCATGGACACTCCTGTCCGTGGTCGTCAGTCCGACGCCGCACGGATACCCGTTCCCGCGGTTCGGTCCCCCGGATTCGTCGGTGACGTGATGCGGCGCGCCCACGGGTTTCGATTCCGGCGAGCCGCGCTGACGCAAATACACGCTGAACACCGCCATCGAGCCGATGGCGAGGAATTCCGACTGCCAGTTCTGCAGTGTGCGGTTCCAGAAGCCCGCCGACGCCAGATAGCCGAACCACGACTCCGGATCACCAAATTCGGTGAGCTGCTCGGCGTTGTAGGCGCTCATCCCGGCCACGGACTGGGCCAGCCAGGACAGCAGGAACAGTCCCAGCATCACCAGTCCGAGTGACATCGAGAAGATCCCCGTGCGCCAGCCGCCTGTCCTTGCCCATTTCGGGGAATCGGCCGTCGAATGCGGGCCGATCTGCTGTTCCTTGTCCGTTTCCAAGCTGGCCCGCCCTGCCGGTTTCGATTCGGGGGAGCCGCGTTGCAGCAGCCACACGGTCGCGAACACGTAGAGGAAGAACTGCAGGTACTCCGACTGCCAGTTTTCGGCGACGTCGACGGCGAAGTCCGCGGATGTCAGGTAGTCGAGCAGGCCGATCGGTTCGGCGGCGTGGCTGAGCCGCGTGTCGTTGTAGTCGGCGAGGCCCGCGAACGCCTGCCCGCCGAGGCTCAGCAGGAACAGCAGCCCGAACCCCAAGGAGAGGGCGTTGTCACGAAGAAAGCGCCGCATCATCCGCCCCCTTCACCGGTGCAGCAGACCCAGTAGGACGCAATAGCCGAGGACGGCCACGACGAAGACGAGATAGACGGTGAACACCGGACGCGCTTTCACGGTCCACCCACCGCGCAGTCGTAGACCTTCTCGTTCCGGTGGCGGCAGCCCGCACCCGTGATCACCCAGCCGGTGGACGATTCGTGCAGGAAGAGGGTGTCGCGGGCGGTCTTCACCTGAGCTTCTTCGCTCCAGACCGCGACCGTTTCGGGTGTTCCGTCCGGAACGGTCGCGCCGGCGAGGCCGCGTTCGCAGCTTTCCGACGCCCAGGATTCCCGTGCCCGGGGCGCCAGCAACGCGCACGCCGAGCAGTGATCACCCGACGCGAGCGCGCCGAGGAACCGCCCGGCGACCTCTTTCACCGGCTCTTGCCCGCTCGCCCCGGTACAGCCGGCGAGCAGCAGGCACACCCCGAACGCCAGCGTCTTGACGATCACGGAAGCGAGGTACCCGGCCGGGGCGTCGTTCACCTGAAGTCAGGAAGCGGGGTACTGCTTCTCCCTCAGCAGGTTCGCCAGGTGGACGGCATTGAGTGCGAGGGTCGCGTTGGTCGACGCGACGGCTTCCGGCGTTTCGTCGAGGTCGTTGTAGTCGCCGCCCTTCATCGCCTCGCCGTTCCAATAGGTCCCGCCCTGGGCGGGCACGGTGAAACCGATGTCGTTGAGGGCCTGGAACAGGTCGGCGGTGATCTTGTGCGCCCCGTCCTCGTTGCCGACGACGGCGGTGACGCCGACCTTGCCGAACATCGCGGGCCTGCCCTCGTCGTCCGTTTCGGACAGTTCGGCGTCGAGCCGTTCCAGCACGCGCTGGGCCACGCTGGACATATGGCCGACCCAGGTGGGCGTCGAGATCAGCAGGATGTCGGCCGCGGCGATCTTCCGGCGGATCCCCGGCCAGGCGTCGCCGTCGCCCATGTCGCCTTCCACGCCCGGTTTGACGTCGTGGTCGACCACGCGCACGAGTTCGCCGGCGGCGCCGTGCCCGGCCAGTTCGTCGAGCAGTTGCTGGGCGATCAGCGCGCTGCTCGACGGCGCGGGTGACGGTTTGAGCGAGCACACCAGTGCGAGGGCCTTCAACGGCTGGGTCATCCTGTCCTCCTGTTCGGGTCGGTACCGAGCCCCGTATGGGTGAAGCCCGCTTCGCCGACGGTCACCGGGTCCAGGAGATTCCTGGCATCGACGACGACGGCGCGTTCGGTGGCGGCGGCGAGCCGTTCCCAATCGAGCTCACGGAACTCGGGCCACTCGGTGAGCACGACCAGCGCCGCCGCGTCCTTCGCGACCAGGTACGGGTCATCGACGACCTGGACGATGTCCGGTCCGACGGACTCCACGCCGGGGTCGTACGCGGTCAGCACCGCGCCGCTCCTGGCGAGCTCCCGCGCGACCGCGAGCGCGGGGGAATCGCGCAGATCCCCGGTCCCCGCCTTGAACGCCAGTCCGAGCAACCCGATACGGGTGCCCGAGAGCGAACCGTCCGAAACACCGGTGATCGCGCGGCGGATCTTCCGCACGACCGCCGCCTGCTGGCGCGCGTTGGCCTTCATGGCGTCACGCAGGATGCCGAAGTCGACACCCGCGTGTTCGGCGGTCCGCAGCAGCGCGGCGGTGTCCTTGGGCAGGCACGAGCCGCCCCAGCCGGGGCCGGGTACGAGGAAGGCGGGGCCGATCCGCGGATCGAGCCCCATGAGCCGCGCGACGTCGCGGATGTCGGCGCCGTAGTGCTCGCAGAGTTCGGCGAGGACGTTCACATAGGACACTTTCAGCGCCAGGAACGCGTTGCTGGCGTATTTCGCCAGCTCGGCGCTGGCCGGATCGGTGAACCACACCGGCGCTTCCGTCTCGCCGTACAGCGCGGCCACCCGTTCGGCGGCTCTTCGGTTCTCCGGCGGCGAGCCGAGGACGATCCGGTCCGGCCGCAGGAAGTCCTCGACGGCGTGCCCCTCGCGGAGGAATTCGGGATTGCTCACCACGGGCAGATCCGGCCGTCCGAGCAGCTCCGCCAGCCGGGTCCCGGTGCCGACCGGGACGGTGGACTTCGTGACGACGACACAGCGGGGCCGCAGCAGTTCGGGGAGCGTGGCCACCACCTCTTCCAGCACCCGGACGTCGGCGGCGCCGTCCTTCCCTTCCGGGGTGGGCAGGCAGAGCAGCACGAAGTCCACATCGGACAGCTCTTCCGGTGCGGTGGTGAACCGGAGCCGCCCGCGGCCCAGTCCGTCCCGGACGAGTTCCGTGAGCCCCGGCTCGACGATCGCGACCTCGCCACGCCGTAACGCGTCCACTTTGGACCGGTCGTTGTCGACGCAGACCACCTGATGCCCCAGCTGCGTGAAGCACGCGGCGCTCGTGAGACCGACGTAACCGGCGCCGATCACGCCCACCCGTTCACCCACGGGAAGCCCCGGTCGCCAGCAGGTCTTCGGCCGCGACGAGGACGCGTTCCTCGCGAAGGAGCAGCAGCCCCGGATCCGGGGCTTCGCCGTGCGGATCGCCTACATCGCCGACCCAGAGGACCGTGTGCTGCCGGGCTTCGGGAGGCGGGCCCCACAGCCGCGGAGGGGTCGGCCCGAACAGCAGGACCGACGGCGTCCCATACGCGGTCGCGAGATGCCCGACACCGGTGTCGCCGCAGATCACCAGCTTCGCTTCGGCCACCGTCGCGGCCAGTTCGGCGAGTCCGGCGTCGCCGGCGAGCACCGCGTCGGCGGGCAGCCCGGCCGCTTCGGCGATCTCGCGGGCGAGCGGTGCTTCCGCCGCGTTTCCGGTGACGACCACCCGGTGCCGCTCGGAGAGCGCCCGCGCCACCCGCGCGTACCGGTCCGATGGCCAGCGCCGGGCGGCGAACGCGGCACCGGGATGGATCACCACCGCGCCCGCCGCCGGGCTGGGGCCGGGCGGCGGCGGCAGCGCGAGATCGGTGCGGTCGGCCGGGACGCGGGCGGCCTCGAGCAGACGGCACCAGCGGTCGACTTCGTGCGCCTCGGCGGGCCAGTCCGGGCCGTCGACGCCGGGGAAGTCCGGATGCCGGTGGGTGATCAGTTCGAGCGGGTCCTGGGCGAGCAGGTCGTGGATGCTCTCCGGGCCGCGGCCGTGCAGGTTGACCGCCAACCGCGGTGGTTCGCCGGGCCAGGACAGTTCGCCGAGCCCGGCCGTGGGGAGCAACTCGTCCACCGCGTCGATCAGCTCGACGATGTCGCGCAGGTTCTCGGGCGCGGCGAGCACCAGCCGCTCGCCGTCGAAGGCGCGGCGCAGGGCCCGCAGCGCGGGAACCGCGGTGAGCAGATCCCCCAGGCCGAGGGCGCGCAGGACCAGGATGCCACCGGTCACGGCCAGGACCCTTCTTCCGAGGCGCACACCACGAGTTCGCGGACTTCGCAGCCGGGCGGCTGGGAGAGGGCGAACACCACCGAAGCCGCGACGTGCTCGGGCTGGTTGAGTTTCGCGTCCGGCGGCGGCTTGTACTGCTCGGCCCGGTCGTCGAAGAACGCCGTGTGCATGCCTCCGGGGATGAGCAGCGTCACCCCGACCCGGCCCGCCAGCTCCATGGCCAGTGCCCTGGTGAGGCCGACGACGCCGAATTTCGAGGCGCAGTAGGCGCTCGCGTCCCCGGCCACCCGCAGTCCCAGCGTCGACGCGCAGGTCACCACCGTGCCGTGGCTCAGCCGCAGATGGGGCAGCGCCGCGCGGACGACCGCGGCCGTGCCGAGCAGATTGACCCGGACCACGCGCTCCCAGTCCTCTGTGGACACTTCGTCGAGTGCGCCGCAGGCGTCCGTCCCCGCCGCGGTGAAGACGCCGTCGATCCCGCCCGCCCGTTCGGCGAGTTCGTCCACGGCGCTCGCGGCCGCGGCGGAATCGGCCAGATCGGCCTGGACGAAGGCGACGCCGGCCGCCGGTTCGGCGCGGTCGACGACCAGGGGCGTACCACCCGCTTCACGGACGGCTTCGACGGTCGCGGCACCGAGTCCGGAGGCGCCGCCGGTGATCAGGACATTGCCGAGAGAGCGCATCATGCTCCTTCCGCCGCGGCCACGAGCCGGGAGGTGGAATAGCCGCGGATGGTCGGGATAAGAACGATTTCGCCGCCGTGCCCGCGCACGACGGCGCTTTCGGGGAGCTCCGTGTCCGCGTAGTCGCCGCCCTTGACCCAGACGTCGGGGCGGAGGCGGTCCAGCACCGCTGCGGGATCGGGTTCGTCGAACACCACGACGGCGTCGACCGAAGTGAGTTCGGTGAGCAGCCGGGCGCGGTCGCGGGCGGTCACGATCGGCCGCCCAGGTCCTTTCAGGCCACGCACGGAGGCGTCGGAATTGAGGCAGACGACGAGGGCGTCGCCCAAGGCGCGCGCCTGCCGGAGCAGGCTGGCGTGCCCGGGGTGCAGCAGGTCGAAACAGCCACCGGTGGCGACGAGCCTGCCGCCTCGCGCGCGGACCCGCGCGGCCACATCGAACGCCGAAGCACCGTGGTGTGCGGTATCCGGCCGCGGTTCATTGTCCACAGTGGACAAAGTGGCGGCGCCGCCGGTGGCGACGAAGCGCGCGGCCGTCTCGACCCCGGTGGCCACCGCGTCGGCGGTGGACGCCCCGTCGAGCAGCGCGGCGGTGACCGCGGACGCGAAACGGTCACCAGCGCCGCACGTGTCCTTGGCGACGACGCCTGACGGCGGCCGGAAGGTCGTGCACGAGCCGCCCTCGGTCAGCACCGCGCCGCGCGAGCCCGTGGTGACGCAGACCGCGTCGGCCCGCCAAAGCGAGTGCACCTGTTTCGCCAGCTCCTCGGCGTCCGCGCCGGCTTCGGTGAGCTGCTCGGCTTCGGCGAGATTCGGGGTGGCGAGCCGGATCCCCGCCACGGGCTCCGCTCCGCGGGGATGCGGATCCCAGACGACCGGGATCGTGCGGGCCAGTTCGGCGAGCAGCTCGCGGACCTCCGGATGGCCGGTCACGCCACGGCCGTAATCGGCGACGAGGATCGCGCCCGCCGAGCGCAGCGCTTCACGGACGTCGGCGGTGAGCGGCGAGTGCTCCGCCCTGCCGTCGCCGCTGTCGAGGCGGACCAGCGACTGCCCGGCGGCGCGAACACGCGTTTTGGTGACGGTGGTGCCGCACAAGGGCATCGGTACCACCCTGACCTCACGCTCCAGCAGCCCGGACAGGGTCCGGCCGGCCTGGTCGCCACCCAACGGGGTGACGAGGACGACCTCGGCGGTGGACCGCGCCGCGAGCAGCGCGGCCAGCCCGGCGCCGCCCGGGCGCCGCCATTCGCGGGTGAGGTCGACCACGGGGACGGGCGCGTCCGGGCAGAGCCGGTCCGACGTGCCGTCGACGTCGACGTCCAGCAGGGCGTCGCCCACCACGACCAGCGGCCTCACGTGGGCACCCCGAGCGCCTGGTCGAACGCCGTGCACAGGGCGTGCACCAGCGCGAGGTGGACCTCCTGCACGGTGGCCATCGACGGCGCCTCCACCGGGATCGCGTCGGCGCACAACGCGGCCAGCGGGTTGGGGGAGGGGCCGGTGATCGCCCAGGTGGTCACGCCGATTTCGTGGGCGGCCTTCGCGGCCGCGACGACGTTCTGGCTGCCGCCGCTGGTCGAAAGGCAGACGAGGACGTCGCCGGGGCGGCCGTGCGCGCGCACCTGCCGGGCGAACACCTCGTGCTCGCCGTAGTCGTTGACGATGGCCGTCACGGCGGAGGTGTCCGCGTGCAGGGCGATCGCCGAGAACGGCTGCCGGTCGTTGCGGAACCGGCCCACCAGTTCACCGGTGAGATGCTGCGCCTCGGCGGCGCTCCCGCCGTTGCCGCACGCGAGCAGTCGTCCGCCGGCGGACAGCACGGTGGCCAGATGCGCACCCCAGTCACGGATCTTCGGCGACCACGAAGCGGACTTCCCGGCGGCTTCACTCAATGCTGCGAAGTGTTCTTCGATCACGACACACCTCCACGATCAGGGACGGCGGACCACGAAAGGTCCGAGGGCGAGCAGGTCGATGGGGGCCGAACCGAAGCACTCCAGCGCGTCCCGCGGGGAATCGACCATCGGCCTGCCCGCGGTGTTGAGGCTGGTGTTGACCACGGCCGGCAGTCCGGTGCGCCGTTCGAACGCGCCGAGCATGCGTGCCACGAGCGGATCGCCGTCGGCGTCGACGGTCTGCACGCGGGCGGTGCCGTCGACGTGGGTGACAGCGGGGAGGCGATCGCGCCACTCCTGCGCGACGTCGTGCACGAATAGCATGTACGGGCTGGGAAGCGGGCCGCGGGAGAAGATGTCACCCGCGCGTTCCGCGAGCACCATCGGGGCGACGGGGCGGAACTGTTCGCGGCCCTTCACGTCGTTCAGCCGTTCCAGATTGGCCTCGTGTCCGGGATGCGCGAGCAGCGAACGGTGGCCGAGTGCTCGAGGACCGAATTCGGACCGGCCCTGGAACCAGGCCACGATCCGGTCTTCGGCCAGCGCTTCGGCGACGGCCTCGGCGACGTCGTCCGGCCGCTCGTAGCGCACGTTCGCGGTCTTGAGCACGTTTTCCAGCTGGTCGTCGGTGAAGCCGCGGCCCAGGTCCGCGCCGGTCATCGGGCTGCCGCGTTCGCCGAATTCGGCCGCGAGCTGCAGCGCCGCGCCGAGCGCGGTGCCGGCGTCACCGGCGGCGGGCTGGACCCAGATCCGGTCGAACGGTCCCTCGGCGTGGAGCCGGGTGTTGGCGACGCAGTTGAGCGCGATCCCGCCCGCCATCGCGAGGTCGGTGTGCCCGGTGCGCTCGTGGATCTTGCCCGCGAGTTCGAGCAGCACGTCCTCCAGGCAGCGTTGCACGCTCGCGGTCAGATCGGCGTGGACCTGACCGGGTTCCTGCCCCGGCTCGACCGCGGGCGCGAACGAGGTCCAGTCGATCTCGTCGGTACGGAAGCCGAGCCCGTTGGCGTGCACGCTTTCCGCGATTCGGTCGAGGAACCGGGGCGTCCCGTAGGAGGCCAGCGCCATCACCTTGTACTCGTCGCTGGAGCGGGCGAACCCGAGGTGCTCGGTCAGGTCCTCGTACATCAGCCCGAGCGAATGGGGAAGCCGTTGTTCGGCGAGCTCCTCGAACTTGCCGTCGCGGTACTCGCCCGCGAGATAGGACGTGCTCTCGCCGCGGCCGTCGGCCACCAGTACCGCGCAGTCGTCGAACGGCGCGGCGAGCGCGGCCGAGGCTGCGTGCGCGACGTGATGCCGGACGAACCGGACGGTCGCGGGATCCAGCCCCGGCAAGGCCGTCTTGAGGAACGCGGGAGCCCGGTGGGCGAAGTCGGTGCGGAGGCATTCGTTCTTCCCGTCGTGTCCCGCCAGACCGGGCTCGACGAGCGCCGGATCGTACGAATAGCCGACGGCGTCGAGATCCTGCGCGGAGATTCCCGCCTCCGCCAGGCACCACGCGGCGGCTTCGGCAGGCTGTTCCCAAGCGGAGAACGGCACCGGACGCTTGCCGTGCTTGCGACGGCTGAACCGTTCTTCCTCCGCCGCGGCCACGATTTCGCCATCGACCACGAGGGCCGCGGCCGGGTCGTGGAAAACGGCGTTGACACCGAGTATGCGCACCGGGCCACCTCTCCGGTCGAGGACGCGAGCCGTGACCCGCGCTTACTCCCGTAGCGCTACCCGGTGCGGTCGGCGATAAACGATGCGGCGCGAAAGCCCAGGACGTCGCTACTGAGCGAAGCGTCTCTCGGGGGATTCGGGATGCCGTCCGACCCGTCATTCGGGGGTCCGATCACGCGAGTTACGGCTCCAGTCACGCGAGTTCCGTGCTCAGCCGGCGGCCGGGTACGGGCCGGACCGCGGCCGCGCGAACCAGGCGACGGTGCGCGGAAGCCCCTCCGTCAGCGGGATGTCCGGCTCCCAGCCGAGTTCCCGGCGGGCGCGGGAGATATCCGGGCATCGGCGGGCCGGATCGTCGACCGCCGCGTCGATATGCTCGATCCGCGACGCGCTGCCGGTGACGGCCAGGATCTCTTCCGCTATGCGCAGCACGGTGAGTTCGTGAGGATTGCCCAGATTCACCGGGCCCGGCACGTCGGAGCCCGCCAGCGCGAGCAGCCCGCGGACCGTGTCGTCGACGTAGCAGAGAGAACGGGTCTGGTCGCCGGTGCCGGTCACGGTGAGCGGTTCGCCCGCCAGCGCCTGGCCGACGAACGTCGGGATCATGCGGCCGTCGTCCGGGCGCATACGCGGGCCATAGGTGTTGAAGATCCGCGCGATACCGGTGTTCACGTCCCGTTCCCGGCGCATGGCCGAAGTGAGCGCTTCGGCGTACCGCTTGGCTTCGTCGTAGACGCTGCGCGGCCCGATCGGGTTCACGTGCCCCCAGTATTCCTCGCGCTGCGGGTGCTCCTGCGGATCCCCGTAGACCTCGCTCGTCGAGGCGAGGACGAATCGGGCACCGTCGCGTTCGGCGATGTCCAGCGCCCGCTCGGTGCCGTGCGAGCCCGCGCGCAGCGTCTCGAGCGGAAGGCGGAAGTAGTCGCGGGGCGAAGCGGGCGACGCCAGATGGAAGACGACGTCGAACGGGCCCGGCGCGCTCATCGGCCCGGTGACGTCACGGGAAAGGAGCCGAAACCCCGGACGGTCGAGGAGATGTGCCACGTTGGCCGTGACGGACGTGGCGAAATTGTCGGCCGCGACGACCTCCGCGCCCGCGTCCAGCAGGCGTTCGCACAGATGCGAGCCGACGAATCCCGCGCCTCCGGTCACCAGCACTCTGTCCATGGCGACTGGCTACCCGCGGTGAGGGCCGGAAAAACCGTGTGAATCAGGAGATGACGGGTACGCCTCCGATATGCGTGCATTGGTGATCGGCTGGGCGAGCTTCCGGCATGGCGAGGCGACGGCAGGAGACGTTCTCAGTATGCGCAGGGTCGACGAGGCGCTGTCGATGATGGGTCTCCCGCACGACCTGGCGTGGAGCCCGGTGTACCGGGCGGACGACGTGAACTACGAAGAGGTGGATCCGGCACTGTACAGCCACGTGGTGTTCGTCTGCGGGCCCGCGCACGGCAGGCAGGTGCGTGAGGTGCACCGCAGGTTCGCCCACTGCCATCGGATCGCCGTCGGGGTCTCGGTGATCGATCCGGAGGACGACACGGTCACCGGTTTCGATCAGATCTTCGCGCGGGACCACGACGGGGTCGGCACACCGGATCTCTCCCTCGGCGTGCCGACCGACACGGTGCTGGTGACGGGAGTGATCCTCGCGCCGGAGCAGCGGGAGTACGGCGACTCCGGTCGCCACGGGGCGGTGCACGCCTCGGTGAAGGACTGGATCGCCGGGGTGGACTGCGCCCGGGTGCCGCTCGACACGCGGCTGGCGGCGTCGGATTGGGAACGCTGTGAGACGCCGGACCAGTTCACGTCGATCCTGTCGCATCTGGACGTCGTGGTCACGACCCGGCTGCACGGGCTGGTACTGAGTCTTCAGGCGGGGGTGCCCGCGCTCGCCATCGACCCGGTCAAGGGCGGTGGCAAGGTCACCGCCCAGGCCGACGCGCTCGGCTGGCCCGCCCTCGTGCCGGCCGAGGAGGCGGGCGATCGGGGTGTGCTCGACTCGTGGTGGCGCTGGTGTTCCTCGGTGCAGGGCCGGGCGGTGGCCGCGCTGCGCGCGCTGCCCGGTGACGACGGGCTCGTGCGGGACATGGTGAAGGCGCTCAAGACCAGGCCGGTGCGATGAGCGCCGCCGCGACGACGGTGGTGATCGCCACCCGTGATCGGGCACCTGAACTGGAACGGACTTTGCGGCGGCTGACCGCGCTGCGGCCGTCACCACCGATCGTGGTGGTGGACAACGGCTCGACCGACGGCACGGCGGTCGTGGCAGCCGCGTTCCCGGGGGTGCGAGTCGTCCGGTTACCGCGCAACATCGGTGTGTCCGCGCGGAATCTCGGGGTCGCGGTGGCGCGGACGCCGTATGTCGCCTTCAGCGACGACGATTCCTGGTGGGCCGAGGACGCGCTCGCCGAGGCCGAGCGCATCTTCGACGCCCACCACGACGTCGGTCTGGTCGCCGCGAAAACCCTGGTGGGGGAGGAAGAGCGGGAGGATCCGGTTGTCTCGTTGATGGCCGCCAGCCCGCTCGGCAGGCCCGATGGGCTCCCCGGACCCGCGGTGCTCGGATTCCTCGCCTGTTCCGCGGTCGTCCGGCGGACCGCCTATCTGCAGGCCGCGGGCTTCCACCCCCTGCTGCATTTCGGTGCCGAGGAACGTCTGCTGTCCTACGATCTGGCGGCGCGCGGCTGGTGGCTCTGCTACGCGGAGGACGTGCGGGCGCACCACCACCCGTCGCCGGTGCGGCCGTCGCCGTCATGGCGTGAGCGCGCCGAACTTCGCAACCGGATGCTGATCACGGTGATGAGACGGCCCGTGCGCCGATGCCTCGCCGAAGGATTTCGCGCGCTGGCCAGGGTCCCCCGGGAACCACACGTGCTCGGCGCGCTCGCCGGGGTGCTCCGGCGGCTGCCCCGCGCGCTCGGCGACCGGCAACGGTTGCCCGCTTCGGTGGAGCGCCGCATCCGCGTTCTGGAACACGCCCATGGAGGATGAAGTGACGGACCGGCTCACGGTCGTGGTGATCACGCACAATCGGCGCGCGCAGCTGCTGGAAACGCTGGACTCGATGACCGCGCTGCCCGACGCGGCGCCGATCGTGGTGGTGGACAACGCTTCCGGTGACGGCACGGCGGACGCAGTCGAGGAACGGTTCCCGTCGATCCGGGTGATCCGCTCGCCGCGGAACCTCGGCGCCGTCGCGCGCAACCTCGCCGTCCGTGACGTGGAGACGCCATATGTGGCTTTCTGCGACGACGACACCCGGTGGCAGCCGGGATCCTTACGGCGAGCCGTCGAGCAGCTCGACGCCCACCCCGGGCTGGGTGTCGTGACCGGGCTATGCCTGGTGGAGCCGTCACTGACCGAGGACCCGATCACCCCGGAACTGCGACACTCCCCGGTTCCCGGCCCGGACTGGCTGCCCGGCCCGGCGCTGCTGGGCGTCATGGCGGGCCTGTCGGCCGTCCGCGTCCGCGCGTTCCACGACGTCGGCGGCTTCTCCGACCGGATGTGGCTCGGGGGAGAGGAAGAGCTGTTCGCCCTCGACCTCGCGGCCAAGGGCTGGTGGATGTGCTGGGACGAGGAGATGGTGATCCACCACGCCCCTTCGACCGTCCGCGACCCGCGGCGGCGCCGTCAGCTCGGCATCCGGAACACCCTGTGGACGCTGTGGCTGCGGCGTCCGCTCGGCAGCATCGCGCGCCGGATGGTCGCGGTACTGCGTTCGGCGCCCTTCGACCGGGCCACGTTCGCGGCGGTGGCGGAAGCGGTGCGGGGGATCCCGTGGGTGCTGCGGGAGCGCGCGGTGGTCCCGGCGGGAGTGGAGCGTGGGCTGGTGCTGCTGGAGGAGTCGCAGCGGAATTCGGTCGCGCGACGGTATGTGGGGTGAGTGGGTCGGGGACTGGGCTCTTTCAGGGCCTGTCTGCGGGGGTGTTGCGAAAGCCACTTTCGCAACCTTCAACGTTGTGAAAGTGGCTTTCGCAACGTCGGGTGGGGTGGCCGAGGCCAGGTCGCGCGAGGCCGGGGGTTTCGCGGCACGCGCGCGACGGAGCCCCGATCGTGGACGAGAGTGACCCCAGCGTGGCACGTGGGGTGACCGGGTCGGGACTGGCCTCTTTCGCAACGTCGCGCGAGCCGACGTCACCGCACAAACCCGCGCGCAGCAGGGTCAGGAAGGCGAAGCCGCCGCCACTTCCTTCTCCTCGCTCAAAACGCGCCCATAGGTGCGCAAGGTGTCCGCGGCCACCCGGTCCCACGAGTACCGCGCCTGCACCCGGTCGGTCCCGGCGATCCCGAACGACTCGCGCGCCGAAGCGTCGCCGAGTAGCCGCCGCAGCGCTCCCGCCAAGTCCTTCGGACTGCGCGGCGGCACCAGCAGGCCCGTGACGCCGTCCACGACGGTGTCGGTCAGCCCGCCGACGGCGGTCGCCACGACCGGGACACCGCACGCCATCGCCTCCAGCGGCACGATGCCGAACGGTTCGTACCAGGGCGTGCAGACCACCGCGTCGGCGGAGCGCAGGAGTGCGGGCATGTTCTCGCGGGACACCAGTCCCGGCAGGTGGACGCGGTCGGCGACGCCGGCCCGGTCGGCGATCTTCCGGAGCCGCCGCACTTCCGGAGCCTCGGCGAGCGGGCCCGAGTCCGGGCCTCCCACGATGACCAGTTCCGTGTCCGGGAGCGAGGGCAGCGCGGCGATGGCGAGGTCGAAACCCTTGCGCGGCACCAGCCTGCCGACGCTGACGATCCGCTGGCGAGCCGTGCGGGGAGCGCATTCACCGTCCGGGGTGAACTCGGTCAGGTTCACTCCACAGGGGACGACCGAAGCCCGTGACCGCGGCAGGCCCATCCGCACGAGTTCGAAGACCTCGTCCGAACATGTCGCGATCACCCGGTCGGCCTGTTTGGCGATCATCCGCTCGAGCCGGATCCGTTCGGGCGGGCTCGTGTCCCTTTTGCCCTGATAGCGCTGTTTCACCACGCCCAGCGCGTGAAAGGTCTGGGTCACCGGGATGCCGAGATCCTTCGCGGCGAGAATCGAAGCCAGGCCGGACATCCAGAAATGCGCGTGGACGACGTCCGGCCGGTCCTTGGCCCAGCGGGAGCGCAGCACCCGGCCGAACTCTCCCATATGCGGCAGCAGTTCGTCCTTCGGCAGCTTCCTCGCCGGGCCCGCCGGCACGTGGACGACGCGGTAGCCGTCCGGCGTCTCGACCGTCGCGGCGACGCGCCGGTTCTCGCGGCGCGTGTAGACGGTGACGTCGTGGCCCTGCCTGCTCAGCGCGGCGGAGAGCTCGGCGATGTGGACGTTCTGGCCACCTGCGTCCACTCCGCCGAGGGCGGCGAGCGGGCTGGCGTGTTCGGAAACCATCGCGATCCTCATCGGGCTCCTTCCCGCCGCGGTCGGCGTGGTCAAGCGGTCACCTCGGTCAGCAAGGCTTCCCAGCGTGCGAGGAACGCGTCGAGGCCGTAATGGCTCAGAGCGAACTCGCGTGCGGACTTCCCCGCCAGTACGGCGAAATCGGGTTCATGGATCAACTCGCGGTAGGCCCTCGCCAGTACCTCGACATCCGTCGAGACGGCGCCCGCGTCGGGCGGGACCGCGAGAACGGCTTCGGTGGTCGCCAGGGCGACGACCGGCATGCCGAGGTGCATCGCTTCGAGCAGCGAGAGCCCCAACGACGTCCACCGGGCGGTGTGCAGGTAGACCCGGCGCCGGGCGACCTCGGCGTGCAGTTCCCGGCTGCGCAGGTCCCCGCCGGGACGCAGCGCGGGGTGACGGCCTTCGAGCTCTTCGCTGCCGATGCCGTACACGTCGACCGGTGCGATCTCCGCGAAAGCGGGCAGCAGATCGGTTCCGGTGATTCGCCCACGCCTCGCCGGTTCGTTGATCAGGGCGGCGCCGTGGGGGAATTCCCCGGTGTAGCGTTCACCCGGATCGGGGATGCCGTGCGGGACGACCACCGTGGGCGCGATCCCTGAGTCCCACATCAGCTCGTTGAAGTGGGTCACGTGGACCAGCGGGATGTCGTCCCGATCGACCAGTGGGTGCCTGGTCGTGGCCGCGTGTTCGCGGGGCGTGTTGTGCTCGACGTAGACGGCGGGCACTTCCTTGCCGGGACGGCGGCGCAGCCACCGCGCTGCCAGCTGGATCTCTTCGGGCCGCTGGAGAACGACGACGTCGACGTCGAGGTCCTTCAGCTCGTCGACCGGGATCTCCTCGGCGGAAGGCCAGTCACGGCCGCTGAGACCCCGTCCCCAAGGCCCGCCCTCGTCGAGCAGCGGCAGGTGGTATCGATGCCCGCCCTGCACGAAGGATTCGGTCCAGGATCCGTGGACGTGCCACAGGAGGATCCGAAGCGGGGCCTTTTTCGTCATACCCGCCAGGTTGCCCGTTGTGGACGGACTAAACGTTTTCCCTTGGCTTACTTTGCTTTCGCCCGGAAACCCGGGTGGCCGCGATCCCCACCACGAGGGCCGCGAGCGAACTCAGCGCGTGAAGAACGTTGTCGGCCCAGTTGAGGTTGACGGCGTCCCCGGACATATCCGTCCCCGCCGAGAGCACGCCGAACGCGGTCAGCCCAGCGAACGCCACGAAAGCCATCCAGCAGTAGGCCGGGATCGCGGAGGGCTTGAGCACCGCGACCAAACCGAGCACACCGAGCACGGTGCGGATGACGTCGAGCATCCCGGTCGCGCTGAAGATCCACACCGTGTTCTCGCCGGCCTGGTTCGCCTCGGGGAGGAAGAAGAAGCCGAGCACCCCCAGGACGAGATGGACCACTGCGATGACCAGCACCACCGCTCGCAGGAGAAAGCCTGTCGTACGCAGGTTCATCGGAAACGCCTCCGTTTTGCCAGAAGCCCGTCGGATACCCCATGCGGACGCCGTCAAACTCCCCCGGCCGGGCGAGCCGGGGGAGTTCCGCGCACCGCCTCAGCCGGATTGGGGGTCGGTGTCGTCGTGGGGATCACCGGACGAGGTGCCCTGCTCCCCGCGAACCTCCTCGCGTTCTTCCTCGTCCCGCTTGTCGCCGGGGTCGCCCTTTTTCTCCATGGGGCCTCCTTCGGTCGTTGTCCTGCGGCTACCCTCTTCCCGGCGTGTCCAACCCTCGGATCGCAGACCATTGTGGACGTTTGGCTCCGCACGTCCGGGGTAGCCGGGAGCAACATCGGCGAACCCGGAGGGGCCATGACCGCGATCTCCAATGCAGCAGCGATTCCACTCGCCCCGGCGCGGCCTCGGCTGCTGCGGCCACCGGGGGTGTACCGGCCGCAACACGACACCTGGATGCTGGCGAGCGCGTTGAGCACGTCGGGAATGCCCGCCGGGGCAAGAGTTCTCGACCTCTGCACCGGGACCGGCGCCCTCGCGCTGGCGGCCGCGGCGCACGGCGCGGGGTCGGTGACCGCGGTGGACATCTCCCGGCGGGCGCTGGCCGCGGTCTGGGTCAATTCGCGGTTGCGCCGGCTTCCGGTCCGGCCGCTTCGGGGCAGCCTCGCCGAAGCGGCGCGCGGTGGGCCGTTCGACGTCGTGCTGGCGAACCCGCCGTACGTGCCGTCGCCGGTGCCGGCGGCGGGGGCCGCGCGGGCGTGGGACGCCGGGCCGGACGGCCGGATCGTGCTCGACCAGGTGTGCGCCGGGGCGGCGTCCCTGGTGGCGCCGGGCGGCTATCTAATGATGGTCCACTCCTCGGTCGCCGGCCCCGACAAGTCGCTGGAGCAGCTGCGGGCGGCGGGAATGACGCCTTCGGTGGTCGCCACCCGGTCGATCCCCTTCGGACCGGTCATGCGGGCGCGGGCGGCGTTCCTCGAAGCGGCGGGCCTGATCGGCGCCGAGCAGCGGCACGAGGAACTGGTGGTGATCCGTGCCGACCGGCCGTGAGACCAGGGTCCGGATCGAACCCGGCGGGCCCCTCCTGGTGGAGGGGCCGGTCGAGATCCTCACCGAAGACGGCGAGACGGTGACCTCGGATCGCTTCGTGGTCGCGCTCTGCGCCTGCCGCCGCAGCAAGCGCTACCCGTTCTGCGACACCAGCCATCGCCGCCGTTCACGGCAAGGGGTGCAGCGGCCTGAGGAGTGAGCTCTCCCCGGCTGACCAGGCGTCGAGCAGGTGCCTGGTCAGCCGGCCCTCCAGCAGGTCGGTGGCCTGAATGCCGAGCGCGATGTCCGCCGCCAGTTCCGGTTCCCGGTCGAGCAGGTCGCCGACGACGTCGTGCCGCAGCACCTGCTCGTGCACCGCGTCGGCCTCGATGTGCTCGGTGTAGAAGTAGCGGCATTCGGGGGCCCCGCCGAGACGTTCCAGCGCCTGGTCCATGCGCCTGGCGGCGGGCCCGGTGGTGATCTCGGCGGCGGCGAAATGCCCTACGAGCGCGCCGCGCAGGCTCCGGTGCAGGCCGAACAGCGACATCATGTTCACCGTCGCGAGCATGGTGGCGGGGACGTGGTCGAGGTAGGCGAGGTACCCGGAGGACAGGCCCGCGGCGGCCAGCAGATCCGCGAACAGGCGGGAATGCGCCTGCTCGGCCCGCCCGCCGCCGAATTCGTCGAACTCCACGGCGACCAGCGCCGCCTTGGCCCTGCCCCGTAGCCGGGGGATCACCCAAGCGTGGGGATCGGCCTCTTTGAGGTGGTAGATCGACCGATGCGCGAAGTACTCCTCGACGTGCCACCACTCGCCCTCGTCGCGCAGGAAATGCGAAACGCCGTCACCGTCGACCGGTTCGACGAGCAACTCGTCCAGCAGCCCGCCGACGTCGTTCCCGCCGGGTACGGCGGCGCGGATCCCGTCGAGGAACGCGTGCTCCAGGACGGACCGGAAACCGAGCAGGCGGGAGTCCCATTCCCAGTCGGCTTCGACGCCGTCGAAGCCCTGATAGTGCAGCTCGTAGCAGACGTGCAGCGCCAGCTGCAGGTCTTCACCGAACGGATCGGCGTCGGTCGCCGTCTCCAGGTGGAAGTCGTCACGGCGGCCACCCGCCAGGGTGTCCACCACGGCGGCCGAGAGCGGGCCGCGGATCTCGGGCAGCCTCGCGGCCACCTCTCGGTCGATCGTCGTCATGCCCCGGGAGTACCCGATCTAGCCGTGCGGAACCGTCTCTTCGGTGAGCATCCGCAGGACCGCGATCTCGCCGTCGGCGGCGGCCCGGCGCTGCCGTTGGGCGCCGGTGCCCTCGCGTTCCAGCTGCCCGAGAAGGGCGCGGACGAGCTCCGTGTCGCCGGTGTCCTCCAGTGCTTGCTTGGTATGCGCCAGCAGCGTGGCGACCCGGTCGCCCACGGGGACCGGCTTGCCCGCCACCGGATCGACGGCCGGTCCCGAAAGACCATGCCGCGCGGCCGACCACACCGCGGCGGCCGCGATCTGCGGATCCAGCGGAGTGGCCTCCACCCCGCGATCCAAGTCGGCGAGGGTGGTGTGCACCAGCGCACGGGTCAGCAGGCCCTGAAGGACGGCTTCGTCGACGGTGGAGGCGGTGTCGGCGGCGCGGACCTCGACCGTCGGCCACCGCGAGGAAGGCCTCGCGAGCCAGAAGGTCTGGTTCTCGTCCACGAGGACACCGCAGTCCACCAGCTGTCCGACCTGCTCCTCGTAGGCGGCGGCGTCGGCGAAGTACGGCGCGACGCCGGAGCCGGGGAAACGGCTCTGCTCGACCATCCGCCAGCTCTCGTAGCCGGTGTCGCGGCCGCCCTCGAAGGGCGAGTTGCCCGACAGCGCCAGCAACGTGGGCAGCCATTCACCCAGATGGTTGACGACGGCGACCGCGGTCTCCCGGTCGGGCACGCCGACATGAACGTGACACCCGCAGGCCTCGTACGCCTTCACCACGCCCGCGTACAGCGCGTCGACCTTGCCGAACCGGTCGTCGGCACCGTAGTCGCGCTCCGGGGAAGGACGCGGGGGAGTGCCGGCGGCGATGATGGCGCAGTCCTCGCCCGCGGCCGCTTCGGCGAGCGTGCGGCGCCCGGCGGTCAGATGCTCGTACAGCTCGTCGGCGGTTTCGCAGATCCCGGTGGCGGCCTCGATCTGCGTCGGCCGCAGTTCGCGGTGGACCGCGGCGCCGTCCGGCAGCGGACAGCAGATCCGGTGCCGTTCGAGCACCGCCTCCGCTCTGGGGCAGCTCACCCCGGTCCTGGGGTCGACCAGCAGGAACTCTTCTTCGATACCGATCCCGGTCATCACCGCTCCCGCTTCTTCGGCAGTGCGCGCACGGCCGGCCCCTGGATCACCGACCCGTCCAGACCGAACCGCGAACCGTGGCAAGGGCAGTCCCAGGTCTTCTCGGCGTTGTTGAACGCGACGAGGCAGCCCAGATGAGTGCAATGGGCGCCGACGGCGTGCAGTTCGCCGCCCGGATCGCGGTAGGCGGCGACGAGTTCGCCGCCGTCACGGGTCACCTTCGCCTCACCGGGCAGGATTTCGTCCACGGCGGCGGGTTTGCGCAACGCGCTGAGATGGTCGCCGACCAGGAACTTCGCCACGGTGGCGTTGTTCTCCACCGAGGAGATCGCGGACCGGAGGTCGAAGCGGTTCGGGTCGTACAGACCCGCGGACGGGTTGTCGCGTCCGGTGAGGAGATCCGCGAGCAGCAGCCCGGCCGCGGTGCCGCCGGTCATCCCCCACTGGCCGAAGCCGGTGGCGACCCAGAGATGGTGGCTCGCCGGGTGATAGCGCCCGACATACGGCACGGAGTCCAATGTGGACAAATCGTGGGCGGACCACCGATGGGTGACCCGGGGCACGGCCGCGTGCTCGCTCGCCCAGCTCGCCAGCCGTTCGTAGCGGCTTTCGACGTCCACCGAGTCGCCGACACGGTAATGCTCGCCGCCCACGACGGCGTACGGGACGCCGTCCTTGAGGTAGCTCCGCACGGAATGGTGGGTGTCGGCGTCGAGATACATCCCCTGCGGCGGGCGGTCGCCCTCGACCGGCCCGGCGACCACCAGGTCGCGCACCGGGTCGAGCCGGGCGAAGAACAGGCCGCGGTCGAACACCGGGTAATGGGTCGTCACCACGACCTCGCTCGCCCGCACGTCACCGGAACTGGTGCGTACGGTGGTGCCGCCGAGTTCGTCGACGCCTTCCGCCCGCACACCCTCGACGATCGTGCCTCCCGCACGTTCGATCTCGTCCGCCAGGGCGAGCAACCAGCGGCGCGGGTGGAAATGCGCCTGTGACGCGAACTTCACCGCTCCGAGGGCGGGCACGTCAAGATCGACCTCGGTGACGTAGGAGGCCGGGAGTCCGGCCTCGGCGGCCGCTTCCGCTTCACGTTCGAGGCTTTCGATCGTCCCGGGATGGGTGGTGTAGACGAAACTGTCGGCGCGGGTGAACCCGCAGTCGATGCCGAGTTCGGCCGTGGCCGCGGCGATCCAGTCCAACGCGGCCGCCTGCGTGTACGCGTACGTCGCGGCCGCTTCGGAGCCTTTGGTCTTCGCCAGCGTGGCGTACTTGAGCCCGTGCTGGGTGCTGATCTTCGCCGTGGTGTGGCCGGACACCCCCGCCGCGAGGCGGCCGGCTTCCAGCACCAGGACCGAACGCCCGGCCCGCGCCAGCCGGTACGCCGTCGTGAGGCCGGCGATACCGCCGCCGAGCACGGCGATGTCGACCTCCGACGGCAACGGCGTCCCGGTGCGATCGGGAGCGGGAGCGGTGTCGAGCCACAGTGAACGCGTTCCGGGCAACTCCGTCATGACCGCCGGATTCCCGGGCGGCGACGGGGGCAAACCAAGGGTTTTCCGGGACTGCGGAGCGGGTAGCACTGCCCTATGACCACATCCTCCAGTCCCCCCGAGGAAAAGAACATCTTCGTCATCGGTCTCGACGACAGCAATGAAGAGGTGTTGAGACGAATCCCCGGTGCCGACCGGTATCGCTTCCATGCCTTGCTGGCGCCCGACGAACTCCAGCACGGTGAGATCCCGATCGTGGAGCTGGTGGAGAAGGCGGAGCAACAGCTGGACGCCTTCGACGGCTCGATCGACGCGATCGTCAGCTACTGGGACTTCCCGTCTTCGACGATGGTGGCCATGCTGTGCCAAAAGTACGGCCTTCCCGGTGTTTCGCTCGAAGCCGTGCTGAAATGCGAGCACAAGTACTGGAGCCGCCTGGAGCAGTCGAAGGTGATCGACGAGGTGCCGTCCTTCGGCATCGTCGATCTGGACGAGGACGACCCTCGGCCGCCGGAGGGCGTCGACTACCCCATGTGGCTCAAGCCGGTGAAGTCGTTCTCGTCGGAGCTGGCCTTCCACGTCGCCGACGAAAGCGCGTTCGACAAGGCCGTCGCCGAGATCCGGGCGGGTGTCGACCGGGTCGGCAAGCCCTTCGAACGCGTTCTCGCCACGGTCGACCTCCCCGCCGAGGTGGCCGCCGCCGGGGGAGCCGCCTGCCTCGCCGAAGGTGAGCTCAACGGCGTGCAGGCCGCGACCGAAGGCTATGTCTACAAAGGACAGGTCACGGTCTACGGTGTCCTCGATTCGATCAACTACCCCGATACGACCTCCTTCCTGCGGCATCAGTATCCGTCGCAGTTGCCCGAGGACGCCGTCGAGCGGATGAAGGAGATCTCCGTCCGCGTGATGGAGCAGGTCGGCTTCGACAACGCCACGTTCAGCATCGAATTCTTCTGCCACCCCGAATCGGGGCAGGCCTGCCTGCTGGAGATCAACCCGCGGCATTCGCAGTCCCACGCGGAGCTGTTCGAATACGTCGACGGCGTGGCGAACCACCAGATCATGGTCCAGCTTGGCCTCGGTCAGGATCCCCGGACGCGGCGGAACCGGGGCGACTACCGAATCGCGGGCAAGTGGTACCACCGCCGTTTCCGCGACGGGCTGGTCACCCGGGTGCCCACCCGCGGCGAGATCGCGGACCTGGAGGCGGAGATCCCGGGGGTGAAGATCGAGCCGGTGGCCGAGAAGGGGATCCGGCTCTCCGACCTGCCCGAACAGGACAGTTACAGCTACGAGCTCGCGCACATCTTCGTGGCGGCACAGACCGAACGGGAGATGGAGAGCAAATACCGCCGGTGCGTCGACGCGCTGCGGTTCGACTTCGAGGAGGAATAGCCTATGCGGACGGTGGCCTCGCTGCCGTACGAGATCACCGAGGAGGACCACGTCTGGATCCCGGTCTCCGACGGCGTCCGGCTGTCGGCCCGGATCTGGCGGCCGGTCGCTTCCGACGGTGAGCCGGTCCCCGCGATCCTGGAGTACATCCCGTATCGCCACCGTGACCTGACCTCGGTGCGGGACTCGGTGCACCACCCGTACCTCGCGGGGCACGGCTACGCCTGTGTCCGCGTCGACATCCGCGGCTCAGGAGAGTCGGAGGGCGTGCTCACCGACGAGTACCTCGAGCGGGAGCAACTCGACGCGGAGGACGTCCTGGAGTGGATCGCCGCGCAACCGTGGTGCTCCGGCCGGACCGGCATGATGGGGATCTCGTGGGGCGGGTTCGCCGCCTTGCAGGTGGCGGCGCGCAAACCGCCGAGCCTGACCGCGATCGCGATCTCGTAGTTCACCGACGACCGCTACTCCGACGACATGCACTACATGGGCGGTTGCCTGCTCTCGGACAACGTCGCCGAAGCCTCCACGATGTTCGCCTACGCCACGTTGCCGCCCGACCCCGCGCTCGCGGGTGAGCGGTGGCGCGAACTGTGGCACGAACGGCTGGAGAACTGCAGCCTGTGGGCCGCTGAATGGCTGACCCATCAGCGCCGGGACGACTACTGGCGGCACGCGTCGGTCTGCGAGAACTACAGCGACGTCCAGGTTCCAGTCCTCGCCTCCAGTGGCTGGGCGGACGGGTACTCCAACGCGGTTTCGCGGCTGCTGGCCAATCTCGACGTACCCCGGCGCGGGCTGATCGGGCCGTGGTCCCACAAGTACCCGCATCTCGGACAGCCCGGCCCCGCCATCGGGTACCTGCAGGAACTGGTCCGCTGGTGGGACCACTGGCTGAAGGACGTCGAGAACGGCGTCATGGACGGGCCGATGCTGCAGACCTGGATGCAGGACAGCGTCCCGCCGTCGACCTCGTACGAGGACCGTCCCGGCCGCTGGGTGGGCGAACCGGTCTGGCCGTCGCCGCATGTGCACCCGTCCGAGCATCGGCTCGCCCGGCACCGGATCGCCCGGCCGGGTGAGGACGTCCCGGCGGAGAACCTGTCGGTGGAGTCGCCGCTTTCGGTCGGCCAGTTCGCCGGGAAGTGGGCTTCCTACAGCGCCCCGCCCGACCTGCCGTACGACCAGCGGGAGGAGGACGGCGGCTCGCTCGTCTTCGACACCGACGAACTCACCGAGCCGTGTGAAATCCTCGGTTCGCCGGTGGTGGATCTGGAGGTCTCCGCGGACAAACCGGTGGCGCAGGTCGCTGTCCGGTTGTCCGACGTCGCCCCGGACGGCAGGGCCACGCGCGTGACCTACGGGCTGCTGAACCTGACCCACCGGGACGGGCACGAAGACCCGCGGCCGCTGGAACCGGGCGAGCGGTACCGGGTGCGCGTCGAGCTCAACGCCGTCGCACAGGCGTTCCCCGCGGGGCACCGTATCCGGCTGTCGCTCTCGTCGTCGTACTGGCCGCTGGCGTGGCCGCCGCCGGAACCGGCGATGGTGACCGTCCACACGGGACAGAGCACGCTCACGCTACCGGTGCGGCCGATGGCGGAAGCGGACGAGGTCCCGGCGCGGCCGTTCGGCGAACCGGAGGGGACGGAACCGTTGCCCGCGACCCAGATCGAGCCCGGCGAGCAGCGCTGGACGGTCTCCCGTGACCTGATCGACTACCGGTCCTCGCTCGACATCGTCAAGAACGAGGGCAAGGTCCGGTTCGACGACATCGATCTCGACGTCACCAGGAACGTCTTCGAGTGCTACTCGTGGGTGGCCGACGACTTCTGTTCCCCGGTGGCGGAGACGTCCTGGTCGATGACGTTCGGCCGCGGTGACTGGGAAGCGCGTTCCGAGACCCGCACCCGGGTTTCCTGCACTCCCACGGAGTTCGTGATCGACGCGCAGCTCGACGCCTACGAAGGCGAGCGACGGACGTTCTCCCGCAACTGGCATCGGACGGTTCCCCGTGATCAAGTCTAAGCCGAGTCTCCAGGCGAAGTCGCTGCTCGCGTGGCTACGCCTCACCAACCGGAAGCGCACCTACGCCGAGCTCGACCGGTTCCGCCGGAGTATCGAAAGCAGCCAGGCGAAGGGCGATCAGGGGCCGATCCGCTCGATCCGGCGCCGGTTCGACGTCCATCGGTCCGAAGTGGACGGACGACCGGTCTACACGATCCGCCCGCGCGGCGGCGGAGACGGCAAACACGTGCTGTACTTCCACGGCGGCGCGTACGTGCACCAGATCCAGCACGACCATTGGCGGTTCTTCGGACGGCTGATCGACCGCACCGGCTGCTCGGTCACCGTGCCGATCTACCCGCTGGCCCCGGACCACCAGTGCCCGGAGACCATCGAGTTCGTCCGCCGTGCCCATGACGAGTTCGCCGTCGGCGTCGACCCGGAGGACCGGATCGTGATGGGGGATTCGGCCGGTGCGGGGATCGCGCTGGCGCTCACCAAGGCGTTGCGGGACGAGGGAAGGCCGGTGCCCAAGGAGACCGTCCTGTTGTCGCCGTGGCTGGACCTGACGATGAGCCATCCGGCGCAGCCCGCGCTGGACAAGCGTGACCCGTACCTCGCGCTCACCGGCCTGAACGAGGCGGCCAGGCTCTACAGTGGACAGTTGCCGCGGACCGATCCCAGGCTCAGCCCGGTGTCCGGTGACCTCTCCGGGCTTGGGACACTCACTGTCCACATCGGCACGAAGGACGTCCTCCTTTCCGACGCCCGGCGCCTCCACACGCTGTGCACCGAACAAGGCGTACCGCTGAGTTATCACGAGTACGAGGGCATGATCCACGCGTGGATGCTGGCCTCGATCCCGGAAGCGAAGCTGGCGCTGGAAGAGATCGCGCATCTCGTGGACCGGACGCTCGTGAAAGCGGTGTAGCCACGTTGCTTTTCGGTTACCCGCTCTTCACGCGGCCCCCAGGCCGGACTGACCGCACGTGCGCGGGGACGGATCACGTGAGTTCGGTCTTCCGGCACGGTGCAGGGACACCGCTAGCCCGGCCGGACCGCCAAGAGGTCCACGACGTCTTCCGGACGTCCTCGCTTCTCGAACCGGGCCCGTTGCCGGTCCGCCCCGCTGCCCTCGGCGGCGAGCCGGGCGCAGCCGTCGCGGACGAAATCGAGGTCACCCGTCTCTTCGAGGGCGCCGGCCGCGAAGGCGACGACGTCGTCGAGCACCCCGCTCGCCGGAGCGAGGTCGCCGGTCCGGAAATGCGGGCAGCGGCCGGAGAGGCCTTCCCGTGACGCGCGCCAGATCTGCGCCCGAAGGACCTCGTTGGACAGCTCCGCGGGCTGCTCCTCCGTCGCGAGGATCGTGCCGACCAGTCCGCGGATCAGCACCCCGAACAGGGCCGCTTCACCGGCGGTGGCCGCGACGTCGCCGAGCCGGAACTCCACGGTCGGCTGCTTCTCGGAAAGCCGCACGTCCCAATAGACCATCGCGCGATCGAGGATGGCGCCCGCCCGGAGCCAGGCGTCGACGATGGTCTCGTAGTGGTCCAGCGAGGCGAAAAGCGGCGGCGAACCGGCCGAAGGCCAGCGGTTCCACTGCTGGTAGCGCCAGCTGGAGTACCCGGTGTCGTACCCGTCGCAGATCGCGGAATTGGCGGTCACGGTCAGCAGCGCGGGCAGGAAGGGCCGGACGTGGTTGATCACCCGGATCCCGGTTTCCCGGTCGGGGACGGCGATGTGGACGTGACAGCCGCAGGTGTGCGACGTCCGCGCGGTCGCCCCGAAATGCTCGGACATCCGTTCATAGCGCGGATTCGGGGTGATGGCGGGCAACGTCGTCTCCGCGAGCGGCGCGCTGCCGCTGGGCAGCAGACGGCAGCCCCGGCGGACGGCGGCCTGTGCCAGTTCCGCCCGCATCGCCGTCAGCTGCCGCTCGGCCTCGTCATGAGTCGTGCAGATTCCGGTCGCCGATTCGGCTTGGGAGCGGGTGAGTTCCTGCTGGAGTTCGCCTTCGTCTTCGTCCGCGGCGTCGACGACGGCGTCGCCGGCAGGGGAGAGGTGACCGGCCCGGTCTACCACGAAGAACTCTTCCTCGACCCCGAAGGTGAGCACGTCCTTGTTCACAACCGCTGATACCCCCGGCCCGTTCGGCACAAACTTGTTTTCGCAGGTCGTGGACGGGGTATTTCCGGGCATGAGTCCGAAGTCGGAGGAGCCGCCGTACCTGCTGGCCGCACAGGCGGGGACGGTCGTGCGTCATCTGTACGGCAGGCTGCAGGACGACGAGCCCGCCTCGCCCGCCGACCTTTGCCGCACCATCGGGGCGTTGCAGCGGCTCGCCGACGACCTCGCCAACGTCTTGCCGGGTTTGCAGAAGCAGCTCGAAGAGAGCCTGCTGGCCGGCCAGGTGGGTGCGGGTGACACGCCGGGCGAGGCCTGGGACAAGGTCTCCGACGTCGGCTACGCGCTCGCGCAGGCCCGAACGGGTGGCCTCTTGATGGCCGCCGAACTGCGCGTTTCCCAGCGAACGCTCGGAGAACTGACCTCGCCGTGACGTTCCGTACTCAGCCGACCGGCTGACTACGGACCACCGCCACCGGGCAGTGCGCGTGGTGCAGCGCCTCGTCACTGACCGAGCCCAGCAGCAGGCGCCGGAGATCGCCGTGATCGCTCCGGCCGAGCACCAGCAGCGCGGCCTCACTGGACTGCACGGTCAGCGCCTGCGAGGCGGGCCCAACCCCGTGGACCGTCTCCACGGGCACATCCGGATAGCGCTCCCGCCACGGTTCGAGCTGCCGGGCGACGAGTTCGTCGGCGGCCTCTTGGGGGAGGCCGGGTGCCGGATCCAGAACCGGGCCGCCGAGCAGAGGCTCGCTCGCCGGCCCCCAGATCGGCATCCGCGCGACGTGGACCGCGTGCAGGGTGAGCCCGTGACGGGCCGCGAAGTCGAACGCGAACCCGGCCGCCTGCGCGCTCTGCTCCGAACCGTCGGTGCCGAGGATCACCGGCCCGCCCGGCGGCGGCTCCTCCCCGCGCACGACCACGACGGGACGTCCGGCGGTCTTGGTCACGCCGGATTCGGTCGAGCCGAGGACGGCCCTGGTGAACAACCCGGTGTGGGATTCCCCCAGCACGATCATCGCCGCGTCCACCTCGTCGGCGACCGAGGTCAGGACCTCCTCCGGGGTGCCGCCGCGGACGACCGTGCGGACGTCGAGGTCAGGGTCGGAGCGCTTGAGGGCTTCGGCCATCGAAGCGAGTTGCCGCTGCGCGGGTTCGACTTCCGCCGCGTCGTCGGCGGCCTGGGGGACCGCTTCGTTCAGCGGTGTCGCGACCGGGTCCGAGCCGGGCGGGGGAAGCCGGTCACGGGTGCAGTACGCCAGGACGAGGCCGAGCTCGCGGGTCTTCGCCTCGGCGACCGCCCAGCGGACGGCGCGGCGAGCTTCGGGCGAACCGTCGAAACCGGCCACGACCGGCCCGGTACCGCTCTGTGCAGCGGACATGGAACATCACCTCCGACGTCGTGGTGGTACCCGCTTCAGGCGGTCTTCAAGCGACCGGTTTCGCCGGACCGAGTGCCTGGGTACTTCCACATATGACTTCCCTGGTGACGCCCCGGGCGCTAGATGAGAAGCGTGCCTTCTCAGCGGCTTCCGGACCCGCGGACGTCTTCGGCTGCACGTGAGCAGGCCGACCAAGGGGACCGCCGTCGTCAAGGCGAACGGCGAGGTCGATCTCGGGACCGCGCCGCGCCTGTGGGACATGCTCTCCCAGCGGCTTCAGGGCAGCGGCACCACGCTGATCCTCAACCTGTCCGAACTCGAGTTCTTCGGCGCGACGGGTATCCGGGTGCTCGAACGGGCGCAGTTGCTGGCCGAGGACAGTCATACCCGGCTCTTCGTCTTCCCCGGTGAATGCCGGTCCGCCCGCCGGATGCTCGGCCTTTGCGAGAGCAGCAGACTACACACGCTGTGACGAGTCACAACCGGGTCGCACGAGCGGCGAGCGCCGCGCTCACCAGTGCGACGTGTTCGAGCCGGGTGGGATCCAGTCCGGTGAGGTCGGCGACCCGGCGCAGACGGTAGTCGACCGTGTTGGGGTGGACGTGCAGGGCCGCGGCGGTCTGCCGGCGCCCTCCCCGGCGAAGGAAGGTCTCCAGCGTCTGCAGGAGTTCCTCGTTGCCGTCGAGCGGCGCCAGCCTGGCGGCCAACCGGTCGAGGGCGGGGCCGGGACGGGAGAGCTGGTATTCGAGCAGGACGTCGTCGAGCCGGTACAGCCCTGGTGGCCGTCCGGATCCGATGGCGACCGCGAGCACGTCCTGCGCCAGCCCGGCCGCGGCGGGCACTCCGGCCGGTTCGGCGGCGGCCGCCCCGGCGATGACTTCCGCGCCCGCCGTCCGGGCGACGTCGGCGAGGACGCGTTCCAGCCACGCCCAGTCGCGAGTCGTCAGGTCGCAGGCGGGGGTTTCGTGCGGTAGCAGGGCGATGCCGCCTTCAGGGGTGAGCGAGGTCAAGACGGTGCCCCGGATCTGGCGCTCCAGTTCGACCCGCAGCCGCCGGAGCTTCCGCCGCCCGGCGACCAGCGGGTCGACCCCGTCGACCTCCTCGTCCGGATGTGCCCCGACCGACGCCGCGAGCACGAGGTAGCACGGCGGCAGCCGCAGTCCGGCCTGTCCCGCCATGACCTCCGCGGGTTCGCCGTCGAGCAGCGCGGAAAGCACCGTGTGCCGCGCCGATCGCTCGTCGTCGAACATCGTCTGCCGCTCGTCGAGGTAGCCGGCGCCGACCGCGGGTGTGACGACCTCCAGGTAACGCAAGGTCAGCGCGTTGACGGCCAGGACGTCGGCGACCTCGTCCGGGCGAGCGTCGGGCGTCAGCGACGCCCAGACCACCTGGATGCCGATGTGGTACGCGGTGAGCACGATGTCGATCGGGATGCCCTCCTCCGCGCGCCGGGCCGCCGACTCACGGAGGAAGTCGAGCTCCGCCCGCGTCGGCGTGGACCCGGTGCGCAGAGTGTCGATGAACGAGCGCAGGTTCTGCTCGATCACCCGGGTGATGTCGCCGCTGAGTTCCTCGGCGGGCAGCAGACCGTATTCCGGGATCCGGGAGACGATCTCGGTGAGGACCGTCCGCGCGAGTGACGGCAGGGTTTCGGTCAGGCGTTCCGTCAGTGGACGGCCGCCGATACGGAAGCCCGGATCCTTGTCACTCGTCACAACCGCCCATCATGACAGCTGGTCAGCGAACGAGCATGTCCCGTGCCGAATCGAGGGTCGGGTGCACGGTGAACACGGCGTCGAGGCCGAGCAGCGCCATCGGACGCAGCAGGGCCCGTTCCCGGGTGACCAGGATGAACGGCACGCCGTCTTCGTCGGCCTTCGCCCTGATCTGGACGAGGACGGTGAAGCCGGACGAATCGCAGAAGCTGACCGCGGACAGGTCCGCGATCAGCGCCGACGGCTTGAAGCGGAGCTCCTCGTCCAGCGCCCGCCGCAGATCGTCCGAGACGCTGAGGTCGATTTCACCCGCTACGGCGACCACCGTGTCTTCGGCGGAAGCGGTGATCGAGATGTCGAGCGGGGACACGAACCTCCGCGTCGAACGCGCCGGATAAGAGGTAGGTGCGCGGTAATCGGTCAAGTTGACTCCTTGCCGGTTTGAGGGGGCCGGCTGCTGCCCGATGGGCATGCCGGACCCGGAAGAAGGACCCGGCGGCTGGTGTCTGAACCGCGACGGGTCAACCGTAGCAGCCTGGTGGCCCGGGACGCCGGGTGAGCGACGCCCCGGCCGGTCGTCACGCCCGTCGCGCCCGCGCTTCGCCGACCATGACCCGATCGAGGTCGGGATGGAGCTCGTCGGCCCGGTTCCACAGCTCGGCCGCCAGTTCGGCGGAGCCCTCAGCGGCCGCGACATTGCCGAGGCCGACGTAGGCGCGCGCGGTCTCGTACCGGCTCCCGCAGGCCTCGGCCCGGTCCGCGGCGGCACGATAGGCCGAGGCGGCGAGGTCGTGGCGCTCCGCGTTGAACCGGGCCCAGCCCACACAGTTGAGGGCCATCGCGGCGTCGAGGTCCAGGCCCAGTTCGTCGAAGACGGCCAACGTCCCGGTGGCGAGCGCGGCGGCTTCGGCGGCCTGCCCGAGCGCGGTCAGCACCAGCGCGATCCCGCGTTCGGTGATCGCGGCGTTGCGGCGGTTACCGCCACGGACGTAGGCCGCGTGCGCCTGCCGGAGATCCCGCAAGGCGCCTTCGTGGTCGCCCCGGTAGTGCTCGGTCCAGCCGCTGTGCGCGAGCGTGGTGGTTTCCCCGTGCCCGTCGCCGATCCGCCGGAACAGCGCGAGCGCTTCGCCGTAGCACGCCGAAGCCTCGTCCAGGTCGCCGCGATCGACATGCGCGACCCCGAGGTTGGCCGTGGTGGTGGCGAGCGCCCACAGGTTCCCGATCGCCTCCGCGGACGCGCGCGCCCATCGATGGGTTTCCAGCCAGGGATCCCAGAGTTTGGCCACGAAGAAGTAGTCGCGCAGGAAGAAGGCGAGCTGCCAGCAGCGCTCGTGCTCGCCGCGGTCCCGCGCGGCCCGGCAGAGGGCGACCAGACCGGGCCATTCGGCGCGGAACCAGGACATCGCCATCTCGCCGTCGTCCAGCCTGGCCGGTTCCGGAAGTCCCGGGCCGAAGTCGATTTCCGGTACGAAGCGGTGTGGCGTGAGTTCCTTGTCGGCCTGAGCGGCGGCCCGTACCGCGAAAGCGGCCAGCCTGCTGAATGCCTTCATTCCGTCCTCCGCGTCGGTGAGTACGAATTCGGTCGCGAATGCCCGCAGCAGGTCGTGGAATCCGTAGCGGCCGGCCTCCGGTTGAGTGAGCAGATGGGCTTCGTGCAAACGGTCCAGCAGCCGATCGGTCTCGCGGAACGAAAGTGAGCCCAGCGCGCTCGCGGTATGGATGTCGACGTCGGTACCGGGATGGACGGTGAGAAGCCCGAAAAGTCTCGACTCGGCGGCGCTGAGCTGATGGACGGACAACCGGAAGGCGGCGGCGAGCGAACGCTCACCGTCGTCCAGTTCGCCGAGGCGGGCCGTTTCGTCCGCCAGCCGCCGGTCGAGTTCCGTGACGTCCCACGCCGGATGCGCGCGAAGCCGCGCCGCGGCGATCCGGATGGCGAGGGGGAGACGGGCGCACCGCCGGACCGCCCGGGTGACGGCGGTTCCGGGGGGAACACCGGTGAGCGTGGTGAAAAGCTCGACCGCCGCGTCGAGCGGCAGCATATCCAGCGAGACGTGCGCGGCGTCGTCGAGCGCGCTCAGCCTGGACCTGCTGGTGATCAGCACACGGCATTTCGGCTCGGCGGGCAGCAGCGGGCGCACCTGGGCCGCGCTGGCCGCGTTGTCGAGCACCAGCAACAGACTGCGGCCGCGAAGACGGGACCGGTACAGCGCCGCGCGATCGGCGGGGTCGGCGGGGACCCGATCCGCGGGAACACCCAGCACGCGCAACAACCTGTCGTGCACCGCGGCGGGCTCGCCGGATTCGTCGCGCAGGTCGATGAACAGGCAGCCGTCGGCGAATCCGGATTCCAGCCGGTGGGCGCACCGCACCGCGAGTTCCGTCTTGCCGACCCCGCCCATGCCGGACACGACGCAGACACCCCCGTCGGCTTCGAGCGCCGTGCGGATCGCCCGCAACTCGCCTGACCGGCCGGTGAAGGAGGACGTCGCCGGCGGCAGACCGGACGGGCGGACGTCCGGCCGGGTCCTGCGCCGCGCGGGTTCGCCGGGCAGCAGCGGTTTCAGTTCTCCCTCCGCGCCGAGTTCGGTTTCGCACAAAGCGGCGAGTGCCGCGTTCGGCGCGGAAAGACCGGTCTCGACTTTGCTGAGGTAACCCTTGCTGTAGTGGGTGCGAGCGGCGAGTTCGGTGAGCGAAAGGCCTGCCGTTTTGCGGCGGCGTCTCAGCTCCGCTCCGAATGTGGCTCTCTCGTTCATCGGCCCCCACCCTCGTCGGAGGATCAGTATGGCCGTGTGGACGGTCTTTCGGCAGCGGCCTTCGCCCGGCGGCCGGATCCGCGGATCCGGCCGCCGGACGCGTGGGCATCTCATGTCGTCGATCACCCGTGTCCTCAGCCGGACACGAGGCCGAGCAGGGCCAGGATCAGGTCGATGGCGTGGGTCTGCATGTCAGTCCACCTCCTTTCCGTGGGTGGCGACCGCGGGTGAGACCGGGTTCGCGGGCGCGGTTCCCCCTGCGCTGCCGAGCGCCACCCCCATGACGAGCGCGACCACCCACAGCCAGAAAGCCAGCCGTAAGAGCAGCGAAAACGAGCACATGACCTTCATTCCGACTCCTTCGGTGTGCGCGTCCGGGCAGCACTCGACAACGCGGGAAAACCGCTGGTTGGGGTGTTATTCGCCGCTAATTGGGGCGGCTCACCAAGAATGCGTCGCCGGTCTGTGAGCGACAAGGAGTTTCCTGTTTCCCGTATGAGCGGGAAAGGAAAACCCAAAATAACGATCGGCGCCGCACGACCGCGATCGGCTGGACACGGGCCGCCGGGCTGACGACTATTGACGACCGTGCTCGAACCACTCGGGGAGGACTGGTGACCGTCAGCGCTGCGGACCTGGCCGTCGAATTGAAGTTGCTTCGGCGGGGCAGGGGAATTGCGGCACCTCAGCTCGCCGAACGAGCCGGCCCCGCGTTGCGCGCGGTCTGCGGTGCGTCCCGAGGCGACGGGAACGCGGCGATCCGGCGGACACTGGGCGAGAGCCTGTCCGGGTGGGCGCGTTCGCTGCCCGAGGACCTGTGCACCTCCGTGCTGGCCGCGCTCGGGCTGCACCCGGAGGCGGCGCACCCCTTCTATCAGGATCGGGTGCGCTGGCTGGCCAGGCATCTGCAACGCGACGAGCGGACGGCCCGCCGCCGGATCGACGAAGGCATCGATCGGCTCGCCGAGGTCGCCGTGGCGTCCACAAGCGAATCCGGCGAGTGCGAAGCGGCAGAGCCCAGCAGAAGGTGGCACACGGAGGAACTGCGCGTGGCGGTGGCGCTGGACCAGCCGGTTCCGGAGGTCCTGGAATCCCGCCGGATCGTCGCGGACGCCGACGACATCTCCGAGCTGGATCTCGCGCTGACCCTGACCGACTCCGTCTACCGGGGTGAGGCCATCGGCAGCGACGATCTCCGTGTGGACGTGTTCCACGGTGGACGGCTGACCGGCCGGATGATGGAATCCACCGATCGCGTCGGGCTGGCGTTACGGCTGCCCAAACCGCTCAAACGGTCGAGCAGGCACGAAATCGCCTTGCGGTTCCGCGCGGAATTCAGGCACCCGCATTTCGTCTGCGTTCCCCGGCATCCGGTCGACCTGTTCGATCTGCACGTCCGGTTCGCCCTGCCGATCCCGGTGGAGGTCGTGCAGCTCGAACGCGTCTTCCAGGACGACGCGAGTGACGAGGCGGCGCGCGGATTCACGTTGACGCCGGACGCCTCCGGCGAGATCCACGTCCAGTTCCGGAAGCTGACACCGGGTTTCGCGTACGGGGTGCGCTGGAGGCCGTCGAGCGGTGCGTGAGTTCGTCCGTGTCCCTCACGGTGACCAGTGGGCCGACCACAACACGGCATCTTGCCTTGACCTTGAAGGGAAACCGTCACTCACGGCACGGCCGTCCTGCCCCGCAACATCCGTCTCGCCCGCTGAAGACCAGCGCGAGACCGAGGTCGAGCCTGCTCTCCAGGGTTTCCGGATGGCGCGTGCCCAGTAGCCGGATCTGTGGCTGGAGGATCTCTTCGAGCAGTTCGGCTTGACGGCCGAATGCGCGCAGGTGCCCGTGTGCCAGGGCCATACCGTGCCTGATCCGGTACCGCAGCCGGTGATCACCGCCGAAAACGCGGAGCACGGTCCGCTCTGTCTCGCTCAGCGCGCGCAAGGCCCGCTCCGGCTCTCCCGGCAGCAGCGCACGATCGGCCATGGCCGTGGCGGTCAAGGCCACCGCGCTTTCGGGTCCATGGCGTTGTCCGTACCCGTCCGCGAGCTCGCGGAGTGCGGCGCGGTCCGCGTCAAGGTCTCGCAGGTCGAGGGTGACTGTCGCCTCCGCCCACAGCAATTCGGCCTCAGCGCATCGAAAGTGCCGCGTCCGGCCGACGGCGTGGAAGGCCGCGATCACCTCCGCCGCGACCTCGCGTGCCTGCCGCGTCCGGCCGTCGAGCAGCAAGGCGCGCGTGTATTCCAGCAGTGCCGACGGCAGGAGCTCTTCGCGCGATGGCCCGTCCGGCAAGGCATGGAGTTCCGGCAGGATCGCGGTGAGAGACGTGATGGCCTCACTGGGGCGCCCGCGCAAGCGCATCGCCTGTGCGCTCGCCACGACCGCCGGCAACCGGGTTTCGCCCTGGCCGGGGGAGTTGTGCCAGAACATTCGCTCGCCGGCGTCGTAGTCTCCCTGGCAGTCGAATGCCTGCGCGGCGATCAGCCTGGCCGCAGTCCGCTCGTCGTCGTCGTTCGCCGACAGCAGCGCGCGCCGGGCATGCCGCACAGCCTCCGGATACAGCCCGCAGGCGATCTCCACCCGCGCCGCCGCCGCGAAGTCCGTGCTCGCCGCTCCCGCGGTGGTCAAGATCATCGCGTGGATCTCGCCGGCCGCGACGAAATCCCGGTGCCGCTCGTGCGCGGCCGCGCACGGGCGCAGCAGCCGGATCCGGTACGCCGCGGTCGTGTGCTCGGCGAGGGAACGGGCGTGCTGGAGGAGGAGGTCCCGGTATCCGGCGTGGTCGTCGGAAAGCAGTTCCAGCAAGGATTCCGCCGCGGATTCCGGCAGGTTCGCCGGAGCGAGCCCGGCACCGGCGACCTCTGTCACCAGTGGTTGCAACCGCAGCCCACCGTCCACAAGGGACGCAAGGCCCCACGTCAGCAATTCGTCGACGGCTTCCGGAAAACCGTGTCCGGCACCGAGAACATCACGGGCGATGCCGAGCGGAAAGGGGACCGGCGCCAGTAGTCCGGCCAACCGGACGATCCCGGCGGCGACCGGCCCGCGGCCCGCGAGCAGGACACGGATCGCCGGCGGCGCGGTGTCCGGACCGGAGACGGCGCCCGGGATAGCGTGGGCGCGCACCGGGAGCGGATGCCCGTCGCAGTGCTCGACGAGCCGAAGCACCGCTTGTCGTTCGGCGTCGTCAGCCGGCGCGCGGTGTTCCGCGAACAGCCTGAGACCTTCGGCCGGCGACAACCCGGCGAGGTCCAGCGTCTCGACGTCCCACGGAGACCGCCCTGGCCGGCAGGTGAGCACCGTGGACACTTCGGGCGTGGGAAGCAGCAGCCGGTCAAGGACGTCCGGTGGGAGCCCTGCGGGTACGTCGTCGATGAGGACGAGAACGCGGCGACCGGCGGCCCCGATCCGCTCGGCGACGTGGGCGCGCAGCCGGTCGAAGTCCATTCCCGCCATTTCGGCGCCCAGCCGATCCCCGGCCGCGCGGGCCAACGCGAGGTGGAACTGGGACAGGACCTCCTCCGGCGCGTGATGCCCGAACGGGCCCAGTCGCAGCACGCCACCGTCGAAGGCGTCCTGGAAGAGGTCGGCGTACCGCTCGGCCAACGCGGTCTTGCCGACGCCCGGTAGCCCGCGCACCACCAGGACCGGCCGTAAACGGAGGCCATGATGGATCGCCGACAGTTCCCGATACCGGCCGATCACCCGGTTCCCGGTGCCGGGCGCACTTCGGGTGTCTGTGACCTTGCGCAGGACGAGTTCGACGAGAGCCGCCGAATTCCGTGGATCTTCGTATTCGCCGCCGGTCTCCGGATCGAGGACGTGCGCACGGCCAGGCCGCGAGTAATGAACGAGCACGACACGGGAATTCGCGAGCGCGTCGGCGAGTTCGCGGGTGACCACGCCGACGACCGTGTCACGGAGAACGCGGAGCCCGGCGTCGCGAAGCGCCGCTTCGACCTCGCCCATCCGCGCGACGCCGTCAGGATCCGCCGCGGTGAAACACAACAGGACATCGAAACGATCCATCATCAGCGCTCGCTCCCAGAGCTCGTACCGGTTCGCCAGCGCAGGGATCGATCCAGGGAACGGTTTCGCTACCGCTGAACACGCGGCCGGGAAAACTGTCCTTGATCTGCCCGCTTTCCGTATCGGGGCAACGGACAAAACGAGGACAAGAAACCCCGTTCCGCAACACCGCAGCCGCGCTTCCCGATTATCGGGCATTCGGACCGTGAACGCCCGGGAGAGAGCATGGGAATCGCCACTGACACCACCACCGAGGGGAACGGCACGGCCGGTGCCCTGATCGTCCTCGTGATCGCCGTTCTGTACCTGGGTTACCTCGCCTACAAGAGACACGGGTTCCGGCCGCGGCGCGTGGAAACGGCACTGAGCGGGCAGCGGTTGCGCCAGGTCTTCAAGAAGAAGATCGCGGGGCGGGGCTGGTCCGTGGCGGACGACGGCAATCCGATGATCGCCCGATCCGCGGAGTCCGGCGGGGTCCGGCAGGGGATCTCCCTCGAGATCTCCGAGGCGGGCGGGCGCACGGTCGGTGAGCTGGCCGCGATCCTCCACAAGAAGAAGCTCTTCGGTGACACGGCGAAGGCGTACAGCCTGCGGTGGCGGATGAACGCCTTTCTCGCGCAGGTCCGCCGGCTCGACTCCACCGCGAAAGTGATGGGCTGAACCGATGCCGACCCTCGACACCTGTCCGATCGACGGCGAACTCCGGGGCTACCGCGCGCTGGGAACCCTGCCGCGCCCGTCGGGCCGTCTGACCAAAGAGGCGCTCGAACCGCTCGTCGCGGCGGCGAAGGCCGGCGACCAGGACGCGGTGGACGCGCTGCTGGCTGTCGTGAAGCCGATGCTGGTGCGCTATTGCCGCGCGCGGATGGGCGGCCGCGACCTCTCCTACCTGTCGGCCGACGACGTCGCGCAGGAAGTCTGCCTCGCGGTCTTCACCATGCTGCCGGCATACGAAGATCGAGGCGGCTCGTTCCTCTATCTCGTGTGGGCGATCGCGGCCAACAAGGTGGCCGACGCCTTCCGGGTGGTGTCCCGCGACCGATCCGACCCCGTGCCCGAACTGCCGGAGGCCGGATCGGTCCGCAACGAGCCGGAGTGTCACCTGCTCTCCGTCGACCTCGGCGCGCGGCTGGGGAGGCTCGTCGCCGGGCTCCCGAAGCTGCAGCGAGAGGTGCTCACCCTGCGGATCGTCGTCGGGCTGACCGCCACCGAGACCGCCGCGGCGCTCGGGCTGACGCCGGGGAACGTGCGGGTCAAACAGCACCGGGCGTTGGTGAAGCTCCGCGAACTGGTGAAGGAGGAGGACTTCTCTTGAGGGGGCGGGCCGGCCGCGACGCGCGTGTTGCGAAAGCCACTTTCGCAACGTTGAAGGTTGCGAAAGTGGCTTTCGCAACGTCGTGGGAAGCCGCCCTCGCCGGCTACTCCACGGCGGGGTCGCCCCACGCCAGTTCCGGGAGCCACCTGCTCTCCGTCGTACCCGGACGGTGGAACTCCAGCCGGAGCGTCAGGACGCCGGTGACGTCGAGGTCGATCTCCGCCGGTTTCCCCAGTGCCACCTTGACTTCGGGTGACGGTCTCCCGTCGAGGAGTACGCGGAAGTGCCCGACCTGGAAGGGTTCGGCCGCGTCGTCGAGGACACCGGCCACGGCGGTCAGCCTTCGGTAGGTCATTCCGAGACCCACTTCGACGAAGGCGAGCCGCTCGGCCGCGCGCAGGACGATGCTGTCCGAATAGTGCACGTCGCCGATCCGCGCGCCTTCCGTGCGGACGCCGCTGCTGCACGCGCGCCATTCCAGGCCGGTCGCCAGCGACGTCCGGCCGGGTCCGGCCCCGCACAGCGCGCCACCACGCCATCGGCCGCGCTCGGGCCGCTGGTGCCGGGCCCTGCCGGTGATCGCGGTCAGCAGATCCTCGACGCCCTCCTCCGTGAACACCTCGACCGGGTATCTCGTGGTCGAGTGCGGGTTGAGGAAGTTCGGGATGTCGTCGACCGACTGCCCGGAGAACACGACCGGGAGGATCCGCTTGATCTCGCCGCCGAGGTTCCTGGTCATCCGGTCGCGGATCCGCGCCGCCTCGAACTGGGACCCGCGGCCTTCGTCGAACGCCGCCCTTCCCTCGGCGCGGCGTTTGTAGTCCGGCGAAGCGATGACGACCACGAAATCCGCCGTGTCGAGGTGGTCCAACGCCCACAATGACCAGTCGCGGCGTTCGGCGTCGTCCCATTGATCGAGATGTACTTCGAGGCCGATCCGGCCGTGCAGGAATTCCGCGAAGAGGCGGACCCGTTCCTTGTGCTCCGGTGAATCGTGTGCGTAAGTGACGAACACGTGCGGCGGCTCGTTGACGGCCATCGAAACTCCTGTCGGACGAAGGGAACCCGGCCCGCCGGGTGGTCGCATTCTCGACGATCCCCAGACCGCGGTGCACCCATTGTCGCTCGCTTGTCATCTTTCTGTCGTTTTCGGGCTCGCGCACGCTTCCGTGTCCAGTTTTTGTCGTGTTTTTGTACCTTTTTCGAAGGTGTCGTGGACCCCTACGATCGGTGCTGTCAAACGGATCGGGGTGCGAAGGGGCGATGGCGCTCGTGTACGAGTACGACGTGTTCATCAGCTATCGCCGAGGTGGAGGCGACGCCCCGGACTGGGTGCGGAATCACTTCCATCCTCGGTTGCGGCGACTTCTGGACGACAATGTCGACTATGACGTCAAGATATTTCTGGAGGACGGTGTTCCGGTCGGCGGAAAGTGGCCTCAGGAGGTTCGTGACGCGTTACAGCGCGCCCGGATCCTGATCCCGGTCTGTTCCCCGAAGTACTTTCACGACGAGTGGTGTCTGGCCGAATGGCACACCATGGCGAAGCGAGAGGAAATCGTCGCCGGCGGCTCGGCGAAACCCGGCCGGTTGATCTACCCGGTGATCTTCAGTGACTCGGAGTACTACCCCAGCTACGCCCACGAACGTCGTATGCACAGTTTCCGGGACTGGAACAAGCCACATCCGCAGTACCAGAACACCCCGGAGTACCTCGACTTCGATCGTGAGCTGGCGCTGATGGTCCAGGACCTGGTGGAGGTCATCGCGCAGGCGCCGCCATGGTCTCCCGAGTGGCCGGTCGAAACGCCGCCACCACCCGGCCCGCCCAGGCCGTCGAAGCTGCCGAGGTTCTGACCCATGCCGGGAACCGTGGTCACCTTCTACTCCTACAAGGGCGGTGTCGGGCGGAGCTTCACCCTGGCCAACATCGCCGTTCTACTGGCACGCTGGGGAAAACGGGTGTTGTGTTTGGACTGGGACCTCGAAGCGCCCGGGCTGGACACCTACTTCCGGCCGATGATGAGCGCGCCCCCGAGTGGTGGCGTCGTGGACCTGATCGACGACTTCCGCGAGGGCAGGCTCCGACCCGGCGCGCATACGACGCGGCTGACCGGAAAGGTGACGCTCGACGTCATCACCGCCGGCCGGGCGGACGACGCCTACGTCCGGCGGGTACAGGACCTCGACTGGGAAGCCTTGTACGAACAGGGTTTCGGTGACTACCTCGAATTGTGCCGGGAACAGTGGACGGCGGCTTACGACTACGTCCTCATCGACAGCCGCACCGGGATCTCCGATATCGGCGGCATCTGCACCGCCCATCTGCCGGACCGGCTCGTCGTCCTCTTCACGGCGAACGTGCAGAGCATGAAGGGCGCGGTCGAGATCGCCGACCGGGCCAACGCCGCCCGCGACCGCATGCCCTACGACCGCCCGCAGCTGACCGTCCTCCCGGTGCTGTCCAGATTCGACGCCCGCGAGGAGTACGCCCGCTCGGAGGAGTGGCGCCGCATCTGTCTCGAAGAGACCAAGGACCTGTTCCGCAGCTGGCTCGACCGCGACGTTTCGCCCGACGTGATGTCCCGTCATCTGACGTTGCCGTATGTCTCCTTCTGGACCTTCGGCGAGCAGCTTCCGGTGATGACGGAGCTCAGCCCGGCCCCCGACCAGATCAGTTTCGCGCTGGAGACGGTCGCCGCGGTCGTCGCGCACGACTTCGACCGGACCGACCTGCTCGCGGAGAACCGGGACGCCTACGTCGCCGGGGTCCGCGCCGAGAAGCGGACCTTCGCCCACGACGTCCGGGTCAGCACGACCAGGCCGACGATGCGGCTCGCCGAGGAACTCATGAAGTACCTGGTGGAGCTCGGCGTCCGGCCGGTGCTGTCGTTCTCCGGAGAACGGTCGATGCTCGAAAAGACCGAGGACGACGCGAAACATCTGTGCCTGATCGTCGACCGGGAGGTGAGCCGGTGGCAGTCGGCCGAGGTCGAGCTGTTCGTGCACCGGACGCTCGGCCAGGATCGTCGCGTCGTCCCGGTGCTCACCGAGGAGACCAAGCCGAACACCCTGCCGGGTTACGTCGGCAATCTGCGGCATCTCCAGTTCGGCCCGTCCCGCGGGCCGATGGAGATCGCCAAGAGCCTGGTGGACCAGCTCACGGGAACGACGGCCCTCGTCGACCCGGGTGAGCTCGACGTGGCGGGCGTGCTCCGGCAGGCCACGCACGCCCGGCTGCGCCCGCTGATGTGGGGACTGGTGGACGAGATCGTCGCCGAGCTGCAGATCGCGATCGGCGCGGGGGACCGGGAGCGGGTACAGGACCTCGCCCAGGAACTCATGTCGGTGACGCGGACCCGCACGACCGAAACGAATCCGGAACGCCGCGTGCTCGCGCCGCCCGAAACCCGCACGGCGATCGAGTGGGCCGTGCGGACCTCGGAGGCCAGGGTGACAAGCCAAGGATTCAGCGGATTCCTCGATCAATAGCAACCAGGTACGGAAGGATCACGGATGACGGATCGATTGGGACAGAAGCAGACCGCGGCGATGCTCGCGTTGATGGTGGTCGCCCGCGAGGTGTCGAACCCGGAGCTGCGCGAGATCGTGGGCTTCGCCCTCGACGGCAAGGAACGCCGTCAGCTCAACGGCCTCGACCTGGTGGTCAGCGAACAGCGCGGCCGGCCCTATTTCCATGAGCTGACCGAGCGCGGCTGGGCCTGGTGCGAGGAGGAGCTGAGCGCGGGAGAGGCACCCTCGCCCCGGACCAGCCTGGGCAGCGCCCTGTACGTCGTGCTCGGCGGGCTCGGCAGACATCTCCGGCGGGAGAAGCTCCGGCTCGCCGACCTGTTCATGCCCGACGTCGAGGTGACGGCGGAGGAGATAGAGACGCGGATCCGGATCGCCTACCGCAAGTTGTCCGACGCTCCCCGCGACTGGGTCGGGCTGGTAGATCTGCGGCCGATGCTCGGTGAAGCGTCCAGTGTGGACGTGGACGCGGTCTTGAAGGAACTCAGCCGCTCCGGGCAGATCCGTCTTGTCCCGGAGTCGAACCGCAAGACACTCACCGCCGCCGCTCACGCCGCAGCCGTTCGTATCGGCGGTGAGGACAACCATCTGCTCTCGATCGAGGAGCCGTGATGGATCCCCAGGCGGCGCTCGCGGCCCTGCGCTTCGACTGGGCCGATACACCCGATCACGTGTGGCGTGACTCGCCGTATCACGTCGACGGCCTGCACACCGGCGTCCTGACACAGGTCAGCGCGGGGATCAAGGAGGCCGTCTCCAGCGACGGCCCCAGCCCGATGGGACTGGTCCTCCAAGGGAAGAAGGGTGTGGGCAAGACCCACTTGCTCGGCCTCGTCCGGAAACAGGCCCACGGTGCCCGCGGCTACTTCTTCCTCAACGACCTCACGGCGGGCGACGCGTTCTGGGAGAACACCGCGGAGGCGATGCGCCGGGGTCTGTCGCGGCTCGACGGCTCCGGCTTCCCTCAGCTCACGAGCTTTCTCCGTCGTGTGTGCCTCCGCGCGAGCATCGACGCGAAAGTCACCAAGAAGATTCTGGGCGAGCGTGGCCTGTCGAAGGGCGACGTCGACACGTTCGTCGACGGCCTGCGCGCCTTCGATCGGGACGTCGCCAGGGAATGCGCCGACACGGCACGGGCGCTGGTTCTCTACGCGAGCGAGGATCCGCGCAAGAACTACGTCGGGGACGACTACCTCGGCGTGTTCCCGGAGTCGAAGTCCGGGGACCGTCGCAAATGGGGGATCCGGTCGGATCCCAAGTCCGCGAAGACCCAGGTCAGGAACATCACGCGGTTGCTCGCGCTCACCGGCCCGATCGTGATCGCCGTCGATCAGCTCGACACCTTGGTGGCTCGCTCCTCGGTGGCCACCGAGCAGGTGCGCGGCAACGCCGAGGAGGACCTGCTCGTAGCGCAGATCGCGGACGGACTCATGGGTCTGCGGGAAGCGACCCGGCGGACCATGACGGTGCTCGCCTGCCTGCCCGGAACCTGGGAGTTGCTCAAGAGGAAGGCCACCGACACGGTTCCGGACCGCTTTCGTGAAGCCGAGTTCCTCGGCCGGGTCACGGATGCGGAAATTGGCAGGGCGCTGGTAGAGAAGCGGCTCGGAGTCGCGTACGAGGCGATGAAGTTCGTGCCGCCCCACCCCACTTGGCCGGTGTCACCGGTCGCGTTCGACGGCGTCTGGGAGGAGATGTCACCGCGAGACGTCCTGAAACGGATCGTCGCGCACATCGATTCCTGTGTGCGTGCAGGCCGGATCACCGAACTGACCACGTTCGACGAACGTGGCGCGCGGTCGGTCGTGCCGCCGCGGCCGGCGATGGCCGCCGATCGGTTCGTGGAACTGGACAAGCGATTCGAGGAGCATCGCTCGGATGCCGACCCGTCGGCACTGCTGGATCCGAAGGTCGAGGACAAGGTGATGCCCCGGCTTCTGTCCGCCGCGCTCCGGGGATGGATCACCGAGGTGGGTGACGACAACATGGAATGGGTCCACGGGGCGAAGAGCGATCGGAACGAGTTGCATGCCTGGCTCACCCGGACGTTGGACGAGGCGTCGGATCTGGAAGAGCACTGGGCGTTCCGGGCGATCGCGGCGTCGCACCCCATCGCTGCGCTGCACCGGTTCCGCAAGGCGCGGTCGGCGGCCGGAGTCCGGAAGGGCGCGGAAAATCGCCATCTTGTCCTGATTCGCAACCTGGATTGGTCGAGGGGAGACAAGACCCAAGAGGAGCTTGAAGAGTTCAAGAAGGATGGTGGCGAGTCACGCCGCTTGTCCGATGAGGACATCCGCACGTTTTGGGCGCTGGACAAGATGTTCGCCGAGGGCAGCCGGGAACTGCACGAGTGGCTGGTCGACCGGCGCCCCGCCGGCCGGTCGGAACTCCTGGCGGAAGTCCTGCCGGAGCCCCTTCCGCGCTCCGCGTCCGGATCCGGTGAGGCACACGCGGAGGCCGTCGAAGGCGAGATCACGCTGGGCGCCGTGACCGGCAGCGGGAAATCGCTCCGGATCGAACTGGCGGCGTTGCGCAAGCACGCCGCGGTGTTCGCCGGTTCGGGTTCCGGGAAGACGGTGCTGCTGCGGCGGATCGTGGAGGAATGCGCGCTGCAGGGCGTTTCGGCGATCGTGCTGGATCCGAACAACGACCTCGCCCGGCTCGGCGACGCCTGGCCGGAGCCGCCCGAGGCGTGGGGAGCGGACGACGCCGAGCTCGCCAAGCGGTATCTGGCCGAGACCGACATCGTCGTGTGGACGCCGGGACGAGCGGGCGGGCGGCCGCTCGCGTTCCAGCCGTTGCCCGATTTCGCCGGTGTCCTCGACGACGAGGACGAGTTCAACGCGGCCGTCGAGGTCGCGGTGGCGACCCTCGCTCCCCAGGTGAAGCTGACCGGCGGCACGGCGAAGACCACCCTCGGGCTCGCGGTGCTGCGGCAGGCCGTCGTGCACCACGCCCGTACCGGGTCACGGAGCCTGCCCGAACTCATCGAGGTGCTCGAAGACCTGCCCGACGGGGTGAGCACCTTGAACGGCGGGAGGAGGCGGGCGGCCGAGCTGGCCGAGCTGCTGAAGGCCTCGATGGTCAACGATCCACTGCTGGCGGGCGGCGGCGATCCCGTCGACCCGGCGCTCCTGCTCGCTCCCGGGGAAGGCAAGCGAGCGAGGGTTTCGGTGATCAGTTTCGTCGGGCTGCCTTCGGAAAAACAGCGGCAGAACTTCGTCAACCAGCTCCAGATGGAGCTTTTCGCCTGGGCCAAGCGGAATCCGGCGGGTGACCGGCCACTCGGCGCCCTCTTCGTCATGGACGAGGCGCAGATGCTCGCCGCGTCGGGGACGCTCACCGCGAGCACCCGCAGCACCATCGTGCTCGCCTCGCAGGCCCGGAAGTACGGCCTGGGGCTGCTGTTCGCCACCCAGGCGCCCAAGGGACTGCACAACCAGGTCGTCGGCAACGCGATGACGCAGTTCTTCGGCAGGCTCAACAGCCCGGCCCAGATCGCCGCCGCCAACGAACTCGCCAGGGCCAAGGGCAGCCCCGTCGACGACATCTCGCGGCTGGAACGCGCCCAGTTCTACGTGTCGGGGGAGGCGTTCGGCTTCCAGCGGGTGACCACTCCGCTGTGCCTCACCCACCATCCGGCCAGTCCGCTCAGCGTCGAGGAGGTGCTCGCCCGCGCCCGCCGCGAAGCCGGGTGAAACCACCGCCGTACGCATCGTCAACTGTGCTCGCTGGAAAGGATTTCGCATCATGGCAGGAATCTTCATCACCGCCCGGGAAGGTGACGGTCTCGGCCGGAGTCTCGGTCACGTGTTCGGGAAGGACCGGATCGTCCGGTCCGGCGGCTCCGCGTCCGTCCTGGTGGTGCCGATCGGCGCCGAGGGACTGGACGACGGGGTCCGGGAGGAGATCACCGAGGCGCTGCGCCTCGGGAAGAAGATCGTTCCGGTCCTTATCGACGACGCCGCGATGCCCGGGGAGATCGCCGGGCTCGCTCGCCCGCGGTACCGGCGACTCGGCAGGCACACGGCGGAACAGGACATCGCGGGCCTGATCACCGAACTGACCCGCGTCGCGCCGGAGCTGGGCATCGGTGTCGTCCAGGGGCTCGAAGACCTGGCGGAGTGGCTCGAATCCTGGCGGAACGAGACACGGCCCGTTCTGCCCGAGGAACTCCCGGTGCTCGGCCGGGCCCGCGAAGTGGACCGGCTTTGCGCTTGGCTGGACGCCGCGCCGTCGGTCCTGCCTGTCTACGCCGGCAGCCGGACCGAAGCCGCGGCGTTCGTCGCGACCGCGGTGGCGGCCCAGCGGCCGGGCCTGCGCGCGGTCCGGGTGTCCAGCGCGGAGGGCTGGCGTCATTGCCGCGATCTGGAGGGACCTTTCGTCGCGGTGGTGGACGGCGTCGAGGTGGGGGAGGACACCGGTGGCGGCCATGTCGTCGTCGTGCGGAGAACGCCGGACCGGAACGGTGCAGATCTCCTGGAGCTGCCCGGTATTCCCCGTGACGAGGCGGCGGAGGTGTTCGCCGCGGCGGGGATCCCGCCCGCCGATGCGACCGCCTACGCGGACGTCGTCCGGCTGAGTCTTGGCGCCCTGCGCCGAAAGCTGGCCGTCGCCGGTGATCTCCCGAAATGGGTGAACCCGCTGGAGCGCGATCTCGCCGCGCCGCTCCTGCTGATCGGCCGGTGGTCGGCCGGATCGCGGCACGATCTGGACGAGATCGCCGCGATCGCCGGGCGGGAGATCGACGAGCTCACCCGCTTCTTCGCCAGGTCCGAGGCCGGCGACGATCCGCTGCTCGCCCGGTCGGGCGACACGGTGCGGCTGGCCGATCCGCACGATGCCTGGGCGCTCCTCCACGGCAGGCTCGGCGCGCAGGAGCTGCGGCGCTGGCACGAGGAAGCCGTCAAGGTGCTCACCGAGCGGGAGCCTGGGCGGAAGTGGTCGGCGGAACTGCGGCACGGGCTGGCGCGGAGCGCGGCGCTCCTGGCGTCCGAAGGGGAGACGACACTGCCGGGCGGACTCGCGTGCGCCGACCATGCCACGCGCTTCGTCCGCGAAGTGCTCGGTCAAGCCAACGACGACGCGGACGGGGTGCTCTGGCGGTCGCTCGCGGACGTGCTGCCCTTGCTCGCGGAAGCCGCTCCTCACGAGTTCCTCGGCGCCGTCGATCACGCGCTGACCAGCGACCCGTCACCGCTGAGCGGCAGTTCCGACGGTCTGATCGCGGCGCTGGAGACGGTCAGCCGGTCCGACGACGCGTTGCCGATGGTGGTCTCGCTGCTGGCCGAGCTGACGCGGCCCGGCCGCGAGGCGGGCGACCAGCCGCTCGAATCCCTGATCACCCTGGTGCAGCCGTGGTACCCGTATCTCGACCTGCCCACCGGTCAGCGGACCGAACTGGTCAAGGCGATCGGCCGCAGGTCGCCCGAAACGGGCTGGCGGCTGGCGCTCGCTTTGCTGCGCGGCCCGCGCGGACACCTTCTCGCGAACCCGAAGTGGCCGCAGGTCCGTCTCGAATGGACGGTCCCGGTGCCGCCGGTCGCCGTCACCGACGGGCCGGAATTCGAAGACGAGCTGGTGGCCTTGGCGCTGTCGGCCCTGGCGGAACGGCCTCATCGGTGGTGCGAGTTCTTCGAGCGGCTGCCCGAGCTGAACACCGCCCAGTGGGATCGCGTCGTGGAAGCGTTCACGAGGCTGGACGCCGAACGTCTCTCGGCGGACGAACGTCTCCGCCTGTGGGGCCTGCTCACCGGGGTGATCGCCGAGCACCGTCACCACGACGGCGCCGGCTGGACGCTGCCGGAGGAACTGCTGCAGTGGCTGGAATCCTGCGCCGAAATGGTCGAGCCCGCGGTCAACCCGGGGCGGCACGGCCTGCTGTTCGGCCGGAATCCGTACCTGGACGGCGGTGAATCCCTCGACCCGGACGCGCGTGACGCCGAGATCGAGCGTCTTCGCCGCGACGCCGTCAGTGGTGTCCTGCGCGAACACGGTGCCGCCGGGCTGAGCGCCCTCGCCGCCGAGAGCGCTCTGCCCCGGCTGGTCGGGGTGGTCGCGGCCCAGGTCGCCGCGGACGACCTCCAGGAAGACGCGCTCGCGGAGCTCGGGCGCGAGGATTGGGCGGCGGGCTGGGCGGGCGAGATGGCGCGGTCCCAGGGCGAAGAGTGGCGGCACGGGGTAGCGACGCAGCTCAAGGAACAGGACAGGCTGGTCGACTACCTCCTCGCCATTCCGGTGGACCACGCGCCCGCGCTCTTCGAAGCCGCGGACGACGCGGTCCTCGAGGGCTACTGGACGCACGTCGCCCCGTGGCCGCTGCCCGAAGGCCAGGAATCGTTCTTCGTCACGCGACTCGCGCGGTGCCGGCCGTGGGCCGCGGTCAAGGCACTCGCACTGGCCGTGCGCGCCGCCGAACCGCCGTCCTTGCCGGTGTCCCTGGTCGAGGACGTGCTGCTCCAGGCATCCTCCGACGGGGTCGAGGCACCCGACCGCAAGGCCGTGGCGAACGTAGGGCCGCTGCTGGACCACCTCGCCGAGGCAGGCGGTTCGGACGTCGCGGTCGCGCGGCTGGAACTGCGGTTCCACGCGGCGCTCAAACACCACCGGAAACCACGAAGCCTTCAGCGGATCCTCGCCGAGGACCCCGGCGCGTTCGTCGATCTCTGCACCCGGATCCAGCCCGCGGACGACGGCGCGCCGAGCGTGGAACTGGTCGGCGCGTGGCTGACGATCTTCGAGACGCGCACCATGCCGGGCGCCACCGACGCCGGTCTCGACGGTGCCGCGCTCAAGGACTGGGTTTCGCGGGCCCGCGCGGAGTTCGCCGAACGCGGCCGGGCGGGGTTCGGCGATCGGGCGATCGGCACCCTGCTGGCGAGCGGTTCCCCCGTTCCCGATGGTGGATGGCCACCGGAGCCGGTCCGGGACGTCCTGGACGTCGCCGACGGCGGGTACCTCCGGGAAGGCTTCGCCACCGGTCTGACCGTCCAGGACGGGGATTCGGGGGAGCTCGCGCAGCGGCATCGTGGCTGCGCGCGGCGGATCAACGTCGGCTGGCCGCGGGTGGCCGCGCTCCTGCGTGAGCACGCCGACGACCTGGCACGACGCGGTTGACGGCGCGGCGCCCGGGTGGAGGGGCACTTCACCCGGGCGCCTCGTAGGCTGGCCAGGTGACCGGGACGACGACGGCCGAGGTGATGGCCGAACTGGCGGCGCTCGAGGACCCGCGCGTACGGCAGGTGAACGAGAAACACGGCGACGACCACGGGGTGAACCTCGGCAAGCTGCGCGCGCTCGCGAAGCGGCTGAAAACCCAGCAGGAGCTCGCGCGCGAGCTGTGGGAAACGGGCGACACGGCGGCGAAACTGCTCGCGCTCCTGATCTGTCGGCCGAAGGCGTTCGACCGCGAGGAACTGGATCGCATGGTGCGCGAGGCGCGTACCCCGAAGGTGCACGATTGGCTCGTGAACTACGTGGTCAAGAAGAACCCGCACGCCGAAGAGCTGCGCCTGGCGTGGTCCGCCGATCCGGACCCCGTGGTCGCGAGCGCCGGCTGGGCCCTGACCACCGAACGCGTGGCGAAGAAGCCCGAGGGTCTCGACCTCACCCGCCTGCTCGACGTCATCGAAGCGGAGATGAAGGCCGCGCCGGAGCGCCTGCAATGGGCGATGAACCACTGCCTGGCGCAGATCGGGATCGAGCACGCGGAGCACCGTGCCCGGGCGATCGCCATCGGGGAGCGCCTCGAGGTGCTCAAGGACTATCCGACCCCGCCGAACTGCACGTCGCCGTTCGCGCCCGTCTGGATCGCCGAGATGGTGCGACGGCAGGTGTGACGCGCGGGGTAAGGCGTCTCGTGGTGCGAGCGCTGCCTCGGGTCGTGAGTGGCAATGGTCGTTCCAACGCTCATTTTCACTCACGACCCCCGCGCGAGAAGTCGCAAAGTGTCCCTGGTGGACAAATGGTGCGACGGCAGGCGTGACGCGCCGGTATCGGGTGCCTCAGCCGAGCGCGTCCGCCTTGATGGCCTCGAACTGGGCGCCCATCCGCGCCGCGAGCGCTTCGGCCGCCCGCAACGGCCTGACCATCACCTTGAAGTCGGTGATCTTGCCGTCCGCGTCGAAGGTCAGGAGGTCGCAGCCGTTGATCTCCAGCCCGTCGACGGTCGCTTCGAACTCGTACACGTGGTGCGCGCCGTCCTGGATCTCGCGGACGTAGCGGAAGTCCTCGAACACGCGCAGCACACCACGCAGGATCGCCGCGGTGATCGCCTTCCCCTGGTAGGGCTTGAACGCCACCGGACTGGTGAAGACCACGTCGTCGGCGAGCAACGCCTCGATCGCGGCGGCGTCCTTCGCTTCGACCGCTTCACGGAACGTGGGCATCGCGATCTCCTCATAGTCAACTTGTTGAGTAGATGACGCGAGCGTAGGTGATCACCGCGCCACCTGTCCAATCAACTTTGCGACTAGTCCGCACGGCACTATCATCGCGCCATGGCGCTGCGGAACGCGATCCTCGCGACGCTCCTGGACGGCGAGTTCTCGGGCTACGACCTGGCGAAGAGTTTCAACGCGTCGGTCGCCAACTTCTGGACCGCGACACCGCAGCAGCTCTACCGTGAACTGGACAAAATGGAGTCGCAGGGCCTGGTGGCGGCGCGAGTCGTCGAACAGCGACGGCGCCCCACCAAGCGGCTATTCTCCTTGACCGACGCGGGTGCGGCCGAACTCGCCGAATTCACCACCCGGGCGCCGAAACCGACCGCGATCCGCGACGAACTGCTGGTCCAGGTCCAGGCCCTCGAAGCAGGCGACGACAAGGAGGTCCGGCGCGCCGTCGCGGACAGGATGGCCATCGCCGAGACGAAACTCAAACGCTTCGAGCGCCTTCGTGAGCGTCTGCTCGGCGAATCCGCCGAAGTGGAGTTCCTCGCCACCGCTCCCCGTGTCGGGCCGTATCTCACCCTCGCCCGCGGGATCGCGTTCGAACAGGAGAACATTCGTTGGTGTGAAAAGGTTCTCGCGGTGCTCGATAGACGCGATGGAGATGATCGGCATGGTTGAGCGGAAAACGGGTCCGAAGTTCCGTCAGGTGGTGCTGGACTGCACGGACGTCCGTGGGCTGGCGGAGTTCTACCGGCGGCTGCTGGTGTGGGAGTACCGGCCCGGCGACGAACCGCCCCGGGACGGCGCCGACGACAAGGACTGGCTGGTCCTGCGGAATCCGGACGGCGGGGCACAACTCGCGTTCCAGGAGGTCGACCGGCTGGAAGAGGCGAGCTGGCCGGACGCCGAACCGGTGCCCCAGCAACTGCACCTCGACCTGACCGTGGACTCGGTCGAGGACCTCGACGCGCAGCACGCCCGCGTCCTCGAATTCGGCGGTCGGCTCCGGTACGACCGCAGCGAAGACCCCGAAGAACCCTTGCGTGTCTACGCGGATCCGGCAGGGCACCCGTTCTGCATCTTCGTCGCCTGAACGCGCTCAGGCACGGCAAAGCAGCGGCCGGTCGCAGGCGGCCCCTGACGGCACAGGCGGCTCAGCCGAGTACGACCCGGTACGAGGCCGAACCGCCAGGAACGCGGCCCGTTGTATACGGGCGATCGGGTAGCTTCCGTTCATGACCACCGCGCTGATCATCGGTGACCTCCAGCGAGGTATCACGGGCAACTACCCGTTCACCGGAACAGTCCTGCCGCCGATCAAGAATCTGCTGCCGCGTGCGCGTGCGGCCGGGGCACTCGTCGTGTTCGTCCACTTCGCACTCCGTGGCAACGGGGCCGACCTGCCGCCCGGGAACGAGCTGTTCAAGACGTTCCACGGCGCGGGGAACACCTTCCACGAGGGTTCGGCCGGGACGGAGCTCGATCTGCCGGTCGCCGACGAGGACGTGGTCGTGCTGAAACGCCGTGCCAGCGCGTTCGCCGGCACCGATCTCGACCTGGTGCTCCGCGCCAGGGGCGTCGACACGGTCGCGATCGCCGGAGTCGCGACCAGCGCCATGGTGGCCGCGACGGCCTACGACGCGGCGGACCGCGGCTATCACGTGACCGTGCTGCGCGACGGTTGCGCCGACGGCGATCCGGAAATGCACGGCTTCTTCGTCGACAAGGTGTTCCCGAGCAGGGGCTTCGAGGTCGTGCCGTGCGCGGAGTGGCTCGCCGGCGGCGAATAAATCGCGGGACGGGATCGCCCGGATGTGGCACCGTGGTCGCCGGGCCGATCAAGGGGGGCGGATGGAGACGAGCCGACTCGGGCGCACCGCTGTCGAGGTGACGCGGCTGGGGTTCGGCGGCGGGCCGCTCGGCGGATTGTTCGCGCCGCTGGACGACGAGACCGCGGCGGGGGCACTGGCCGCGGCCTGGGACGGCGGGATCCGCTATTACGACACGTCACCGCATTACGGGATCGGGCATTCCGAACGCCGTATCGGCGAGTTCCTGCGCTCGCGGCCGCGTGCTTCCTTCGTCCTGTCGACGAAGGTCGGCCGCCTGCTGGTTCCCCAGGATCCGGCCGGGCGAAGGGATCCAGAGGGCTTCCACGTCCCCGCGACGCACCGCCGGGTACGCGACTTCACGCGCGACGGGATCCGGCGCGGCGTCGAGGATTCCCTGCAGCGGATGGGCCTGGACCGGATCGACGTGCTGTACCTGCACGACGCCGAGGAGTTCTTCGACGACGCGCTGCGTGACGGCTACCCGGCCCTCGCGGAGCTGCGGTCGGAAGGGATCGTCGGCGCGATCGGCGCGGGCATGTACGACACGGCCCTGCTGACCACTTTGGTCGAGGAGACCGATGTCGACGTGATCATGCAGTCCGGCCGCCACACGTTGCTCGACCACAGCGCGCTCGACACCTTCCTGCCCGCGTGCGAGAAGCGCGGTGTGTCGGTGATCGCGGCGTCGGTCTTCAACTCCGGGCTGCTCGCCGTGCCGAGGCCTGTCGCGGGAGCGCACTTCGACTACGAGACCGCCACCCCGGAAGTCGTGGAGCGGGCGAACCGGATCGCCGACGTGTGCGAGGCGCACGGCGTGACGCTTCCCCAAGCCGCCATGGCCTTCCCGCTCCAGCACCCGGCCGTCGCCGGCATCGCGGTCGGGATGCGGTCCGCCGAAGAGGTCCGACGCAACGTGAAGTCCTTCGCTGCGGAGGTGCCCGCGCAGTTCTGGGCCGATCTGCGCGCCGCGGGTTTGATCGGTTCGACAGCGACTAGGGTGGTCTAATGGTGTCGGTGAAACAGGTCCAGGTCACTTTCGACTGCGCGAAACCCGAACGCCTCGCCCGTTTCTGGTGCGAGGTGCTGGGGTATGTCGTGCCGTCGCCGCCGGAGGGGTTCGCCACCTGGGACGACTACACCCGCACGCTGCCGTCCGAGAAGCAGGACGCCGGCTTCGTCTGCAGCGACCCCACCGGCGTGGGCCCGCGGCTGTACTTCCAGCGTGTCCCCGAAGGCAAGGTCGTCAAGAACCGCGTGCATCTGTGCGTGCGGGCGGGTACCGGGCTCGCCGGTGAAGAGCGTCTCGCCGCCCTCCAGGCCGAACGCACCCGTCTGGAGGCGCTCGGCGCGGTCTGCGAGCGGGTCATGCTCGCCGACGAGGAGAACGAGTCGTGCATCGTGATGCAGGACATCGAGGGCAACGAGTTCTGTCTCGACTGACGGGTCGTGATCATCACGCGTCGCGAATGCTGAACGTCGTGATGCAGAAGGCGCCGTCCTCCGTGCGATCCGCGATCACGGTGCCCCTGGCGGACCGTCCTTTGACGACTCCGGCGACGTCGGCCAAGACGAACTTGGCCGTCCCGCCGGTGTTCGTCAGTTGAACGTGCGAACCCAGCGGGAGAAGAGAATCGATCTTGTCGTCCATGAACCTCTTCTGCGCCTCGCAAGCGAGCGCGATCGCCGCCGGTTTGTCCCCTGCGGCGATCTTGGAGAGGAAGTCCGCGATCACCTGAATGCCCTTTTCCGGCGGTGGAGCCGGGCGCCTGGTTATGGTGATCCGCTGGCGGCTCGGACGGCCGACCCTGGTGCTGGTCGGGCTTTCCGTGGTGCTCGTGGGTGACGAGCTGCTGAGCGGGGCGGGCAGCGAGATCCCGGGCCCTTTGCGGAGCAGGAAACCGGGCGTGGCGAAACCGGTGACACAGAAGGCGACGAGCGCGATCACCGCGACCAGGATCCCGATGGCCACACTGGGTTTGACGGTCGACGCCGGGGTGCTCTGCTGGTCGGGAAAGCCTGGGTAGCTCATCGGATTCACCTTTCGTGCGGATCTGGATCGGCGATCCGACGAGGTGTTCCCGGAGTGGGTTCCGATCCTTTCGAGGGTCTTACGGTTGTCGTGAAAGGTGTTCCGTGACAAAGGAAAGCGTGCTGCGGCGGGTTCGCGTGACCGGAGGGACGCCACGCGAACCCGCCGTGGACCTCAGCAGGGTTGCAGCAGCCAGCAGAGCCGGTACTTCGCCTGGTAGGTCGTGGACGTACCCGGCGCGATGATGTTCTGCGTCCGCGCGCCGCCGTGCGCCCACCCGGTGAAGGCGTACTTCATGTTGAGCGGTGGCAGGTTCTGCGGGCTGTCCGCGCTGATCGAGTTGGTGGATCCGGCGATCACCGTCCGGGAGAACGGCGTGCGCTGCTGCGTACCGCCGACGGTGAGCATCGCCTGACTGGGATTGGAGGTGAAGTTCAGCGACACCGTCTTCGGCTGGAGGTCGACCGTCTTGCTGCCGGTCCGCCCGGTCGAGTCGGTCGCGGTGAGGGTCAGCTGCAGGTACGACGGGTAGTCGTGGTCCGGTGCGACGAACGAGCCCGCCGCGACGCCCGGGAAGTCCTGGACGTTGTGCGTATGGCAGGTGCCGTTGGTCGCGCAGTGCCGGATCGCGAACCGCCACGTGAGCGCCGACGCCGGGAGCTGTCCGTCCTGGGCGTCGACGGCGCGGCCGGAGAAGGACACGTTCTGGCCGACGGACCAGGTCAGCGTGCCTGCCGGGCTGTCGATGACCGGCACCGGGTCGAGGCCCTCCGGGTTGCCGACGGTCACCCGCACGTTCGTGGTCGCGCTCGCGCCGTGGGAGTCCGTCACCCGCAGTCCGGCATCGACGGCGGCTGCCGCGGTGTAGGTCCAGGTGGGGGCGGAGGCCGACGAGTCGTCGTACGCGCCGTCCGCGTCGAGGTCCCAGGCGTAGGCGAGGGTGTCCCCGGCGTCCGGGTCGGTGGAGGACGTGCCGTCGAACCGCACGGTCAGCGGCGCCGGCCCGCTCGTCGGATTCGCCGTTGCCACCGCGGAAGGCGGCCGGTTGGTGCCACCGGGATGGCTCACGCGACGGAGTTCGCCGCTGCCCAGCGCGACGTAGAACAGGTCACCGCCCGGTCCGGTGAGCACCTGCACCGGGACGTTGACGCCGGTCACGAACGGCACGAGACGGCTCGGGCTTGGCTGGCCGTCGACGGTTTGCATGGCCCAGATGCACCCACGGGACGAGTCGGAGAAGAACAGCGCGCCGGAGTACTCGGCGGGGTAGTTGCTGCCGGATTCGAAGGCGATGCCGCTGATCGACGAACCTCCGGTGGGGCAGGGGTCGCTCGCCACCACCTTGGCGCGGTGGTTGTAGGCGTAGTACGGGGCGGAGTGCCCACCAGAGGAGTACAGGGACTCGCAGCGGTCGAGGTTCGCTCCGTCGTAGCCGGCTTGCCTGGCGTTGCCTTCGAAACAAGGCCAGCCGAAGTTCTCCGCCACGCCGTCACCGACGTCGGCGACGCGGTTGATCTCCTCCCAGGTGTCCCAGCCGACGTCACCCGCCCAGAGCTCGCCGGTGCCCGGCCGGAAACCGAACCGGAACTGGTTCCGCGCACCGTAGGCGATCACGCGCCGGGCGTTGGCGTCGGCGCTGTTCGCGAAGGGGTTGCCGGAGACGCCTTCACCGGTGTCCGGGTCGATGCGCAACACCGTTCCGTTGAGCAGGATCGGCTGCCCGGCAGGGCGCCGCGGTGACTGTGAACGCAGCGCGCCGCCCTCGGCGTTCGGCGGGGCGAGGTTCGTCCCGGCAGGCGAGGGCGGATCGGCGCACGGGTTCCCGACCTGGCCGTAATCGGCGAAGGTGAAGCTGGCGCCGTCACCGCCGCCCGCGTACAGGGCACCGTCCGGACCGAAGGCGAGCGCACCGACCGAGTGGCTGGGGTACTGCTGGCACCACCCCGTGACCAGGGGTTTTTCGCTGACAGCCGTGCCGGCCGGACCCATCGTCAGCTGGGAGACCCGGCCCGTCACGACGCAACCCTTGTCCGTGGCACCGGGCGGCGTCGGGCAGGTGTCGCCCCACCGCGGCGCGGTCCCGCCGGGCTCCGCGTCGAGGGTGTACGAGACGTAGACGTACGGCCTGGCGGGAAAAGCGGGGTCGACGGCGAGCCCGAGCAGGCCGCGATCCCAGAAATCCTGTGTCTGGGTGCGCAGGTCGGCGAACACCGTCGCCGTCGGGTCGGCGAGCGAGTCGAAGACCTTGACCAGGCCGCTCTTCTCGGCGACGAACACCCGGCCGTCCGGTGCGAACGCGGTGGCGGTCGGCGAGCTGAGCCCGCCGATCGCCACCGTGTCGGTGAACCCGGCGGGTACGGCGGCTTCGGCGGGTGCGACGGTGACGAGACCGACCGCGAGCGCGCCGACCAGCGGGCCGACCACGCCCACCGCCAGTGCGCGCCGTGATCTTCGGGGGAACGGGAAACGACGGGAACTCGGCATATGAACTCCTCTGCGCGGGGACCGGCCGGAACAAGACGGCTCTCCGGTATGCCGCGAGAAAGCCGAAAGTTGTTACGCGTCTGCGGGAAACACGCACAACTTCGCGGTCTTCGTGACGGTCATGCCCTCGGTCCGTAACACCGAGCTGGCATACGGCGATTCACCCGTTCGGAATAAGAGCGCGTCGAGGTCTCCCTTCGGCGGGCCTCGGAGCAGTGGCGCCGGCTGTCCGGCCCGGTCTGGTATCTCCCGGTCGCCGTGACGTTCGTCGCCGGATCGCTGCTTCCGGCGGTGCAGAGCCACGGCACGCAGTTCGGCGGGATGTCGAACCGTCCGTACGACCCCCTGGCCGTGGTGGGATCGCTCTTCAACGCGTCCCGCTCGTGGTGTGCGCCCCCGGTAACTTGCACTGGTGTCGCTCGGTTTCGCCATCGACCAGTTCGGGGCTACCACTCGGTCGCGGGTACGGCGCTGCCGATTGCCCTCGGTTACGTGAGCTTCTATCTCGCGCTCGTGCTGGCGTGGGGGATCGGGATGTGGCTGCGGTCCAGCCGGGTCGCGGAGGAGGAACGACGGCTCCGCGTGGCCGAGGAGACGCGGACGGCCGAACGTCAGCGATAGGCGCGCAGGAACACGTCCACCCCGTCGGCGAGGATCTCGAGCACCTCCGGTTCGCCCACCGCGCCCGTCTCGTCCTCATCGGTCATGTCGAGGACCAGGCGCATGGTCAGGGCGACGAAGTGCTGCATGGCGCGTCGCGGGTCGGTCAGCCGGAGCTTGCCGTCCGCCGCGAACTTCGCGAACCGTTCCTCCATCATCCGTTCGGGTTCGTCGCGGGCCGCTTCCGGCAGTCGTGGCGCCGCCGGGGCCTGGGAGCTCAACCGCCGGAACGTCCCGTAGCCCGAAGTCGGGAACATCCCCGTCGTCACCCGCCGCGCGAAACCGAGCAAGGCGTCACGGATGTCGCGGTCGTCGGTGAGTTCTTCGTCGATCGCGGTGCGCACGTTCGCGACCACGGCGTCGTTGGCGCGGCCGAGCACGCCGCGGAAGAGGGTCTGCTTGTCGCCGAAGTGGTCGTAGACGGTGCGTTTGGACACTCCGGCCCGCGCCGAGATCGCGTCGACGCTGGTGAGTTCGTAGCCGTCCGTTATGAACAACGCCTCGGCGGCGTCGAGGATCGCCGCTCGTTTGGCCTCGGCCTGCAGCCGACGGCCCGGTGTCCGTGCGGTCGCTCTCGGGGTCGCCATCTTCTCATCGTATTCTCAGCTGTAGAACACTGCACCGTGTAGTGTAGTTTTTGAGGCGGGGGGATCCGCCTTTCCCTGAATCCCGCACAAGGAGTCCTTCATGCAGGAGAGCAGGATCGGCGCAGGACCGCACACAAGATGGAACGGACGGCTCATCGGCCTCGTGGCGGTGCTGGTGCTCGTCAACTTCATGGTCGACACGGCCATCACCGCACCGCTGCTCGTCCTTCCGGAGATGCTCGACCATTTCGGCACCGATCAGACGGCCTGGATCAACGCCAGCGCGATGCTGGCGGGCGTGATGTGGGCGCCGTTGCTCGGCAAGAGCGCCGACGTGTACGGCAAACGCAAGGTGCTCGTGCTGACCTTGCTGCTCAGTTGCGTGGGCGCCCTCATCTGCGCGGTCGCACCCAGCCTTTGGGTCTTCGTACCCGGACGCCTGCTGCAAGGAGCGGCCGTGGCCGCCCTGTTCCTTTCCGTCGCGATCGTCCGCGAGATCTGCGCACCCCGGATCGCGATGATCGTGGTGGGCATCGTGACCTCCGGGTCCGCGGTGCTCAACATCGGTTCCCGTTTCCTCACCGAGAAACTGGCTGCTGAGTTCGGATTCCAGATTCTGTTCGTCGTATCGGCCGTCGTCGCGATCGCGATGGCGATCTGCGTCCGCGTCGTCATTCCCGAATCCGTGCTCAAGACCCCGGGCAGGATCGACGTCGGAGGCGCGCTGCTCCTCGGCGGTGGCCTCGGCGGGGTTCTCGGCTACGTCAGCCTCGGCTCGGAGTTCGGCTGGCTCGCCCTCGGCCCCCTGGCCCTGCTCGCCGGTGGTGTCGCGGCCTTGTCCCGGTGGTTCCTCGTTTCGAGCCGGAAGCCCGATTCGCTGATCGACATCCGGCATATCGGCGCGCCTCTGGCGCTCACGTTGCTCGTGCTCGTACTCAGCACCGGTTCGTACCAGAGCATGCTCCAGCTCATTCCGCTGGTCAGCGACGTCTCGGCGGCCCAGGGACTCGGGTACGGCCTGGCGGGCCAGGGCACGCTGGCCCTGCTCCTCGCGGCACCGGGTATCGGCGTCATGATCGGCGGTCCGGTGGCCGGGGTGCTCGCCACCCGCGTCGGGCCGGCGATGACGCTGGCCGGCGGAATCGCGCACGGAACCGTGGGAACAGTCGGGATGTTCCTCGGTGTCTCGCAGTTCCCCGTCGCGGTGTTCTTCGCATTCCTGCTGGGATTCACGGTCGGCGTGCTGGGGACCTCCGGCTTCAACCTGGCGGGTGGACTCGCGCCGGCCGAACGGCAGGGCATCGTCTCCAGCCTCGTCATGGTCGTGGTGGCGATCGGATCGGTGGTGCTGGACTTCGTGGGCGCCGCGGTGCTCAAGTCGACCGCCGTGTCCGTCGGCGGCGAGACGGTGAATTCGGGAACGGGCGTCTTCACCTACATCACCATCGCGTCCGTCGCCTTCGCGATCGCCGCGGTCCTCGTCGTCATGCTGGTGCGAAAGTCGCGCTCCAGCGCCAAAACGCCGTCACTGGCGACCCTCTGACGGAATCGGAGAAGGGAAATGAACATCGTGAAAGGCACTGTTCTGGTCTCTGGGGCGAGCATCGCCGGCCCCGCCGTCGCGTTCTGGCTGCGACGTCACGGCTTTTCCGTCACGGTGGTGGAAAAGGCGGGCGGGCTACGCGGCGGCGGATACCCGATCGACGTCCGCGGCACCGCCTTGGAGGTGGCCCGCCGCATGGGAATCCTTCCGCAACTTCAAGAAGCGCATATCGAAACACGTTCGCTGACCTTCCTCGGCACCGACGGAGGTGAGGTGGCGTCGGTCCATCCGGAGACAGTGACCGGCGGTGTCGAAGGACACGACGTCGAGGTCCGGCGCGGCGATCTGGCGGAAGTCCTGTACGGAGCAACACGCGACGACGTGGAGTACGTCTTCGGCGACTCGATCGACACGCTCAGCGAGCACGAGAACGGTGTCGATGTCACCTTCCGGAGTGGAGCGCGGCGCGGCTTCGACCTGGTGGTGGGAGCCGACGGCCTGCACTCTCGCACCAGGGAACTCGTTTTCGGTCCCGAGCAGCACTACCGCCGCTATCTGGGCTATTGCTTCGCCGGCTTCACCATGCCCAACGAATTCGGTCTGTCGCGGGAAGGTGTGCTCTGGAACGCGCCCGGTCGAGGAGCGGCGCTGTACGCGGTCGAGGACGAGCTCCACGGTTTCCTGGTCGCCGCCCGCCCCGAACCGCCGTACGAGACCCTCCGCGATCCCCAAGCGTGGCGCGACCTGATCGCGACGACCTTCGCCCGCGACGGCTGGGAAATCCCGGCCATGATCAGCGCCATGCGCGACGCGGACGACCTGTTCTTCGACACCGTCAGCCAGATCCACCTGCCACGCTGGTCCCATGGCCGGGTCGGGTTGGTCGGCGACGCCGCCCACGCGCCGTCGTTCCTGACGGGACAGGGCTCGAGCCTCGCGCTCGTCGGTGCCTACATGCTGGCGAGGTCGCTGGCCACCACCGGGGCTTTCGACGCCTACGAAAGCGAGACGCGGGAATTCGTCGAACTGAACCAGGCGCAGGTCGGCGTGGGCGACGCGGCACTCTTCCCGGTCACCGCCGAAGCCCTCGCGCGGCGGGACGACCGGCTCCGCGGGCTGTCCACCTCGGCGCCGGAAACCGGGCGACCGGCGCACACCGCGCTCGTTCTGCCTGACCCCGTCGTTGCGTATCAGGGCATGGATTGAGCTTCATGGTGGGCGGGTCTCGGTGTGGGATGAACTCCGGTAACTTGCCGAGCGCGTGAAGGCCCCCTTCCCTCGGCTAAGCCGAGGGAAGGGGGCCTTCACGCACTTCAAACGGGCAAGATCACGCTGAGGCATTGTGCTGAAGGAAGAATCGGCGTGTAGTGAAGGGCTCCTTCACTACCCTCTGGGTAGGCAAGGAGGCCTTCACGGAGCGGGCATGTCGAGGGACTGGCGGGCCCTCGTGGATCTCGGTATTGGTGGGACGGACTCCGGCGACCCATTTCAGCTGAGGGAACTTGACCTTCATGTACGTCGTGTCGTGCTGAAGGGGAGAATCGGGACGTGGGCATGCCGAGGGGCCCGTCGCCGGTGTGGCTGGCGGGCTCCTCGGGGTTCAGACGTGGTGGAGGGTGTTGCGGCGGGGTTGTCGGAGCGGATCCCGGTATTGGGGTGGGATGAATTCCGGTAGCCCGTCGGCGGCCATGCGGACTTCCCAATCACCATGATGGATCAATCGGTGGTGGAATCCGCACAGCAGCACCAGATTGCGGAGATCCGTGGGACCACCGTCTGCCCAGTGGTGAATGTGATGGGCGTGGCAATTCTTTGGTTTCCGGTGGCAGCCGGGGAAGGCGCAGCCTCCGTCGCGGATGTTGAGGGCACGACGTTGGCCCGGGGTGACGAACCGCCGCAGCCGCCCCACGTCGAGGGGTTCCCCGGCGGCGCTCATCACGACCGGCAGCATGAGGCAGTCACAAGCAGCCAACCTGGCTTCGCGGGCGGTCATCGTCCCGACGAAATCCAGGCAGGCGATGCCAAGGCCGGTTTTGAGTTCGTCGAGTCCGATGGTGACATGCACCAGGGTCCGGTAGCCACTGGTACCAGGCTGATCCGGGCACGCGATCGCGAGGTCGAGGATGTCGACCCAGGCATCCCCCATGCGCTCACACTTCATCCGCAGATCCGCTTGGCCGAACTCGTCCACCGGGCGGGGCTGGGCATACGCCTCCAGTGCGGCGGCGGTGCGGGCACCGGTCTCGTCATCGAGGAGACCGGTCAGCTTCCAGAACCCGTCCTTACGCCGCTCCAGCGTGATTTCCCGGCGCGGCTCTTTGGGTTCCGGGTCTTTGGGTTCGTTGCCGTCGGGGTTCAGCAACCCGAGCAGGTTCTGTTCGGCGTCCGCGAGCTGCCGGGGACCAGCATCGCGGGCGAGGGTGGCGAGGATCTTCTCGGCATTGGCACGGTCCTCAGTTGAGGTGTCGGCCGGGAGCTTCTTCAAGAACTCCAGAATCTGATCGATCCGCTCATCCCCGACCAAACCTTCAGCGGCGACAGCCGCGGTCGCGGGCGCGACAGGCGGAACTTCGGTGCCGTCCAACGCGCGGGTCGGGTTCAACGCCAGCGCCCGATTCACCACAGGCTGAGCCTCACCACGCGACAGTCCCGCCACATCCGCGAACCAAGCAGCCGTCGACCCGTACCCGTACAAGTCTTTGACGCCCCGAGACTCGACCTCCGCCAAATACTGCCCCAACCCGACGGTAGCCATCCGAATCACCCGCAAAGACTGCTGCACGCCATGGGCAAGCTCCAGCTTGCCAGCGCGCCACAGTTCTTGCGGCAACTCGGGAAGGAATGTCTCGGACACCCCTCCATAATATCCCAAAACAATCGAACACGTGTTCTTAATTTTAAGCAACAAGCGAAACGCGCGAACAACACTGAAGAGTGAATCGGCCGCCGAGCTGAATCACCTTGAGCAAGCACCCGAAACCATCGCAATTGGTCGACTAATTGCGATAAGAGCCAACCGTCGGCGAAAAGGCTTACCGGACGCGGACTAGCGGGGCATGGTCGACAACTTCGGTGCCGCCGGGATCGAGTCGCGGTCGACGGAAAAGACGGCGAGGAAGTAGTTCGCCGTAGCGCAGTTCACGTTCTCCCCGCCGGTGAGATTCACGGTCAGCGTGTCGCCTTCGATGGTCAGTTCGGCGCCGTCCTCGGCGCATCCTGGCACGACGAAGGCGAAACCGCGCCGATCGGCAGACGGCGCGAACGCCAAGGCGGCACGGACTTCGTCCAGGTTCGAGGGCTTGGCGCGCTCCAGGGTTCGCTGGAACTCGGGTGCTCCCAGCTCCGCGGGCGCCAAGTCCGCCAGTCCGCCGTCCGAGCCGAGCGCCGTGAATGCCTCCAGCCTCGACTGTGCCGCGCCGGCGCCGACACCGCATCCCGTCACGACCAGTAGAAGGCACACCGCGATCCATCTCATGCGATGTGGACGTAGCGGACCGCCCTGCCGGTTGCGCCAGTGGTGTCTCGAAGTGGTCTCCCTACGGCTGCCGCCCGCGCCGGAACGGTTCGACGCCGACGACATGGCGAGAGCGGGTCGGCTCGACGAGGACCTTGACCCGTCGTTCTCCCGGGATCCGCCATTCGAAACGGTCGGTTCCGACGTACTTCTTCGCCAGCCGGTCCATGCACCGATCCGCTTCTTCGCCTTCGACGAACTCGACGACCCGGCCGTGGATGACGACCCGGTCGTAGGGATTCTCGTTGTCCAGGCAGGAGAACGAGACGCGTGGCTCGCGGCGCAGGTTCTCTTCCTTCACCCGGCCGACGGCGGTGTTGAACACGATGTGGTCACCTTCGAGGTCGATCCACATGGCGGAAACCTGGGGAGAACCGTCCTGGTTCACCGTGGCCAGGTGCCAGAACCTCGGTGCCGCGACCCAGCCGCGGATCTGTTCGCTCAACTCGGCCACGCGGTCCTCCAGTGAGTCGGGACGACGATTGTCGCACCAGGCGTTACCCCTTGACACTCATGACAGTATTTTTCCAACTGTACGACTAGTGCGTTGCCGGGGTTGGGCAGAGCAGGCGACGATCCTGACCGGCGCCTCTGGGGAGAGGAGCTGTCCATGCGGCCAGCCCGCCGAATCTCTGTCGTCCTCGCGCTCGGCGTCACGGCGGGGATCGCCTTCGCGTCGTCGGCTCTCGCGGGTCGGTCCGGTGACAACTATTACCAAGACGCGCTGGGCAAGACCGGGCCCGAGCTCAAGGCGGCGTTGCACACGATCATCAGCACCGACACCAAGCTGACGTACGAACAGGTGTGGGACGGGATCAGGGCCACCGACGAGGATCCGGCCAACAAGGCGAACGTCGTACTGCTCTACAGCGGCCGCTCGCAGGCGAAGACGGCCAACGGCGGGGGAGTCGACGACTGGAACCGGGAACACGTCTGGGCCAAGTCGCACGGCGACTTGGGCACGGCGGTCGGGCCCGGTACGGACTTGCACCACCTGCGGGCGGAGGACGCGTCGGTCAACAGCACACGCGGGAACAAGGACTTCGACACCGGTGGTTCCCCGGTCGAGGAAGCGCCCGGCAGCTTGACCGATGACGACTCGTTCGAACCGCGCGACGCGGTCAAGGGCGACGTGGCCCGCATGATCCTGTACATGGGCGTCCGGTACGACGGCACCGACGGTTTCCCCGACCTCGAACCCAACGACGCCGTCGACAACGGATCCAAACCCAACATCGGGCGGGTCTCGGTCCTGCTGAGCTGGCACACCCAGGACCCGCCCGACGCCGCCGAGCAGCGCCGTAACCAGGTCATCCACGACCAGTTCCAGCACAACCGCAACCCGTTCATCGACCACCCGGAATGGGCGGCCTCGATCTACGGCTAGGCACTGCCGGTATGTCTGTTCGATGGGCTTCGTATTCCTGGCGGTTCGGTCTCGTACCGGTTTGTAATCGGCTGAGCCGCCCGTGCCGTCAGGGGCCGCCTGGGCGCGAAGACCGCGGACATGACTTGATCTACGGCTAGGCGATTCTCCGGACGAAGCAGACCCTGTCCTGTCCGGGACCGTCGTAGTCGCCGTGCACGGGAAGACCGTCGACCTCCCGATCCCCGGGTTCGAGGCTGAACCCCATGGCGCGATGAAAGGCGATGGACCCGGCGTTTCCCGGCGAGGTGATCGCACGGACTTCCGTGCGGCCCGCCTCCGCGGCGCGCTGGAAGAAGGTCGTGTACAGGCGGCGGGCCGTTCCCCGCCCGCGAAGTTCCGGGTCCACGCCAACGAAATGGATGTACGCCTGGACGTCGTCGTCGGGGGAGTGGAAGCCGACGAGGAACGCCCTGATTCCGGTTTCGTCCTCCAAGACCAGGCTCGTGCCGGAGAAGAACTGCAGGAACAGCTTGGGGAGCAGCAGGGAGAGTTCGCGGGACTGGGCGGGGGTGCGTGAGTCGCTCCACCACCGCTGGACGCGGTCGACGATCGCGCTGTGGTCGGAGACGTGGGCTCGGCGCGGCTCGGACATGGGTCCCCTCTCGGATGATCTTGGCGCCACACCGTTCTACCGTGTCGTCAGGCGATCGGCGAGGAAGGCGAGGATCTCGTCCCTGGCGCGCAGCGTGGGATGCCCGTCGGAGTCGACGAAGTGGGCGGTGACGACGCTGTGCGGCGTGCCGACCAGGTCACGGAAGAACGGGGGCGGGTCGGTGTTCGCGGCGCTGTCCGGCAGCACCCGTCCGTCGAAGGCGTCGCCGAGGAGGGCCCGGTAGGCGGCGAACCGCTGTCCGGTGCACCAGCGGTCGCCGTCGAAGCGGTAGGCGAGCACCTTGAGGCCGTCGCGCGCGATCCGGTCCCGGATCTCGTTCGCGTCCTCTTCGGTGAGTTCGAGCGCGCCCGGGTCGTCCAGCGGGAGCGAGGGGTGGTTGACCACGGGTGCGATGACGGCGGGTTCGAGCGCCATGGTGAGGGCGAAATTGCCGGTGAAGCACAGGCCGATCGCGCCGACCCCGGGACCGCCGCATTCGGCGTGGGCGATACGAGCGAGCCCTCGCAGCCACCGGGTGACGGGGCTGGTCCCGCCGCCGGCGAACGCCCGGAATTCGGCGCTGACACACGCGCGGCGCACCACTTCCTCGCCGGCCTCCGCGGTCGGATACGCGCCGTCGCGTCCGAAAAGCGAGGGGACGTAGACGGTGAAGCCGGCGTCTCGCACCCACCGCGCGAACCGAAGGACGTCAGGACTGATGCCGGGCATCTCCGGCATCAGCACCACGCCGGGCCCGGATCCCGCGACGTGCACCGTCTTCGTCGCGCCGTCCACCTCCACGAGCCGGTGTGCGAAGTCGGTGATGGGATCGTCCCGGTGTCCGTGCATGGCCAAAGCATCGACCGGCGCGGCCTTCGCGGGGATAGGCCGGATCGCCGGATATCGGGGTAATCTCGCCATATGCTGCGAGTGGGGGTTCTGGCCTACCCGGGTTGCTTCGCGTCCGAGGTGTTCGGTGTCCCCGATCTCCTCACGATGGCCACGCATGTCGCTGGCCCGGATCATGTCGGATACGAGGTTTCCGTCGTTTCCCCTCGTCGCCGGGTCGCGGTGTCGGGCGGTGTCGGGGTGGCCGTCTCGCCGCTGCGTGAAGTCGACGTCCTCGTCGTGCCGGGATTCGAGCTCACGCCGGGACAGGACATCGACGCGAAGATCGCGAACCTCGCGCCGGAGATCGAAGCGATCCGGTCGCACGCCGCCGCGGGCGACGTCGTCGTCTCGCTCTGTGTCGGCGCGTTCCTGCTGGCCGCGGCCGGACTGCTCGACCATCGCCGCGCCACCACCTCATGGCTCTTCGCCGACGAACTGGCTCAGCGTTGCCCCGAAACCGAAGTCCGGCCCGAGCGGCTCGTCGTCACCGACAGGGGAGTCACGACGACGGCGGCGTTCAGTGCCATGTACGACTTCGCCCTCGATTTGATCCGCGAGCACAGTGGCGCCGAAGTGGCACGGACGACGGCGCGGGTGGCGCTGGTCGACGACGCGCGGTCATCGCAGACGCCTTACGTCGACACGCGGCTCCTGCCGCGGCCGGGCAACGCGTTTTCCCGCCGGGTCATGCGCTGGCTGGACCAGAACCTCACCGTCCGATACGACCTCACCGCGCTCGCCGGACGTTTCAACGTCAGTACCCGGACGTTGCTGCGGAGGTTCGCGGAGGAGGCCGGACAGACGCCGCTCGAATACCTGCATTCCTCGCGCGTCCGGCGCGCCCGCCACCTCCTCGAAACGACGGATCGGACGGTCGCCGGAATCTGCGCGGCCGTCGGCTATCGGGACCCGGGGACGTTCGCCGCCCTCTTCGCGAAGCACACGGGACGGCGACCCGGTGACTATCGGGCCGCCTTCCGGCGTGCCCCTAGTACTCTGTGATACTTTGTACTGGTAGTCAGTGTCACTGAATACCAGGAGCCGAAGAGAGTCACGATGGACGGTCTGACCGAGATGCTGAAGGGCACGCTCGAGGGTTGTGTGCTGGAGATCGTCGGCGGCGAGGAGACCTACGGGTACGCCATCACGCGGCGGTTGAACGAGCTCGGCTTCACGGAAGTGGTCGAGGGGACGGTGTACACCATCCTGCTGCGGCTGGAGAAGAACGGGCTCGTCCAGGTGACGAAACGGCCGTCCGAGCAGGGACCGCCGCGGAAGTTCTACGCGCTCAACGATGCGGGGCGCGAGGAACTCACGAGGTTCTGGGCGAAGTGGGATTTCGTCACATCGCGGATCGACAAGCTCAAGGAGGGCGGGAAATGAAGTTCTGGGACACCATCACGGGCAGCGATCTCACCAGGGAATGGAAGGCCTTCGAAGTCCGGGTCGAGGCCTTGCCCGCCGATCATCGGGCGGCGTGGGAAGAGATCACCGGGCATCTTTCGTCCTATTCGGACTTCACCGGCAGGAACCTGATGCCGATTTTCGACGGCGCTCTGGGGCTGCTCGAGGAAACGGCCGCGGACGGGCAGAGCGTGCGCGAGGTGCTGGGTGACGACATCGAGGGCTTCTGCGCGGCACTGGCCGGAGGGGAGCGTGGCCGTGGCTATCGCGACCGCTGGCGCGAGCAGCTGAACAGGAACGTCGCCAGGAAACTGAAGCAGCTGGGAGGCTGACGTGGGCATCCAGGACATCATCGAGGGCAAGAAGCAGTGGCGTGCGCATATGGCGCGGGTCAAAGCGCTCCCGCCGGACTATCGGATCGTCTACCAGGAGATGCAGAAGTACCTGTTCAAGGTGGGGCCGGTCGATCTGGCCGACGGGCCCCTGCTTTCCGGGATCGTGGACTTCTTCGAAGAGGGCGCCGCGTCCGGAAAGGGAGTGCTGGAAGTCATCGGCGATGATGTCGCCGCCTTCTGCGACGACCTGATCAAGGACACCCCCACCTACGCGGACCGCTATCAGGAGTCCATCAGTGGGCGACCCGGCGCCGAAAGCCGGTGAAGGTGGTGCCCGAGAACCGAACGCTCCCGGGCATCCGTTGCGGCGTCAGGCCTGCCGCCTGTCGAAGAGCGTCAGGCGTTCGGTGAGGGACCACAACTTCCGTACGCCACCGGGATCGACGGCGGTGGCCGAGGCCCTCGCGGGCAGCCTGCCGTCGTAGTAGCCACCGTTGAGGACCTTGGCCGCCGGATCGGCCAGCCGGGCGACCGGTTCGGCCCCTTCGGCCACCGGGCGGCCTCGATAGCTGTAGCCCGGCAGCATCCTGGTGGCGATCACGCCCGGGTGCACGCTGACGGCTTCCCGGACCTTCGGCCGGAACTCGGCCAGTGCGGTGGTCATCATGGTGAGGGCGAGTTTGGACTGCGCGTACGCGGCGCCCCGGTTGTAGCGGCGCTTCCAATTGAGGTCGTTCCAGTTGATCCGCCCGCCGCGGTGCAACGACGAGGACACGTTCACCACGCGGCTCACCTCGGAGCGGTCGAGCGCGTCCTCGAGCAGCCGGGTCAGCAGGTACGGGGCGAGATAGTTGACCTGGATGGTCTGTTCGTGACCGTCCTTGGTGACCGCGCGCCCCTGCGGACCGGTGATTGCGGCGTTGTTGACCAGGACGTCGAGACGAGGACAGGTCTCGGCGACGGTGACGGCGAGGTCGATCACCTCGCGCAGGTCGGTGAAGTCGGCGACGGCGGGCCGGAGTTTTCGCGCGTCGACACCGGATTTCACCAGCCGGTCGCACGATTCGTCGCTTTCCTCAGGGGTGCGCGCATGGGCGATCACCGTGCACCCTTGAGCGACGAGAAGACGGGCGGTCTCGAAACCGATGCCGTCCGAAGCGCCGGTGAGCAGGACTGTGGGGCTTTCGTTCATGGGTCCGTCCACAAAGGATTCATGGCGCGTTCGACCGCGCCGGGGCCGGAAGGTCAACGGCCGGCCGGGGAATCACCGGAATCGGGGGTATCGCCGGCCGGCACCGGATGCGGTGGACGGTCGTCGTGGCGCACGCCCCACGCGTGCCCGCGAACGTCACCTGTGCCCATGGCTCAAACCAACCGTGTCCGCCTCAGGGAAACAAGATCGGGTGATCCGGTTTTACGGATTCCTTCCGCGGGATCTCACCGGGCACCCACCCGGAAGCGCATCCGGCAGACGACGGCGTCCGAACGGCGCCGCAGCGCGCGGGCGAGCACGCCGCCGCGCTGGTTCTGCAGGATCCGCTGCCACCAGTGCTCGGGTTCGACTTCGGCGATCAGCACGAAGACGTGCCGGCCGCCGACGGCCCGGAGATGGCGAACCAGTGGTTCACCGAGGCGGCGGCGTTCGTCGTGCAGCTGGACCAGCGCCACCCCAGGATGCCATTTTTCCCAGTCCGCCAAGAAGTCCCGTGCCGAGTGTCCGTCGTCGGGATGGGTGACGTGCACCGCCTGGACGTGGTCGCCGAGTGACAACGCGGCGGCGAGGGCGTCCCGGGTGAGGCGGGAAACGGCGTGCACGGGGACGATCACGAGTGAACGGTTCGGCCGCGGGGGAGCCGGGGTGACGCCGAGTTCGAGCCGGTCGCCGATCCGGCGGTAGCTGCGTTCGACCCATTCCATGGCCGCCACGAGCAGCGGCAGCGCGATGACGATCAGCCAGCCGCCCTCGCCGAATTTCGTCGTCGTCACCACGATCGCCGCGGCTCCGGTGAGCAGCGCGCCGAAACCGTTGAGCGTGGCCTTGCCGCGCCAGCCGGACGGGCGGGTACGCCGCCAGTGCCGGACCATCCCGACCTGGGAGAGCGTGAACCCGACGAACACGCCGATCGCGAACAGCGGGACCAGGGTGTTCATGTCCCCGTCGGTGATGACGAGCAGGAGGGCGGCGGTGACGGCGAGGAAACCGACCCCGTGGCGATACACCTGGCGTTCGGCGCGCAGGGCGAACACGTGCGGCAGCTTGTTGTGTTTCGCCAGCAGCTGCGCCAGCACCGGCAGACCGCCGAAGGACGTGTTCGCGGCCAGCGCGAGCAGCACCACGGTCGAGAACTGCACCAGGTAGAAGCCGAAGCCGTCGCCCAGTGCCGCGGTGGTCACCTGCGAGAGCACCGTGACGCCGTCCACCGGGTGGATGGCGAACTTCCCGATCAGCACGGCGATCCCGATGAGCATCACGCCGAGCAGGCCGCCCAGCGCGATCTCCGCGTGCTGCGCTCGCCGTACCCGCGGCCTGCGGAACGACGGCACGGCGTTGGCGATCGCCTCGACTCCGGTCAGCGCGGCGCAACCGTTCGCGAAGGCCTTGAGCAGCAACAGGATTCCGACCATCTGCAGGTTCTGCGGGTGTTCCGGTGCGGCGATCGCCGCGGCCGGGCCGGATCGGAACAGACCGGCGACGATCACGGTCAGGATCGCGCCGACGTAGATCACGGTGGGCACGACGAACACCCGGGCACTCTCGGCGATACCGCGCAGGTTCACGCCGGTGACCAGCGCCAGGACGCCGAGGCACAACCACAGCGTGTACGGCAGCAGGCCGGGGAACGCCGACGTCAGCGCGGCGACCCCGGCCGCCACGGACACCGCGACGTTGAGCACGTAGTCCACGATCAGGGACGCCGCGGCCACCAGCGAAGCCCGCCGCCCGAGGTAGGTCCGGCTGACCCCGTACGCACCGCCGCCGTCGGGGAACGCGGCGATCACCTGACGGTAGGACAGCGTCAGCACGCCGAGGAGCACCGCGATCGCGAGGGTGACCGGCAGCGTGAAGCCCAGTCCCGCTCCGCCCGCGACGGCCAGCACGATCACGATGGCCTCGGGCCCGTAGGCGACCGACGCCATGGCGTCCAAGGACAACGCGGCGAGCCCGCCGACGACGGAGAGCCGGTGCCGTTCGGGGCGGTCGACGGCGCGCTCGGGGCGGGTGAGTGTCGTGGTCACGCCGTCAGCGTGGGGTTCCGCCGCTCCTCGGTTCGAGGACGTTGACAGGTTCTTGACACCGATCCAGGTGAACCCGACAGCAAACTGACGCCCCTTGCGGCCCTACTAGTCAGTGCTACTATCTACCGGTAGTCAGTGTTACTTAGTAGCTTGTGCCGAGAAGGGCTGAATGATGACTGGGCGGCGAACCGAGGCGATCCGGGTGCGAGGTCTGGAGAAGTCGTACAAGGCCCTGCATGTCTTGCGAGGCGTGGATTTCGAGGTGGCGCGGGCCAGCATCTTCGCCCTTCTCGGCTCCAACGGGGCGGGTAAGACCACGGTCGTGAGAATCCTGTCCACGTTGCTCAAGGCGGACGCGGGGACGGCGACCGTCGACGGTTGGGACGTCGCCACGCGGCCGTCGGAAGTGCGGGAGGTCATCAGTCTCACCGGGCAGTTCGCCGCCGTCGACGAGATCCTCAGCGGGCGCGAGAACCTCGTGCTGGTCGCCCGGCTGCGGCATCTGAAACGGCCGGGCAAGATCGCGGACGACCTGCTGGCGCGGTTTTCGCTGACCGACGCGGGTGCGCGGAAGGTGTCGACGTATTCGGGCGGCATGCGACGGCGGCTGGACATCGCCATGAGCCTCATCGGGAATCCGCCGGTGATCTTCCTGGACGAGCCGACCACCGGGCTCGACCCCGAGGCGCGCATCGAGGTGTGGGCCGCGGTGAAGGAACTCGCCGCCCGCGGCACGACGGTACTGCTGACGACGCAGTACCTGGAGGAGGCCGAGCAGCTCGCCGACCGGATCGCGATCCTCCACAAAGGACGGATCATCGTGAACGGCACGCTCGCCGAACTGAAGCGGCTGCTCCCGCCCGCCGAGGTCGAATACGTCGAGAAACAGCCGTCGCTCGAAGACGTCTTCCTGGCCATCGTCGGCGCGGACAAGTAGAGGAGAAGGACGATGAACAAGTACCTCCTCGGCGACACCGCCGTCCTGCTGGGCCGATCGATGAAACACGTCACCCGCAGCATGGACACCATCCTCACGACCGCGATGATGCCGGTCGCCATGATGCTGATGTTCGTCTACGTCTTCGGCGGCGCGATCGAAACGGGGACGGATTCCTATGTGAACTATCTGCTTCCCGGCATCCTGCTGATCACGGTCGCGTCGGGCGTCGCCTACACCGCGCTCCGGCTCTTCACCGATATGAAGAGCGGGATCTTCGAACGCTTCCAATCCCTGCCCATCGCCCGCTCGGGTGTGCTGTGGGCGCATGTGCTGACATCGCTGGCCGCGAATCTGCTCTCGCTCGTCATCGTCGTGGGCGTCGCCCTTCTCATGGGTTTCCGTTCCGGGGCGGGCATGCTGGCCTGGCTCGCGGCCGCCGGCATCCTGCTGCTGTTCACGCTGGCGCTGACCTGGCTGGCCGTCATCCCCGGTCTCTCCGCGAAATCCGTCGACGGGGCGAGCGCGTTCTCCTACCCGCTGATCTTCCTGCCGTTCCTCAGCTCGGCGTTCGTGCCCACCGCCACCATGCCGGGCCCCGTGCGCGCCTTCGCGGAACATCAGCCGGTGACGTCGATCGTCAACGCCCTCCGCGCTCTGTTCGCCCGGCAGCCGGTCGGCGCCGACGTCTGGATCGCGCTGGCCTGGTGCGCCGGGCTCCTCGTCGTCGCGTACGTCTTCGCCACGATCACCTACCGCCGCAAGATCTCCTGACCGCCCTGATCAGTCGTCCGGGCCGCGCAGGGTGAGGACCACGCGGAGCACGTGTTCGACGGCGGCCGGGAACGCGGCTCCGCGTAGTTCACCGCGGCTGACGAGGGTGCGCCCGGCGAAGTCCAGCATCCGGTCCTCACCGAGACGCCGGACGGTCAACGCCGCCACCTCCTCGAGGTCGAGTTCGGGATGGTCCATGCGGGTCAGCGCGAACTCGATGAGCAGCTGTTCGTCCGTCACCGCACACCTCCGTCCCGTCTCGAGGATACGGAGGCACCGGGCGGTCAGTGCCCGGTGCGGTCGAGGAAGTCCCTTATGAGGGTGGCGATTTCCGGGCCGTGCGTCTCCAGTGCGAAGTGTCCGGCGTCGAGAAGGTGCACTTCGGCGTCGGGCAGATCGCGAAGGAACGCACGGGCTCCGTCGGCGCCGAAGATCTCGTCGTGCTCGCCCCAGGTGACGAGGGTCGGCGGACGGTGCTCGCGGAAGTACCGCTGGAAGGCCGGGTAGGCGTCGAGATTGAACTGGTAGTCCCAGAACAGCTGCAGTTGCACCTCCTTGTTGCCGGGACGGTCGAGCAGGGCCTGGTCGAGGGTCCAGGTGTCCGGGCTGAGCCGGTCCAGCCGGTCGGCGGGGACGCCGTGGGTGTACTGCCAGCGGGTCGCCGCGGGCTCCAGGAGCTCGCGCACGGCTTCTTCGTGGGTTTCACGGTCCTTGGCGTGCGCGAACAGAACATCCCAGAACGGTGTGAAACCTTCGACGTAGGCGTTGCCGGATTGCACCACCAGCGCGCTGACCCGCTCCGGGTGACGGCTCGCGATGCGAAGCCCGATGGGGGCCCCGTAGTCCTGGATGTACAGGGCGAAGCGGTCCAGCCCGAGCGTGTCGATCAGGCCCATGGTGATCGCGGTCAGGTTCTCGAACGAATAGTCGAACTCGTCGACGGTCGGGGCATCCGAGTGCCCGAAGCCGATGTGGTCGGGAGCGATGACGTGGCAGCGGTCGGCCAGCGCCGGGATCAACGTGCGGAACATATGCGAGGACGTCGGGAAACCGTGCAGCAGCACCACGGTCGGCGCGCTGGGGTCGCCTGCTTCCCGGTAGAACACGCTTCGGCCGTCGATGGTCGCCGTGCGGTGAAAAACCTCGTCGGCGGACCGGATTGCTTCGGCCATATCAATTCTCCCTTGTTCTAACTGTCTAAATAAATTTGAACGGTTAGAGACAAGCATGCGGAGGCCTAACCTGTCAAGCGGTTGACGGAGGGTAGGATGGTGCCGTGCCGCAACGCCCTTTGGTCGGCGAGCCGATCGCTCTGGACCTGCTGAACACCACGTGGCCCGATCGTGGTGTGCGGCAGGACGTCTTCGATGAACCCGGCGGCGTCGGTGCCTGGCTGGCCGAGCGGGGTCTTCCGGATGTGCCGGGAGCGGAAGAACCGTTGCGGCACACGCGTTCCGTCCTGCGCGAGGTACTCGAGAACCCCGGCGCTTCCGCCGAGCGCGCGCTGAACGAGGTGCTGGCGCGCGGGCGGTTGCGGCCGGAGCTGCGGAAAGGTGGGCCCGAAGAAACGATCGAGGTCGAGGAAGTGGCGTGGCGGCCCGCGTGGCTCGCGGCGTACGGCTACTTGAGCCTGCTCCGCACGCGTCCGGAACGGATCAAGCGGTGCTCGGCGTATCCGGCGTGCACGCTGTACTTCGACGACACGACCCGTAACGGCACCAGGCGATGGTGTTCCATGGAAACCTGCGGCAACCGGGCGAAGGCCGCTCGTCACTATCGCCGCGAACGGTCGACCTAGCGCCCGCTTCGGCGGGCTATCGCCGGAACCAGCGACGCCGCTTTTCCGTGGCGTCGGCAGGCTGCAGTCCCAAACTTCCGGTCAGGAAGAAGGTTCCGGTCACGATGTTGCCGCGCGCGGGTGGCTGCTCCAGATCGGTGGCCGCGATGGCGACGTCGAGCTCGATCGCGGCGATGGTGCGGACCCGGATCCGATGGAATGTCTCGCCGGTGACGGTATTCACGGGAGTTTCGGCCTCGACGACTTCGCCGGCGAACAAGGCGTGGGCGGAGGGCGTCCAGCCGGGCGAGGGTTCCTCGAGCGCGAAGGTGCCGGACGGGATGAAGTGGTCGGCGGCGAACTTCAGTCCGTCGTCGTCCTGCGAGGCTTCGTAGGCATCGGCGTCGGCGTGCACGGTGATGTCTTCGGCCAGCGCCGCCAGCGTCAGGGAGCCGGACGTGAGCCGCCCGCCGGAGTGGGCGAGGGCCGTTCGGTCTTCCAGCTCGACCGCGACAGGGCAGACCATCTCCCCGGCGACGCCGTCGAGGAGGTCGAGCATCGCGGTCTCGTCATCGACAAGGCGTACGTTTCGCACCGGAATCGCGGGCGCCGTGCCTGCCAGGCACGGCAGGAGAAGGTCGATCTCGCCCCTGTGGACCTGCGCGACCAGCCGGGCGCCGGAGGAATCGGTCCACACGTGCTCGCTGATCTTCTTGCCGATCTGCCGGGCCGTGCCCGCGCCGATCAGGGAGACCACCCGTTCCCTGAACTCGTCCTCGCTGGTGACGCCGATCCCGATCGCCTCGAAGTGGCTGGACAAGCTAGCTCCCCCTGTCGCACCGTCCGCTGGAGAGTACTGGTCTGCCGAGCAAGGTCATCCCGGTTTCCGTGCGCCCCTGGGCGCTGTCCGGCAAGTCTTGTTCGCGGTACGGGCGGACGCGGCCGAGTACGACCCGCTTACCGGGCGCGACCGAGCACGACCGGGCTGAGCTGAGACGCGCATCCACCTATCGGGTCGCTTCTCGTGGTGCGGCGTCACGCTGGGTCGGCCATTCGGCCGATGCACACCCGGCCGATGAGTCGATCCAGTGGTGATCATCACCCCATAGCGTGACGACTGTCAGCAATTCGTCGTCTACGGGGAGTTCACGATAATGCTTCGCAAAACAGGCGTTCTGATGATGGGGTTGGCCGCGGCGGGAGCGGTGCTGGTACCGGGGATCGCCGCGGCGGCCGACGGGCCGACACCGTACGTCATCGGCGGGCACGACGCCACCGAGGACTATTCGTTCATGGTGTCGTTGCAGGAGGGCGGGCAGCACTTCTGTGGCGGCTCGCTGATCAGTGAGGACTGGGTGGTGACCGCGGCGCACTGCGTCCAGGGAGCGCGGCCGGAGCAGATCAGGACCAGGATCGGGGCGCGGCAGCACAACAGCGGGGGCACCGAGACCGGGGTCAGCCGGATCATCGTGCACCCGGACTTCACCGGGCAGGAGCCGCCGGGTCAGGACATCGCGCTGGTGCGGTTGGACGAACCGGTGACCGAGCGGCCGATCAAGATCGCCGAAGCCGTGGGCGACGCGGGAACGGCGACCCGGATCCTCGGCTGGGGCGAGCACTGCGCCGAGCAGAACTGCGGCGCCCCGGAGATCCTCCAAGAGTTGGACACGAAGGTCAGGCCGGCGGAGGATTGCCGCAATCTGGCGACGGGCAAGGAGATCTGCACCGGTTCCGACACGCCGGACGCGATGGGCTGCTACGGCGACTCTGGCGGACCGCAGATCAAGGGCAGGCCGGGCGAGTGGGAACTGGTCGGTGCCACCAGCCGCGATGGTGACGCGGATCCGAAATGCGCCAGCGGTCTGGGCATCTGGACCGATGTGACGGTGTACCGGGACTGGATCGCCGAGCAAACGAGCCGAGAGGCGACCGTGGCCTGATGCCGGAGCGTGTCGCGAAAGCCACCTTCGCCACCGCGGAAGTGGCTTCGCGACACCTTCCCGACAAGCGTTACCGGCGGGTCTTCTCTTCCAGCGCTCGGCGCCGAGCGGTCACCTCGTCGGGGTCGTCCCCGAGGACCAGCAGTTGCAAGGTACTTCGCCTGATCGGATCGTCCGTGCGGCCGGTGTCATGGCCCGCCACGATGAGCAGGCCACCGTCGGCCAGCGCGGGGCGTACCTCGGCGAGCAGGTCGGTGAGCGCGCCGGCGACGGTCAGCTTCACGGACTCGGCGGGCCGGTCGAGGGCGTCGGGGCGGACGGACTGCATCGCCAGCAACGGGATCGAGCCACTGGTGATCCGGAAGTTCAGATCGAGCACGACCTGCTGACCGTCCTGGGTTTGGGCGCAATCGAGGCTGCACAGGCCGCGGTAGCCGACGTCGGCCGCGCGCTGGGTGATCGCCAGGCATTCGGCGAGCAGTTCGGCAGGGGGAGTGGTGACCGCGCCGAATATGCCGCCGGTGTAGATCCCGGTCGCGTCGACGCGTTGCTCGGTCACCGCGAGCAGGCGAGCCCGCGCGTCCGCTCCCACGTAGAACTGCAGGCCCCAGTTGCGCAGGATCTGCAGGTACTCCTCGATGACGAACTCGCCGAGCACGTCGGCGAACGCCGGCAGCGTGATCTGCTCGTGGGCCCGGTGCAGATAGACATCGAGGCTGCCGCCGTGCGCGTCGTTGGTCGCGGCCTTGAGCACCCACGACTTCTCCGCCGGTGCGGCCTCCGCGAGTTGCTCACGGGTCACGACGCTGCGGTGCGCTTGGAAACGGGGATCGACCAACGTGGTGATGCTGGCCTTGTTGTTCAAGTACCCGACGAGTTGCGCGCTTTTGAGCGCGCGTTCGTCCGGGCACAGCGTGGTCGGCTGGGGGTATTCCATCGACATCAGCAGGCCGTCGGACATCGCTTCAGTCACGCGGGCGCCGAATTCCCGTTCGCTTCGGAACTCGCGCAGGTCTGTGCCGACAGGCAGGCCGCTGTCCCGCACGAGCGCCAGCAGATCCGGGTCCGTGCCGCCGGCGCTGCAGATCACCGGCATGTCGGCCGCGACGGCGATCGGCCGGGCGGAGACGACGTCGCGGCTGTGACGGTGCCTGTTCACTGGTTCGGCGGCGGCCAGTTCGGGCCGCGCGCAGAGGGCGATGCCCGGGCCGTACACATCGGTGAGGGAACGAGGAGCGCTGACGGCGTACGGCAGAACCAAGGGAACGCTGATGGAGGATCTCCTGTGGAGTGAGTCGGACCGGCCGGAACCGGCCACGGTGTGCGGGGTGAAACGAGGGAACCGGTGCCGTCGGTCGTCGGCATCTCGGCAGGAGGCTGCACCACCCAGGCTACTCCCGATATCCGGCGGCGAACCCGCTGGTGGGCAGCTCGTCGGCCACGTCACGCGTTGCCCGTACGGGCAGCCGGGCTTACCCGAAGGTCTGCCGCTGCGTGGCTGGCCGGTCGGCGGCCCCGCGATCATCGTGGGAAGACCGCCGTCCGAGGAGGTCCGCAGTGATCCATGAGGTCGATGAGGCGCTGCGGCGGCTGGTCCGAGGTGAGGCCCGGCGCGGCAGCGAGATCGACGTCGCGTTCGACGCGCCTACCAAGGAGTGGGCGTCGCGGCGCAACGCTCCCACGGTGAACGTCTACCTCTACGACGTCCGTGAGGATCTGCGGCGCCGCTCGCGTGGCCTGCTCAACGAGTACGACCCGTCCGGCAAGGTCGCGGCGCGGCACCTTCCGCCCCGGCACATCAAGCTGTCGTATCTGGTCACCGCGTGGACGCAGCGTCCGGAAGACGAGCACCGCGTGCTGTCCGACCTGTTACTCGGCCTGCTCTGCCACGACGCCGTCCCGGAGTCGGTCCTGACCGGATCGCTGGCCGAGCTCGGCCTGCCGGTGCCGATGACGGTCGCGTTGCCGCCGCCCGAGGACCGCGCGTTCGCCGACGTCTGGACAGCTTTGGGCGGCGAACTGAAACCGTCGCTGGATGTCGTCGTCTCCGCGCCGGTCCACAGTGGACGGGTGTATCCGGCCGAGCAGCCACCGAAGGAAGGGCTGAAACTCGATGCCCGCGATGGCGACTTGATCGGGCACCACGTGGCGGAGAGCGGGGCGGTCGAAGGACAACGCCGGGTCGCGATGGCGCGCACCCATCGGAAATCCCGATGAGCCTGGAGTACCTGTTCGAGCGGTTGGCCAGGCTCGAACAGCGGATCCGCGACGCGGTCGAGAGCCGCCGGGCCGCTGACCCGAACCCCGACGACCCCTTCCGCGGGCTGTACCTGTCGAACGAGACGATCGACGCGTTGCTGGAGGGCCACCGTGAGCCGTTCCCGCCGTTCACGGACTCCGTGCCGGACGGCCGCCTGTACCCGTTGGCGGAGCGCGCGGGACTCACCGGTGTCGACGTCGAACTGCTGCTGGTCGCGCTCGCGCCCGACCTCGACAGCCGGTTCGAGCAGTTCTACGGCTATCTCAACGACGACGTGACCCGCCGCCGGGCGACCGCGGGCCTGGCCTTGCGCCTGTGCGGCATCCCTGAAGCGTCGGGCGCCGGCCGGGCGCGGCTCGACGCCGACGCTCCGCTGATCACTTGTGGCCTGCTCATCATGGAGGACCAGGAACGGCCCTTCCTGTCACGCACGCTTCGTGTACCGGATCGGGTCGTGAACCACCTGCTGGGCGATGATCGGCTCGCCCCGGAACTCGCCGGATGCGCACGCCTCGGCACGGCGTTCGCCGACGTGGCCGGTGCCGATCGGCTCGCCCGGGCGATCAGGGGCCAGGTCGGCCTGGTCTACCTGAGAGAGCATCCCGGCGGAGGTGCCGAAGAACTCGGTGTCGCGGCACTGACCGCCGCCGGTTTTCCCGCGCTGGTGGTCGACGCGGCACGGTGGCAGGCGGAATCCGGACAGGGCGAGCTTACCGGTTCGCTCGTGCGGGAGGCGTTGCTGCGCGGTGCGGGGTTGGTGCTGGGCCCGGTCGACGACTCCCCGCGCCTGGAAAAGCTCGCTCATCCGGCGGTCCCGTCGATCGTGCACGGCACCGGGGCCTGGGACCCCCGGTGGAGCGCCGTCCCGCCGTTGCAGCTCGACGCCTTCCCCCTGTCCGTGGCGAGCCGGGTGGGTCTTTGGCGCAGCCATCTCGACGGCGCTCTCGCACCGGACGTCGACCCTGCGGAGGCGACCGCGCATTTCGTGCTGGGCCCGGGACAGATCGCCCGCGCGGCGAAGGCGGCGTCGGTGACGGCGCTGGCCGACGGCGGGCCGGTGCGGACATCCCATCTGCGTGCGGGCGCGCGAAGCCAGAACGCGGCGGGTCTGCAGCGGCTCGCCCGGCGCATCGAACCCGCGGTCGGCTGGAGCGACCTCGTGCTGCCCGCGGGCGTACTGTCCCTTTTGGACGAACTGGCCGCGCGGGCACGCTACCGGGATCAGGTCCTCGACGTGTGGCGGATGCGCCCCGGCGGCGGCCGCGGCCGGGGTGTGACGGGGCTCTTCGCCGGGGATTCGGGGACGGGCAAGACGATGTCCGCCGAGGTCATCGCCGCCTCGCTGGGGCTGGATCTCTACACCGTGAACCTGGCGACGGTGGTCGACAAGTACGTCGGCGAGACCGAGAAGAACCTGGAACGGATCTTCACCGAGGCCGCCGGCGTCAACGGAGTGCTGCTGTTCGACGAGGCGGACGCGATCTTCGGCAAGCGGTCCGAGGTCCGCGACGCACACGACCGGTACGCGAACATCGAAAGCGCCTACCTGCTGCAGCGGATGGAGACCTTCGACGGCATCGCGGTGCTGGCCACCAACCTGCGAGCGAACCTCGACGAGGCGTTCACCCGGCGGCTGGACGTGATCGTGGACTTCCCGTTGCCGGACGTCGAGCTGCGACGTCAGTTGTGGGACCACTGCCTCGGCGCTCGGATGCCCCGGTCCGACGACCTGGACCTGGGCTTTCTGGCCGATGCGTTCGAACTCGCCGGAGGACATATCCGCTCGGCCGCGGTGACCGGCGCGTATCTGGCCGCGGAAGCCGGCCGCCCGGTGGCGATGACGGATCTGGTCGGCGCGGTCGCGCGGGAATACCGCAAGCTGGGCAGGCTGTGCCTGGACCGCGAGTTCGGCCCGTACCTGGCGATGGTGACCGACGGCTGACCCTGCCCGTTCGGGCAGCCGATGCCGCCCGTCCGGCCGCGCAAACCTGCCTGGTGCGCGGCGGGGCGACGGCGCAAGCTGGACAGCGGCGTAGCGACCCGAGGGAGCGGACCATGCGCGGGCACAGTCACGAGAACGACCTTGAACCGAGCCTGCGGCCGAAGGGCGACCGGGTGGACCGGGACGAGGGCGGCCTGCTGGGCCGCGCCGCCGCGGCCGGGCGCACCGATGTCCTCGGCCCCGCCGGCATGCTGGATCTGCAGCGCGCGGTGGGGAACGCCGGGGCGAGCACACTGGCCGAAGAGGAGCGCTCCCCGGTCCACGACGTGGTCACCTCAGGCGGCGCGCCGTTGGACGCCTCGACGCGCGCGGACATGGAGGGCCGCTTCGGGCACGACTTCGGTGACGTCCGGGTGCACACCGACAGCGCCGCGCACGATTCGGCGAAGTCCGTCAACGCGCAGGCCTACACGGTGGGTTCGAACATCGTGTTCCAGCGGGACAAGTACGACCCTGGTTCGGATTCGGGCAAGCACATGCTGGCGCACGAACTGACGCATGTCGTCCAGCAGCGGAGCGGGCCGGTGGACGGAACCGACGCCGGCGGCGGGGTGAAGGTTTCGGACCCCTCGGATCGGTTCGAGCGCGAGGCCGTCGCGAACGCGGACCGGTTGATGTCGGCTCCTGCGCCTTCTGTGTCGCCGACAGGTCCCGCGGTTCAGCGGTGCGAGGCCGACGGCGAGGCGCACGTCCAGCGCGACGAAGCGCCTGAAGCTGAGGAAGGCGAAGAAGAGAAGATGGCGCAGACCTACGTGCAGCGCGAGGAAGAGACCGAAGAAGAGTCTTCTTAAGGGTAAGTCAAATGTGTCGTGGTACGAGCCCTGCCGCGCGTAAGCCGATCGTCCATAAAGGACGCCAGTGTCTATCCGCGTGTCCGATTTGAGCGCTTTGCGCGGGGGTCGTGAGTGGTAAGTGTCGCTCTGACCCTCTTTACCACTCACGACCCGCTCGTCGCACACTGACATCGCGGAGAAAGTCCCTTGTGGACAGTCGAGTGAGTGCCCCTTCGGAGAGTCCCGCTCCTGCCGCCGAATCCTTCTCGAGCGACTGGAACCTGGGGTCCGACGCGGGGGTCGCGCCCGTGGGCGCGGGGCAGCTGCTGCGCTGCAAACCAACGAGCTTGGTCACCGCGGCGGCCTGCAGCCTCAGCAGCGCCGTCGGGGTGGCGCGGCGCGCGGGTTTGACCGGCCGCGCGGGTTGTGCGGCCGGGGTCTGTCCGACTTTGTCCCGGCCCGCCGGCATGTCCTTACTTTCGGCTTCGCCGGCCGGTTGCCAACAGCCTGAAGGGCGGGCCCCGCTACCCGAACGGGCGGCTGCCTTTTCGGGCAGAGATTGGTTCCCGCTGACCTATCCGCTCGGTCGTTTCGCCGCGAACGTCCACGCAGGAGCATCGCCGATGTCAGAGAGTGCGCCGAACAGGGAGGCACGCATGCCCACCTATCTCACGCCGGGTGTGTACGTCGAGGAGATCGAGGCCGGCGCCCGGCCGATCGAGGGTGTGGGCACCGCCGTCGCCGCCTTCGTCGGTTTCGCGGCGGACGGACCCTTCAACACCCCCACCCTGGTGTCCAATTGGACCCAGTTCACCCAGACCTTCGGCGACTTCGTCGAAGGCTGCTATCTGGCCCAGTCGGTCTACGGATATTTCCTCAACGGCGGTGCCAACTGCTACATCGTCCGCATCGGTGGTCCGCGGGGCGACGGCGGGGCCGACGGTGCGGCGCCGAAGGAACCGACGCGCCAGGCCGTGCTCGGTGGCTACCGTTTCGTGGCGAAGGAACTCCCGGCCGGCGGAGCGGCCGGTGAGCTGACCGTCGAGGTCGCGGAACCGGCCGGTGAGAACCCCGGCGACGACCGGTTCACCGTGCTCGTCAAGAAGGACGGCAAGGTCGTCGAGACCCACCACGTGACCACCAAGCGCACCAAGGAAAACGTCGTGACCTCGGTGCGGGAGAAGTCCAGCTTCATCACGATCGAAGAGCTCGCGACCGCCGGCGCGGTGGCGAAACCGGACCGGGGCACCGCCGTGCTCACCGAGCCGCCGCAGCCACCGCCCGTCCCCCGTCGCATCGCGGCCGACGACTACGTCGGCGACGTCGCCGATCGCACCGGTTTCGGTGGCTTGGAGGCGATCGACGAGATCACCATGGTCGCGGTACCGGACCTGATGGCCGCCCACCAGCGTGACCTGATCGACCTCGACGGCGTCAAGGCCGTGCAGCTGGCGATGATCGCGCACTGCGAGCTGATGGGGGACCGGATGGCGATCGTCGACCCGCCACCCGCGCTCACTCCGCAGGAAATCCGCACCTGGCGCATGGACCGAGCCGGGTACGACTCGAAGTACGCGGCGTTGTACTACCCGTGGGTGCAGGTGCTCGACGCCGCCAGCGGGACCAATACCCACGTGCCGCCGAGCGGGTACATGGCGGGGGTGTGGGCGCGGACCGACGCGACTCGCGGTGTCCACAAGGCGCCGGCGAACGAGGTCGTGCGCGGCGTGCTGGCGCTCGAGACGCATCTGACCAAGGCGGAGCAGGAGCTGCTCAACCCGATCGGTGTGAACTGTGTGCGCTCGTTCGCGGGCAAGGGCATCCGGATCTGGGGAGCGCGAACGTTGTCGAGCGATCCGGCGTGGCGCTACCTCAACGTGCGGCGGCTGTTCAATTACCTCGAGGAATCGATCCTCAACGGCACCCAGTGGGTCGTGTTCGAGCCGAACGACGACGCGCTGTGGGCGCGGATCCGGCGCACGATCAGCGCTTTCCTGGTGATGGAGTGGCGCAAGGGCGCGTTGTTCGGCCTCACTCCCGACGAGGCCTTCTTCGTGAAGTGCGACCGGGAGACCAACCCGGCCGAGGGAATCGATCTCGGCCAGGTGATCTGCGAAGTGGGCATCGCGCCGGTGAAACCGGCGGAGTTCGTGATCTTCCGGCTGGCCCAGATGTCCGGCGGAACCAGCCTGGTCAACGAATAGTGAAAGGGCTCCGAAATGGCACTTCCCGATCTTGACAAGGCTGTCGGCTGCTCCTTCGGGCTCGAGATCGACGGCGTTCAGATCAAGCAGATCTCCGAGGTCTCCGGACTGAAGATGGAACAGGACGTCATCGAGCTCAAGCAGAACACCGTGGACGGCAAGTACGTCATCAAGAAGCTCCCCGGTCGCCCGAGATCGGGCGAGGTGACGCTGACCCGCGGTCTGACCGACGACAGCAGCTTCGAGAAGTGGGTCAAGGACGCGCACTTCGGCAAAATGGGTGCCGCTCGCAAGGGCGGCGCGATCATCGTCTACGACTACGAAGGCACCCCGCTCAAACGCTACAAGCTCACCAACGCGTGGCCGAAGAGCCTGGAGATCGGGGCGCTGAAGGCGGGCGACACCAGTGTGCTCACCGAGAAGCTCGTGGTCACCTACGAGCAGATGGAAGTCGAGTGACCCCATGCGCAGGGTGATGGCGTCGGCGCCGGCCGAAGAAGCCCCCGTCGTCGTGCCGGAGGAGCAGGCTCGGCCGAAGCTGCGGACCGAGTTCGCGTTCGAACTCCCGCGCGGGTACGTCGACGACGCGGGAAACGTGCACCACTCGGGGGTGATGCGGCTGGCGACCGCGCGGGACGAGCTCGTCCCGCTGCGGGACGACCGGGTCCGGGAGAACTCGGCCTTCCTCACGGTCGTGCTGCTGGCCAGGGTGATCACCCGGATCGGCGACGTCACTGACGTGCACGCCGGCGTCATCGAGAACCTGTTCGCTTCGGATCTGGCGTTCCTGCAGGACATGTACCGGCGCGTCAACAGCGAAGGCCATACGCGGGCGGGTGTCGCCTGTCCCGAGTGCGGCCACGGGTTCGTCGTCGATGTCGCCGGCGGCCGCCTGGGGGAATCGTGACGTACGCGGCCGGACGGCTGCACGAGGAGGTCGCGTACGTCGCCTATCACCTGCACTGGTCGCTCGACGACATCCTCGACCTCGAACACCACGACCGGCTGACCTACGTCGCCGAGATCGCCCGGATCAACACTCGGATGAGCGAGGGACGGTGACGCTGCGATGTGGACATGGCGCAGGAAGCAGCCGGGCTCGCCCTCGGAATCGCCGGCACCGGCCATCCTGCCGACCACCCGTGCCGAATGGCGAGGCCTGCCGCCGATCCAGCGCGTCGTCGCCGAGCATCCGCTGATCAACCCGGTGCAGCGGTTCAGTTCCTCGCTGACGTCCTGGCGGAGCCCGGCCTACCTGGAGCCGCTGGGTCATCGGGTCGGTCCGGCGGAACCCGCGGGTGTCATCGGTGGTCTCGCACGTCCTCGCACTGCCGAGGCACCCGTGCCGGAGATGCCTGTGGTGCAGCGGTCCGCCCGCAAACGTGGCGTCCTGTCCCGCCTGTGGGGATCTTCGGTGCAGCGGGCCGCGGAAACGGACGCTCCGGTGTTCGAAAGCCCCGTCCCCGAACCGGAATCCGCGCCGTTGCCCGCGTCGCAACCGCCGGACGAGCCGGGGCCGGCTCCCACGGTGGTGTTACCGATCGCCGCGGCCGCGACGCGGGAAGCCGACCGGCCATCGATGCCGTTGACGTCCGCGCTCTCGGCGCGTCCGCCGGTGAGGACGGTCCAGGCGATCCGGTCGGAAACCCCGAGTTCGCCGCTTCGCGAACCGGCTCCGACGTCTGCCGAACCGCCGCCGGTCGAGACTCCTCAGCCTGACCCTGACCCGATCGTGCCCACGCCCGGCCCGGCTGACGCCGAGTCGTTCGAGACCGTGCCGGTCGGGCCTCCGGACCCGCTTCCCGCGGAGCCACCTGTCTCGAAGGTGGTGACACCGCCGTCGGTCGAACGACCGCGACCCGCGCTTCCGGTCATCCAGCGGACCGGACAGAGCGAGGCGGCACCGCGGCGGCTGGGCCTCGGTATACCGATCCTGCCGGACTCGGGCCCTGCCGGGGCTCCGGTTCCAGCGGCTGTCGCGTCGGGTGTCGCCGAAACCGACGCGCCCGTCCCGGCCGTCGAAGGCGGCGTCGCCGCGGTCGACGTGCCCGCGCCAGTAGCCCAACGAAGCAGTGTTTCCGCGGCCGACGCACCAGTGGCCGAAGACGCCGTTGCCGAGGTGGACGCGCCACTGGCGGGAGCCGTCGAGACCTCGGTGCCGCCGGCAGCGCGGGCCGACGAGACCTCCGCTCGGGAGCCGGTGGCGGACGAGGCCCCGCTTCCGGTGGCCCGGATGGTGACGGGCGAGGAGCGGGTTCCTCCGGGCGCGTCCGTGGGGACGTCGACGTCGGCCCCGTCTCTGACCTCCACGCCGACGAGTGGCCGGCGTTCGGTCGTCGATCCGGCCCGCGAACTTCCGTCGCCGAAACACCAGGAGGTGCCGCGGTCCGGGGCTTCGGTTCAGCGGCCGGTTCAGCGGCCGGTGCAGCGCCTGCGCGCCGAATCACCGGGAACTCGCGAGAACGCGCCGCCGGCGGACGCACCGGTCTTGGTCTCCCGGGCGGTCGAACCGCCACCGAACCCGCCGACGGTCACCTCGCCGAGACCTTTCCGCGATGACAACTTCCACCCGATCGAACAGATCCGTTCCGTGACAACGGAAACCTTCGAGCCGCCCGGGACGCCTGGCGGCTCGGTGGGCGCGGCACCGACGTCGACGATCCCGACGTCACCGCTACCGGTGGCGCGAGTCGTCGACGGCGCGGTCGCGGCATCACCGGTACCAGCGGCGGTGCCCCGGCCATCGGCGAGCAGACCGACCCTCACCGCCCTGGTACCGGAACCACCCGTGTCCCGCGTGATCGAGGCCCCGCCGATCACGGACTCGCAGCCGTCCGCCCGGGTAGTGGACGGCTTGTCACCACAGACGCTTACGGCGAAGACGGGCACGTTGACGCCGGTCGCGCAACGGATCGACGACAGAGCCTCCCCCCTGCCGACAGCGATGCTTCCAGTGGCGAGAAGCGTCGAGCCCGGCAAGGGCATTGAGCAGCCGGTGGCGAGGATCGCCGAAGCCGCGCCCGCGGTCGTGAACGGCGCGCGATCCACAATGGACATTCTGCGCACCGCGCAACGCGCCGCGTCGGGCGAGACCGTCGAACACGGCACTGGCCTTGTGCTCACCCTGCCGTCCGTCGTCCCGTCGCGACAGGCCGAACCCGCGGTCGTCCAGCGCGAGCAGGAAGTATCCCCGCCGGAGCCGGTCGCACCGCCGGTGCCCGCGGCGGCGGGACCGGCGGCGGTGGGGCCGTCGGCGGTGGGGCCGTCGGCGGCACCGGCCGCGCAGCCCGAGACCGAGGAACTCGTCAAGAAGCTGTTCGACCCGCTGCTCCGGCGGCTGAAAACCGAACTCCGCCTCGACCGTGAGCGCCGCGGCGCGCTCACCGATCGCCCGCACTGAAGGAGAAACCGATGCCGGACGCGGAAGAAGCCGTCGCCGTTTGTTACGTCGTCAAGCTCGACGACAAGAACCTCGGCAACCTCGGCGCATTCAGCAGTTGTGACGGGCTGGGCTGCGAGTTCGTCATGGAGCAGCGGGAAGAGGGCGGCAACAACGGTATGGTCTGGCAGCTCCCGACGCGGATCAAGTACTCCAACGTCAAGCTCTCCCGCCCGGTCACCGAAGCCAGCTCGCAGATCACGAAGTGGTTCGCCGGCATGGCGGGCGGCGTCGAGCGCAAGACCGCGACCATCGAAGCGCGCACCCTCGACGGCACCGTCATCGCCAGCTGGTCGCTGGAGGGTGTCGTCCCCGTGCGCTGGAGCGGGCCGCAACTTTCGCCCGACTCGCCGAAGGTCGCCACCGAGACCCTCGAACTGGCCCACCACGGCTTTCTCAGCCCGGCGAAGAAGGGCTAGCGATGTCCTCGCCCGTCACGTTCACCTCCGCCGGGTCCCAGCCACCCGCGGCGTACGGCTCCGGCGAACCGGCGCCGAACAATCTCCAGCGCGCCCTGCTCGAGGTCCGCAAACCTCCGCAGTCCGGCGGCACCGGGCAGCCCGGCGCCAAACTGTTCGAGATCAAGTTCCAGTTCAACCCCAAGGAACTCTCGCTCACCAAGAACGCCAAGTGGGGCCGTGACCCGCAGCGCAACGCGAAGAAGAGCGGGCCACCCGAGTTCAAGGGCTCGGACCCGTGCAAACTCGCGCTGGAGATGTTCCTCGACGCCACCGACAAGATGGACGACGCCGTCGTCAAGAAGGTCGAGCAGCTCTTCACCTGTTGTGTCGCCACCGAGGAAAGCCGCCGGCACGGCAAGGGGTCGCCGCCGTGGGTGATCTTCAAATGGGGCGGCATGACCGGCTTCCCCGCCTACGTCGCCAGCGTCACCGCGAAGTACACGCTGTTCACGCCGTCGGGCACTCCGGTGCGCGCGGTGTGCACGGTGAACCTGGAGGAGATCGCCGGTGAGCTGAGCGGGCAGAACCCGACCTCGGGTGCGCTGGCGGCGCGGGACACCCATGTGTTCGTCGCCGGTGATTCCCTGCAGGCGGTGGCGTTCCGGGCCTATGGCGACGCGGGCAAGTGGCGCGAGATCGCCGACGCCAACGACATCGACGACCCGATGCGGCTGCGGCCCGGTACCCGGTTGCTCGTTCCGGCGCTGGAGGAACTCGATGGCTAACGAGAGTTTCGCGAACAACCTCGTCGTCGAGGTCGCGGGCGGCCCGCTGCCCGACGACGTGAAGACGCTGCTCTCGTACGCCTACGTCGACGACAGCCGGAACCTGCCGGACATGTTCGTCCTGCGCTTCCGCGACTCCGGGCACGTGGTGCTGGACAAGGGAAAGTTCGCCGTCGGTGCGGAGATCAAGCTGAAGGTGCAGACCTCCGATCCCGAAGGACCGCAGGAACTGCTTTCGGGCGAGGTCACCGCGGTCGCGATCGACCTCGACCGGATCGGGACCTTCACCGAGGTACGCGGCTACGACCACGCGCACCGGTTGTTCCGCGGCCGCCGGGTCGCGGTCTACCCGGGGATGACCGTCGCCGACGTCGTCACGAAGGTGACCCGGCGGGCCGGGCTGAAGGCCGGCAAGATCGATCGGGTCCCCGGTGTCGGCGGCCGCCCGCATACGCAGTTCAGCCAGGACAACGTCAGCGATTGGGAGTTCCTGTCCCGGCTGGCCGAATCGGTCGGCGCCCAGATCGCGGTTCGCGGCGGCGCGCTGGACTTCAGTCTCGCGGAGAAACCTTCGGCCGCGCCTGCCACCACCGCGAAGGCCCACACCGACCCGCTGGTACTCGAGGCGCACCGGACCCTGGTCAGCCTGCGCGCCAGCGTCACCGCGGCCGAGCAGGTGCCCGAGGTCGAGGCCCGCGGCTGGGACATCGAAACGAAGAAGGCCGTGGTGGCCGTCGAAAAGCCGAAGAACGCGGGAACCGAGGTCGAGGGTGTCGACCCGGTCGCGCTCGCGAAGAAGTTCGCCAGCCCCAAATACGTGTCGGCGGATACGCCGCGCCGGACCCAAGCCGAGGCCAAAGCGGCGGCGATCGCGTTGTCCGAACGGCTCGGCGGCGCCTGCACCGAACTCGACGGGGTGGCCAAGGGCAACCCCAAACTCCGGGCGGGCGCGGCGGTGACGCTGACCGGCGTCGGCAAGCCGTTCGCCGGCAAGTACACGCTCACCAGTACCCGGCACCTGTTCAACGCGGAAGTCGGCTACACCACCGAGTTCGCCGTCTCCGGGCGGCAGGAACGCTCCCTCTACGGGCTGGTCGCCGGCGGCCCGAAGACGTCGACGTGGCCTGGAGTGGTGCCCGCGGTGGTCAGCGACGCGAAGGATCCCGCCGGGCTCGGCCGGGTCAAGCTGACCTTTCCCTGGCTGGATCAGAACTTCACCAGCAACTGGGCGCGCACGGTGCATCCCGGCGCGGGGAACAGGAGGGGCGCGATGGTCCTGTCCGAGGTCGGGGACGAGGTGCTCGTGGCCTTCGAGCAGGGCGACTTCGAGGCCCCGTACGTACTCGGCGGGCTCTACAACGGCGCCGACGCGATCCCGAAGTTCACCGCGTCGCCGATCGACGGCAACAGCGGCGAGATCGCCGTACGGGGTTTCGTCTCCCGTAAGGGACACAAGCTGGAATTCGCCGAACAGGACGGCATCATCGTCGCGTCCGGGGACGGGCGGCTGGTGGTCAAGCTCGACGAGAAGAACCAGATGATCGAGGTGACCAGCGGCAAGGGCATCACGGTGAAGGCGCGGAACGGGGTGAGCATCGACGCGGGCAGCGGTCCGCTGGAGCTCAAGGGCCAGAAGGTTTCCGTGAAGTCGGCGACCGAGGCGACCGTCGAGGGCATGACGGTTTCGGTCAAGGGGCAGGGCCAGGCGGAGCTGAGCGCGAGCGGCGCCGTGACCGTGCGCGGCGGCGTCGTCAAGATCAACTGAAGGGGGACAGGCATGCCACCAGCCGCGAGGGTCGGAGACCCGACCGGGCATCCGGGCGTCATCGCCGGGCCCGGTGTACCGGCCGTGCTCATCGGCGGGAAGCCCGCCGCCACTGTCGGCACGCTGCACACCTGCTCGTTCCCGCCGCCCGCGGTGCATCCGCCGACGCCGATCGCGCCGCCGGGCTGCCCGACGGTGCTGATCGGCGGGCTGCCCGCGGCGCGCATGGGCGACCTGGCCGCCTGTGGCGCGCCGATCATCCTGGGCTGCCCGACCGTCCTGATCGGAGGCTGAGGTGGATTTTCTCGGCAGGGGACTGGCGTTCCCGGTGCGCACCGACGCGACCGGTTCGATCGCCCTGGTCGGCGGAGAACGCGAGGTCGTCGAGAGCATCCGGCTGATACTGGCCACCGCTCCCGGCGAACGGCCGATGCGCCCGGAGTTCGGCTGCGCGGTGCACGACCTCGTGTTCGCGCCCGCCGACTCGGCCACCGCCGGGCAGATCGCCTACGAGGTGCGCACTTCGCTGGAGCGGTGGGAGCCGCGGATCACACTGACCGATGTCGTGGTCGGGTTCTCCGAGGCCGACCAGGGCACGCTGCTGATCGACATCAAGTACCGGCTGCGCGGCACCAACGACCCGCGCAACCTGGTCTTCCCGTTCTACGTCATCCCGGCGCACGAGTCCACTCAGGACGGTGTGTGATGTCGCTGCCCATGCCCAACCTGGACGACCGCCGCTTCCAGGACCTGGTCGACGAGGCGAAGAGCCATGTCCAGCGCAACTGTCCGGAATGGACGGACCACAACGTCTCCGACCCCGGCGTGACACTGATCGAAACGTTCGCGCAGATGGTCGACCAGGTGCTCTATCGGCTCAACCGGGTGCCGGACCTGCATTATTTACGGTTCCTCGACCTCATCGGCGTGCGGCTGTTCCCGCCGGCGGCCGCCCGCGCCGACGTGACGTTCTGGCTCTCGGTGGCGCGGGACGTCCCGGTGGTCGTCCCCGCGGGCAACCAGGTCGCGAGTGCGCGCGACGAGGTCGAGGACCCCGTCGTGTTCACCGTGGAGCGGGCGTTGACGATCGTGCCGTGTTCGCTCACCGGTCTGGCGACCGGCGATTCCGACACCGGCGTGCCGCCGGTCGACCGCACCGACGAACTGCTGGTCGGCGGCGAACCCGCCTGTTTCGCCGAAAGTCCCGCGCCCGGCGATACCGTCTACTTCGGACTGTCGGACGCCGTGCCCGGCTGCGCGGTGCTGCTGCGGATGGACTGCGAGGTCGAGGGACAGGGCGTCGACCCGCACGACCCGCCGTGGGTGTGGGAGGCCTGGGACGGGCACGGCTGGACCGCGGGTGAGGTCGACCGGGACAGCACCGGCGCCTTCAACCGGTCCGGGGACGTCGTGCTGCACGTGCCGCCGGAGCACACGGTGTCGGTGCTCGCCGGCAGGCACGCGGGCTGGATCCGATGCCGCTTGACGGAACCGAAGCGGCATCAGCCGTTCTTCCAGCGGCCGCCGCGGCTGCGCTCGGTGGAGGCGTCGACCATCGGTGGCACGGTCGGCGCGGTGCACGCCGAGGTCGTGCGCGGCGAGGTCGTGGGCACCTCGGACGGTCTGCCCGGACAGCGGTTCCCGCTCGGCAGGCGGCCGGTGGTCGCCGGCGGCGACGAGCTGATCGTGCAGGTGTCCGGTCCCGACGGCTGGCAGGAGTGGACGGAGGTGTCCTCGTTCGCCGAGTCGGGTCCGGACGATCGGCACTTCCAGGCCGACCGGGTCGCCGGTGAGATCGCGTTCGGCCCGGCCGTACGCCAGCCCGAGGGCGGTATCCGGTACTACGGTGCCGTTCCGGCCAAGTCCGCCGCGATCCGGGTGCCCGCCTACCGGGCCGGTGGCGGGCGGCGTGGGAACGTCGCCCGCGAAGTACTCGAGGTGCAACGGGATCCGATCCCGTTCGTCAGCACGGTGGTGAACCGGCGGCCGGCGACCGGCGGGGTGGACGGCGAGTCGGTGGAGGACGCGGCGGTTCGTGGACCGCTGCTGCTGCGCACCCGCGACCGCGCCGTCACCGCCGAGGACTACGAACAACTCGCGCGCGAAGCGGCGCCCGAGGCGGCGAGGGTGCGTTGTGTGCCCGCGCACGGCGCCGACGGCCGTGAGACCGGCGCGATCCGCGTCCTCGTCGTGCCCGCCGTTCCCGACACCGGTGAGCTGAAGTTCGCGACGCTGATGCTCGAACCCGGTATGCGCACGCGGATCGAGCGGTATCTGGACGAACGCCGCTGTGTCGGCGCCCTCGTGTCCGTGGAAGCGCCGTTCTACCACGGGGTCACGGTCGTCGCCCGGTTGAAGGCGCGCCGCCGGGCCAGCCCCGGCGCCCTCGGCCCACGGGCGACGCAGGCGCTCTACGACTACTTCAACCCGCTCACCGGCGGGCCGGACGGCGACGGCTGGCCGTTCGGGCGGCCGGTGCAGTCGGGCGAGGTCTTCGCGGTGCTGCAACGGCTTCCCGGCGTCGAAATGGTCGAGGACGTCCGCCTGTTCGCGGCCAATCCGATCACGCGGGAACGCGGTGAGCAGGTCGACCGGATCGACCTGCCGCCGCACGCGCTCGCGTTCTCGTTCGGGCACCAGGTCCGGGTCCGGGAGGGGGACGGATGAGAGCGGCCGTGCCCGGACTGCCGAGCCCGCACCCGATCGGCGAGCAACTGCCCTCGGTCTACGCCGAGGACCGGTTCGTCCAGGGTTTCACCGGTGCGCTCGACGAAGTGCTCGCACCGGTTTTCGCCACGCTGGACAACTTTTCGGGCTACCTCGACCCGGAACTGGCGCCGGAGGACTTCGTCGGCTGGCTGGCGCATTGGGTGGCGTTGCGCGTCGACGAGGGCTGGAGCCCGGCCCGGCTGCGCGAACTCGTGCTCCGGTCGGTCGAACTGCATCGGTGGCGCGGTACGCAGCGTGGGCTCGCCGAGCACGTGCGGCTGCTGACCGGTGGCGCGGTCGAGGTGACCGACAGCGGTGGTGTCGTGGCGTCGCCGGAACCGGGGGCGCCGCTGCCGGATCCGGGCCCGCCCTGGGTCCACGTGCGGGTGCGGGTGCCCGAACGGGACCGGATCGACGAACGACGGCTGACGGCGATGGTGGTGGACGCGGTGCCCGCCCACGTGCGCGTCACGGTCGAAGTGGTGGAGGGGTAGCGATGGTCATTTACCGGGAGTGCGGGCATCAGGGCCCCGCCGACGTCGAGTTCTGCGGCGAATGCGGACGGTACCTGAAATGGGACGACGAGGAACCCGCCGCGGCGCACCGGCCCGCCGCCCAGCAGCAGCTGGTGCAGCCCGCCGAACAACTCGCTCCGGTCCGGCTGCCCCAGCAGCTGACGGTCGACGAGCAGACGCTCAACCCCGGCGACCTGATCTGCGGCAGATGCGGCAAGGGCAATCTGCCCACCCGCAACTTCTGCGGCCGTTGTGGCGCGTCCCTCGCCGAGTCCGCGGTCGTGAAGACCTCATGGTGGCGGCGGCTGTTCGGCCGCGGTCCCCGGCAGCACAAGGCGGGGGAGCGGCCGGGTAAGGACGGTGTCCGCCGTCGCGCCGGCCGCGCCGGAGCCGCGCGACGCCGCGTCGGCAAGGCCGTCCGCCGGATGATCGCCGTGATGCTGGTGCTCTCGGCGCTGATCTACGCGCTCTACCAGCCCTTCCGGAGCGCGGTCAACACCGCCGCGGTCGGCCTGTGGAGTCAGGCGACGGGGCTCTTCGAAACGAAGCTGAACCCGGTACGCCCGAGCAAGGTGACCGCGAGCGCGCAGTCGCCCGCCCACCCGGGGAACCTGGTCAGCGACAACGCCAAGAACACCTTCTGGTCGGCGGCCGCCCAGAGCGAGCCCGTACTGGTGTTCACCTTCGACCGCCCGGTGGAGCTGCGGAAGGCGATCGTGCATTCCGGGAACGGCGCGAACTTCCAGGCCGCGCACCGGCCGAAGACCCTGCATCTGGTGTTCTCCACCGGCAAGACCTACGACATGGTGCTGGCCGATACGCCGGACGCCCAGGAGGTGCCGATCGAGAACAGCGCGGGAGCGACCGGCGTCGAGCTGCACGTGGTCGGGCTGCATCGCTCGCTGGACGGCTTGGACGTCGCGATCTCCGAGATCGAGCTGTTCGAGGCAGGCTGAGGAAGGACGACGTGTCGTGCTCGCACGACCCCCTTTATGACAGCCGGCGTCGCGATCGGCCGGCGCCACCACTGGGAAGGACCGGATGACCATGCGCCCGAACCGAGCGGTGGCGGCGATCGCGTTCGTCGCGGTGCTGGGCGGCACGGCGCTCACGGGGGTGTTCGCGCCGACCGCGGCTCAGCAGCCCGCCCCGCCCGCCGCGCCCTACCGTGTCGGCTACGTCAGTGCCGCGACCACGGATTTGGCCCAGGCCACCGGTGAGGGCGCGGTGGCGGCGCTGCCGCCCGGTGCCGGGAGCGTCGATTCCGACGCGTCCGCGGGCAACGGCGGCCTGGTGTGGGTGAGCAACCGCGCCGTCCGCGACGGTGCCGAGCGGGACGGCGAGATCTGGTACCTGCGGGACGGCACCCGGGTGCCCGTGCGCCTGACCGACGACTCGACCGCCGACACGCGCCCGGCGTTGTCGCCCGACGGTTCGTCGGTCGCGTTCGTGTCGGAACGCGCGGGCAGCAAGGACATCTTCGTGATCGGCGTCGACGGCCGCGGGCTGCGCCAGGTGACCTCCGGGCCGGCCGCGGACGATTCGCCGAGCTGGTCGCCCGATGGCGGCCGTCTCGTCTTCAGCGGTACCGGCGAAGATCCGGCCGGTGACCTCTACACCGTGCCGGCGAACGGTGGCGCGCCGGCTCGCCTGACCACCGACCCCGGCGCGGACACCCAGCCCGCCTGGGCCCCCACCGGTTCCCGGATCGCGTTCACCACCACCAGGTTCGACCCGGCGGGGGACGTCGTGGTCATGGCCGACACCGGTGGCGCGCTCACCCGGGCGGTGCCGGAACCCGGTGACTCGTCCGAGCCCGCGTGGTCACCGGACGGCGCGCGCCTGGCCTTCACCACCCGTCAACCGGATCCGCTCGGCGACGTCAAACAGGTCGCGGGCGGCCAGGTCTCGGTGATCTCCGCGCTGCCCGCGGTCGGCGAGACCGAACCGGCCTTCCGCGCCGGTGGGCAGCCGGTGTTCACCCGGCTCCGCGGTGGGGACACCAATGACATCTGGAGCGCCGACGCGCGCGGTGGCGACCGCCGCGATCTCACGCACCGGCCGGACGCCGACGAAGCCGATCCCGCTTTTTCGCCGGACGGGACTTCGCTGGCCTACACGGAATTCGGCCCCGGTGAGTCCCGGAGCAGCCAGATCGTCGTGGCGAACGCCGACGGCGGCGCGCCGCGACCGCTGACCGGTGGGGCCGGTGGCGGCAAGCGGGAGCGCCATCCGGCATGGTCGCCGGACGCGGCGAAGATCGCGTTCACCCGGACCGTGTCGAACGGCGACGGTTCCGACAGCTTCGTGCGGATCGTGCGTCTCGCGGACGGCCGTCTTCTCGGCGACATCCCGATCCCGGCGCATCTGCGCGGTGACGACTCGCAGCCGGTGTGGTCGGCGGACGGGACGAAGATCACGCTCACCCGTGCCGCCACCCGGATCGGGCCACCGGGACCGTCCAGAGTGGACCCTCCGGTGGTGGACGTCCCGGTCGGGCGCGGCGGTTCGGCGCGGATCGCCAAGACGGTGCAGACCGACCGGATCCGGTCGCTGCCGGATGTCGTCCTGCTGATGGACCAGACCGGCTCCATGGGCGGGGTGATCGAGCAGGTCAAGACGAACCTCGGCGAGGTCATCGACAGCGTGCGGGACCGGGAGAAGGAAGCGCGGTTCGCCGTCGCGGCGTTCGGAGACGTGGACGATGACGAGGGCGAACCCATCCCGCGGTCGTTCTTCGTGCAGCAGCCATTGACCCCGGCGGGTACCGACGCCGAGCGGAAGCTGCTGTCCGACGCGTTCGCGCGCATCAAGGCGACCGGTGGCGGAGACACCGCCGAGGACTGGCTCCTGGCCCTGCAGAAGATCGCGACCGGGGCCATCACCTTCCGCCCGGGCAGCAGCCGGATCGTCGTGCTGGTCGGGGACGCGGCGAGCCATGAGGACCCGCCGGAGGCGGGGTCACCGGTCCGGTCGGCGGTGATCGCCGCACTGAACGCCGCGGATATCAGCGTGGTGGCCGTGCCCGCGGTGACCGGCGGCTCGAGCGAGGACCCCGACCATGGCCTCGACGCGCGGGGACAGGCGACCGCGATCACGCAGGCGACCGAAGGTGTCCTCACACCCGGCACCGACGCCGGCCAGATCGCGCAGGCGATCATCGCCGGCATCGGCGACCTCCCGGTCAGCGTCCAGCCGGTGAGCATCTGCGATCCCGGCCTCACGATGACGTTCGATCCGCCGGGCCCGCAACGGGTTCCCGGCGGCACGGACGCGCGATTCACCGAAACGGCGACGGTGTCCCCGACGGCCGCACCGGGTTCTTTCCTGCGCTGCCGCGTGGAGTTCCGGTTGAACGGGGAGACCACCGTGCGGCCGGGGTACACCGAAGACGTCACCGTGCGCGTCAAAGATCCGGCGCTGCCCTTGATCACGCTGCACGACCGGACGGTGACCGGGACCGGCCCCACGGCGATCGAGTATCCCGTGAGCGCGGTGGACGCGGACGGGAGCCCGCTCACGCCGAGCTGCGCGCCCTTGTCCGGCAGCCTGTTCCCGGTCGGGGCCACCACGGTGACGTGCACGGCGACCGGGAGAAACGGCACCGCCGTCGAGACCGCGGTCATGGCCGTCGTCCTGCCAGGAGAAACCCGGCGGAAGACGGTGTGGCAGGTCACCCTGACCCAGCCTTCGCCCGACGCCGTCGTGCCGGGAGACCAGCGTGAGCTTTCGTCGCTGTTCGGGCCGGGGTGCGGAGTCGGCGCCGAAGGAGCGGCGGACGTCTCACCGGACGGTGCCACCCTGGCGTTCCAGAGCGGCAACGCGCTGGTCTGTGTGGCTCCCGCCGACGGCGGGCCTGGCCGGATCCTGGCGCAGCGCGCGGGATTCGTCGACGATCCGGCCTGGTCACCGGACGGCGGGCTCGTCGCCTATACGAACTTCCCGGGTGAGTCCCCGCCGCAGGTCGCGGTGGTGCCGCTCACCGGCGGCGACGGCCGGATTCTGATCGACAGCCCCGGCGGGGCCGAACAGCCCACGTTCCAGCGGATCCCCGACCTCGCCGTGAGCGCGAGCGCCGTGCCCGCCGCGATCCCGTTCGAGGGGCTCACCACCTTCGAATTCGTCGTCACCAATCGCGGTGTCACCGCGTCACCCGTGGTGGGTCTGTTCGTCCGGCTGACCGCCGGTCTTCGGCCGTCGGCGGTCCTCCCCACCAAGGGGACCTGCACGCCCGAACTGGTGTGCGCGTTCGGCACGCTGGTGCCGGGCGAGGAAGTACGGGTGCGGTTCAGCGCGACGGGCCTGACGGCGGGAACGCAGGCGGCGACCGGCACGGTCACCACGACGGGCCAGGACGCGGACACGCGCGACAACTCCGTGACGGCGGTCGTGACGGTCGGCGAAAAGCCGGCGCCCCCGGTGACCCCCGGATCCCTGTCGGTCGGGATGTCGGTCTCGGCGGTCCCGCTGTTCGCCGGCGGTGACGACGTGGTGCTGACGTACTTGGTGCACAACGGATCCCGGGCCGCGATGCCGGGCGTCCGGCTCGTGACCCAGCTGCCACCGGGGCTACCCGCGACGTCGGCCGCACCCGGATGTGTGCCGGGCGGCGGAAGTTGCGCGCTCGGGACGCTGGCGCCCGATCAGACCGTCGCGGTCCGGATCTCTTTGGCCGCGAGGGCCGCTTTCGAGGGCCAGGTGTCGGGCACGGTGAGCACGACGGGGCCGGACGACAACGCCGGTGACAACACCGCCGGCGCGCGTGTGGTGGTCCGGCAGCCGGTGGTCGAGCTGGATCCGAAGATCGGCACCCTCGGCTTCGTCCCGCGGGTGCGGGGAACGGACTTCCCGCCGGGCGCGGTGGTCCGGCTGGCCTGGTCGGCGGGCATCTCCGCACCGGGGCTGGTCACGGTCCGCGCGGATGGAAGATTCGAGGCGCCCTTCTTGCTCTTCCACCACGATCTGATCGGCCCGCGCACGGTGACCGTGACCTCCGTGGGCGGCGTGAGATTCGGGACGGCGCGGTCGGAACCGATCTTGGTGGTGCTCCGGACCCAGCAACCGCCGTTCATCACTCGCGGCTGAGAGGGGACTGCCCCAAAGGGCGACGACCGGCGCACGGCCGCACACCCGTCCGCTGGTGCCGGGTCCGGTTCCGGACGCGCAGACTTCCGGGTATGGGAGCAACGGCGACGCTGTCGGAAGCGGGCCTGGTCGCGGAACCGGGCCAGGAGATCAGCTGCTCGGTGACCATTCGCAACGCCGGCCGGGTCGTCGATCAGTTCGCGATCGAAGTGGTCGGCGACCCGGGTGCCTGGGCCATCGCGGAACCGGCGACGGTGAACCTGATGCCGGGGGAGGCGGGCACGGTCGTCGTCCGGTTCTCACCGCCGCGGTCGTCCGATGTCCCTGCCGGTGTGATTCCCTTCGGTGTCAGGGTCTTTTCGAGTGAAGACCCGGCAGGGTCGGTGGTCGAGGAGGGCACCCTTCATCTCGGTGCCTTCACCGAGGTGACCGCCGAAGTCGTTCCGGCGAAGGTGGAAGCCGGTTCCAAGGCCGACTTCGAAGTGGCCGTCGACAACCGCGGGAACCAACCGGTCGCCGTCGAACTGAGCGCGATCGACCCCGAGGACGAACTCGACTTCCAGCTCGAACGGGACCGCGCCGACCTCGCGCCGGGCACGGCAGCGTTCATCCGCCTGCGGGCCCGGCCGCGGAAAAGGTTCCTGCGCGGGCAACCCGTCCGTCACCGCTTCCAGGTGTTCGTCGTCGCCGACGACGCCGAACCGCTCAAGACCGAAGGCACCATGGTGCAGCGGCAATTGCTGCCGAAGTGGCTGCTGCCGGCGTTGGCCGCGCTGCTGGTGTTGCTGCTGGCCTTGGTGGCACTGTGGTTCACCGTGCTGAGGCCCGCGGTGAAGTCGGCCGCTCGCGAGGCCGCCCAGGAGCAGAACCGGGAGGTGATCAAGGCGGCGCAGGACGCCGGTGGCGCCGCGGGTGAGGCGAAGAAGGACGCCGTTCAAGCCAAACAGAACTCCGAAGACGCGATGAAGGCCGTCGGGCTGACGCCACCCGTGGAGGGCGCGGCTCCCGGCCCCAGGGCGACGAACGGTGTGCCCAACCCGGCGGGCAACGCCGCCGGGACACCGACCGACTTCCGCGTGGCGGCGGACGCGGCCGTCGACTCGAACGTCAACCGGTTCGCCGAATTCCCTTACACCCTGCCGGATGCCGCGAAAACGTTGGTCATCACCGACCTGATCCTGCAGAACCCGCGTGGCGACAACGGAACCCTGCGGCTGTTGCGGGACGCCGGTGGCACCAAGACCGTGCTGCTGGAGGTCGGCCTCGCGAACTTCCGCGACCTCGACCACCACTGGTTGCAGGCATGGCGGTTCGCCCCCGGGGAGAAGATCGTGCTCGCCGTCAGCTGCCAGACGCCGGGAGGCGGCAGCCGGTGCACCCCGTCGGTCTCCTTCTCCGGCCGAGTCGAATAGACCGATCAGATCAACCCCTCGCGCAAGGCGAACGCGACGGCGTGCGCGGTTGCGGAGCTGGAAACGGTCGGTGATTTCGTGCAGGATCGATTTCACCGTCCGCTCGGAATAGCTCAGCCGGTCGGCGATCTCCTTCGTCTCGAATCCGTCGGCGATCATCCGCAGCACCCGGGTCGCGATCGCCGGGCTGAAGATCGCCTCGCCGTCGCCGACCACCCGGACCGCGCGCACGACCTGCTCGTTGCGCGCCCCTTTGACGAGGTAGCCGCGCGCACCCGCGCGCATGGCGGCGAACACCGCGGCCTCGTTCTCGAACATGGTCAGCATGAGCACAACGGTGTGCGGGCCGGCGCCGACGATCCGGCGGGTCGCCTCGACGCCGTCGAGGTCCGGGGCGGCGTTCTCGCGACTCTTTCGTGCGTAGCGTTCTGGTCACTCGCTGTACTAGTCGTGGAATCCGGTCCCGGTGTTTCCCTGCCTGCCGTCAGGCCGGGTAACGGTTCGGAGGCGATGAAAGGGCCGGCCATCTCCGCGATGACCGGCCCCGGTGTGGACTCGCTATTCCTTCAGGCGGGGGGTTCCTCCTGGAGGGCACGGACCTCGACCCTGCTCCGCAAGGCACGCGAGGCCTGCTTGGTCCATTCGATCGCGACGTCGTCGTTCTCGGCCTCGATGATCCAGAAACCGCCGAGGTATTCCTTGGCTTCGACGAACGGGCCCGGGGTGAGCACGGGGCTGTCACCGGAGTAGTCCACCGTGGTCGCGGTCGACGGCGGCTGCAGACCGCCGGCGGTCACGAACGCGTCCGCCTCCTCGAGGGCGGTGTTGAACGCACCGACGGCGGCGATGATCTCCTGCAGCTCCGCGGGGTCCATGTTCTCCATCGTCGGCTCCTCGGCGGAGTCGTGCGGGAGGCTCAGGAAGTACTTCGTCATTGTGGGCTCCTCGTCTTCGGTGTCTGCCGGAAACGCTAAACGGGATTCACCGCCGACGTATCTGTCATCGTGACTGGTGTCCGGGAAACCGGCGACCGGCATCAGGCCGTCAGACGAGGCCTGCCAGTTCGGCGCGCCCGGCGACGCCGAGCTTCGGGTACGCCTTGTAGAGGTGGTGGCCGACGGTCCGCGGGCTGAGGAAGAGCTGTGCGGCGATCTCCTTGTTGGTGTGACCGGTGGCGGCCAGCCGTACGACCTGCAGCTCCTGCGGGGTCAGCAGGGTGAGCGGGCCGCTGCGCCGAGGCTCGTCGCCCCGCTCGCCGAAGGCGGCCAGCTCGCCGCGCGCACGCTCGGCCCAGAGCGCCGCTCCGAGGTCCTCGAACGCCGACACCGCCGCCGCGAGATGGGCGCGGGCTTCGGTACGGCGGCGCCGTCGGCGCAGCCACTCGCCGTAGACCAGCTGGGTACGGGCGCGCTCGTAGGGGCCGCCGTGCCGCTCCTGGAGCCGCAGGGCCTCGGCGTACAGCGCGTCGGCGTCGCCGTCATCGGCCAGCAGGGCCCGGCAGCGCAGGACGAGCCCGGTGGCGATCGGGCGGTCGACGTGTTCGGCCCAGTGCCCGAACGCCGCCAGCGGTCCATGGGCGCGATCCGGCTTGCCACCGCGCACGGCCGCTTCCACCAGATCCGGCACCGCCCGGACCAGAAGGTCGCGGCTCGCGGGTCCCTCCGACACCCGCTCGAGCCGGTCGAGCGCTTCCCCGAACCGCCGGGCGGAAAGGTCGAGCATGCCGAGACCCCAGTCCGCGATCTCGGCATTGACGCGGTGCCGGGTCCGGGCTCGCGGGAGCACCTCCTCGGCGAGAGCCCGGCAGCGAGCCTCGTCACCCGACACGGCGTGCAACCACACTTCGACCGACCGGTGGGCAAGGCGCTCGGTCGTGTTGCCGAGTTCGGCGCTCACGGCCGCGCCTTCCGCCACGCACGCGCGGGCGTCCGCGAACTCGCCGCGGAACAGCCGCGCCACGGCGAGCACGTTCAGGAGGTACGGGACCCACCCCAACGTTCCGGTGGCCCGCGCCTCGGCCAGCATGTCCTCGGTCCCGGCGATGACGTCGTCGTCGTCCGCGAGCATGAGCCCGCCGATCGCGGCCGTGATGGGCTGCATCAGGTCGATCCCGCCGCCGCGTGGCGCGGTGTGGAGAGCGCGCATCGGGCCGACGGCCCGCTCCGGGCGACCGGCGAAAAGCTCCGCCCACCCGAGAAGGGCGGCGACAACGGGTGCCCAGTGCTCCGGCGGCGTGAACGCGCGCATCAGCTCCGCCGCACGCCGCAGGAGGTCGTGCGCCGCCCCGTGCCGGGCCGCGTGCGCGGCTTCGTAGAGCGTGAGCGCGGCGCGTTCGGGATCGGTGTCGCGCACCAAAGCGGCGGCCTCGAGCGTCAGCTCCGCGTCGGCCCGGGGCGAAGTGCGTTCGTACTCCACGGCGCCACGGGTGTAGATGGCGTCGGCCCGGACGCCGGTGTCGGCCGTCAGCGCGAGTGCTTCGGCCGCCAGGCGGGCGGCGCGGTCGGCCTTGCCCGCGTCGAACGCGGCCTGGCTGGCCCGGCCGATACGCCGGGCCTTCAGCTCCCGGTCGGCGCTGAGCCGACCGGCGCGTTCGTAGGCCGCGCACACCGCCATCGCGCCGCCTCGGTGCCAGGCCCGCTCCGCCACGCCTTCGAGTTCGGCGGCCACCGCCTCGTCGGGTTTGGTGGTGGCCGCGGCGAGGTGCCAGGCCCGGCGGTCCGCATCGGCGTCCGCGCGCAGCGCTTCGGCGTACGCGCGATGTACCTCGATCCGCCGGTGCAGCGGCGCGTCCTGGTAGGCGGCCGCCCGGACCAGCGGGTGGCGGAACGTGATCCGGCTGTCGATCCGGAGCAGCCGGTCGCGTTCGGCGGGCGCCAGGTCGCCGGGCGCGCCACCGAGGGCTTCGATCACGTGCAGGATCGTCGCGAGCGGCGCCGCCGTGTCCGCCGCCGCCGCCAGAAGCGCGCGTTGGGTGGGTTCGGGAAGCTCGACGATCTGGCGGCGGAACGCCTCCTGCACGCGGCGGGTCACCGGCAGCGGGCCGACCTGCTCGGCCGGGTCGGACTCGTCGACGTCGTGTGCGGCGAGGCGTGACGACCCGAGTTCGATGATCGCCAGGGGATTACCGCCGGACTCCGAGAGGACCCGATTCCGTACCGGTCCGACGAGTTCGGGCGCGTGGTCGTCCAGCAGCCGGGCGGCGTCGGGCGCGTCGAGGCCGGACAGATCCACGGCCTCGACGCCCGCGATTTCGACCGGCGCCGACGTCTCGCGCACCGCGAACAGCATCGCGATCCGGTCGGCCACGAAGCGGCGGGCCGCGAACAACAGCGCCTCAACGGAACCCTGGTCGAGCCACTGCAGGTCGTCGACCACGCACAGCAGAGGGGCGTCCTCGGCCAGATCGGCGAGTAACGACAGGGTGCCGGCGGAGATCAGGAACCGATTGGCTTCGTCTCCCTCGGCCAGGCCGAACGCGCAGCGCAGCGCCGTGGCCTGGGGAATGGGCAGGGCGTCCAACCGGTCCAAACGTGGGAACAGGAGTTGGTGCAGGCCGCCGTACGCCAGCTCGGAGTCGGACTCGACGCCCGCCCCGCGAACCACGCGCATGCCCTCGGCTTCGGCGATCGACACGGCGTGGTCGAGCAGGACCGATTTCCCGATGCCCGCCGCGCCCCGCAGCGCCAGCACGCCACTGCGCGCGTCGCGCGCGTCCGTCAGCAGGCGCCGAACCCGCGTCAGCTCGGCGTCCCGTCCCCTCAGCGACATGCGGTCACCCTAGAGGGCTGTGCGAACAACCTCGTCCAGTGCCGCGGTCTAGTTCCGAGGCGCGAGTTACGCCTCTGATCACGCGAGTTCGCCGGTTCCGCACGGCAAGCTCGCGTGATCGGGCACGGAACTCGCGTGCTTGGGGGCGTAACTCGCGTGATCAGAGGCGTAACTCGTCGATCCGGACTTTCCCGCTTGGGCGAGCTGGTCCACGCCCTCCCTCACAACCAGCCGTTGACCTCCGCGAGCCGGGCCGCCTCCGCGCGGGTGCGGGCCCTGGTCTTGCCGATCGCCGACGACAGGTGATTGCGCACGGTTCCTTCGGAGAGCCCCACGGCCGCCGCGATGTCCGCCACCGTGCCCCCTTCGGCGGTGGCTCGCAGGACGTCGGCTTCGCGGTCGGTGAGCGGGCTGGCCCCGCTCGCCAAGGACTGGGCCGCCAATGCCGGATCGACGAAGCGGAGTCCGGCGTGGACCCGGCGGATCGCGTTCACCAGCTGCTCGGGCGAAGAGTCCTTCACCACGAACCCGGCCGCTCCCGCGGCCATCGCCCGCGACAAGTAGCCGGGGCGGCTGAAAGTGGTGCAGATGAGCACGCGGCAGCCCGGCAGGGCGCGGCGCAGCTCGGCGGCGACGGAAAGCCCGTCGCGGCCTGGCATCTGCACGTCCACCAGTGCGATGTCGGGAGTGGTGCGCTTCGCGGCGGGCACCACCTCGGTGCCGGAGCCCACTTCGGCGACCACGTCCAGGTCGGACTCCATGCGCAGCATCGACGCCAGCGCGCCGCGGACGAGTGCCTGATCGTCGGCCAGCAGAATGCGGATCACGCCGGGCTCCCTTCGGCCGGGCCGCGCGCGATCACCCGGAAGCCGCCGCCGGGGGCCTTCCCGTAGTCGAGGGTGCCGGACACCGAGGTCAGCCGCTCGGCGAGGCCTGCCAGGCCGTGTCCGGAGTTGGCCTGCTCGGGCACGGTGCCGTCGTCGGTGATCTCCACCCAGTCGCGACCGAGCCGGACGCGGCAGGTCCGGGCGTCCGAGTGCCGCAGCACGTTGGTGACCGCTTCCCGCACCACGTAACCGAAAACCGCCTGCAGCCCCGGCCGCACGTCGTCGGCCGCGGTGGGCAGCTCGGCGAGCACGCCGGCGGCTCGCAAGGCCACCCCGGCGCCGGCGATCTCGTTGGCCAGCGACACCGTGCGATAGTCCGAGACGGTCGACCGCACATCGGAGAGCGTCTGGCGGGAAAGTGTTTCCAGGTCGCGGATCTCCGCGAGCGCCGGCGCCGGATCGGTGGCGGACTCCAGGATCCGCCGGGCCAGCGCCAGTTTCACGGTCATCGTCGAAAGACTGTGCCCGAGGACGTCGTGCAGATCCCGTGCGACGCGTTCCCGCTCCTGGTTCACCGCCATCCGCCGGACCTGTTCGCGGACGGCACGCAGCTGCCCGATGGTGAAGTTGAGCGCGAAAACGACGCCCAGCGCGGTGGTGACGAGGACGAGCGTGGCCACCGGACCCCACTCCACCCGGCCGTTCCGCACCTGCATCCAGCCGACCTGCCCGGCCGCCACGGCGAAGCCGAGCGGCAGGGAGAAACGCAACGGCAACACCATCAGCCCCACCGCGATGGCATAGGTCAGATCGGTCAGATACGCGGGGGTGGCCAGCAGCAAGGCGGGTGTGCCCCCGAGGGCGTACATCGTGGCCACGATCGCGATCCGCCGGTCGCGCGACGCGAGCGGGCCGAACCACGGACCGAGCAGGCAGCTGACGCCATACCCGACGACGAAAGCGAGTGCCGGCCAACGGAGCGGATCGTTCGCGAGGCCGGCGATGTCGGTGATCCGCGTGATCAGGAACAGCGACGAGAGGCTGGTGATCGCGACGACGGCGCCCCGGCCCCGGCGGCCGCCGCGGCCGTCCTTCCAGAAATCCCAGTCCGGCCACTGCCGGGCCGAGAACTCGTCGGGATCTCGTTCACGCACGTCGGCCATGCTACGGCGGCGGTTCCCCATATCGATCATGGTGTGGTCGCGGGCGTGCCGAAGCCTCGCTCATCCGTCACTCGACGGGGTATGACAGATGGCAGGGGTCCAGCCGGTCCGATGATGATCCCGTAGGAGCATGCTGACCGCGACGAAGACCAGTTCGCTGGGCCACGAGTACACGCTCGCCGGCGATGACGACTCGAAACCGGGCACGTTCTCGCTGAAAAAGGGCCGCGTCGGCGCCCTGATCGAGTTCGACGGCGGCGAATACCGAGTAAGGACACACCGGTTCAGCGGTGTCTACGAGTTGCTCGACGCGGACGGGACCGTCCTGGCGTCCACCGGCCGGGTGCGCCGCGACTGGACCCTGCACGCGTCCGGAAAGGACTTCGAGTTCCGGCGGACCGAGACCGCCGACCGGGAATACACGATGCTCGGCGCCGATGGCGCGAAGGCGGGGACAGTCAGCCGGAGCAGATCGGCCGCGTCCGTCGAACTTCCCGGACTGAAGCCGGAAACGCAGGTTTTCGTGCTCGTGGTGGTGCTACTGCGCCGCCGCCGCAAGCGCGCCGCGGCGGCGGTCCGCGGCGCCCGTTGACCACAACCCGAAAGGAAGTTCCCATGTACGGATTTCGACGCGGACGGCCGGCGTTCGCAGGTGTCGTCGTCCTGGCGGCGATGGCCCTCACCGCGGTTCCCGCCTCCGCGGCCGACGACGGTCAAGACGGGCAAGCGGTCTGCGGGGGTGCGCTGGCGATGTTCGGTTGCCAGTCCCGGGTGATGGCGCGCAGTGCCAAACCGATCGGCTGGGGAGCCGACGATCTCCGCGCCGCGTACCGGCTTCCCGCGTGGTCTCCCCACCGTGGCACCGTCGCGCTGATCAACCTCGGCCCGTACCCGACGCTGTCGGAAGACCTCGCGGTTTACCGGAAACAGTACGGGCTTCCCCCGTGTGGCACCGCCGACGGTTGCTTCCGCCAGCTGGACTTCGCGGGCGGCCCGGCCCTCCCACCACCGGCCACCGACGCCGAGAAGCAGATCGCGCAGGGTTCGGCCATCGAAACGGCTCTCGACGCGGACATGGCCTCGGCGACGTGCCCGTCGTGCCGGCTGCTGTCGGTGCAGATCCCGATCGGCAACGGGCCGACGGACCCCACCAACGCCAGTGGCTACGACCGCTACGCCGCCGCGTTCGGCAAGGCGGTCCGCACCGCGGTCGCCGCCGGGGCGGACGCCATCAGCATCTCCTATACCCTGCCTGGCAGTGAAAACGCGTTGCGCGGCCCGATCGCCGAAGCGCTGGACCAGCGCGGGGTGGCGATCACCGCGGCGACCGGGGACCGCGGTTTCAACGGAAACGGGAACACCACGGCAGGTTTCACCCCCGGCTTCACCGGGGCCGCCGCCGTGTGGCCACAAGCGCTCCCCACGGTGACCGCGGTCGGCGGCACCACGCTCGTCGGGCAGAACCACCGCTACTCGCAGGGCGCGTGGGCACAGGGAGGTTCCGGATGCACGCCCGGCGTCGCTCCGCCGGAGAACCAGCCGACGGCGATTTCGGCGCTGTGCCACGGTTCGCGAGCGGGCGCCGACGTGTCGGCGGTCGCCGAGAACCTCGCCGTCTACACCTCGTACCGCCCGGCGGATCACGCGGAGTCCGGTTGGCTGGTGCTCGCGGGCACGAGCGCCGCGGCCCCGCAGATCGCGGGAATGTACGCGGCAGGCGGGAAACTACGGGACGTACACGGACCCAACACGCTGTACCGGGCACCGGCACGCGCGTTCTCCGACGTCGAATCCGGCGCCAACCTCATCCCGCCGCTCAGTGGTACCGATGGCCACTGCTCCGCGGCCTGGGAGACGGAACAGAACCGGCCCCTCACCCGGTTCGACGACCGGATGTGCCGGGCACAGCGAGGCTGGGACGGCCCCACCGGCCTGGGCGTCCCGAACGGCCTGCTCGCCTTCTGACGTCTCGAGCACGCCGCCCGGGGGTTCACAGCCAGGTCAAGGCTCCGTCGTCGCGGATGGCCGGAGCACCTGGACCTGTCCGCACCCCGGCCGCGGGGTGGTGTCGGTCGAGGCGGTCGGCGGTGTCGGTCAGCATCGCGCCGACGCCGGGCCAGATGGCCCGGTGGGCACCGGTTTGTGCCATCCAGCCCAGCACGCAGCCGTGGTCGGTGCCGGGGCGCAGATCGACGGCGAGGACGGCACCGTCGACGGCGCGGCAGACGGGGAGCAGGGCAGTACAGAACCCGAGGACGGGGTCGCCGGCGGCGCGCTGGTGGTGTCCGTCGGGCCGGCAGCAGTCCTGGTCGGGGTAGGCGCTGAGGCCGGCCCATTCCTCCCGCACCCGCGTCACCGGCAGTGGCATGTACGCCCCGGGGAAGATGAACGCGGTGCCGTAGTCGGCATGGTCGTCGACACCGTCCATCAGGCGCCACCACACCAGGAGGTCGTCCGGGAGCGGCCGCCGCACCGCGTTCTGCACGGCGCAATGGTCGTCGGCGGGTGCCGGGGGCCGGAGGGTGGCCGCGGTGACCGGTGTATGGCTACGCAGCCAGCTCGTGATCCGCTCCCACGCCGATTCGATGCCGCCGTTCACCGCCACAGGCTCTTTCCCATCCAATCGAACAAGAGTGCGGGTCGAGTTTCGGGTGGAACAGACCAGCCGGGTACGGGAACGGTACAGGCAGGGCACCTCCGTACCGGGGACGCTTCCGGCGCCGCGACGTCACCGCGAGGCCCGCAGGAACTCCCGGTTCAGCCGGGCGATGCTGGCGAACGGTATTCCCTTCGGGCACGATGCCACGCATTCGCCGGTGTTGGTGCAACCGCCGAACCCTTCGTCGTCCATCGCGGCCACCAGGTCGAGTACCCGCTGTTCCCGCTCGGGCTGCCCCTGCGGGAGCACGTTCAGATGGGTCACCTTCGCCGCGGTGAACAGCATCGCCGACCCGTTCGGGCAGGCCGCCACGCACGCGCCGCAGCCGATGCAGGTGGCGTTGTCGAAGGCCACCTCGGCGTCCGGTTTGGGGACCGGCGTGGCGTGCGCGTCCGGGGCGCTGCCGGTCGGCGCGGTGACGTACCCGCCGGCCTGGATGATCCGGTCGAAGGCCGACCGGTCGACGACCAGATCCTTGACCACCGGGAAACCCTTGGCACGCCAGGGTTCCACGTCGATCACGTCCCCATCGCGAAACGCCCGCATGTGCAGCTGGCAGCTCGTGGTCCGCTCCGGGCCGTGTGCCTGCCCGTTGATGACCACGCCGCAGGAGCCGCAGATACCCTCCCGGCAGTCGTGGTCGAACGCCACCGGTGGCTCACCTCTGGTGATCAGATCCTGGTTGAGGACGTCCAGCATCTCCAGGAACGACATGTCCGGGCTGATGTCGTCGACGGCGTAGGAGACCATCCGCCCGCGTTCCCGCGGCCCGTTCTGGCGCCAGATGCGCACGGTGAGTTTCACGTGTAGCTCCGTTGGGTGGGGTGAACGTGGTCGAAGGTCAGTTCCTCGTGATGGAGCACGGGTCGCTCGCCGTACTCCCATGCGGCGACGTGGCTGAAGCGCGTGTCGTCCCGCAGTGCCTCACCGCCGTCGGTCCGGTGTTCCTCGCGGAAGTGGCCACCGCACGATTCTTCGCGCAGCAAGGCGTCCAGCAGCATGAGTTCGGCCAGTTCGAGGTAGTCCGCGACCCGGTTGGCCTTCTCCAGCTCCTGGTTGAGCTCACCTGCCTGGCCGGGGACGCGGACCGAGCGCCAGAACTCCGCCCGTAGTTCCGGCACCCGCTCCAACGCCTTGCGCAGACCGCTTTCGTTGCGGGACATACCGCAGTGGTCCCACATCAGCAGGCCCAGTTCGCGGTGGAACTCGTCGACGGTCCGCGTGCCGTCGATCGAGAGCAGCCGGTCCAGCCGGTCCCGCGCTTCGGTTTCGGCCGCGGTGACCGCCGGATGCGCGGGGCCGACCGCGTCGAGCGTCGTGCCGCCGAGGTAGTCGTTGATCGTGGTCGGCAGCACGAAATACCCGTCCGCCAAGCCCTGCATCAGCGCCGAGGCCCCGAGCCGGTTCGCGCCGTGGTCGGAGAAGTTCGCCTCGCCGATCACGAACAGTCCGGGAACGGTGCTCTGCAGGTCGTAGTCCACCCACAGACCGCCCATCGTGTAGTGGATCGCGGGATAGATGCGCATCGGGACCCGGTACGGATCCTCGGCGGTGATCCGCTGGTACATGTCGAAGAGGTTGCCGTAGCGGGCTTCGATCGCCGGACGGCCGAGGCGGGCGATCGCGTCGGCGAAGTCCAGGTACACGCCCAATCCGCCCGGCCCGACGCCGAAACCGGCGTCGCAGCGGTTCTTCGCCGCCCGGGACGCGATGTCGCGTGGTACGAGGTTGCCGAAGCTCGGATACATCCGTTCCAGGTAGTAGTCCCGTTCGTCCTCCGGGATCCGGTCCGGCGGCCGGTCCTCGCCGCGGCGCCGGGGCACCCAGATCCGGCCGTCGTTGCGCAGCGACTCGCTCATCAACGTCAGCTTCGACTGGTGCTCGCCCGTGCGGGGAATGCACGTGGGGTGGATCTGCGTGAAGCACGGGTTCGCGAAGTAGGCACCGCGGCGATGGGCGCGCCAGATCGCGCTCGCGTTGGAGCCCTTGGCGTTGGTGGACAGGTAGAACACGTTGCCGTAGCCGCCGGTCGCCAGCACGACGGCGTCGGCGAGATGCGTCGTGATCCGCCCGGTGATCAGGTCCCGGGCGACGATTCCCCGCGCGCGGCCGTCCACGACGATCAGGTCCAGCATCTCCGTGCGGGCGTGCAGCTCGACGCCGCCGGAATCGATCTGCCTCGACAGCGCCTGGTAAGCCCCGAGCAGCAGTTGCTGACCTGTCTGGCCTCTCGCGTAGAACGTGCGCTGGACCTGCACGCCACCGAACGAACGCGTGTCGAGCAGGCCGCCGTATTCACGGGCGAACGGCACTCCCTGGGCGACGGCCTGGTCGATGATCTGCGTGGAGATCTCCGCCAGCCGGTACACATTGGACTCCCGCGAACGGAAGTCCCCGCCCTTCACCGTGTCGTAGAACAGCCGGTGAACGGAGTCGCCGTCGTTGCGGTAGTTCTTCGCCGCGTTGATGCCGCCCTGCGCGGCCACGGAGTGGGCCCGGCGAGGGGAATCCTGAAAGCAGAACTGCACCACGTGGTAGCCCTGCTCGGCCAGCGTCGCACCCGCGGACGCGCCCGCGAGCCCGGTGCCGACCACGATCACCCGGTGCCCGCGACGGTTGGCGGGGTTCACCAGCTTCGCGGTGAACTTCCTTTCGTTCCAACGGCGTTCCAGGACCGTGTCCGGCGTCTTGGTGTCGGCGATGGGGGAGCCGACGGTATGAGTGAGCATGGTCAGGCCACCAATCCGGTCATCACGCCGATCGGGACGGCGAGAAAGCCCCCGGTGATCATGACCGCCACGGCGGTGCCGATGGTCCTGATCACCGGCCTGGCGGAGCCCAGCGTGCGGGCCGCGCTCCAGAAGCCGTGGTTGAGGTGCAGTCCGAGCATCAGCAACGCCACGATGTAGATCACGTTGACCCACCACACACTGAAGTCGGCGACGATGTTGTGGTGGGGCTGCCCGGCGACGAAGTCCTGGTTGGCCACGCCCACGGTCAGGTCCAGGATGTGCCAGACCACATAGACCGCGAGCGTCGCGCCGCCCCAGCGCATCGTGCTCGTCGCGAAGCTCGCGCGTGCCCGCCTGCGGTGTGCGTACCGGACCGGTCTCGCCCGGCGGTCCCGGATGGACAGTTGAACGGCGGCGGTGACGTGCAGGACGAACGCGACGAGCAGGCCGGCGCGCACGATCCACAGGACGGCCTCGTACGGCAGCGCGGGCTCACCGATCGTGCGCAGCCAGGCCGCGTAGTCGTTCATCGCGGCGGCGCCGAAGAAGACCTTCAGATTGCCGAGCATATGTGCGAACAGATAGGCCACCAGCGCCAGGCCGGTCACCGCCATGACGGCTTTCTTCCCGATCGTCGAGGCCCAGAAACGACCGATCGACGTGGTCTTTCGTGGTGGGACAGCGAGTTCGGTGGACACACGACCGACGCTAGGGCCGGGCCGACCAGAGGGCAAACAGAAGAAAAGTCTCATCACCATAGGCTGTGCCTATGATGGTGCGATGCAGTTCCACCAGCTCGCCTACTTCGTGGCCGTCGCCGACACCCGGCACTTCACCCGCGCCGCCGAGCTGATGCGGGTCGCCCAGCCGTCGCTCTCGCAGCAGGTCCGGGCGCTCGAACGCGACGTCGGCGCCGAGCTTTTCCACCGGATACGGGGAAATCTCTCGCTGACCGAGGCCGGCGAAACCCTGCTGCCGTACGCTCGGCGCGTCCTGGCCGACACCGAATCCGCGTACCAGGCCGTGCGGGAACTCGACGAACTGGGGCGGGGGCGAGTGCGCTTGGGCGCCACGCCGAGCCTGTGCACCGGCCTGTTGCCGTCGATGCTCGCGGGCTTCCGCGCCGCTTACCCTGGGATCGAGCTCACACTGCACGAGAGTGGTTCTCGGGACCTGCAGACCGATTTGTCCGAAGGCGCCCTGGATCTCGCGCTGATCGTCGACTCTCGGCTGCGCGACCGGACCCGCCTGGCCACCCAGCCGCTGCTCATCGAGGAACTGGTCGTGATCTCCGCCAAGGACCGGCCCGCGCCGATCCGGCGGGGGCGGCTGCGGATCGCCGATCTCCAGGACAAGCCGCTGGTGATGTTCCGCCGCGGTTACGACCTGCGCGACGCCACCATCAACGCCTGCCGCGCCGAGGGATTCGAGCCGGTGTTCGCCATCCAGGGCGGTGAGATGGACGCCGTACTGGAGTTCGTGCGAGCCGGTATGGGGATCGCCGTCGTACCGAGCACCGTGGTCAGGGACCGGTTTCGCGTCACCCGCTTCGCCGAGCCGGGGCTCAGCCGGGTCGTGCGGCTCGCCGGCCGGCAGGACGTCGAACCGTCCAAGGCCGTACGTGCCCTGCGTGACGCCGTCACCGCTCACCTCGCCGATGCCGTCCTTCCCCAAGGCACCCGCTCCCTCCTGGGGCACGCTGAGCCACGGTGAACCGGGGTCTCCGGGGCTGACCGCGATCGGGAATCCACGGCGCTCCCTTCGCGTGGCCGGCTCGCCTCGGCCTTGCGCCGGTTGACATGCTGCCGGTGTGGCGACAACGGAAACCGAGCCGGTCCAGGCATCCGCGGGCAAGGGGAGAGGGCTGGTCCTGGTGTGCCTGGCCGGCGTGCTCTGGGGCACGATCGGTCCGGCCATCCCGGTCGTCCACGACGCTTCGGGCCTCTCGCCGCTGGCCATCGGCGGGTACCGCGCCCTCGTCGCGGTCGTCGTCCTGGTGATCGCCGCTGCCGCGATGCGGCGGTTGCGCGACTGCGCGCGACTGGGTCGGCGGCATTGGCGGCGAGTGACCGTGGTCGGGGTTTCGACGGCGACCTTCCAACTGCTCTTCTTCGTGGCCGTCCTGTGGGCGGGGGTGAGCATCACCACCGTGGTGTGTCTCGGGTTCGCGCCGGTGCTGTTGCTGATCACCGGCAGCGTCCGCAGTCGCCGCAGGCCTTCCCCAGGCCAGTTGGTCACGGTCACGGCCGCGGTGACCGGGCTTCTGCTGGTCGGCATCCTCGGCAGCCCTGTCGGCGAAGCGCCGTACCCGGTTCCAGGGGTCCTCGCCGCACTCGTGTCCGGAGCCGCGTACGCCATTTCCGCCGAAGCCGCCGCGCCGCTGTCCCTGCGGCTCGACACGGTGACCATGACCACGACGACGACCTTCGTCGCCGCGATGGTCCTCGTTCCCGCCGGACTGGTCGTGCCGTTGGCCGCCGGTGACCGGATCTGGACCACCGACATCGGGTCGTGGGCGCTGATCGGCTACCTCGGCGCCGTGACGATGGCGCTCGCCTACGCGCTGCTCTTCACCGGCCTGCGGACCACACCCAGTGGCGCGGCGGTGGTCGCGACACTGCTCGAACCGGTCACCGCTGTCGTGCTCGCCGTCGTCTTCCTGGGAGAGCGGCTGACGGTGGCCGGTGTCGTCGGGGTCGTGCTGATCATGGCCGCGATCGCGAGCCTGGGACGCCACTCGAAGGAACCGGCGCCGCAGTGATGGCGAACAGGAGGCTTGCCCGATCGGGCCGACTCGGCGGGCCGATCGTCCCCGAAGACGCCGGATACGGGCAGGGGAGGCGCACCCGCTCCTAATTTGGTGTTCGTCGCACAAAAAGCGGGCGGGGGAGGAATCCTGATGGTGTCGGGGATGGCGATCCAGTCGACGATGTCGCCGAGGCGGGCGCGGTTCGTGCGGAACTGGACCGGCAGGCTTGTCGCGTTCGGCGAGTTCATCGACGGCTACGACCTGCTCGTCATCGGCGCCGCCGTCCTGTTCCTGAAGCCCTCGTTCCACCTCACCGCGTTCCAGGTCGGGCTCGTGACCGCGGCGGCGTTCGTGGGCACGGCGCTCGGCCTGGTGATCTTCGGTGATCTGTCCGACCGGTTCGGCCGCCGGGTGATCTTCATGATCAACCTGGTGGTCTTCGTGGTGGCCTCCCTCGCCGCGGCGTTCGTCCAGGACGTCTGGCAATTGGTCGCGGCCAGGTTCGTGCTCGGTGTCGCGGTGGGGATGGACATCCCGACCTCCCACGCTTTCCTCACCGAGATCGCGCCCAAATCCCGCCGAGGCCGGATCGCGGGCAGCTTGCCGAACATGATGTGGCTGAGTGGTGCCATCACGTCGGTGCTGCTGGCGCTGGCACTCCAGCCCGTGTTCGGTGACGAGACGTGGCGGTGGCTCTTCGGTCTTGCCGCGGTGCCCGCGACCGCGGTGCTGGTGGCAAGGCAATTCCTGCCGGAGTCGCCCCGATGGCTGAGCGCGCGCGGTCGCGTCGAGGAGGCGCGGCGGATCTACGACGCGCTCGGGTTGGAGCCGCCGAAGCGCGAGGTTTCCGAGAAGCGGAGCTACCGGATGCTGGTGGCCGGCGGTGCTTGGCGGCGGCTGGCGACGGTCACGGCGTTCTTCGCCATCCAGGCCTTCGGTGGCGCGGTGGCGACGGTCGCCGGGCCGTTGATCATCAGCAGCACCGGCATCGGGGTCTCCAACACCCTGTACTTCTCCCTCCTGGGTTTCGTGGTTGGCCTGATCGCCGTGGTGGCGGGCGCCGCGGTCATCGACCGGATCAACCGGCGCTGGCTGGGCGTGTGGACCTGCCTCGGGGTGTTCGCCGCCGGGCTGGGCATCGCGTTCACCGGCGACCGCGCAGGCGTCGGCCTGGTGGCCTTCTGGGTCGTGTACGCCATGCTGACGTGGTTCGGCCCGGGCGTGCTGTCGTGGGTGTGGAGCACCGAGGCGTTTCCCACCTCGTTGCGGGGCCTGGGTTCCGGTATCGCTCAGTGCGTGACCCGGCTCGCGATCGCGCTCAACGTGTTCCTGGCGCCCATGCTGGCGCAGAAGCACGGGATCACGGTCGTGGCGTGGTACGCCTGCGCGTTCCTGGTGAGCGCGGTGATCGTGCTGGTGTCGCCGTGGCTGGCCACCACCGGTGTCGAGCTCGAGGAAACCAACAGCGTCGAGTCCGGGAAGCCGGAGTGAAGATGAACCACCCCGGTCACCGCGGAACCCGGCCGCGGCAGGCCCGGCAGGCCAACACGGCCGCCGTGCTCCAGTTGCTCGTGCGGAGCGGACCGCTGGCGCGCGGCGACATCGCGAAGGAACTGTCCCTCAACCACGGCAGCGTCAGCCGGATCATCGAGCCCTTGCTGTCCGCCGGTGTCGTCCGTGAACTCGTCGAGCAGCCCACCGCCGCCCGGGTCGGCAGGCCCCGGGTGCCGGTGGAGCTCGACTCGTCCAGCCGGTACGCGGTCGGTGTGCACCTCGGCCTCGAACGGACCACCCTCGGACTGATCGACCTGTCCGGTCATTGCGTCAAGACGTACTCCGAGAACCGCGATCCGGCGGACAGCGCCGCCACCCTGCGGCACGCCGCGGAACTGGCGGCCGGGATGGCGGACGCCGCGCCGGGACCGGTGCTGGGTGTCGGGGTCACCGCCGGCGGTGAAGTGGACCGGGTGACCGGCAGGGTCGTGCGCAACGACGTGCTGGGCTGGGCCGACGTCCGGGTCGGCGGCGTGGTGCGTGAGCGGACCGGGCTCGACGTCGTGGTGGACGGTAACGTGGCCGCCCTGCTGGGCGCCGAACTCACCTTCGGCGCGGGGCTCGGCGGGCACGACGTGTCGTACCTGTTCATCGGCAACGTCACGGAGACGGGGTTCTTCAGGCGTCAGGTGGGCCCGTCCTCGAACGGCATCGTTCAGGGCGGCTTCGGCCGCCTCCTCGTACCCGAACTCGCCGGCGGCGGTCACGGGCGCTTCGGCGAGTGCGGGACGGACGTGGCGTTGCTCGCCGCCGCTCGGTCCGCCGGGGTCGCGGTGACCTCGCTGACGGAGCTGATCCGCCTGGCGGACACGGATCCGGCCGCGGCCGGGCTTCTCGAGGCGCGCAGTGCCCAGGTGGCTCTGGTGGCCGACACGGTGTACGACCTGATGCGGCCGGACGTGATCGTCCTCGGTGGCAGCGGCGCGCCGTCGGATCGATGGCTCGACGCGGTACGCGATCGCGTCGAGACGGCTCCGCCGCGGGCACTGGTCCGGCCACTGACCCGGGGCAATCCGTTGGTCGTCGCGGCGGCGGGACTCGTCGTGCGTGCCTTCTTCACCAGTGGGGAGTGGTCATGAGTGGTGTGGTGGTCCTCGGCGGCGCGGGCGGTATCGGCTCGGCCGTGGTGCGCGCGCTGCTGCTGGAGGGACGGCCGGTGGCGGTGGTGGACATCGCGCCACCGCCACCGGAACACGCCGACGTGCCGTGGATCCGCGGTGACGCGACCGATCCGGCGGTGATCGGCGCCGCGTTCGACACCCTCGGCGACGTGACCGGACTGGTGCATTGCCTGCTGAGCGAGCATCGCGCCCCCTTCGCCGAGCAGACGTCGGACGCGCTGCGCAGGGTGCTGGACATCGGCGCGGTGTCCGCGTTGGAGCCGTTGCAGCAGCTGGTCGCCCGTGCCGGGGGAAGGCCGTGCGCCGCGGTGCTGGTCAGTTCGATCCACGCGGGCCTGGCCTGGGCCGGACAGGCTCCGTACGCGATGGCCAAGGCCGCGTTGGAGGCGCTCGGCCGCGCGGCCGCCGTGGAACTCGGACCACGCGGACTGCGGTGCAACACCGTCCGGCCGGGGTTCGTCATGGTGCCGCGTAACGCGCATCGCTGGCGGGACGCGGCCACCCGCGAAGCGTTGACCGGACTGCAGCCGGTCGGCGAGCTGGCCGGGCCGGAGGACGTCGCCGGCGTGATCGCCTTCCTCCTCGGCGATCAGGCCAGGTTCGTCTCCGGTGAGACCGTCACCGTGGACGGCGCGATGACCACCGCGCTGCCCGAGCCGACACCGTGATCCCGCGGGCGGAGGTCGTGAGTGGTAAGTGTCGTTCTAACGATCTGTGCTGTTTCAGGACCTCACGGACAGATGTGTTTCAGGACTTGTCGGACAGTTTGGTGTTGAGTGGTTGGTAGCGTACTGCTCGGTTGAGGGTGAGCTGGCGGGCGATGGTGTCGCCGATCATGAT